>CBFGUO010000034.1:0-67932 GCA_965652375.1 uncultured Opitutus sp.
GAGGTATTCGCCGGCGCCGAGTTTTTGGTAGGTGCGGTAGCTGTGGGTGGAGAGCTCGTGGTAGAAGGTGTTGAGCGTTTCCCACATCTCGGAGGCGATCTGATCCTGGATGCAACGGGCGTTTTCGCGGGCGGCGGCGATGCAGGAGACGTAGGAGGAGGAGTTGGCGCGGTCGAAGAGCAGGTAACGCACGACGGTTTCCTCACTGATCCGGTCGCCATAGAGTTTGTGGAAGCCCTCGTCGTCGCCGGTGACGAAGACGAGCGGCTCCCAGGCGCGGGGATCGTCGGCGTGGCGGCGGGCCTCGAGGTCGAGCACGAGCTGGGCGTTGACGTCGAGGAGGCGCACGGTGTTTTCGGCGCGCTCGAGGTAGCGGGCGGTCCAGTAGATGAGGCTGGCGACGCGGCTGAGCATGCCGGCGCGGGCGGCGGGGACGGATTCGTCGAGGATGAGATCGGTGGCAGGCATGGCGCGGGCGGGGCTCAGATGGCGATCTTTTCGCGGCCGGTTTCGGTGTCGGCCGGCGCGGCGGTGTCGGCGGGGGCGAGTACCCAGGTGTCCTTGGATCCCCCGCCCTGGGAGGAGTTGACGACGAGGGAACCCTTGACGAGGGCGACGCGGGTGAGGCCACCCGCCATGATGCGGACCTTGTCGCCATAGAGGATGTAGGGGCGCAGATCGATGTGGCGGCCCTCGATGGACTTGCCGCCGCAGACGGTGGGGGCGCGGGACAGGCCGAGGGTGGGCTGGGCGATGAAGTTGCGCGGATGGGCGATGATCTTGGCGCGAAACTCGTCGATCTGCGCCTTGGTGGACTTGGGGCCGACGAGCATGCCGTAGCCGCCGGCTTCGTTGACACTCTTGACGACGAGCTTGGGCAGGTTGTCCAGGACGTAGGCGCGGTCCTTCGGGTCGGAGGTGAGGTAGGTGTCGACGTTGGGCAACACGGCATCCTCGCCCAGATAGAAGCGGATCATGGCGGGGACGTAGTAATAGATGGCCTTGTCGTCGGCGATGCCGGTGCCGACGGGATTGGTGAGGGCGACGTTGCCCTTGCGGTAGGCTTCGAACAGGCCGGGGACGCCGAGGAGCGAGTCCTGGCGGAAGACGGTGGGATCGAGGAAGTCGTCGTCGATGCGGCGGTAGATGACATGCACGCGCTGCAGCCCGTGGGTGCGCTTCATGTAGACCTTGTCGTTGCGCACGATGAGGTCGTTGCCCTCGACGATCTGGATGCCCATCTGGCGGGCAAGGAAGGCGTGCTCGAAGTAGGCCGAGTTGAAGACGCCGGGGGTCAGCAGGACGACGGTGGGTTCGGCGACGTCGGGTGCGAGCGAGGTGAGCAGGTTGAGCAGATCGGACGGGTAGTTGGAGACCGGGCGCACGCCGTATTGGCGGAGGAGGTTGGGGAAGACCCGCTTCATGACCTGACGATTTTCCAGCACGTAGCTGACGCCGGAGGGGGTGCGGAGGTTGTCCTCGAGCACGCGGTAGGTGCCGTGTTCGTCGCGCACGAGGTCGGTACCGTTGATGTGCACGTGGCGGTTGAGCGGGAGGTCGACGCCGACGAGTTCACGTCGAAAATGCGCGCAGCTTTCGACGAGTGAGGCGGGGACGACGCCCTCCTTCACGATGCGCTGGTCATGGTAGATGTCGTGCAGGAACATATCCAGCGCGACCATGCGCTGGGTGAGGCCGCGGGAAAGGTGTGTCCACTCGTCGGCGGCGATGATGCGCGGAATGAGATCGAAGGGGAAAATCTTCTCGGTGCCGGCCTTGTCGGAGTAGACGGTGAAGGTGACGCCGCGGCGCTTGAAGGTTTTGTCGGCGGTTTTCTGACGCTGCGCGAGTTCGGTCATGCCCTGGAGGCGGGCGTAGCGCTCGAACAGGCGTTGGTAGTGTGCACGGGGCTCACCGGTTGCGGTGAACATTTCGTCGTAGAAGGGGCCGGTGTCGTAGTCGGCGAAGAGTTCGGACATGGAGGTCGGCGGGGAGTTCAGGAAGAGGGCGGAGGATCGGCCCACAGAAAGCTCTGCGTCGCAGCGAGGGCTGAGCCGTCGGCGGCGGTGAGGGTGAGTTGCCAGGCGACGGGACGCTCGGCGGGATCCGGCCAGTCGCGCCCGGTTAGGCCGGCCTGCAGGGCGTGGCTGCCGGCGGGCACATCGAGGGTGAAGCGATGCAATTCGGGTGCGGCGGCGCCGGCGCGCATGACCTTCAGGGAGAGGGTGGCGCCGGGATGCGCGCGCGGGGTTTGGGTGCGAACGAGCCAGTAGTAGCCGTCCCGGGCGGCGGGCTGCGAACGCAGCGCGGATTGATTGGCGGCATCGGGGGCGGCGCCGAAGTATTCGCCGAGGCGGGTGAAGCTGGCAGCGTCGCGATAACCGGGCCAGACGCGCACGAGTTGCACGGAATCTTCGGCGGGGAGGGCCGGGGCGAGGCAGGAGAGGAGGGAAAAAAGGACGAGAACTGGGCGGCTCATGCGAGGCCCGACACGGTGGCATAGGCGCCGGCCGGGGGCAAGCATGGTGCAGGTTGCGTGCCGGGGACGGGGCTCACGAATCCGGGGCGGGCGCGGCGGCGAGGCTCACGTTTTGAAAGCGATGAAAACCGAGCAGGGAGGGCGGCCACCCGTGCACCTCGGGGCGGATGAGAAAGGGCTGGGTGCCGTGGTAGAGCGGGGCGATGGGTAGGTTGCGCAGGAGGATCGACTCGGCTTCCTGAAAGGCGGCGAGACGCGCGGCGTCGTCGGTCGCGCGGGCGGCGGAGGCGAGGGCGGCATCGTAGGCGGGATCGGCCCAGCCGGTGGCGTTGTTGCCGCCGTTGGTGAGGAAGAGGTCGAGGAAGGTGGCGGGATCGATGTAGTCGCCGATCCAGGCGGCGTTGGAGAGGTCGTAGTTGAGCGATCGCTCCTCGTGCAGCCACACGCGCTGCTCCTTGATCGCGATCTGGACGCCGATGCCGAGTTCGCGGCGCCACATCTGCTGGATCGCCTCGAGAACCTGGCGGTCGATCTCGCGCGGGCGGGTGATGATTTCCAGCTGGGGGAATCCGGTGCCGTCGGGAAATCCGGCCGCGGCCAGCAGCTCGCGGGCGGCCGCGGGATCGTAGCGAAGCGGGGTTTCCGCGGTGTAGCCAGCGGTGCCCGGCGGCGTCAGGCGCGGAGCGGGCGACTCGCCGCCGGTGAGCACGTGGGCCGCGAGGGCGTCGCGGTCGATGGCGAGCGCGAGGGCGGTGCGCACCCGCACATCGTCGAGCGGCGGGCGGGTGGTGTTGAAGCGGATGAAGGCGGTCTGGAAAAACGGATCGAGGCGCAGGGCCGCCGGCTCCTCGCGGCGGTAGGCGTCGATTTTGGTGAGCGGCACGGTGGAGGTGAGGTGAAGTTGACCGGCGCGGAAGGCGTTTTCCTGGGCGGTGGCGCTGGGGTAAGGATGAAACACCACCGCGTTGAGCGCGACGGCGGCAGCGTCCCGGAAGTGCGGATTGCGCTCGGCGCGCAGGTGTTGGTCGGGTCGCCAATCGGTGAGCGTGAAGGGACCGTTGCCCACGAGCGTGCCGGCGCGGGCCCAGGCCGTGGCGCGGTTGATGGTGCCGCCCTCGCGGCGCAGCACGTGCAGCGGCACGGGGAAGGCGGCTGGCAGCGACAGGATGGCGGGAAAGGCGGGATTGGGGGCTTCGAGTTCGAAACGCAGAGTGAGTGGATCGACGACCTTCACCCCGACGGCGACGAAGTCGGGAATTTCGCCGGCATTGAAGCGGGCGGCGTTCTTGATCGGGTGCAGCACGTAGGCGTATTCGGACGCGATGGACGGAGCGAGGGCCCGCACGAACGAGTCGCGGAAGGTCTGCGCATCGAGCGGGGTGCCGTCGGACCAGCGCAGGTCGGGGCGCAGGTGAAAGGTCCAGGTCAGGCCGTCGTCGGAGACCTCCCAGGAGTCGGCGGCGGCCGGGACGGCGCGGGAAGTGATTTCGTCGATGGCCGTCAGGCCCTCGAAGAGCGCGGTGATGACCTGCATGTCGCTGAGCGCGATGGCGAGCTGCGGATCGAGCGTCTCGGGTTCATCGGGGATGGCGAGGTGCAGGACCCCGTCGCGGGTGGCCTGTTCGACGACGGGGGTGCGGCGGCCGCAGCCGGAGGCGACAAGGCCGAGGACAAGGAGGCCGGCGAGGGCGGCGGGACGGAAACGCATGGCACCGAGGCAAGCCGGGCGGGGCGATGGTCGCAAGTCCCGGCGGGCGTTGATGCTTGCGACGTTGCGCCGGGCCCGATCTTATCCGCGGCGAGCCCTCAACCCCGATTTGCCATGCAATGGTTTTACGCAGTGAACGGCCAACGATTCGGCCCGGTTTCGATGGAAGACTTCGCCCGCCTGGTTGCGGCGGGGACGGTGGCGGACGACACCCTGGTCTGGCGCGAAGGGCTGCCCAACTGGGTGACCTGGGGCAGCATCGCCGCCGAGACGCAGCTGCCGCGGGTGGATGAGGCCGGAGCCGGCGGGCCGCCGGTGGTGCCGTCGGCCGAGCCGGGCGGTGCGGAAGCCGGTGGGGAAGCGACGGACTGGTCGTTGGAGGAGTTCAGCCGACGGCTGGACGAGAACGGTTTCGGTTTTTCGGTGGAGGGCGGGTTCGGCCGTATCTGGAGAACCGTGACAAACGGTTACTGGCTGGGTCTCGGCGTTGTGCTGGTGGCCACCCTCATCATGGTGGTGGCGGGCATGGTGCCGATCGTGGGGCTGGCGGCGTCATTCATCGTGTCGCCTCAGCTCACGGCAGGCATGGCGTGGTTTTTCCTGCGGCGGGCGCGGGGCGAGGAGCCGGCCTTCGACACGGTGTTCGATGGCTACCGGATCCGCTTTGGCGGGCTGGCCGGAGTGGCGGCAATCCAGCTGGCGGTGGGACTGGTCGTGGTGTTCCTGATGTTTCTGCTCATGCTTCCGTTTGGACTGACGATGGAGAGTTTCGACAAGCCCGAGACGTTTGCCCCGGCAGTGGGCATCGGCTTCGCTCTGGTCATGTTGGGGGTCGGCTTCGTCGTCGCGATCATCGCGGCGCGCTTCATGTTGGTCCACGTGATCGTGATGGACCAGACGATGGGGATCATCGACGCGTTCCGCCTCAGCTGGCGCATCACGGGCAAGCGCTTCTGGTCACTGTTGGCCATCGCGCTGATCATCCTGTTGATCAACTTCGTGGCGGCGATGCTGCTGATCCTCCCGGTGGTTTTCGTGCTGCCGCTCATCCCGGCGGCGCTCGCGCGGGTGTATGAGGATGCGCGGCTGTCCGCCGCGGGCACGCCCCCGGAAAATCCCTGAGCGTTCGGCCGAATAATTTCCCTCGGCCCTAAGAAAGGGCCGTACGCTTCGTTAAACCCTGCACTGGTCAGCATGAAACCGACCGTGAAGGATGAAAACGAAGGAGCTTGGATCGAGGAAGCCGTGCGAGAACACCAGGCGCCGCTGGTGCGGTATGCGACGCGGCTCGTGGGCGGCGACGAGGAACGGGCGCGCGATGTCGTGCAGGACGCGTTCGTGCGGCTCTTGCGCCAGCCCCCGGAGCAGGTCAACGGCCACGTGGTTGAGTGGCTCTACACGGTGTGCCGCAATCGCGCGCTGGACGTCCTGCGCAAGGAGGGCCGCATGAGAGCGTTTGCCGACGGAGAGGTGGAGAAGGTGCGCGCGGGCGAGCTGCGGCCGGGACGTGAGCTGGAAGCCGAGGAACGCCGCACGGCGGTGCTCGATCTTATCGATCGCCTGCCGCCCAACCAGCAGGAGGTCATCCGGCTGAAGTTTCAGAATGGATTCAGTTACAAGGAAATCAGCCGCATCACCGAACTGTCGGTGAGCAACGTCGGCTTCCTGATCCACACGGCGGTCAAGAAACTGCGGCAGGAAATGGCCGCGCAGCAGCCGTGAACGGGAGCAGGGGACAACGATGAACGAGGACTTTAAAATGAATGACACGACGATCACGCCCGACGACCCGCGCCTGACGGCGTTTGCGTTGGGGGAACTCGAGGGCGCAGAGGCCCTGGCGATTGCCGCAGCGGTGGCGAAGGACCCGGAGTTGCAGGCGGCGGTGGCGGAGCTGCGGACGCTGGCCGTGGATCTGGAAGGCGCGTTGGCCGCCGAGCCCTTGCCGGTCGTGACGCCGGTGCAGGCATCGGAACTGAAGGACGAGGTCTATCCCTTTACGCCGAAGAAGGTGCTGCGTTTTCCGGTCTTCTGGGTGTCCAGTCTCATGGCGGCGGGTTTTGCGATCCTGGTGGTGGTGCAGAATCGCCAGCTCCCGATCGCGCCGCAGGAGGAGGTCATCCGCTATGACCTGGATCTCACGCAGATGCCGCCGCCAGCCGAGGATGAGGCGGCGGTGTCCGTACCGGAACCGACGGTATCGATGGAGAGCAGCGCCGTCGGACTCGTGGCCGAGGCCGGAGAAGAATCTCCGAGCGCACAACCGTTCACCACGCCGGAGGTGCCGGCGGACACGATTCGTCTGCCCACGATGTGGGTGGAGATTTCCCGAGAGGAGGCGATGAAGGCCTCGGTTGACGCCACGATGCAGCGCATGGGCCTGGAGCCTGCGCCGGCAGTTGGTGAGCCGAACGATCAATCCGCGGCCTTCACACCCGAGGATCTCCAGTTTGCGGTGAAACCGGTGGCTGATTCCAGGGCCGGAGCCCTTTCCGCCCACCTTTCCGAGGCTGCGTTGGGGGGCTCCCGCCTGGCGTATCTGGACCAATCTCTCGGCACGAGCACGTTGATGAATGAGCTGGGCGCGACCGGGAGCTATATTGTTCCCGTTGCGCCTCCCGCACTCCGCGCCTCGGTTGCCGCTCCGCTCGTCGACGAGCCGGACCGGGAGGGCTACGCGGTGATCAACGAGCAGGCGTGGCAACGACCGGCGGCGGCGCCGCTTTCCACCTTTGCGGTCGACGTGGACACCGCCAGTTACAGCAACGTACGGCGCTTCCTGGAGCAGGGCCGGCTGCCGCCGCTCGACGCGGTGCGCATCGAAGAGATGGTGAACGCCTTCACCTACGACTACGCGCCCCCGGCGGCGGGCGATGATGCGCCGGTTGCGGCGCACCTGGAGGTGGCCGACGCGCCCTGGGCCGCCGGTCACAAACTGGTGCGCATCGGTCTGAAAGCCCGCGAAATCGCCAACGCCTCGCGGGCGCCGGCCAATCTGGTGTTCCTCATCGATGTATCCGGTTCGATGGGACAGCCGAACAAGCTGCCACTGGCCGTCGAAGCCCTGCGCATGCTGCTGGGCCAGCTGCGATCCGACGACCGGGTGGCGATCGTGACCTATGCCGGCACGTCCGGTCTGGCCCTGCCGTCGACCCCGGCGGCGCAGCGGCGGGAGATCCTCCAGGCGCTCGATGCACTCACCGCCGGCGGTTCCACCAACGGCAGCAACGGTCTCGAGCTGGCCTACGACGTGGCGAAGGCCCACTTCGTGGAGGGCGGCATCAATCGCGTGATTCTGTGCACGGATGGCGATTTCAACGTCGGCGTCACCGGCGAGGGCGAGCTGGAGCGTCTCATTGCCGCCAAGGTGCGCACGGGGGTCTACCTGACGGCGCTCGGTTTCGGCATGGGCAACCTGCAGGACAAGACGCTCGAGGCCCTTGCCGATCGCGGCAACGGCCACTACGGCTACGTCGACTCGGAACGGGAGGCGCGGCGGTTGCTGGTCGAGCAGGTGGAGGGCACGCTGGCGACGGTGGCCCAGGACGTGAAGGTCCAGGTGGAGTTCAATCCGCGCCGGGTGGCTGCGTATCGACTTATCGGTTACGAAAACCGGGCGCTCGCCTCGGAAGGGTTTGCCAATGACGCGGTGGACGGCGGCGAACTCGGTGCCGGTCACGCCGTGACGGCGCTTTTCGAAATCGTGCCGACGGGCGGCGAGTTGCCAGCCGGACTGGCGGCGGTGGATCTGCCGGCGCTGCGTTACCAGTCCGTGGCGGCGGCCGCGCCGGCCACGGAGCTCGACCATGAGCTGCTGGTGGTGCACGTGCGGGCGAAGGCGCCGGAGGCGGCGGAAAGCCGGCAATGGAGCTTCCCGCTGCTCGATCGCGTGGCGGCGTTTGCCGCGGCCTCGGAGGACTTCCGCTTTGCCTCGGCCGTCGCCGGCCTCGGCCTGGTGCTGCGGGATTCGCCGCAGCGCGGCACGCTGACGCTGGGCGACGTGCGGCGCTGGGCGGAACGGGCGCTGGGCTTCGATCCGGCGGGCCGCCGGGTCGAGTTCCTCACGCTGGTCGACCGGGCCCAGGCCCTGATGGGACGTTGACGGGCGTGGCTTTAGGGCTGCCGCTCGCCGGCATGCCGCTGACTGACGGTGGTTTGCCTGGGTGTAGCTTGGCCGACGATGGCTGAGAGGCAGGTGCGGCACGCCGGCAAGCGGCGGCCCTACAGCGGGGTGTGGCAGGCTGCCCGTGGGATCGAGCGGCAGGGTGAACTTTGCGGATCAACCACTCACCCGCCGCAAGGGCTTCCTTGTTCCCTTCGTTTTCTTCGTTCGCTTCTGTAAAACCCAAACGTGCAGAGCGACGGATTTCAGCCGGCCCGGCGGCGGCGCCAGGTCTGCCAGCCGACCAGAACGAGGCCGAGGCCGAAGAGGGCGTAGGTCGAGGGCTCCGGCACCGGGGTGAAACTCACGACGAGCAGGTTGTCGGTGAGCGCGGTGTCGTTGAGGAAGCCGTCCTCGAGGGTGAGGGAGAAAAATCCGTCACCGGCGAGGGCGAGCAGATCGGGATCGATCTGGAAGTTGAGGGCGTCAAAATCGAAGGTGCCGATCGACGAGAGCGAGCCCACGATGAGCCAGCTGTAGCTGCTGCCGGCATCGAAGTTGGACGGCACGATGCCGTCCTCGTTGGTGAGGAAGATCGTGAAGGGGTCGACGGCGGTCGACGTGATGGCGACCGACTGGGCGAAGACGATGTCGGAGATGATGTCGTCGCCCTCGAAGGACGTGCCGAGTTCGATCTCGAGGATGCCGCCGCTGCGGAACTCCACGGGACCGTCGAGTTCCAGGTGACCCACCGAGAATCCGGGGGCGAGCTTGGTGTTGGCTCCGAAGC
Source organism: uncultured Opitutus sp. (assembly GCA_965652375.1). GTDB lineage: Bacteria > Verrucomicrobiota > Verrucomicrobiia > Opitutales > Opitutaceae > Actomonas. The sequence continues at coordinate 9,080 of CBFGUO010000034.1, forward strand.
CGAGCGTCTCGTCGAAAACGAGCCGACCGTTGCCGCCGAGCCGCCCGCCGTTGGCGCTGAAGGCGAGGTTGGCGAGTACGTCGCCCTCCTCTTCGTCGGTGAGGTAAAGGGTGCCGCCGTCGATCGTCACCTGGGGCTTGGTGGTGCCGGTCTGGCCGAAGGCGTTGTTGCCGTGGGCGTAGACCTCGGCTCCGCCGGTGATGGTGGTGCCGCCGGTGTAGGTGTTGTAGCCGCTGAGGGTTTGCTGGCCGGTGCCGGTGATGATGAGGCCGCCGGAGCCGGCGATGGTGCCCGAGTAATCGAGATCCAGTCCGTTGGGATTGATGGTGAGGGTGGTGCCGGCGGCGATCTCGACGTAGGTGCTCGATGAATACGAGTCGTCGTAGCCGACGCTGTGCAGTCCGCCGATCGTCGGGCTGGCGGACGAGAAGTTGAGGCGTTGGCCGTAGCCGATGCCGAAGGCGATCGGACCGGAACCGGCGGCGGTGTCGGAGAGGATATTGACGGTGCCGTTGGCGATGTAGAGGCCGCCGGTGAAGCCGCTGTTGTCCCCGCTGAGGTTGAGGGTGCCGGAATTGACCTTGAGCAGACTGCCGCCGCCGGCGATGGCTCCGGAAAGGGTGAGGTTGGAGTCCGCCGTTTCCCAGGGCACGTTGACGACGAGGTTGCTGGTGAGGTTGATCGCATTGGCGATATCGAGCCCCTCGCCGCCGGCCACCAGGATGGGGTAGTCCTCGAAGTCGAAATACGGCTCGCTGTATTCCGCGAGCGCACTGGCGAAGCTCCAGCCTTCACCGACGGCGTTCAGGTCGCCGCTGCCGAGGGAACTGTTGTTGGTCACCATGAGGCCACCGTTGGCCAGCCAGGTGCCCCCGCTGTAGGTGTTGGTGCCGCTGAGGATCACGCCGGAATGAGCTTCGGTCGTGGCGTTGGAGTAGCCGCCGGTGGATTCGGTCTCCTCGTCTCCGATGTTCACGGCCACGGGCGAACCGTTGTCGGCGAGGGTGCTGGCGACGGTGAGTTTGCCGCCCTTGTAGCCGGCGAAGTTGTAGGCGGTGGAGCCGGTGGGCAGGGTGATGGCGCCGCTGAGGGTGACGTCGGTGGTGGTGGCCAGAAAGATGTCGGGGCTGGTGAAGCGGCTCAGATCAATCGCTTCGGTGATCGTCCGCGGCGTCATTGGATCGAGGCTGTCGAAACCGATGAAGCCTTCGAGGAGGCCGTCGCTCCATTGGGCGAGGTAGTCGGCGACGGTGATCGTCGTGTCCTGGATGCCGATGTAGCCGCCGGAGTAGGTCATGAGCGTGGCGGCGCTGGGGAGGGTGCCGGGAGCATGACCGAAGATGACCGCCGAATCCCCCACACTGACCTGGCCGGAGAAGCTGTTGGCGCTGGAATTGAGGAAGACGGTGAGCGGGTCGCCGACGGTGGAGAAGACCTCGACGCCGCGCGGGTTGCCGACGGTGACGGCGGAGACGAGAGCGCCGGAGGCGAGCACCGCTTCCGCGGGAGCCGGCTCGTCGGTGAGCGCGCTGTTTACCCGCAGTTCGCCGCCGCCGTTGCCGAAGCGGTAGTTGGAGCCGGCGGGGGTGATTTCACCGGTGAGTTCGGCCACGGTGACGGAGCCGAGCGAGACAGACGGATCAAATCCGGTGAGGTCGATGTTACCACTGTAGCTGTTGACGGTGGTCGATGACGGGTCCGAATCGAAGCCGATCGTGCCGTGGGTATTGACCGGATCGAAGCGGGCGAGGAAGGCGGACATGGCGGCGAGCTGATCGGCCACGGTTTCTTCGATCAGGCCGATGTAGCCGTTGTAGGAACTGGTCAGCAGGCCCGAGGCGGGCAGGGCGTCGCCGTCGAGGAAGACGGCCGCGCCGTAGAGTACGTCGATGCCGCCGGTGATGGCGGTGGTGCCGCCGAAGAGGACGGGTTCGTCGGCGTCAATCGTGAGTTTGGTTCCGGGATTTTCCTCGGTGAGGAGCCCCTCGAAGGCCAGCAGACCGCCGAAGTTTTCGATGAGGGTGTCGCCGCCCAGCGTGACCGTGCCGGTGAGGGTGAGTTCGTTGTCGTCGGAATAGTCGTCCTCGTAGATCGCGAGGGAATTGCTGACGTAGACATCGTTGGCGATCTCCCGGTCGCTGTCGACGGCCACGAGACCCGGGTAGTTTTCCGCCGTATCGTCGCTCGGTCCGAGATGCAGCGTGGCGGTGCCGAGAGCGGTGTCCTGGCCGAGGCCGAGGAGACCGTTCACGAGGAGGACATCTCCGGAAAGGGTGGAACTGTTGTCGCCGGAGAGCAGGAGCATGCCGTCGCCGTATTTGGACAAGGTGCCGGTGTTCGTGAGGGTGCCGGCGATCTCCACCTCGGCATCGTAGGCCACGTACCAGTCGACGTTGTCGGCGACGACCGCGACGTTGGGGTTAAAATAGACCCAGGTGTACAGGTAGGGCAGCTCGGTGGAATCGATGGCGGTGGAGAGGAGCGGTCCTTCGAGGTAATACATGCCGTCACCGACCTCGACGTAGTCGCGAATGGTGAACTGGGCCGCCGCCAGCGAATTGTAGTCCGGGGCGAAGTCGTAGCTGGTCCCGCCCTCGAAATACAGGCCCGCGACGTCGGGATTCGCATCGAGCGAGATGTGATAGTGGGACCGCAGGTAGGTGTAATACTCTTCGTAGGACGAGAAGAGACCGGGGAAGTAGACGTAGGTGCTGCCATCGGAGAGCGGCACCTGCCCGTTCAACCAGTTGGCCGGATCACTCCACCGGTCGCTCTCCCTGCTCGTCCCTAACCAGTCTGCGTAGGTGGGTTCCGCGGGCTCGACCGACCAAAGGCTGGAGCAGAGGCAAAGGCTCGCGAGGGTGGAGAACAGGCGCTGGCGACTCATGGGAAGCGGTATGACTTAATCGTAGGCGTAAAGCAAGACGGACATTGATTTGCATTAACGCCACGTGGGGGCGGCAAGGCAGGGGTGTAACGTTCTCGCTTATAACGGGTTGAGGAAAATGGTGGTGGTTGCAGCGGGCGCAGGAGCCGAACCGCCTGCGCTTAAGCGTCCACCGTGTAGATACGGACCGCTTCGCGACGACCTTTAACGAGGGTCGATCCCAGATCGCGAATGGGGGGCAGCTTGGCCTGACCGACGGCCGCGAGGGTGCTCTCGCTGAAGATGAGATCGGCACCAAATTCGTCGCGGCGGGTGAGGGATTGCAGGCGGGCGGCCAGGTTTACGCCGTCGCCGATGACCGAGTAGTTGAGGCGACGGGTGGAGCCGATGTTGCCCGCGATGACGTGGGCGGTGTTGATGCCGACGCCAAAACCCAGTTCGGGCAGGCCGTCGGCGGCAAACTCGGTGTTGAGTTGGGCGAGCGCGCGACGCATGGCGAGCGCGGCGCGGATGGCGCGTTCGGCGGAGTCGGCCGCCGAGACGGGCGCCCCGAAGAGGGCCATGATTTCATCGCCGATGAATTTATCGATGACGCCGCCCTCGGCCTCGATCGCCCGGCTCATGCGGTCGAGGTAGCGGTTGAGTTGGGCAACGACTTCGCGGGCGGCGAGTCTTTCGGCGAAGGACGTGAACCCGCGCAGGTCGGCGAAAAGGATCGTGACCTCGCGCTCCTCGCCGCCGAGCGCAGCGCCCTCCCGCATGAGCTGGGCGGCGACCTCGGGGGACACGTTTTTGTCCAGCAGGTCGCGCACCTGGTCGCGTTCGGCGAGGCCGGAACTCATGGCGTTGAAGGCGCGGGCGAGGTCGCCGAGTTCGTCGCGGCGGTCGAGTTCCAGCCGGGTGGAATAATCGCCGGCGGCGATGACCCGGGTGTGCTCGGCCAGGTCCTGCACGGGTTGACTGAGCCGTCGGGCGAGGCCGGCGCCGAGCACGGTGGCGAGGGCCATGCCGCCGATGCTGATGAGCAGGATGATGCGGCTGAGACGGCGGGCGGGCGCGAGTTTTTCATCCAGCGAGTACTGCAGGATCGTCAACAGGTGTCCCCCGGACTCGAGGCGGACGGGGCGCAGACTGACCAGGGTTTCCTCGTTGTGCAGCCGGAGTTGGTGAATGCCGTCACTCCCGGCATCCAGGTCGGGTAGGCTCTCCGCAAGGGCCTCCTGCCGCACGGGATGCAGCGAGGAGGCGACGATCTGGCGGCGGGAGTTGGCGAAACTCACCTCGATGCCGGTCATCTCGCGGAGGATGCCGGCGAGCACCGTGTCGACGCGCATGCCCACGACCCACCACGCGACGACGACGGGCGCGCGGATCGGCACGGCGGCCACGACGTAGAGCTGGCCGTTGTGCTCGAGGTAGCCGGTGGCGCGGGTATCGACGCTTTCATCGGCGCGGGCCACCAGTCCGGCGAAGACCTCGCTGTCGGCCGTGGGTTGGGAGGCGATGGTGTTGCCGTCGAGATCGACCCACGCGTTGAGGTCGGCCCCGATGCGATTGCTCGCGCTGGTGAAGATCGTGTGCAGCGTTGGCGGATCGTCGAGCAGGTTGAAAAAACTCTCCTTGAAGGCGTAGTCACTGGCGACCGCCGTGGCGCTCACGGCGAGATGGTGCACCCGGTCGGAGGTCACGCGGGAAAAGGCTTCGGCGGCAGCCTGATGATCGAGTTCGATCTCGCGGCGGGCCTCGCGTTGGCTGATGGCGGCGACGATCGTAAACGTGGCGATCTGGGTCACCGCGATGGAGCCCAGGATCACCGTGAGCAGGGTCGCACGAAAGCTGCGGAACCGGATCATGGGCGAGCGGCGGAGTTCAGTAACCGCGGCCCTCGCCGGCTGGCGCGCGGCGCAGGCGGCGGTCGGGCCGCAGGCGCAGGCTCAGGTCGACCGTCCGGGAGGCGTCGGCGACGAGAGCGATCTCCTGCTCGGCGGTCTGGCGGAGCCGCGGATGCCAGGCCTCGAGTTTATAGCGCCCGGCGGGCAGGCCGCTGAGGATTGCCGTGCCGCTCGGATCCGTCTGGCCGAACCAGGGCGTGTCGACCACGACGATGTGCGAAATCATCCAGTCATGGATGTTGCAGCCGACCGGGATGATGCCGGGCTTGTCGAGCACCACCGATTCGGTGTCGTCACCACCGTGCAGCGGAATCTCGAACTTGGCCGGCCGGGAAAGCGAATAGACGTGGTGCTGGACCTTGTCGCGGTTGGGGAAGCTGACTTCGGTGCCGACGCGCACGACGGAGATATAGGGAATGAATTCCTCGCCCTTCTGCTCAACCACGGCGTGCTGGGCGGGTGGCGCGGGCGGCGGCTCGCGATCGAGCGGAGTGAGCCAGACCACAAGTTCCTCGACGGGGGCGGCGGTCTGGTCGCTGGCGCGGACCGTCAACGACCCGTCGGCGCCGGCGGGAGCCGCCAGGCAGAGTGCAGCCGCGATGCCGACGGTGAAGGGCAGTCGATTAAAAGGCATGTTGAACGTGGAGGCCGAGGATTTCGTTGTGGTAAACGTGCCGGGCGGCGACCGCGCTGGAGCGGGAGAAATCGGCACTGAGCGTGAAGGACGTGTCCCGTCCGAGCGCGCAGGAGAGTCCCACGTGCACGGCGTGGGTGCGGCTCACCGTCTGGTACGGAAACCAGTCGCCGCCGAAGATCCCGTCGAGCCACGGATTGGAGCCGGTGAATTCGGGCCAGCTGGCCCGGCACCAGGAGACGAGGTCGCCGCGGCGGGTGCGGGCGGTGGCGGCGAGGCGCCAGCGTTCGGTGATGTCCCAGGCGGCGCCGGCGCCGAAGCTGTGCCCGGTCGTCGAATACACCCCGCGGCGGGCGTCGGCGCGATCGGCCGCCGCGGCGGCGTGGACGGTGAAGGCGGGCGAAAGGCGCTTCGTCCAGGCGGCTTCGAGGTGGAGGACGGCGGCGGCGCGTTCGTCGGTCGCGGCGAAGCGGTAACCCGGGGTGGCGCTGAGGTCGAGGCGATGGGCGTAGGCGCCGAGGCCGAACTTGCGGCGCAGGCGGGCGGTGAGTTCGACGGTCTGCAGGTCGAGTCCGTCCCACTGCTGCCAGGCCGTGGCGCCGGCGGTCGCCTGGAGGCTGCCCTGCCGGTCGCGGTTGATGACGCGGAGGGTGCCGAGGCTCACTTCGCCGCCGATCGCCGTATCGGCTTTCTGGGCACGGATGGAGTTGCTGGTGTTGTCATCGTGCAGCACCGTGAGGGCGGCGGTGCCCGACAGGGCGGCCCGGGCGGGCGTGAAGCCGGCCACGGCTGCAGCCAGCAGGACGGGGAGCAGAGAAAAGGGGCGGACGCGCGCGGGCATGGCGGCGACTCAGGACGAAGGGGTGACCAGCGGCTCGAGGTGGTTCCAGACCGTCTCGGCAATGATGCGGTGGCCGGCGGGGTTGGGGTGGATGGCGTCGCTCTGGTTGAGGTCGGACACGCCGCCCACGCCCTGGAGCAGGAAGGGGATGAGGGTGGCGTCATTGGCGGCCGCGAGGCGCGGGTAAACCGCGGCGAATTCATCGGCGTAGCCGCCCATGCTGGTGGGCATCTGCATGCCGGCCAGGACGATCTTGGCCTCGGGATTTCTGGCCCGCACGCGGTCGATGATCTTCTGCAGGTTGGCTTCGAGCAGATCGAGCGGCAGCCCGCGCAGGCCGTCGTTGGCACCGAGTTCGAGGACGAAGATGTCGACCGGCTGGCGCAGCACCCAGTCGATGCGGCGGAGACCACCCGAAGAGGTTTCGCCGGAGAGGCCGGCGTTGACGACGCGGTAGGGCAGGTCGGCCGCCTCCAGCTTGTCCTCGATGAGGGCGGGAAAGGCGGTGACCGTCGGGTCGTCGAGGCCGTAGCCGGCGGTGAGGCTGTCGCCGTAAAACAGCACCGTGCGGCGGGCGGCGGCGGGGTCGTCGGCCGCGCGGGCCGAGGTCAGGACGGAGCCGACGATCAACGGAAGAACAAGAAAGAGAAGGCGAAGCAGCTTCGTCATTTGCACATCGAGGGGCGGAGCGTTTGGTTCGCGCCTTCGTCCATGAGTGTGCAATCGATGTTGAAAGTCCAGCGCTTGACCAAGAGCTATCCGACGGCGGCGGGACCGTTGACCGTGTTGAAGGAGGTGAGCTTCGAACTGAGGGCCGGCGAATCGCTCGCGATCCTCGGGCCCTCGGGCAGCGGGAAGACGACCCTGCTGGGCCTGTGCGCCGGTCTCGACCGTCCCAGCAGCGGCGACGTGGTGGTGGCCGGCGAGCCGATCGGGGCGATGAGCGAGGACGAGCGGGCGCGGGTGCGCAGCGCGCACGTGGGCTTCGTGTTCCAGAACTTCCAGCTGGTGCCGACCCTGACGGCGCTGGAAAACGTCCTGGTGCCGCTGGAGCTGCGTGGTGCGGGTGGGCCTGAGGCGGAGGCGCGGGCGGTGGAGTTGCTGACGCGGGTGGGCCTGGGTGAGCGCACGGACCATTATCCGGTGCAGCTCTCCGGTGGCGAGCAGCAGCGCGTGGCCCTGGCGCGGGCCTTCATCAACGAGCCGAAGATCCTGTTCTGCGACGAACCGACGGGCAATCTGGATGGCGCGACGGCGCATACCGTGCAGGAACTCATCTTCGGCCTGAACCACGAAAAAGGCACGACGCTCATCATGGTCACGCACGACCTCGAGCTGGCGAAACTCTGCGGCAGCGTCCTCCGCCTCCGCGGCGGCGAAGTGGTGGTGGAGGAATAGGCGCGACCGGGAATTTTACTGGCCCACCAAAAACACGAAATCACACGAAAGGAAATACCATGAGTGAGCTGATCTATCCTGAAGAATGTTATCAAATCGTCGGAGCCTGTTTCGAAGTCTACAAGGATAAGGGGCATGGATTTCTGGAGGATGTTTTTCAGGAGTGCTTGGAGATCCAATTCGAGCTGCGAAAGATCCCGTTTGTGGCGCAGAAAGAGCATCCGCTCGACTACAAGGGTCGGCGCCTGCGCAAGACCTATTTCTCGGACTTTTGGTGTTTCGGCGGCATCATCGTCGAAGTGAAGGCGGTATCCCAACTTCGCGATGAGCACCGCGCGCAGGTTCTCAATTATCTGAGTGCAACCGGCGCAAGGCTGGGCCTATTGGTCAACTTTGGCCATTATCCTCAACTCGAATGGGAGCGCATCGTCCGATGAGTCCCTTTCGTGTTTTTTCGTGTCTTTCGTGGGCACAAACTTCCGCTTTCGAAAAGTGATGCGTTTCATCCTGAAGATGGCATGGCGGGATTCGCGGGCCTCGCGGCGGCGGCTGGTGCTGGCGTCGTTTTCGATCGTGCTGGGCGTCGCCGCGCTGGTCGCGATCGGTTCGTTCAACAACAACCTGCGCGACGCCATCGATGCGCAGGCGCGCACCCTGCTCGGGGCCGATCTGCGGGTGCAGGGGCGGGAGGCCTTCTCGGCCGAGGTGGCCGCCGAACTCGATGCACTGGGCGGACGGCAGGCGGAGGAAATCGCGTTGTCGACCATGGTGGTGTTTCCCACGGCCGGCAATCGCACCCGCCTGGCCACGCTGCGGGCGCTCGACGGGGCGTATCCGTTTTATGGCGACTTCAAGTCCGTGCCGGCCGATGCCCCGGCCCGGTTGGCGGCGGGCGGCAAGGTGGCGGTGATGGAGGAAACCCTGATGGCCCAGTTCGGGGTGCGGGTGGGCGATCCGATCAAGCTGGGCACGGAGACCTTCACGGTGGTGGGCGCCTTGCAGCAGATTCCGGGTGACTCGGTGGTCGTGGCGATGTTGTCGCCGCGGGTGTTCATCCCGCTGAGCGAGTTGGAGGGCGCCGGCCTGCTGGGGCCGGGCAGCCTGGCGCGGCACCGGCGCTACATCGTGTTCGACGACGGCAGCGATCCGCTGGAAGTTGAGCAGCGATTCCGGCGCGCCTACCCGGAGGAGCACCTCGGCTACGACACGGTCGAGGAACGCAAACGGGAACTGGGCAACGGCGTGCGCAACGTCTATTCGTTTCTCAGCCTGGTGGGCTTCGTGGCGCTGTTTCTCGGCGCGATCGGCGTGGCTAGTGCGATCCATGTGCACATCCGCCAAAAGATTCCCACGGTGGCGGTGCTGCTTTGCCTGGGCGCGAGCGCGCGCACGGCTTTTGGCGTCTATCTCGTGCAGGGCCTCGTGCTGGGACTCATCGGCTCGGCGGTGGGCGCGGCGGTGGGCGTGGGCGTGCAGCTCGCGCTGCCGCGGCTGGTGGCGCAGATGCTGCCGGTGGAGGTGGACTTCGGCATCGCGTGGGGTGTGGTGCTCAAGGGTGCGGCGGCGGGCCTGTTGATCTGCGGACTCTTCTCGCTGCTGCCGCTGCTGGCGGTGCGGCGGGTGTCGCCGCTGGTGGCGATCCGCGCGGCCGTGGCGGAAACAGCGGCCAACCGCGATCCGTGGCGCTGGGCGGTGTATGCCGGCATCGTCGGCATCGTGGCGGTCTTCGCCCTGCGGCAGGCGCCGCGGTGGCAGGTGGGTATTGGGTTTCTGGTTACGCTGGCGGTCAGTTTCCTGGTGCTCGGCCTGCTGGGCAAGGTCGTCGCCTGGGCGGCGCGGCGTTTCACACCCAAGCGCGCGCCTTATGTGTGGCGGCAGGGCATCGCCAACCTGCATCGGCCGAACAACCGCACCGTGCTGCTGTTGCTGGCCCTGGGTCTGGGCACCTTCCTCATCGTGACCCTCGCGCTCACGCGCTCGACCCTGCTGGCGCAGATCGCCGGGGCCGGGGGCAGCGACCGGCCCAATCTGCTCTTCTTCGACATTCAGGACGACCAGATCGATCCGCTGCGCGAAATTCTGCAGCGCGAGAACGCCCCCATGCAGGCGGATGCGCCCATCGTGACGATGCGCGTATCGCAGGTGAGAGGTCGGCCGGTCAGCGAAATCCTGCGCGACCGCGACAACCAGGTGGCCGACTGGACGCTGCGCCGCGAATACCGTTCCACCTTCCGCGATCACCTCAACGACCGCACCGAGCGCCTCGTGGCCGGCGAGTGGGTGAGCGCCCTGGAGTGGGACGGCACCAGCGTCGTGCCGATCTCGGTGGAGCGCGGTCTCGCCGACCAGATGAACGTGGCCCTCGGCGACGAGATCGAATGGGATGTGCAGGGCCTGCCGATCCGCACGCGGGTGGCGAGCCTGCGGGAAGTGGAATGGCGCCGGATGGAGCCCAACTTCTTCGTGGTGTTTCCGGTCGGCGTGCTCGAACCCGCGCCCAAGTTCTATGTCGCCGCGACGCGGGTGGCCGACCCCGCGCATTCGGCGCGGGTGCAGGAGGCCATTGTCGGCGCCTTGCCCAATGTATCCGCGATCGACCTACAGCTCGTGCTCGAGACCCTCGACAGCATATTTGAGAAGGTGCAGTTCGTCATCCAGTTCATGGCCCTGTTCACGGTGGCGACCGGGGTGATCGTGCTGGTGGGCACGATGATGAGCGGACGCCTGCAGCGCCTGCGCGAGGTCGTGCTGCTGCGCACCCTCGGCGCGACCGGCCGCCAGCTCTGGCAGATCCAACTCGTCGAGTACGCCGTGCTCGGGGCGCTCTCGGCAGTGGTGGGTTGCGGGCTCGCGGTCGTGGCGAACGGATTGCTCGCGCAGTTCGTGTTCGAGACCGTCGGTGTCGTGTCGCCGGTGACTTTGGTGGTGGCGGTGATCACGGTGGCGACGATCACGCTGCTTACCGGGCTGCTCTCCAACCGCGGCGTGACGAACCACCCGCCGCTGGAAGTGTTGCGCGCGGAAGGTTGAGGACGGCCAGGTGGCGGGCGTTACATTTGCCCGCCGATTTTCTTGGGCACGGAAATTCGATTGAGCCCGCGCCTCGCTCGCACTGTGGTGGGAACGATCCCGGCCTTCCGGCCCTGCCGTCCGGTCATTTGTTCAACCTTCGACCCCCTCCAATCACCATGGCATTCTGGGACAAACTCAAAGGCGAGCTCATCGACATCATCGAGTGGCTCGATGACTCCAACAACACGCTCGTGCGACGCTTCGAGCGTTACGGCAACGAGATCAAGTACGGCGCCAAACTCGTGGTGCGCGAGGGGCAGGCCGCCATCTTCGTCAACGAGGGCAAACTGGCCGATGTCTTCGGCCCCGGCACCTACACCCTCACCACGCAAAACATCCCGATCCTCACGACGCTGAAGGGATGGGCCTACGGATTTGAAAGTCCCTTCAAGGCGGAGGTGTATTTCGTCAGCACCCGCCGCTTCGTGGACCAGAAGTGGGGCACGAAGAACCCGGTCACGCTGCGCGACGCCGAGTTCGGTCCGGTGCGGGTGCGCGCCTTCGGCACCTATGCGATCAAGGTCTCGGAGCCGGCGGTGTTTCTGCGCGAGATCGTCGGCACCGACGGCAACTTCACGACCGAGGAGATCGTGGACCAGCTCCGCAATCTGATCGTGGCGCGTTTTTCGGATGCGATCGGCGAAAGCCGCATCCCGGTGCTCGACATGGCGGCGAACTACGAGGAACTCGGCGCCTTCGTGACCACGAAGATCGCGCCCGACTTCACGGGCTACGGGCTGGAGCTCTCGACGCTGCTGGTGGAGAACATTTCGCTGCCGCCGGCCGTGGAGGAGGCCTTGGACAAGCGCTCCAGCATGGGCATCCTCGGCAACCTCGACCAATACACGAAGTTCCAGGCCGCGACCGCGATGGAGAAGGCGGCGCAGAACCCCGCCGGGGGCGGTGCCGCCGAAGGCATGGGACTGGGCATGGGGTTCGCGATGGCGCAGCAGATGGGCAACATGATGGCCGGCCAGAACGCCGGCCGCGCGACCCCGCCGCCGCCTCCGCCCGCCGCACTGAGTTTTCACCTCGCCGAGAACGGCCAGACGACCGGTCCGTTCGATCTCAACGCCCTGAAGCTGCGCGCCGGTGCCGGCGCGTTCACGCCGCAGTCGCTGGTGTGGCGCGAAGGCCAGTCGGGCTGGCTGCCGGCCGGGCAGGTGCCGGAACTCGCCGGCGTGTTTGCCGCCGTGCCGCCCCCGCCGCCTCCTCCGCCTTCGGCCTGAAACCGATGCACGGCTTCGTCATGGCTCGTGCGTTCCAGGCAGGAGAACGGAGCTCCAGCTCCGTTACGGCAGTGATGAACGGACGAGGACGTCCGTTCTCCGGGGAGCGACTGCGCGCGATAGGAATGTTTGGACCGGAATGAAATCCGCCGAGTCACCTCCCTCCGGTGAAGAACGCGAGCTGTCCTGTTCGCAGTGTGGTGCCGATGTGCGTTACGCGCCCGGCACGCAGTCCCTGCGCTGTCCGTATTGCGCGACCGAGAACGTGATCCCGGTGCTGGTCGACGCCGTCGGCGAGCGCGACTTCCGGGCGTTTCTGGCCGAGGGCGCGAAAGCAAAATCCGAACTGCGGGTGGCGACGGCCAAGTGCGGCAGTTGCGGCGCCGAGTCGACGCTCGCGCCCAACGTCACGCACGACCACTGCCCGTTTTGCGGCGTGGCGGTCGAAGCCGGGCAGGAGGAGCAGATACTGGTGGAGCCGCAGGCCCTGCTGCCGTTCAAGGTGCCGGCGGAGGACGCGCGCCAGTCGTTCACGCGCTGGCTCGCCGGCTTGTGGTTTGCGCCCAACGCGCTGAAACGCATGCGCCACACGGCCAACCGGCTGCAGGGCGTATTCCTTCCGCACTGGACCTACGACACCGACTGCTCGACCCGCTACGTGGGCATGCGCGGTATCCACTATTGGGTGACGGAGCACTACACCACGACGGATGCCAATGGGAAGACCGTTCGCCGCAGCCGCCAGGTGCGCAAGACCCGCTGGTATCCGGCCAGCGGCGAGGTGCACAATCGCTTCGACGACCTGCTGGTGCCGGCCTCGACGTCATTGCCGGACAAATACGTGCGCGCGTTGGAGCCCTGGGGACTGCCGGACCTGGTGGCGACCGACCGCGCCTACCTGGCGGGCTTTCGCACCGAGCGGTATTCGGTCGATCTGGAAACCGGTTTTACCGACGCGGAGCGCCAGATGGCGGGACCGATCGATCAGACGATCCGGACCGACATCGGTGGCGACGAGCAACAGATCCACGACCGTCGTACGACCTATCACGGCATCACGTTCAAACACATCCTGCTACCGGTGTGGATCAGTGCCTACCGCTACCGCGACAAGGTGTATCGCTTTCTCGTGAATGCCCGCACCGGCGAAGTGCAGGGCGAGCGCCCGTGGAGTGCCTGGAAGATCACCGGCGCGATCCTCGCCGGCCTGCTGGTGATCGCCGTGATCGTGGTGGCGGTGAAGGCGTCGCAGTAGGGGGCCGGGTGAGGGGGGCGGCCGCATAGTGTGGCGACGGAGCCGGCTGCGGGTGCCGCCTCACGGGGTGGCTGCGAGCGTGAGTGAGTGGGCGGCGGCATCCACTCGCTTACGCTCGTAACCACCGATCGCGAAGTCGTTGGCGTCCGCTCGTCGCTTGTCGGGATGCGGTGGTGAGACCACGCTTTGTCGCTTGGAACAAGATCCCGTCACGCCTGACTGCTGCCTCGTTGTGCTCACGGACGCACTGTATCTGCCCGGCACCCTGCGGCTGCTCGATTCCTGGCGTCGCCACAATCCGCCTCTGCCCGTCATCGCGCTGAGCGTGGACGCGACTGTGTTCGATGAAGCGGCGCTGCGCGCCCAATGCCACCGCTGCATCACGATCGAGCCGGCGCCCTACGCGGACATCCGGCCCTACAAGAAGCGCCACTCCCGTCGGCACGCGCAGACGTTCTTCAAGTTCGAGGCTTTTGCTGACTTCGGCTTTGCGCGAAACGTTTTCCTCGACAGCGACATCCTCTGCCTGCGCCTAGCGCCCGCGTTGTTGGAGGCGAGCCCGGCACCGCTGCGCGCGGCGTTGGACACGGGCTTCCGCAAAACCCGCGCCTACAAGGGCCACGCGACCGAAATCAACAGCGGCGTGCTCTCGATCGGCCGCTCGATCCAAGGCGCAGCGACCATCGTCCGCCTGCAGGAGATCGCCCGCACGCAACCCGGTCGCGGCGGCTACAACGCGGGAGATCAGGGCATCCTCAACCGGTGGATTGCCGCGGAGAATATCGCCGTCGACCTGCTCCCGCCGGACTACAACCTGATCAAAAAGGATTACGCCGACACGACCGGATTGGAGTCATGCCGTTTGCTGCATTTCGCGGGAAGCAAGCCGTGGTTTGATTTGCGGCCTGAAACCGAGCCCCCGCGGTCAATCAATGCGCTTGAGCGACTATGGTTCATGCAGCGCGATCGTGCATGAATGACCAAAGCCTCCACGGCCTCGCGGGGATCGTCTAGGATCGATTGATATTACGGATGGTCGAAAAGACCTCATCGACGATGCTTTCTTCTGCACCAGAGACGTAGTTCATCCCAATCACGAGCACGTAGTCACCCACTCGGCGGGCGAAGAATTTCTGGGCGATCACCAGATTTCCCAGAGGAACTTTTGCCTGCTGGGTATAGAAGGGAAGACCGTCGATGAAGATTTGGGTGGGAGTATCCAAAAACTCGATTTCCGCATTTCCCATTTCGATGGTCTGCCGTGCGAGCAACAGGTAATCGGCTCCCGTGCGAATACCCGGAAGGTGCCCCACGTTTTCGATGACAAAGGTCACGTTGGCAGGGCATGCAACCTGTTGCTCACCGCGACCGTCGCCCGGGCTAACGTGGATTTTGATCCTTGGCTTCCGAGGTGCCCGAGGCGGAAAGCGGGGGTGCTTTAGTGCAGTCCCAGCTCATACCTTGCACTGCGGCCGGCGCCAACGGGCCGCAGCGCGCCGCATTCGACGAGGTGTTGGAGGTCGCGGGTGGCGGTGGCTTTGGAGACGCGGTTGAGGGAGACGTATTTGCGCGCGTTCATGCCGCCGTCGAAGCCGCCCGGGCCGGCTTCGAGCATGCGGCGGACCGTGCGGAGTTGGCGGTCATTGAGCTGGTCGCGGTGGCGGTCGAAGAACCGGGCTTGGTTCAATACGAACATGACCATCGCCTCGGCGTCCCGTTGCGCCGCCAGCACGGTCGCGGTGAAGTAGCGCAACCACGGTGTGACTTCGTTGGAGCGCTGCGCGGTTTCCAACGCCTTGTAGTAGGCGTTGCGGTTGGCTTCGATCGTGCGCGAGAGGCTCAGGGTGGCAGGGCGCCCGAGTCCTTGTGATAGCGCCTTTTCCGCGAGTGCGCGACCGATGCGGCCGTTGCCGTCTTCAAAGGGGTGGATCGATTCGAAATAGAGGTGCACCAGCGCGGCGCGCTCGGGGGCTTCGGTCACCGTATTGCGCGTTGCGTTGAACCACTCGATAAACCGGTGCATCTCGGTGGGCACTTGGGAAGAGGGAGGGGCTTCGAAATGCAGCTTCGCTTTGCCGACGGCACCCGAGACGACTTGCATGGGCTCGGCGTGCGTGCGCCAAGTGCCGACGACGACGCGGCGGTTCCCTTGCATGAGGACGCGATGCCACGCGAAGAGGGTCTGCTCGTCCAGGGGCGCGTCCCAGGATTGGCGCACGGCCACCATGAGTTCGCCCGCGCCGGCGGAGGCGCGGTCGGCGGTCGGCGGGGGCGCGTCCGCCAGGCCGAGGCGATGGCGCACCGATGACATCACATCGGGTCGGCTCAGGACTTCGCCTTCGATCGCCGAGGTTTTGACCGCCTCCGCTACCATGAGCTGCACAAGCGCATCGGTTCGCTCGGGTTCGCTCAGGCCTTTCAGCAGACCGGTGACCTGACCGGCTTGGTCGGAGAACTGGCGCAATTCGGCCTCCACCGCCGCAAGGTCGTAGCGGAAGTGGGGCCAGTCGGGCTGCTGCCAGTTGAAGGTCATGAGCCGAATAGATGACATAATCGGCTCACAATCCACCTAAAATGTGAGCCGATTAGGCGATGTAATCGGCTCACCGGTAACCTTTGCCGAAGCCACCCGGATCCTGCGTTACGAATCGACCAAGATCAAAGAGGTCGATGCGGCGCTGCTCTGTGTTTTCGATGTGGGCTCCCGGACCGAACTTGATCGCACGGTGATCGTCGAAACGCGCGACGGGGTGGTGGAGCGGTATTGGTGTGAAAGCGGTCGCAAGCGGCATGCGCAAGCGGTGGTGGTCCCCGACGGTCGTTCCACTCGCTCACGCTCGTAGCCACTGGGGCGAGTGCGCGGAGCGGCAGGGTCGCGGGTGGTCTTGAACCGGTCTGCCGATTCGGTGACGGGTCGGTTTTCGGCTCGAATCCCGACCGGGAGCGCGCATCGTCCGGACCATGTCCGGTGTTACCCCTTCGTCGCGCAAAGTCGTGCTCGGTTTGGGCACGGTCAAAGGTGTCTTTTTCTACGAGAGCGACGGAGGTCGTGCGGACTGGACCCTCGCCGGACCACACCTGCCGGGCATGGAGGTGTTTTCCGTCGGCGGCGACTATGCGCAGGGTCGGCTGATTGTCGGGACGGAGCAGTGGGGAAAGGGCGCGACGATCCGCTTGTCCGAGGACGGCGGCGCCACTTGGCGCGAAGCCCAGCGCGATCCGGCCTTTGCCGAGGGCAGCGAGGCGAAGCTCAAGCACATCTGGCGCATCGTGCCGGGGCATCCGTCGGAACCCGGCACCTGGTATGCGGGCACCGATGACGCGGCGCTGTTTGTCAGCCGTGACGACGGCGAAACCTGGGACGAGCTGACCGCGTTGCAGGCCCATCCCACGCGGGCGATGTGGATGCCGGGCGCGGGCGGCCTGTGCCTGCACTCGATCGTGGTCGATCCTCACAATGCGGATCGGTTGTGGGTGGCGATTTCGGCGGTCGGCGTGTTTCGCAGCGAAGATGCCGGCGCTTCCTGGACGCTGTGCAACCAGGGCCTGCCCAACGTCGCACCGGAGTTCATCCAGGGCGAGGACATGGGCCGCTGCGTGCACCGGCTGGCACTCGATCCGGCCGCGCCGAACGCGCTCGTGCTGCAGTTTCACTTCGGGGTCTATCGCTCGATCGATGGGGCCGATTCCTGGACGAAGATCTCGGACGGTCTGCCGCACGACTTCGGCTTCCCGCTGGCGGCGACGCCGGAGGATTTGTTTGTCGTGCCGCTGGTGCGCGACAGCTACCGCGTGGTGCCGGACGGTGCCTTCAAGGTCTGGCGCTCGCGCGATCGCGGCCGCACCTGGAAGGCGTTGACCGCGGGGCTGCCGCAGCGGGACTGCTTTGTCGGCGTGCTGCGCGACGCGATGACGGCGGACACGCTGGAGCCGACGGGCGTCTACCTGGGCACGACAGGGGGCGAGGTGTATGTTTCGAAAGACGCCGGAGAGACCTGGCAGGCTTTGCCGGCGCGGCTGCCGCGCATCACGAGCGTGCAGGTGTGGGTGGTGTGAGAATCTCCATTCGGACGTTGCCCCGTTGCGCCGACGGGGCCGACCATGCGGGCACATGAGTTCGTCCGATCGTCGCGTCGTTACCTTTCACTACACGCTCAAGAATGCCGCCGGGAAGCTGCTGGATACTTCGCGGGGCGGGGAGCCGATTTCGTATCTAGAAGGGGCGGGCATGATCATCGACGGACTCGATGCGGCCCTGCGCAGTTGGGAGGCTGGCGCCAAGGGTTTGGTGGCGGTGCCGGCGGCGGACGCCTACGGTGAGCGCGATCCGGAGCAGGTGCGCAAGGTGCCGCGGCACGTGCTGCCGGTACAGGGCGAACTCCAGGTGGGTGATCAGTTTCAAACCGGACCCGATCGCGGGGCGCCGGTGGTGACGGTGGTCGCGATTGAGGACGACGGCGTGATGCTCGATGCCAATCATCCACTCGCGGGCGTGGACCTCACGTTCGACGTGGAGGTCGTGGCGACGCGGGCGGCGACCGCGCAGGAGTTGGCGCATGGCCACGTGCACGGGCCGGGCGACCATTGCGCGTGAGGAGGGCGGCGCATGGCGGGGAGTCTGACCATTGTCGGCCAAGGCATTGCCGGCTCGCTGCTGGGCTGGTTTTGCGAGCGAGCGGGCGTCGAGTTTCAGATCATCGATCGGGGACAAGCCACCGCCGCGTCGCGCGTCGGCGCGGGTCTGGTGAGTCCGCTCACGGGTCGGCGCTTGGTGCCGACCTGGCGATTCGGTGAATGGCGCGATGAAGCGCTGCGCATTTATCGCGAATGGGAGGCGGAGGCGGGTTGCAGTGTGGTGCGCGAGCTGCGCTTGCGGCGGGTGTTTCGCGACGCGGCGGAACGGGCGCGCTTTGAGACGCGTTGCGCCGTGCCGGAGGTGGCGCGGTGGGTGGATGCGCGGGACGACCACGGGTTGTGGCTGCGTGGTACGTTTCAGGTCGATACGGCGACGATCATCAAGAGCCTGCGGGAGCGATGGCGGGCGACGGGGCGATTGACCGAGGCGGAGACAACGCCGGCGGCGCTGGCGGAGCGGCGGCGGGTGATCTGGTGCACGGGCGCGCAGGCGGATCCGGCCTGGGCGCCGTGGGAGGTTTCGAAAGGCGAAGTACTCTGTGGAAGGCTGCCCGGGCTCGATGCGGACACGGTGCTCAACGACGGTCGCTGGATCATGCCGATGGGTGGGGGGCCGGATGAAGTGCGGGTGGGCGCCACCTTTGTGCGCGATGACCTCTCGCCGGAGCCGACGGTCGCCGGGCAAACGGAGTTGCAGGAGGCGGCGAAGCGGTTGACCGGCCGGACCGTTGACGGTGCCCACGGGCTCGCCGGCCGGCGAGTGACGGTGCCGGATCGGCGTCCGGTGGCAGGATGGATCAACGCGTCGCGCACCCGGGGGATTCTCGGGGGGCTTGCGGCCAAGGGCGCATTATGGGCGCCGATCCTGGCGGCGCAGTGGGTGGCCGACGGCTTGGGCGGCGAACGGATCGACTCGGAATCGCGCGCCGGCCGGTATGCGCGGGGCGACGTTTGAGCGAGGCGTCACGGGCGTTCGTCGCGGTTGAGCGGCGTTTTATCGCATTTTCTTTCCCTTTCGCCTCAGATCGGGCACGCCAACCACTCCGGCCCTGCCGCTCAGATCATGGACAACCGTTACTCGAAATGGATTGGGCTTATCGCCGTGTGGGCGGCGGTCGGACTGATCCTGAGCACGGAGGTCTTTTTCACCGTGCGGGTAACGCGGCCGGAGATCGCCTTCTGGGATGTGCTGGGTTCGCAGTATGCACGCGTCGCCCTGTGGACATTGCTCACGCCGGTCGTGCTGTGGTTGCGGCGGGTGGTGCCGCTGCGACTGGGCCGCTGGGCGGGCGGGGTCGGCTTTCACCTCAGCCTGAGTCTCGCGATCATGGGCACCTATTACTTGGCCCGCATCGTCTTCGTGATGGTGCGGGAAGGGGAGCCGCTGGTCGATTTCTGGGCGGTGGCCGCGGGCAATTTTTTCGGCCGCAACCTGATCGACGTGGTCTTCTACTGGGCGATTCTCGGGGCGGGGTACACCTTCGAGATCTACCGCAAATTCAAGAACGAGCAGATCAAGGCCGCCCAGCTCGAGTCGCGGCTGGTGCAGACCGAACTCAGTTCACTCAAGCAGCAGCTGCATCCGCACTTTCTCTTCAACACGATGAACACGATCGCGGTGCTCGTGCGCGAGGAGCGCAACAGCGAGGCCGTGAGCCTGCTTTCCAAACTGAGCGCGCTCCTCCGCATCTCGCTCGACACGGCCCGGGTCGAGGAGGTGACCGTGCGCCAGGAGATGGAGTTTCTGGAACGCTACATCGACATCCAGAAGATGCGTTTCGCCGATCGGCTGTCGGTGGATACCCAGATCTCCACGGAGGCGCTCGAAGCGCGCATCCCCAATCT
This sequence comes from uncultured Opitutus sp., assembly GCA_965652375.1. Classification (GTDB taxonomy): domain Bacteria; phylum Verrucomicrobiota; class Verrucomicrobiia; order Opitutales; family Opitutaceae; genus Actomonas. The sequence continues at coordinate 28,768 of CBFGUO010000034.1, forward strand.
GCTTCTGCAGCCCCTGATCGAAAACGCGATCCTGCACGGCGTTGCGCCGAAGAACGGTCCCGGCCATGTGCGGGTCGCCGGCATGGTGCGCGACGGTCGTCTGCATCTCGAGGTGAGTGACGACGGGCTGGGCATCGACGGGGCGCGCACCGACCGTTCCCGCGAAGGCATCGGCCTCACCAACACCCGCGAACGGCTGAGCCGGCTCTACGGCTCCCACAGCCAACTCGTGCTCAAGAGCGAGCCGGGCCAGGGGACGACCGTATCCATCGTGCTGCCCTGTCGTATCTGATTCTCTCCTATACCCGCCCTCCGCTCGACCCCCGTCCGCCATGTCCGCCACCCCCTCCGCCTCCCCGCATCGCGTTCTCATCATCGACGACGAACCCGCCGCCCGCCGCGGCCTCGGTCTGCTGCTGAAAAAGGAGACCGACTTCGAGATCGCGGGCGAGGCCGGCGACGTGGCCGCCGCGGTCAAACTGGTGCACAAGGTGCGGCCCGATCTTGTTTTCCTGGACGTGCAGATGCCCGGGGGGGATGGCTTCGACGTGCTGCGCAGATTGGAGCCGGCCGAAAGGCCCCTGGTCGTCTTCGTCACCGCCTACAACCAGCACGCCCTGCAGGCCTTCGAGGTGCATGCGGTCGACTATCTGCTCAAGCCCTTCGACGATGCGCGCTTTGCCGAGACGCTGCAGCGCGTGCGCGAGGCGCTGCGCTCGCGTCAGACAGCCGAACTCAATGCCAAGGTCGACCAGCTCATCGCCCAGCTCGCCGGCGGTGCCACCGGCGGCGCCGAAAACGACGGCGGCTTCAACGACCGCATCCTGGTGAAGTCCTCCGGCGAGATTTTCTTTCTCAAACCCAGTGAGATCGACTGGATCGAAGCCGAGGGCGACTACATGAAGTTCCACGTCGGCGGGAAGTCGCACCTCATGCGGGAGACCATGGCGCGACTCGAAGCCCGCCTCGATCCCAAGCGCTTCGTGCGCATCCATCGGTCAACCATCGTCAACCTCGACCGCGTGCGGAAACTCTCGCCGTCATTTGTCGGCGAATACGCGGTGGTGCTGCAGGACGGCACCAAACTCAAGCTCAGCCGGGGTTATCAGGACAAGCTGCAGAGCCACCTCAAGGCCCTGCTCTGAGATAGCCACGCGCGCACCGGACACACCGGTTCGTCGTAATGATTTCCCGAATACGGGACGGCTCCCGTCGCGCCAGCGGGACACGGCGGAGACGGAAACCGGTGTGCCGCGTGCGGTCGGATCGCAGCCCGACCCCGCGGGCTGTGCCTTGGTCGCGAAGTTGGCGCGCTTGATCGCAACGGCGCCGATGCGGAACCGCTCCTGCAAAAGCGCAAGGCATGACACGCGTGATCCTGCTTTGGCTGTGCGGGCTGGTGCTGGTGTTGAGTGCGCGGGGGAGGGAAAGCCCCGGACTGCGGTTGGCCGCCGACGAGGCCGCCGCCCGGCGGGTCCATGCCCTGCTCGACGAACACCAATGGGCGCAGCTTGTGCGGATCACCAATCGCATGCCCACGCGCGTGCTTCCGGCGGTCGCCTGGGCGACGGTGTTTGCGCTGGGCGACCGGCTGTGGATCTATCTGCCCCGCGAGGGGACGCAGAGCCTGTCGGTCTTCGCCGGCCGGCTGGCGCGGGACCAGGCCGACCTGAGCGACATTCTTCAGCGGCTGCATGCCGGGTTTGTCGCTCACGAAGTCGTGGCTGGCGATGATTCCGTGCTCATGGGTATCGAGATGTTGGAGACGATGATGGCGGCCGGCGGTGAGCTGCCCAACGCCTGCTTCGTGCGTAGCGTGGCCTGGTATCAGCGCTTGCTGGCCCTCGGCGCGCCCGTCGAAAATGCGCATCTGCTGCTGCTTTACGGCGGGCAGGGCGCCTCGCGCTGGGGTCATACCGTTCTGTGTTTCGAGGCGGACGACGGCTGGTTCTACTGGGATCCGGACAGTCCGGCGCAGGCGCGACCGGTGCCGGGAGGGGAGGTTGATGACGACCTGGCGACGGCGCGCCGGGTCAGCCGCGGGATCTCGCGGCTGCGGATCGACCAGGCGCGCCGGTTCGAGCTGCCGTTGGTCGGCTGAGGCCGGATGCGCGGCGTTCGTCCCGTGCGGCCGGGGATTGGACCCGATCCCGCGGCAGGTGGTCGCAGCCTTCGTCTCAGCGCTGCGGATACGAACGGATTTTGAACGCGTGGAGCCGGCTCCTGGTCGTGCCGGGGCCGCGCTTCGTCGCATTGCGATTGTGAGACGGGAGGGGCGGGGGAGTTTCGCCGCAAAGCAGCGAAACCAGGGGTGCGCCGCATTCCCGTTGCTTTGGCTTACACAAACTACCCGAACCATGAATATGAACCCGACTGCACGCGCGGTGCATCTGCCCCGCCGCGTCCTGGCGCAGGCCTTGGGCTGCGCCCTGCTGGCGGCCCCCGCCGTCATCGCCCAGGATAGTTCGGACTCCCCGGAAGGAGAGACCGTTACCCTCGGAGCCTTCGTTGTCACCGGCTCCCACATCCCGACCACCGAAACCGCCTTTGATGCCCGCACCATCCCGGTGGAGATCATGGACCGGGGCGAGATCGAGCAATCCGGCTTCACCACCGCCGGTGAACTGCTGCAGCGCATGACCGCAGCCAATGCCGGTTCCGTGGCCATCGCCAACAACGCCACCGGCTTCACGCCCGCGGCTTCGTCAACCTCCCTGCGCGGACTGGGTCCCGACGCGACGCTCGTGCTTATCAACGGATCGCGCGTCGCACCCTATCCGATCGGCAATGACGGCACGACCGCCTTCGTCGATCTGAACGCCATTCCCATCTCTGCCATCGAGCGTGTCGAGGTGCTCAAGGACGGAGCCTCCGCCACCTACGGCGCGGATGCCGTGGCCGGAGTGGTCAACATCATCCTGCGCCGCGACTTCGAGGGCACGGAGGTGTCGCTCGGCTACGGTAACACCGGTACCAAGGATGCCTCCGAAACGACCGTCAGCGTCATGACCGGCGTTTCGGGTGAGCAGGGTTGGATCACCGCCGGTTTCAACTTCTACAACCGCGAAGCCATTTTTGCCGCCGACCGTCCTTACTCGGCGGTGCCGCCCTTCCTTTCGAGCAACTCGAGTCCGATCAACATTCAGATCACACGTGCCGCCGCCAATGAGGCGCTGGGCCAGGCGCCGGGCGCCGATGTGCCCGGCGTCGGGGGGGGGGAGCCGGATGATTTGTTCTTCACTTCCAGCTATGAGGCCCGCGAACAGAACGACGGCAACCTGCCCGCCTCCGCCTACACCTACGGCCCCGGCCGCAATTCGGTTTACAACTTCAACGAGACCGCCGGCGCCTATCCCGAATACCAGCGTTCGGGTGCCTTCCTCTCGTTCGAGAAGAAGGTCTTCGGCTCCGACACGCTGCGGGCCTACGGCGACATGATTTACCAGAACACGCAGGCGGTGAACGAACTCGCCCCCTCGGCCACCGGCAACTTCGCCAACCCCGGCGGCGTGTCCATCATCATCCCCGCGCGCACGGCCAACCCCATCCTCACCCCGGCCGAAGCGGACGCCGGTGCCCGCTCCGCCCCGGCCGGTGCCTTCAATCCGTTTAATCCCTTCAATCAGGACATCTCCGGCGCTTCGCGCGCACGCCTGGCCGAGTTCGGCAACCGTATCTACCGCGAGGATACGGACTCGATGATGATCACCCTCGGCCTCAAGTCCGACGCGATCTTCAACGACTGGACGCTCGACATGGGCCTGCGTTACAGCCGCATCGACACGGCCTCCAACGACTCGCTGGTCTCGATCTCGCGCCTCAACCGGGTGATGAACGCCGCCGATCCGATCTTCGATCCCAACTCCTCGGAATACATCGGCACCACCGTGCCCTACAATCCGTTCGGCTACTACCGGAACCCGATCGAAACCAACGCCCTCGTCGTCGACTACGCCTCGGTCAACCTGCATCACCTCAACGAGTCCGACATGGGTCTCGGCTTCATCCGGCTCGGCAAGGGCGACCTCTTCACCCTGCCGGCGGGCGACGTGGGTTTCGCCACCGGCGTGGAGTATCGCATCGAGTCGATTTCGCAGTCGCCCGACGCCCTCGGTGTCTCCGGGGACGTGATCGGCAGTTCGACCGCCAACATCACCGACGCCGATCGCTCGATCGGTGCCTGGTATGCCGAAGCCGAGATCCCGCTCGCGCGCGATACGCCCGGCGCGCAGCTGCTGACGTTCAATGTCGCCGGCCGTTTCGAGAAGTTCTTCACCAGCGACCTCGATACCTTCGTGCCCAAGTTCGGGCTCAAGTGGCTGCCCTTCAACGACGAGTTCGTCATTCGCGCGACTTACGGTGAAGGCTTCCGCGAACCCTCCCTCTACGAGCTGTTTGCCTCGGGACTCACCTACACGCTCACCGCGGTAACCGATCCGGCCACCGGCAACACCGAGCCCGAGCAGGACGTGAGCATTGCGTCCAGCCCGCTGCTCGCCCCGGAGGAGACCGAGAGCATCAACGTGGGCTTCGTGTGGACGCCCGCCGCCCTGAAAGGCTTCACCTTCTCAATGGACCTGTGGCGGATCGAACGGGCCGGCACGGTCACGGTGGATCACCAGGATGTGATCAACCGCGATTTTGCGGGCGAGCCGCTGCTGCCGGGTGAAAGCGTCGAGCGCGACAACGCCGGCAACGTCATCCTCGTCAACGGCGTGTTCCGCAATCTCGGCAACACCGAGATCCAGGGCATCGACTTTGCGACCAGTTACGTGATCCCCACCGACACGCTTGGCCGCTTCGACATCAGTCTCAACGCCAGCTACCTCGATTCGGTGCGCATCCAGCAGTTCCCCGGCGCACCCTTCTTCGAATACGTCGGCGAGGCCGACGACATTCTCTTCGACAATGCCACCGGCGTGGTGTCGACCCCCGGCATCGCCGACGATGGTTACGTGCAGTGGAAGAGCCAGCTCGTGCTCGATTGGAGTCTCGCCAACTGGTCGGCCAGCCTCACCGGTCACTACACGGACGGCTTCCGCGACTTTGCCATCGATTGGGATCCCTCCGCGCCCGACGATCCCGCGACGATCCGGCAGGTGGCCTCGCGCACGACCTGGGACCTGCAGGTCAACTACACGGCCTTTGCCGACTCCGACCGCTGGTATGGCGACGCCCGTTTCACCGTCGGGGTGCGCAACCTCTTCGACAAGGATCCGCCCTTCGCCAGCGGCTGGGGAGGCAACTCCAACGGGTATCCAGGTTTCCTCTACAACGCCGAGGGCCGGTTCTACTACCTGTCGCTGACGAAAAAGCTGTAGGCGTCGCGCCGCCTCTGCGCGTCGCTCGATGCACGAGCCGCACCCATGACGGGTGCGGCTTTTATGTGCGGCCATCACCCGCCGTCGGCTGCGCCCACTTGTTCTTATTACGAACAGGTTGGCCACTGTAGGGCCGCCGCTCGTCGGCGTGCCGCAGCTGCCTCTCAGCCATCGTCAGCCAGGCTGACACACAGGCAATCCACCGTCAGCCAGCGGCATGCCGGCAAGCGGCAGCCCTACATCCATGAGGTATGAATGGCTTATGACGGGAGTGTGAAATTATCGGCTCAGCGGCGGGCGTGGCCGAGGGCGTCGGTGAAGTGCGGGTGGAGCACGGGCACGAGAAAATCGTGATCGGCGACAGGGCCGGCGGTTTCCTCGAGCTGGCGGGCGGTCTCGCGCAGGCGGCGGGTGAGCGCGGCGACGATTCGGTCGCAGGTCGCGTCCAGCGGGAGCGGTCGGGGGGGCCGGGGAGGCGGCGGTGGCGGATGATTCATGGTCGGGTGGGCTTGGCGGTGTTTCGCCCTCTCCAGGGTCCGGCCGGTCGTGGGTCTCCCAAAAAAAAGACCCCCTCCGGCGTGGCACCGGAGGGGGCAAAGTGGCGGGCACTTATTCTCCTCGCGGTGCGCGGGTGACGGACACGATGGCGGCTACCACCACGGCGGAGGCGTGGAGGGATTTGAGCGCGGAGATCGTGGCCGGGAGAATCATGCGGGAGCGCGAGAGAGCAGGATCGAGGCGGATCCGTCAAGCCCGCAGGTTTGGGGGGCGAAAGCGGTGCCGAGCACCGCAGTCCAAAGGATGGCTCTCGTCGCGCGTCGGTGCAGCGCCGCGGTGGAGTGCGGTGCTCATATCCGTTTAGCCGGAGAAGCGCGTTTGGCCCCAAGCTGGAGCAGATGTGGCACAGACATTCCTGTCGGTGTACGTGCCTATACGCGGTACACAGACAGGAATGTCTGTGTCACTTTGGGCGGATAGGCGCTAAACCGATACCGGCGCTCTGCGCCGCTTTGGGCGGGCGGTGCAGATTCAGCCTATCGCTTGATTTGTGCGAATTCGGTTTGAGCGAGGGCCGGGCTGGCTGATGGTAACGCCGCATATGGAGGAGTCTCATTTGTTGCATGACCTGGGCTGGCTGATGGCCGCGGCGGCGTTTGTTTCGATCGCCTTTCGCTGGATGAAGCAGCCGGCCATCATCGGCTATCTGGCGGCAGGTCTGCTCCTCGGTCCCCACGTGCTGCCGCACACCCCGATTCACGACGCCGACAACCTCTCGTCGTTGAGCGAACTGGGGGTGCTGTTCCTCATGTTCTACATCGGTCTGGAGTTTGATCTCGGCAAACTGCGGCCGGTGGCGGCGGCGTCGTTTCTGGGCCTGGCGCTTCAGACAATGCTCATGGGGCTCATCGGGACGTCCGTGGGCCAATGGCTGGGGTGGCATCCGGTGGAGGGGCTGTTCCTCGGCGGCATTCTCGCGATCAGCTCGTCGATGGTGTGCTTCAACCTCATCGGCGAGCGGGGCGACATGCACCGGCCCTATGCGTAGATCACGGCGGGGGTGCTCATCCTGGAGGATATTCTCGCCATCATCCTGCTCGTCGTGCTCGCCGGTGTCGCGGTGTCGGGTCAGCTGGATCTGGGGGCGGTGGGGCAGACGACCTTTCTGGTCGGCATCTTTGTCGTGGCGGTGTTCATCGTCGGCAAACTCATGGCGCCGCTGGCGGTGCGGCTGTTGCACAAGGTCGGGAATCCGGAAACGCTGACCCTGTTCGTGGTGGGCATGATCTTCGCGGTCAGCCTGTTGGCCGAGCGGGCGCATTTTTCGCTGGCCCTGGGCAGCTTCCTGGCGGGGGCGATCTTTTCCCGCTGTGCGATTTCGCACGACATCGAGGGCGTCATGACGCCGTTGAAGGATTTTTTCTCGGCGCTGTTCTTCGTGACGATCGGCACGCTCATCGATCCGGCGGCGCTGTGGCAGTATCTGGGCACGATCCTGCTCGTGACCGGCCTGATGATGGGCGGCAAACTGCTGGCCTGCTGGCTGGGTTTTGTGCTGGCGGCGGTGCCGCCGGCGACGGCGACGCGGGCGGCGCTGGCCAAGGTGCAGATCGGCGAGTTCGGCTTCGTTATTGCGTCGCTGGCGCTGAGCCTCGGCGTGACCAATCCTGCACTCAAGGCGGTCACAACCGGCGTGGCGGTGCTGAGCATCATGCTCACCCCGCTGGCGGTATCGCAGGGTACGCGCATCGTGGGCTGGGCGGAGCGTCTTGCGCCGCGGCAGCTGCGCAGTGCGCTCGGGATCTATCTTGATTGGATCGATACGGTGCGGCTGACGATGCGGGAGAGCAGTTTCCTGCGCGTGGTGCGGCGGCCGCTGGCGCGGGTGGGGGTGGACTTTCTGCTGCTCAACGCGCTGCTCATCGTGGCGTCGTTTTCGGCCCAGTTTCTGGGCGACTCCACCTGGCAACGCATCCTGTGGGGCGGCGCGGCGCTGGCGGCGATTCCCTTCCTGGTCGACATCCTGCGCAGCCTCGACGTGGTCACGCTGGCCTTGGCGGAGATTGCGCTGTCGCGCCCGGCGCTGCGGCTGGTGGCGCAGGGGCCGGCGCGGGACATCCTGCGCATGGGCGCGTTTTCGCTCATCCTTTTCGGTTTCGTCACCCTGTTTCTCATCGCCTGCGGCCCGTATTTTCCCACCGGCACTTCGCTGGGTGTGTTTGCGCTGACCACCATCATCCTGCTCGTGATCGGCTGGAAGCGGGCGGTGAAGCTGCAGAGTCAGCTCGAGTTTGCCGTCATGTCGTCGATGGAGGCGGAGGCGCGCAGTGGCGCGCGGGAAGCGGTGGCCGATGCCATCCGGGCGATGACGCGCAAGAATCCCTGGCCGGTCGAGTTGGCGGAGGTGGTGATTCCGGCCGACGGTTGCATGGTGGGCCGCTCCCTCAAGCAGACGGATGTGCGCCGCTTGACGGGAGCCACGGTGGTCGCGCTGCAGCGCGGAGGCGTGACCCATTATGACGTGCCGCCGGACATGCCGCTTTCGCCGGATGATCACCTGCTGATCGTGGCGGAGCAGGCGCAGTTGGCGGAGGCGGTGACCCTCCTGACGGAGACGGGTGTGCGCAGTCCGGAGCGGTCGGAGCTCCCGCATCAGTTTACCCGGTTGCTGGTGACGGCCGCCTCGAAGCTGTGCGGGCTGACCCTGGGGGAGGCGGCGATCCGATCGACCTACGGCGTGACCGTCGTGGGGGTGTGCAGCACGGCAGCCAGCGCAACACCGGCCCCTCGCCGGATACCTGCCTGCATGACGGCGACCTGTTGCTGGTGATGGGGCCGGAGGAGGGCATCGGGGCGCTGCGCGAGGCGTTGTTGTAGGCGAAGGCGGGGCCAAGAAAAAACCCCGGCCGGGCGGCCGGGGTGAAAGGGTGTGAATGGAAGAACGGAGCTGCCGGGGCAGACGTCAGGACTTGGCGCGGAAGGTGATGTCGATGTCGCTGTCGGGGTGGGCGCTGTTCCAAGTGTTGACAACGGACTCGGCGGTCTGGCGGTGCTTTTCGCGCTGGGCGAGGATCTCCTCGGCCTTGGCGTCGAGGGCGGCGAAGGCACGGTCCTGGGCGGCGATGAGCGAGTCGGGCCAGTCGGGCAGGCGCTTGGCGGTCTTGAGGTCGTTCCAGAGGGCGTGGGCACTGGCCTTGGCGGCGACGAGCTGGTGGTAGTAGGCGGCGAGCTGTTCGTCGTAGCGGCGGGAAGCCATGGCGTAGCTGGCCATGCGAATGGCGTCGGCGTTGCCGTCGACGGTTTCGAGTGGTTCCGGCGCCTGGGGCGCCTCGTAGAAGAGCGGTTCATTGGGCTTCACCAGCGCGGCGGTGGGGCCGAGTTTTTCGCCGAACATGTCGCGCACGAAGCTGATGCGGAGGTCCTTGCCGCCGGTGGCGGCACCCGGAAACTCGGCCTGGATGGCGTTGGCGATGAGGAGGGCTTCGACCGCGTCGAGGTCGAGCTTGGCGGTCCACTTTCCGCCCACCCGGGTGAGGGGACCGGACCAGAGGCTGTAGTTGTTGCTGTTGACCACGTGTATCTTGGCGTCGGCGGCAGAAGCCGGGGCGCGGGTCATGGAAAGGGAAAGCTGCCCGGCGGAGGAGACGCTCACCTCGTCGGCGTCGGCCGCGCGGACCGCGGTGTACTTGACCTCCTCTTTCTTCTCATCGCCTCCCGATTGCGCCGAGAGCGGCAGGGCGAGCGAGCCGAGGAGGGCCACGCCCAGGCCGAGGCGGCGCCAGCCGCGGAGTGAACTCGAAGTGAAACGCGAAACGTGTGTCATGGATGCTCCTATGGTGGTTAGTGGGGGGTTCCGACCGGGGTTGCGACAAGGGGCGGCCGGACTCGAGGAACCCGACCTTAATGATCGGAACGGCCCGTTCAAATGCGTTTTGCGTTTTTCCCGGGCGGGGCGAACGGGGCGGCTCAGACCGCGGGAGGCGGTCCGAAATGCGTGGCGTGACTGGCGTAGCGGGCGGCATCCGCGAGTTGTTGCTCGATGGCGGCAATCAGGGGAGCGGCCTGCCAGAGGCCGGCGAAGACGGCTTTGTCGCCGATGCGGCTTTCGACGATGAAGGTCGGGCGTTGATTGACCTGGTGCGCGTGGAAGCGGTCGGTGGAGTCGGTCACCCGCTGCTGCACGGCCGGCGAGCGGGCGGCGGCGGCCAGGACGGTGGCGTCGAGGCCGGTGGCGCAGGCGGCGATGGCGGCGGCGGTTTCGAGGTCGCCGATGCGTTGGCCGTCGAGCAGAGCGGCACGGGTGAGGGCGAGGCGGATGCGTTCATCGGCGGGGCCGAGCAGATCGCGTCCGGCTTCGGCCACCCAGTTCGGCGCCTCGTAGTGGCCCTGACGTTCCGCCTCCCACCAGCCGGAATGCAGCATGACCGGGGACGCGACATGGGTGCCACTGCGGCGGTAGAACCAGTCGCATTGCTCGCGGGAGGTGGGGAAGTCCCCGGGATTCATGAGGGCGACGCGCCACTCGAAGCCGACGCGGCCGGCAAAGCGCTCCTTGACCTCCGCCCAGGCGGGTTCGGCCCAATGGCACCAGGACGACAGCACCTCGATGTAGTAGGTGACGGTGACGGCGGGGACGGCAGAAGGGGCGGAGGACGGGGCGGACATGCGCTCACGGTGGCTGAGCGGGCGGGGCCGTCAACGCGGACGCGCGGGCGATGGATGCAGCGCCGCACCGCGGCGGCCGGCACAGCGGCCCGGGGCGCAGAGGTGGGAGCGGGGTGGGCTCGGCGCGGATACTCAGTCCTTGGGCTTCGTTTCACGGGGGCCGCCGAGGAGGCCTTTGAGGGCGTCACCGACCTTGTCCACCGCGCCCTTGGCGGAGTCGAGGTTGAGGCGCCCGTCGGCGACGGCACGGGTGGCGGCGGTGGCGATTTGGGCGAGGATTTGCCGGGTGATTGCGAGCGTGAGTTCACCGGGAGTGAGACCGTTCTCCGGCGTGCCGAGGTCGGTGAGAACCAGATCGGGCAGGGGGACCTGGACCGTGGCGCCGGCGGCGAGCAGGGCGACCTGGGCGTCGCGCAGTTCGAAGTGTTGGATGCAGATCCGCTTGGCGGGGCCGGCCGCGGGCGCCGGGGTGTCCGGGGAGGGCGGGGAGCGGGTGCCGCCGCCGGTGGCCTCTTCGATGTTTTTGACGAGGTCGCCGAGATTGGAGCGGATCAGCCGGGTCTCGTAAACGAACTCGGGCTGTTCGATCGTGAGGTGGCGGATGGTGATCGTGTCACCGAGCAAGCTGGTGGGGGCGAGGTCGAGATGGATGCGGCCGAGTTCGGCGAGTTTGGGGCCGGTCCAGCCCTTCGGATTGCCCACGAAGAGGCCTTCGAGGGTACCATGGCCGGTGAGCGGGGAGATGCGGGCGTGGTCGAGGGTGACGATGGTGCCGGTCAGGCGCGGGGCAAAGGTGTTGACCGTTTTCTTTACGGCAGCGCCGAGCAGGAGCACGGTCGCGACGAAGGCTACGACGGCGAGGAGGCCGCAGGCGCCGAGCAGGAGCAGGAGGCGGGATTTGGCGGAGGCCATGGCAGGGTAAACTGAGGGGAGGCCAAGAGGTTTCAAGCGCCGGGGTGGGCGCCGGGCTTGCCCCGGGTGGGGCGAATCGCGTTGATGATGTGGATGGGTTTTCCGGTGCTGGCGCTGACGGCCTTGAGCGAGATGCTGACGCGAGAGCAGGTGGCGATCGTGCTAACGGCGGTCATCCTGCCCGCGGCGGCTTTGGCATGGGGGACGCGGCGGCGGCGGGAGGCGGTGGGACTCTATTTTGGCGCGTACATCGTGGCGCTGCTCGCCGTGTTCTGGGCGCACGAGTGGGCGGATATTCATGCCGGCTCACTGTCGGCAGACGAGTGGAAGGGGTGGCTGTCGGATTTCGTGCAACTGCCGTACGCGTGGTTTTACCTGCGGTTTGTACGGCACTACCTGGCGGTGGAGGCCTGGGCCTCGGGCTGGTCGAAGTGGCTGAGCGGGCTGGAGCGGGCGTACGCGGCTCCGGTGGTTTTGATCGGCGTGGACATGGGAACCGGATGGGGGGCGGCCTCCTGGTTCATCCTGTTGCTCAACCTGCTGAATCTGCTCGGTTCCTATGCGCTGGCGATGCAGGCGTGGCATCGCGGCGTACCGCGGGCGGGACGGTTTCTGCTCGGCGTCCTGCCGATGGCCCTGGCGGGTTTGCTGCTGGCCGTGCAGTGGGCGGTGGAACCGGGGGGCAACGGGATCAATGGCATGTTCCCCTTTTGGTTCGGGATTCTGCTGCATGTCCTGGTGTTTATGGTGGTGCTGGGTAACCGGAAGACGGCAAAAGCGGAGACCAATTTGACATGAATGAATCCGATGTGACTGCCTTTCTCGGGCGCTGGGAGAGCGTGAGCGGCCGACTCGGGGCGGACGATATCCCGCTGCCGCGGACGGTTCTCACGCTGCGTTCCGAATCGTATCGGATCGCTACCGCGCAGGGTAGGGAAGAAGGGCGCGCGGTCTGGCGGGCCAGCGCTCTGGTGCAGGCCGTGGATCTGGTCGGCACGGGCGGCGCGCACGCCGGGCAGACCCTGGCGGCGATCATCCGGGTGCGCGGCCGGGTCCTGCAGTTATGTTACGCCATTGATGGGAGCCGACGCCCCACGACCTTCGACGTGCCTCCCGGGACGGCTTGGGTGACGGTGCGTTACCGGCGACTCGACGAAGGGGACGAGAGCGGTTCAGGGGCCGACTGAGGGCGCGTCCTTCCCTTTCCGGGCGGGCCCGGGAAAGGAAAGGCTTGTCAGCACCGGCCTGACCCGGAGCCTTGCTCGCCAATCGCTCAAAAATCCTCCGCATTCATGGCCGCCGAACACAACTACACCGAAGCATCGATCAAGACCCTCTCCGCCCTGGAGCACATCCGTCTCCGTCCGGGCATGTATATCGGTCGACTCGGCAACGGCGCGCACGCCGAGGACGGCATCTACGTGCTGCTCAAGGAGACGATCGACAACTGCATCGACGAGTTCACGATGGGCTTCGGCAAACGCGTCGAGGTGCATCTCGCCGAACGCACGGTCTGCGTGCGGGACTACGGCCGCGGCATTCCGCTGGGCAAGCTCATCGACTGCGTGTCGATCATCAACACCGGCGCCAAATACGACTCCAAGACCTTCCAGAAATCGGTCGGCCTCAACGGCGTCGGCCAGAAGGCGGTCAACGCCCTTTCGCATTCCTACCGGGCGCAGGCGGTGCGTGATGGCCAGTGCAAACTGGTCGAGTTCGAGCGCGGCAAGCTGGCCAGGGAGCACAAGGTGCAGAAGACCGAGGAGCGCAACGGCACCTACATCGAGTTCACGCCCGACGAGGAACTCTTCGGCAAGAACTTCGCCTATCGCCGCGAGTTCATCGAGGAGATGCTGTGGAACTACGCCTACCTCAACCGCGGCCTCACGCTCAATTTCAACGGCAAGAACTTCAAATCCGAGGGTGGCCTGAAGGACCTGCTCACCAAGAAGCTCACCGGCGAGACCCTTTATCCGATCGCGCACCTGGAAGGCGAGGACATCGAGATCGCGCTCACTCACGGCGGGCACTACGGCGAGGAGTATTATTCCTTCGTCAACGGCCAGCACACCACCATGGGCGGCACGCACCTGGCCGCCTTCCGGGAGGGCCTGGTCGGCACCGTGCGCAACTTCTACAACAAGCAGTACGACGCGGCCGACATCCGCCAGTCGATCGTCGCCGCCGTCGCCGTGCGCGTGCAGGAGCCGGTCTTCGAATCGCAGACCAAGACCAAGCTGGGATCAACCGACATGGGACCGAAGGGGCCGAGTATCCGCCAGTTTGTTACAAGCTTTATCCAGCAGCACCTCGACAACTGGCTGCACCGCAATCCCGAGGCCGCCGAGGCGTTGCGCCGGAAGATCGAGGCCAGCGAACGCGAGCGCAAGGAGCTCTCCGGCATCCGCAACCTCGCGAAGGAGCGCGCCAAGAAGGCCAACCTGCACAACAAGAAGCTGCGCGACTGCCGCGTGCACCTCGACTCCAAGGACAAGCGCGCCGAGGACAGCACGCTGTTCATCGTGGAGGGCGACAGCGCCGCCGGCTCCCTCACCGCCTGCCGCGACGTGCAGACCCAGGCGGTGTTCGCGCTGAAGGGAAAGCCGCTCAACACCTTCGGTCTCACCAAGAAGGTCATCTACGAAAACGAGGAATTCCACCTCCTGCAGAGCGCCCTCAATCTGGAGGACGGCATCGACGGCCTGCGCTACAACCACGTCGTGATCGCGACCGACGCGGACGTCGACGGCATGCACATCCGGCTGCTGTTGATTTCATTCTTCGTGAAGTTTTTCCCCGAGCTCATCACCAACGGTCACGTTTCGGTGCTGGAGACGCCGCTGTTCCGTGTGCGCAACAAGAAGGAGACGATCTACTGCTACAGCGAAGCGGAGAAGCAGGCGGCCCTGCACAAGCTCGGCAAGGCTGCGGAGATCACCCGCTTCAAGGGCCTGGGCGAAGTGAGCCCCTCGGAGTTCAAGGACTTCATCGGCATGGGCATGCGCCTGGAGCCGGTGAGCCTGAAGAACGTGTCGGACACCGACGACCTGCTCGGCTTCTACATGGGCAAGAACACCCCCGACCGCCAGACCTTCATCATCGACAACCTCCGGGTGGAGAAGGACTTGGTGGAGGTGTAGTTTTTATCTATTCATAATCTGGAACGCATGATCCGTTAGTCGGTGATAGTCAATTAGGCGCAGCATTGACTATCTATTCAAAATCTATTCAAAAGGCGGATGTCCCGTTCACGCCAATGGTCGATCGAGCGCCTACGTGTGTTGTTGCAGGCGGGGGGGCCATTAACGGTCCGCGAGGTGGTCGAACGGGAAGGGGTGGCACAACCTACGGTCTCGCGTCGTTTGGCGGAGTTGGGTGACGCGGTGGTGCGAATCGGGGCGGCGCGCCGTACGCGCTACGCAATCCGGCGTGCGCTCAATGGTGAAGATCGCTGGCCCGTTTTTCGGGTGGATGAAAAGGGGGCGGTGGCGGACTGGGCGACGCTGCACGCGTTGCATAACGGATGGTATGTTGAGTGGGCCCGAAATCCGCCGCATTGGCTTGTTGCGGCGGGGGCGAGCGATGGCTTTTGGGAGGGGTTTCCGTTCTTCCTGGGAGATGTGCGACCTCAGGGATTTCTCGGTCGTCGCTTGGCCCGCCGTCTTGAGACGCAGGCCGCTGGACTCCCGGGTGATCCGACCCGTTGGTCGGACGACCAGATTCTGGAGTATCTGGCGTGGGAGGGGAGTGATTTACCGGGAGATCTCCTGGTCGGCGACTACAACTGGGGAAACCACAGCCTTTCGTTGCATGAAAAAATGAACGTGCCCGTTTGGCACTCGAGTGACCTTGGGCGGTTGGCCGAGCAAACAATGGAGGGTCGTGTTCCGGGCAGTTCGGCGGGCGGCGAACAACCCAAATTGGCGCTCTGGTTTGCCACCGACGCGGGCCCCAGGCACGTGTTGGCAAAATTCAGTCCGCCGATGGATACTGCGGTGGGACGTCGCTGGGCGGACTTGCTCGCGGCCGAGGCGCACGCCGCCCAGGTGCTGGCGGAGATAAACCTGACGGGCAACGAAGTTGGGATTGTCGATGTCGACCGGCGGCGGTTTTTGATCGTCCCGCGCTTTGATCGCGTGGGCGAGCGCGGGCGGCGCGGCGTCGTTTCGTTGGAGGCGCTGGTGGGGACGTTTGGCGATGTCATTCCGTCGGACTGGATCCGCCGTGGCGAGAGACTATTGTGTGCCGGAGTTCTGGATACACCTGGATTGGAAGTCGTGCGGCGGCTGGCGAGTTTCGGCACCCTGATCGGCAATACGGACATGCACGCAGGCAATCTCGCGTTCTGGTTCGATGACACGCTGCCGTTCCGGCCAGCGCCGGCCTACGACATGCTGCCCATGCTGTGGGCGCCCACCGCGCAAGGGGAACTGCGTTCACCGGCGTTCGCGCCCTTGCCGCCGCTGCCAGCAATGCAGCCAGTCTGGCATGAAGCCGCTCGCCTGGCGGAAGACTTCTGGCGGCGGGTGGCGGCGGATTCCGACCGTATTAGTCCGGATTTTCGCGCAATTGCCGATCAAGCCGGACAAACGGTCGAGCGATTGCGCCGTCAGTTTGGCTGATGCGCAAGTGGCCGTTGCCTCAGCACCACCCCACCCGTCCTACGCACGTATGCGTATGGAGGCTTGACCCTAGGCGACCTAGGATCGAGGTCGTCATCCGTCCCCGGATTCAACCGACTCCCAAACCACGTCTAACCTCCCATGAAACGCCTCCTTCGCCCCTCTGCATTCCTTCCGTTCGCGACCGCTTTGGCGCTGCTTGCCGCGCCGCTGCACGCGGTCGAAAAACTCTGGTCCGCCAAACTCAAGGAAAAGCCTGCCTGGCACCAGCTCACCGATCTCGGCACCCTCCTGGTCGGCACCAAGGGCGCCGTGCAGTCCTACGACCCCGACACCGGCGCGTTGCTCTGGACCCGCGACGATCTCGACAAGACCAGCCCCTTCAACCTGCGCGAGGTCGTCGGCGCCCCCTACCTGCTGTGCAACCATTCCCGCGGCCTCGGTGGTACCAAGATCAAGCTGCTCACGATCGACTATCTCAGCGGCGAGACCGTCTGGGAAACCGAGGAGATCATGGGCCAGTATCTCGCCGCGTATCCGATTTCCTCACACGGCATCGCCATTTTCGTGCTCAACAGTTTCGAAGGCTCGCGCGACGAACAGGGCATGCTGCTTCGCGCCCACGACCTGCTCACCGGCGAACTGAAGTGGCAGACCCGATACGGCAAGGCCAACGAGGTGCAGCTGCACCTGGCCGACGGCTCCGGCAAGTTTTCTCCCCGCATGGACCTGTCCGGCTATCACGATCCCGTGGTCGAGGGTGACATCGCCTACCTCGGTTTCCGCGGGGTCGACGCGCTCGACCTGACCACGGGCCAGATCAAGTGGACCCGCGAATTCAAGCCCGGCGCCAAGGACTTCAAGCGCACCTACGCCCCGATCCGCATCGACGGCGAGCGCCTCTACGCCGCCGGCGGCGGCAGCGTCTTTGCCATCAACAAGACCGACGGCAGCATCATCTGGGAGAGCGATCGCATCTCCAGCTACGCCGGCCTCTTCAAGGCCCGCGACAACGCCATCGTCTCGCAGGTCGAGCCGGTCAACGGCAAGGTTTTCATCCGCTTCGGCGGCAACTTCTCCAACGGCCAGACCGTCATGCTGCGCGAGCCGCTCGGCGTCGCTGCGTTCGACGCCGCCACCGGCGACGAGGCCTTCAAGTTCACCAAGCCCAAGGAAGGCATCACCAACCTCATGGTCCTGCCGGAGAACGGCATCGTGCTCTTTGCCGACGCCAAGCACCTCTACGGCCTCGACGTCTCCGGCGCCACCGTCGCCGAGAAGTTTGAGATCGAGATCGAGTTCAAGCGCAAGATGGGCGGTGGCGACATCGCCAAGATCGGCCTCGGCGCCCTCGGCGGCCTCTCCGGTCTGGCCAAGGGTGCGATGGCGCAGAGCAAGAACCGTCTCGATGTCCCGGTGGCCATTACCCGTCGCGACAATCACATCGTGGTGATGGGGCAGCAGCATCTCATGGGCTTCGACGCGGTGGCGCAGGACATCCGCTGGTCCACCTACTATGCCGCGCCCAAAAACGTGCTCGGCGACACGCTCATGTTTGCGGTGACCGCGCTCGCGGCCACTGCCGGCAACGCCCAGGTTGCCGCGGCGCCTTCGTATTCCTCCAGTCAATACAGTCAGGGTGTGAACAACATCCACAGTGCGCTCGACCGCTATAACAAGTATGCCGGCAAGCGGAAGGCGGCCAGCAAGTCCAGCGGCGACTACTCCTACGTGCTCACCAACGTGGAGGAGGGCCGCAAAAAGGGTGTCGGCCTCATGGGCATCTCCCTCGAAACCGGCGAAGGCGACAAGCAGATCATCCTCGGCGAAAAGCAACCCGAGTATCTGGTCGACGAGGCGCTCGACCGCTTGTTCCACTTCAAGGGCGGCAAGGAACTCGTTGCCTACGGGCTCTGAGTCCGTCGCCTCACCAAGCGAAGCCCGCTGCAATTCGCCGGTCCCGTCACGGGGGCCGGCGTATCAGTGTTCGGTGCTCGGCGCCCGGTCCTCGATTTTTGGCCATGCCGGACGTGCAAAGTGGCGTCAGCACCGGGATTTCGGCGGAGTGGCGTAGGGCCGGCTTCAGCCGGCCTTCCTCGGGCTGCTGGTTGAGCTGGCGGCTGAAGCCGCCGCTACGGTGCGAGCGTTCGCGCCCGCTCGTCCGCCCGCGGATCGGGGTTGCGGCCAGGCGGGTTTCCCCAATGGTGCGCGGTCACATCGTTACCATGAGCCAACGTCCGCAGCCCAACACCGTCTACTCGCGCGAGCCCGTCTGGGATCCCGCGCGCTGGCTGCCGACCACGCGCGACGAGGTGGAAGCGCGGGGGTGGGATTATCTCGATGTCATTATCGTCTCGGGAGATGCCTACGTTGATCATCCGGCCTTCGGCACCGCGGCGGTGGGCCGGATGCTCGAGGCCGAGGGGCTGCGCGTGGCCATCATTGCCCAGCCCAACTGGCGCGACGATCTGCGCGACTTCAAAAAACTTGGCGCGCCGCGGCTCTTTTTTGGTGTCACGTCGGGCTGCATGGACTCGATGGTCAATCGCTACACCGCGGCCAAAAAGCAGCGCAGCGAAGACGCCTACACCCCGGGCGGCGAACATGGCTTCCGGCCCGACTACGCCGCCACCGTCTACTCCCGCATCCTCAAGGATCTGTTCCCCGACGTGCCGGTGATGATCGGCGGCATCGAGGCCAGCCTGCGCCGCGTGACGCACTTCGACTACTGGTCCGACGAGCTCAAGCCGTCGATCCTCGCGGACAGCGGCGCCGACCTGTTGGTTTACGGCATGGGCGAGCTGCCGCTGCGCGAAACGGTGCGCCTGCTCAAACAGGGCGTGCCCTTCACCTCGCTCACCACCGTGCCGCAGACCGCCGTGTTGCTGCCGCCCGGTCAGGAGCCGCCCAAGAACAAGAACTGGGACGACTTCACGCTGCACAGCCACGAGGACTGCCTGGCCGACCGCGAGCACTACTCGAGAAACTTCAAGGACATCGAAACCGAGTCCAACCGGGTGAAGGCGCGCCGCCTGTTTCAGCAGGTCGGCGATCGCACGTTGGTGGTGAACCCGCCGTTCCCCACGATGACGGAGCAGCAAATCGATGCCGCCTTCGATCTGCCCTACACGCGCCTGCCGCACCCGAAGTATCGCAAGCGCGGACCGATCCCGGCCTACGAGATGATCAAGCACTCGATCAACATGCACCGCGGGTGCTTCGGCGGCTGCAGTTTCTGCACGATCTCGGCACATCAGGGAAAGTTCGTCGCCTCGCGTTCGAAGGCGTCGATCCTGCGCGAAGTGGAGTCGATCAAGCAGATGCCCGACTTCCGCGGCACCATCAGCGACCTCGGCGGCCCCTCGGCCAACATGTACCAGATGAAGGGCAAGCAGCAGTGGATCTGCGACGAGTGCATTCGTCCCAGCTGCATCTGGCCCGATGTATGTCGAAATCTGGATACGGACCACACGGCGCTGCTCGATATCTACGAATCGGTGCGCAACACCGAGGGCGTCAACCACGCCTACGTGGCCAGCGGCATCCGTTACGACCTGTTCCTGCACGACAAGGGCGCGACGCCGGAGGTGAAGGCGAGCCACGAGAAATACATCGAGGAACTCGCCGCCCATCACGTGCCGGGCCGCATCAAGGTCGCGCCCGAGCACACCAGCGACCACGTGCTGCGCGTCATGCGCAAGCCGAGCTTCAACCTCTTCTACACGTTCAAGGAGAAGTTCGAAAAGGCGGCGGAGAAGGCCGGCAAAAAGAAGATGCCGGTCGTGCCGTATTTCATCAGCTCGCATCCGGGCTCGCGGCCCGAGGACATGGCCGAGCTCGCGCTCAAGACCAAGGACCTCGGCTTCCGCCTCGAGCAGGTGCAGGACTTCACGCCCACGCCCATGACGGTGGCGACGGAGATCTACGCGACGGGCGTGCATCCCTACGACGGCAAGCAGGTCGAAGTCGCGCGTTCGCCGGACGAGAAGCAGACCCAGCGCAGTTTCTTTTTCTGGTATAAGCCGGAAATGAAGAAGGCGCTGCGCGCCTCGATGCACCGCCTCGGCCTCGACGGTCTCGCCAAGCGCCTGCTGGACGAACCGCGCGCGACCGAGGACGTGACCCCGCCGCCGCACATCGCGCCCTGTGGCATGAAGATATCACAGAAGCCGGGCGCACGACTCGCCGCCGCGACCAAGGGGGCGACGCGTCCGGTCGATCCGCAGCGCAAAAAGCCGGTTGCCCCGCCCAAGCCCGCCAAACCTTTCGAAAAGTTTTTCAGGAAGCGGTGACTTTAAAGGAAGCCTCGGGTGCGGCCTAAAGGCGACAACTCGTTCGCCTCCGGCGCTGGCCTGGCTGGTTTTTGTTTTCTTGATCGGACGGATCGGACGGATCGGTCAGATCCGACGGATCAACCTGATCGCCAGCCTCCCGCCTGCCCGCGGTGCGGAGCACTCCCGGTCCTGCGTACAGCCAAGGAGGGCAAGACGGCCGGCGGCCAGTTTTGGGGCTGTGTCGCCTACCCTGAGTGCCGCGGCACGGTGCCGGTGTAGCGGGTGCGGGCGGGATTGCCGCGGGGGCCGGATGGCCTCATCAACCCTCGCTGCCCGTGTCCTCCTCCGCTTCATCCTCCTCATCCGGCGTGCAATCCTGCGGTCCGTTGATCGCCGCCGCCGTCATTATCCTGCTGCTGGCCCTCAACTGGGTGGCGGCGGTGGCGCGGTTTCAGGTCAACACGGTCTACTGGGACCAGTGGGACTTCTCCGAGCCGCTCTTCAACGAGCGCAGCCTGCTCGACGTTTTCAGCAAACAACACGGTCCTCACCGGCAAGGGCTGGCCTTCGTGTTCACGTCATGGGTGCTGGAGGCGAGCGACTGGGACGGGCGGGTGGAATCGTTGTGGATCGCCTCGTTGCTGGTGGTGGCCGCGGTCCTGGTCGTGATCTGGAAGCACCGCGCGACCGGCCGCTTCGGTTGGACCGATCTGTGGCTGCCGCTGGCCGCGCTGGCCATGCGGCAATACGAGACCGTGCTGGTCGCGCCCAACGCTTCGCACAGTATCTTCCCCCTCGTGCTCCTGCTGCTCGCGGCGATCATCCTGACCGATCCGCCCAACGGTCGGCGCTGGCTGATGCTCGGCGTGATCGGCGGTCTGGCGCTCTTCACCGGCTTTGGCATTTTCGTGTGGGTGGGGCTGGTCTGGATTGCGGGCCTGCGCCTGTTGCGGGCGATTGTGGCGCGGGACCGGCGTGCGGTGGGGCCACCCCTGCTGGCGGTGCTGCTCTGCGGTGCGGCGCTGGCGTGGTTCGCCCGGGGTTACGTGTTCAATCCGGCCAGCCCGGGGGCAACCTTTCCGCATTGGCCGCTCGGGGACTACCCCAAGTTCGTGATGCTGATGCTGGCTTCGCGCATGGATCTCGCGCCGGGCGTCATCGCTTATATCGGCGGCGCGATCGTGTTGCTCGCCGGCTCGGTGATCTGGATCCACGCGAGCGCGCGGACGTGGCGGGAAGAGACGCCGGCGACGGGGCATCTCACGGCGGCCTTTTTGCTTACCGCCGGGCTCGGGTTTGCGTGGTTCACCGCGAGCGGTCGGGTGCACCTGGGCGTGGAGGCGGGCATGGCGCCGCGCTACACCTCGCTCACCCTGGCGGTTTGGCTCGGTCTCCTGGCCTGGGCGGCGGTCGGGCGCTCGCGGGGGTTGCGAGTGGCGGCCGGAGTGTTGGGCTGGGCGATGGTGGTGGCGCCGTGGGCGGACCTGCGTGGGCGTGAGTGGCGGGACTGGCCGGGCACCTTGGGCATGAGTCGGGAGTCGCGCGATGCGCTCACGCGCACGCAGGGCACCAAGGCCCAATGGCTCATGGCGTGGCAGGAAACGGGTGGCGATCACGCGGAGACGGAACGGCGCGCGCCGGGCCTCATTCATCCGGATCCCGTGGCGGGCGAACTTGGGCGCAAGATCGCCTACCTGCAACGGCGCGGTCTCTCGTTTGCGGCGCCGGACGCCGAACCGTGGTCCTGGCTGCCGTGGTGGAATCCCACCGGAGTCACCTGGCTCAAGGGCATGGGAGGCGAACATGCCCAGTGGATGGCGGAGGAGGCGCGGCTGCTGATCGAGGGCCGCGAAACCGGTTATCTCAACCTCCGCCTGCGTTGGGTGGCGCCGGCGTTGGGGCCGGACCACCCGGTGGACATCGAGCTCGCCGGCCGCACGGCGCGGGTGGCCTATGCGGACTTGCTCGCGGGCCTGTCGGTGCCGGCGCCGCAATCACGCTCGCTGCTGGTCTTGCGCAGTCCCGATGGTACCGTGCCGCTCGATCCGCCCCGCGACCTGCGCCAGGGCTCGTTCCTGGTCGAGGATCCGACGCTTTCGGCGGAGCCGGCCTTTGCGGTGCGTGGTTGGATTGCCGATACGGAGGGGCTGTGGCCGGAGAGTGGACTGGCGCTGCACGACGGCTTCCATCGCTGGGAGCAGAACGGCGCCTGGATCTGGACCGACGGTCACGCCCGGCTCTCCGCCCACAGCCTGGGCGGCGCCTGGCTCAATGTGGAGATCGCCTCGCGTTACACCGCCGTGAATACCGGTCCGCTCATCATCGTGGTGGATGGCAAACGCCAGGAACAGGCATGGTCGGCCGACGGCGTGCGGTGCTCGATCCGGTTGCCGGCCGGGCGGGCGCGGCAGGTCGAGCTGGTGAATCCGGCCGGTGACCAGAGTCCCTTCGCTGCGGGCGAGTCGGAGGACCGGCGCCGGCTCGCGCTGCGCCTGCACCGCCTCTCAGTCGACGAGGCGGCGGCGTTTGCGGAACTCGGCGCCGAGGCGCGCTGATCACTCCGTGCGCAGCGCCTCGGTCGGGGCGACCTTGGTGGCGCGGCGGGCGGGGAGCCAGCAGGCGGTGAGGCCGACGGCGAGAAGCACGGCGACGATGCCGCCGAAGAGCAGCGGGTCGCGCGAACTGATGCCGATGAGCACGCCGATGTTGGCCAGCACCTGCGTGGCGGCAAAGGCGCCCGCGAGTCCGATGACAAGTCCGATCGCCAGTTGCGTGATGCCGCGGGTGAGAACCAGCCGGGCGATGTGACGGGCGGTGGCGCCGAGGGCGAGGCGGATGCCGATCTCGCGGGTGCGGCGGGCGGTCTGGTGCGCAATGACGCCGTAGATGCCGACCGCAGCCATGAGCAGACCCGAGGCGGCGAAGATCGAGAAGACGGAGCCAAAGACCTTCAGGAACCAGCGTTGCCGTTCGAGATCGAGGGCCAGCGTGCCGGCCTCATAGACCGGCAGTTCGGCATCGAGTCGCTGGACGACACTGCGGACCGGCGTGGCGAGGGCGGCGGCGTCGCCGCGGGTGCGCAGGACGATTCCCACCCAGGCCCAGGGTTGCTGGCGATAGGGGAGAATGAAGAAGGGCGCCGGGTTGGCCTCCGCCGGATTCTGCGTCATGTTGGCCGTGATGCCCACGACGGTGATCCAGGGCTCCGGCTCGGCATCGGCGGCGGCTTCGGGATTGTGAAAGCGGAAGCGTTGGCCGATCGGATCCTGTTCCGGCCAGTAGCGATCGGCGAAGGCCCGCGAAACGAGCGCCGCTTCGCGGCCGGTCTCGCCGTCCCGCTCGTCGAAGTCGCGACCCGTCAGCAAGGGCAGGTCGATGGCGGCGAGATAGCCCGGCGAAGCCACGATGAGTCCGCCCTGCGGCGGTTGCTTGGGATCGGCCAGGGGACGGCCTTCGAACTCCAGGCCCCGTTCGCCTGCGCCCATGCCGGGGAATCGATTGGCGGCGGCGACACCGGTGACCCCCGGGAGGGTGCGCAGCTCGGGCAGGAGTCGGTCGAAGAACGCGCGGCGGGCGTCGGCCTCGTGGTAGGCGTCGCCCTCGTGATCGGGCAACTGCAGGCGGGCGGTGAAGAGCGACTCGGGCTGCACGAAGGCATTGAGCGCCTGCGAGGCGAAGAGACTGCGGATCATCGCACCGGCGCCGGCGAGCAGCACGACGGTGAGGGCAAACTGCAGCACGACGAGCGTGGCGGCGAAGAGGCTGCGGCTGCGACCCGCGCCCGGTGAACCCTCCTTGGCGGCGGTGGCGAGATAGACGCGCGAGGCGCGCAGCGCCGGGACCAGGCCGAAGATGACCCCGCTGCCGATACAGAGGGCGGCGAGGTAGGCGGTCGTGGTCCAATCGACCTCGAACTGAATCCAGTAGGGGCGGCCGACGTCGGTCGTGGCGGTGTCGAACAGATGCAGGCCGAGTCCGGAGAAGGCGAAGCCCAGCAGGCCGCCGATGCTGGCGAGCAGGACGCTTTCGATGAGCAGCTGGCGTATGAGCTGGAAACGCGAGGCGCCGAGGGCGGCGCGCACCGCGATTTCACGGCCGCGCGTGATCGAGCGGGCGAGCATCATGTTGGCGACATTGGCGCAGGCGATGAGCAGCACGAAGCCGACGGCCCCGAGCATGAGCAGGAAGATCACTTTGATGGGACCGCCGTTGTAGGTGTCGTGAAAGGTGCGCGCGTCGGGGGAGAGGTTCTGGTTGGACTCGGGAAAGGCGGTGGCGAGGCGGTTGCCGATGACATCGAGGTCGGCGTTGGCGGCATCGACCGAGACGCCGGGGCGAAGCAGGCCGAAGAGCAGGAGGGAGCGGTTGGTGCGGTCTTCGCGGGCGGGGGTGGGCTGGAGCGGCATCCACAGGGATTCGCGGTTGGGGAAGTGGAATCCTTCGGGCATCACGCCGATGATGGTGGCGGGGGTGCCGTTGACGCGAATTGCGCGGTCGAGCACGTCGAGGGAACCACCGTAACGCTGTTGCCAGATGCGGTGGGAGAGGATGACGACGGGCGGTGCGCCGGCGGCGCCATCGGCGGGGGTGAAGCTGCGGCCGAGGGCGACCGGTTGGCGGATCATCTCGAAGAGGCCGGCGGAGACGCGGCCCATTTCATAGCGTTCCGGCGGGATGCCGGTTTCACTGAGCACGCCCTGGTCGCCCTCAAAGGCCTCGAGCGCTTCGAAGCTGCGGGTTTCGTCGCGGATGGCGAGGAAGTCGGGCCAGGAGATCCCGCGGCGCGCCTCGGGCTCGTCGATACGCTGGTGGTTGACGGTGACGATGCGATCGCCGCCGTGGACCGGGACCGGTTTGAAGAGCACGGCGTTCACGAGGGCGAACACGGTCGAATTGATGCCAATGCCCACTGCGAGCGTGGCGATCACAGCAGCGGAAAACCAGCGATGCTTGGCGAGCATGCGCAGGGCGAAGCGGATATCCTGGAGCATGTGCTGCAGCACCCGCGGGAGGTTGCGGAGGTTGCAGGTTTTTTTCGGGCGGGCCCGCCGGCGCCCCGATTTAGGCAAAACAATAGACGAACTTCGGTGTAGCCATCGGCGCCAATCGGCGAACGGTTGGCCCTCCATGTCGGACAAGCCTCTCGTCAGCCACATCTTCACCGCCGATCCCTCGGCCCATGTTTTCAACGGTCGGATCTACGTCTACCCCTCGCACGACGAGGATACCGGCATCGCCAACAACGACAACGGCGACCAGTACGACATGGACGACTATCACGTCCTCTCGATGGACGAAGTCGGTGGCGAGGTGACCGACCATGGTCCGGCCCTCAAGCTCGAGGACATCCCCTGGGCCAGCAAGCAGCTCTGGGCGCCCGATGCCGCGACCAGGAACGGGAAGTATTACCTGTATTTCCCGGCCCGCGATCAGCAGGGGCTCTTCCGCATCGGCGTGGCCGTGGGCGACAAACCCGAGGGCCCGTTCACGCCGCAGCCCAACTACATGGCAGGCAGCTACTCCATCGATCCGGCCGTCTTCGTCGACGACGACGGCGCGGCGTACATGTATTTCGGCGGCATCTGGGGCGGGCAACTTCAGCAATGGACGAGTGACAATCGCCACGATCCGGACGGCAAGGAACCGACCGGTGAAACCCCCGCCCTCCTGCCGCGCGTGGCCAAGCTCACCGAGGACATGCTGCACATCGACGGTGAGGTGCGGGAGATTCAGATCGTCGATGAAAACGGCCAACTCCTGCGCGGCGACGATCATGACCGCCGTTTCTTCGAGGCGTCGTGGCTGCACAAATACAAGGGTCTCTACTATTTTTCCTACTCGACCGGCGACACCCACTACCTGGTCTACGCCACGAGCACGAGTCCCTACGGGCCCTTCACCTACCGCGGCCGCATCCTGGAGCCGGTGGTGGGCTGGACGACACACCACTCGATCGTCGAGCACCAGGGCCGCTGGTTCCTCTTCCACCACGACTCCTCGCTCTCCGGGGGCAAGAACCACCTGCGTTGCGTGAAGGTGAAGGAGCTGCACTACGACGAGCAGGGCAACATCCTGCCGGTGAGCTGAGGGGGCGGCGGCACTTTTGTTTTTACAGGAGAAAACGGAGGAAAACAGAGGTTTACGGAAGGAGAATCAGGTCGCAAAGCAGCTGGCCAGAGTTCCTCCCGTGTCGTTTTGTGGGAACGCTTCGGTTCCTTGGCTCCGTTGTTCTCTGTTTCCTCCTGTAAAACCAAACTCCGCCCCATGCTTCGCATTCCCTACGCGCAATTCGTCGATACGGTCACCGCGCTCTTTGTGGCCGAGGGCGTGACCGAATCCCGGGCCCGCCGCGTGGCCGAGCTCTACGCGCAGGCCAGCATGGATGGCGTGCACTCCCACGGCGCCAACCGCGTGCCGCACGTGCTCGCCTGGGTGCGCGCGGGCGAGATCTCGCGGGAGGACCGCGATCCGGAGCGCGTGGCGGCCTTCGGCGCCCTCGAACGCTACGACGGCCACCGGGGTTTCGGCGCGCTCAACGCCGAGTTCTGTATCGACCGCGCCATGACGCTGGCCGATGCCCACGGCCTGGGCTGCGTCGGCCTGCGCAACACCACGCACTGGGGGCGGCCGGGCAACTGCGGCTGGCGCGCGGCCTCCCGGGGTTATCTCGCCCTCTGCTGGTCCAACACCGAGCCGATGATGCCCGCCTGGGGCGGCATCACCAAGGCCGTCGGCAACAATCCGCTGGTGCTGGCCGCGCCCGGCGAGAACGGCGCCCACCTCGTGCTCGACATGGCCATGAGCCAATACTCCTGGGGTCGGCTCGATTCGCACCGCGCCTCCGGCGAACCGCTGCCCGTGCCCGGGGGCCTCGATGCGGCGGGCAATACGAGCTGGGATCCCGACGAGATTCTCGAGCGCGGCACGATGCTGCCGATGGGCTTCTGGAAGGGCTCCGGGCTGGCGGTCGTGCTCGACGTGTTTGCCGCCGCCCTGGCCGACGGCGCCAGCTCGGCGGAGCTGACCGACGGGCTGGGAATCAGCCAGGTCTTTCTCGCCATCAAGGCCGACGCGCTCGGCGGGCGCGCGGTTGCGACCCGCACCAGCGAAGTGATCGCCGCGCTCGCCGCGGCCAACCCGCAGGCGCGTTATCCGGGCGAGGCCGTGCTCGGCGCCCGCGCCGAGAGCGAGCAGTTCGGCGTGCCGGTGCGCGAGGACGTCTGGGGTCAACTCGCGCCCTGAGGCAAACGGACACCGGTGGCGGGGATTGCATCGCACCGGTCTCCCTCCATAGGTTCCGCCGATGCCCCTTCCCCGCGCCCAGGTGATCGGTCGGTTCTCGAAGCAGTTGACCGGACTCTGCCTGGCGGGGCTGTCGATGCTTGTGGCGGTCGCAGCGGAGGACACCCCTTCACTCGCCCGCGAGAATGCCGCCCTGCGCGAGCGGGTCGGCGCGCTCGAGGACGAACTGGCAGCGCTGCGCCGCGAGGTTGCGCAGCTGGCCGGTCGGCTCACGCGCACCGAAGACGCCGTGGACGATGCAGGAAACTCCGCCCCGCCACCGCGCGCGTCCGGCGGGCCCGGTCGCATCATCCTTTCCGGGGAGGTCGGCGTCGGCTACACCGATGGCGAAGTCGAGTCGGATGGGCCGACCGGGCAGTTCGCGGTGCAGGAGGCAAAGCTCTTTGTTGACGCCGAGGTGCTGCGCGGGGTCTACGGCTTCGCCGAGATCGATGTGACGATCGAGGAGAACCAGGAGGAGTTTCTCATGGGCGAGCTTTACCTCGAGGTGGAGGATGTCGCGCGGAGGCTCGGGCTCGACCATCTGCCGGAAATGACCCTGCGGCTGGGCCGCCTCGACATTCCCTTTGGCGAGGAGTACCTCGCGCGGGGCGTGCTGAGCAACCCGCTCATTTCGCATTCGCTGGCCGATTTCTGGGGCGTCGACGAAGGGATCGAGGTGTTCGGTACCGCGGGCATGCTCAACTATTTCGTGGCGGTGCAGAACGGCAGTCACGACGCCCGCGCCGATTTCACCGACGACAAATCGCTCACCCTCCGGCTGGCCGCGGATCTTGCGCCGCGCCTGCACGTGAGCTTCAGCGCGATCCGCACGGGCGAGATTCTCGCCGTCGAGGAGCGCCTGTCGGAGCTGTGGTGGGGCGGCGGCTTCCTGCGCAGTATCGGGAATCCTGCTACAACGACGACCTTCCGGGCCGGCGCCTGGCAACTCGCGGGCACCTGGCGCTGGGACACGGGTCACCTGAAGGCGGCGGGCGGGCTCGTGCTCTACGACGACAACGACAGCACCCGCTCGAATGCCCGCGACATGCGCCACCTCATGATCGAGGGGGTGCAGGGCTTCGGCGGCGGACTCTACGGCGCGCTGCGTTACAGCTGGATCGACACCGATGGCGGTTATCCCATCGCGGGGCAGGGCGACTTCGGGAAGTACTTCTTCGGCCCGTTCTTCAGCGACGAGGTGTGGCGGCTCACGGCCGGCCTGGGCTACCGCTGGACCGATGACTTCCTCTTCAAAGTCGAATACAGCCTCGAGCGCGGAACCTTGAGCAGTGGCGCTGATCGCAAGGACATGGATCAGCTCGCCACCCAGGCCGCGGTGCGGTTTTAGCCAGCATTGCGTTCACCTGCACAGGAGACGGAGAGGCTGCGTGGACTGATTTGTTTTTTAACCACGAATGGACACGAATAGGCCTCACTACCGTTCGGCTCAGAACCACTCCACTGAGGTTGATTCTTTACTTCACGGTCGCTGCATTTCAGTGCGTAGGCGGTAGCCGAAGCCGTTCGTGTCCCTTCGTGGTTAAAAAAGTATTGTCTGAGGCTCCCACCCTTCGGCTCATGTTTCATCTCTTGCGCCCACGATCTCCGATCCGTTTGAGTCGTCCGCTCCTCGCCGGACTGGCCGCGCTGCTCGTGTTGCCGGCCATCGCCGCGGCGGGAACGATCACCGGCACGGTGCGCGCGGAAGGCGTGGCGGTACCCGGCGGCGCGGGTGGCGGTGCCTATGGGAGCCGCCGCTACAAGTTCGTGGAACGCGTCGATTACGACCGGCTGCAGGACTTCGTCGTTTACATCGATCAGACCGTGCCCGGCGCGCCCGCCGCGCCGAAGGATCCCATCGCCGTGGTGACGCAGGAGGACGCGATGTTCGACCCGCACGTGCTGCCGGTGGTGGTGGGCACCACGGTGAGCTGGCCCAACCGCGACGATATTTTTCACAACGTCTTCTCGATGTCGGAGGCGGCGGAGTTCGACCTCGGACTCTACAAGGGCGACGATGAAACCCGCCGCGTCACGTTCGCCAAGCCGGGCCGCATCGACGTGTTCTGTTCCATCCACTCCAACATGCACTGCATCGTGCTCGCGCTGCCCAGCCCCTACTTCGCGAAGGTTGCGGCCGAGGACCGTTTTGAGATTCGCGACGTTCCGGCCGGGACCTACCGCTTGAAGGCCTGGCATGAACGCGTGCCAGCGCGGACGGTTGAGGTGGTGGTGCCGGCGGAGGGCGAAGTGCGGGTGGATTTTGTGCTCGGCTTCGGACAGGCGGCGGGGAAGGGCGGCGAGCGGGACGGCTGACCCGGAGTGGCGCATGAAACTGAGCTTCCAGGCCAAGGTACTGATTCCGGTCCTCGGGCTGCTGGCGTCGGGTTCGCTGGCCACCTTGTGGATCGTCAACCGCCAGGTAACGGAGCAGGCCGAGGCCCAGGCGGTGCAGTCGCTCGACTCGGCGCGCAAGATCTTCCTCGATTCGCTCAGCCTGCGGAAAGAAGCCGCCACGGATCGTTTCGGCACCTTTGTCAACGATCCGCGCCTGCGGGCGACCCTGCAGGTCCAGGATGTGGCCACGCTGCGAAAGCTCAGCGAAGACTTCCTGCGCGAATACGGCGACGATCTCGATTACATCGCCTTCACCTCGGCCGACGGCGAGGAGCTGGCCTCGGTGCAGCGCGGTGATGAAACCTCCACCGACGCGCTGATCGAAGCGATCGCGCCCATTGCGGAAGCGGCGATCCGCGCGGGCGCCAACCGGGCGGCGATGGTGACCGTCGGGCAACATCTTCACCAGGCGGTGGCCATGCCCCTCTACCTGCCCGATGGTCGGCCGCTCGGCATCTGGTCGATCGCGACGCGGCTGCGGCCGGCGCAACTCGAGCGCCTGCGCGAGCTGTTGCCGCCGACCGACATCGTGTTGGCCGACCTGTCGGACCAGGTGTTGGTGCAGGCGGTCGATGCCGATGCGGCCCTTCCGGCCGGGGCATTCGCCGAGTCGAGTGAGGTGCGGCGCCTCTCCGCCGGCGGTCATCATTACCTGGTCGTATCCGGTCTGTATCTCGATCCGGTGACGGGCCCGGTTTTCAAATATGCGCTGTTGTCGAGCAGCGACGGCTGGCGCGCGGCACTGGCGGCGACCCGGCGGCAGGTCACCGGCTTCGGTGTGGCCGCGGTGTTGCTGGCGGGGGCGATCGTGAGCCTGATCATTCGCAAGGTCACCCAGCCGCTCGTGGTGTTGCGGGATCAGGCCGAGGCGGTGGGCCGCGGTGATTTTTCGCGACGCATCGAGCGGATCGCCAACGACGAGACCGGTGAGTTGGCGGAGGCCTTCAATGCCATGACCGGCAACCTGCATGCCTCGCGCGCCGAGTTGGAACGTGCGCTCCAGACCCTGCGCGAGACCCAGGCGCAACTCGTCCAAAGCGAGAAGCTCTCGGCCGTGGGGCAGTTCGTGGCGGGCGTTGCCCACGAGCTCAACAACCCGCTCACCTCGGTGGTCGGCTACGCCGATCTCCTGCTGCACGATCCTGCGCATGCCGAAGGCCCGGTCTACCTGCAGCGGATCAACCAGGCGGCCGAGCGCTGCCGCAAGATCGTGCAGAACCTGCTCAGCTTTTCCCGTCAGCATCCCCCCGAGCGCCGGGAGGTGCGGCTGGAGGAGGTGTGCGACGCGGTGATCGAGTTTCTGGCCTACGAGATGCGTCACAGCGGCGTGAAGGTGGAGCGGCGTTACGGCGACGGCGTGCCGCCGATCATCGGCGACACCCACCAGCTGCAGCAGGTCGTGCTCAACCTGGCCAACAACGCCCGCCAGGCGTTGGAGGAGTTTCGCGACGATGGGGTGATCACGCTGACCACCGAGCACCGCCCCGAGACGCAACGCGTCGTGTTGCGCGTCGCCGACAATGGCCCGGGCATTGCGCCCGAGCACCGCTCGCGGCTGTTCGATCCGTTCTTCACCACCAAGGCCGAAGGCAAGGGCACGGGGCTCGGGCTCAGTCTGTGCTACGGCATCATCCAGGAGCACAAGGCCACGATCACGGTGGAGGGGGCGCGGGGGCAGGGGGCGGAGTTCGTGCTGGAGTTTCCCGTCGCCCCGCCGAGCCTGAGCGCGGCGGAGGCGCTGGCGCGCATCCGCCCTCGCGATCCTGACTCGGCGGCTCCGTTTCCGTCGGCCGGCGGCGCGGGGCGGCGGGCGTTGATCATCGACGACGAAGTCTGGATCCGGGATGTGGCGGCCGAGGTCCTGCGGGGCGAAGGGTATCGGGTCGAAGCCGCCGAGGGCGGCGAGGAGGCGCTGCGCCTGCTGCGGGCGGGGCACTTCGACCTCGTGGTGTGCGACTGGAAGATGCCGGGGCTCAACGGCATGGCCCTGTTCGAGCGGGTGCGGGCGGAGAACAAGGCGCTCGCTGATGCCTTTCTTTTCATGACCGGCGACGTGGTGAGCGAGGGCTTCCAGACTTTCCTGCGCAAATACGCGCGCCCCTGCCTGCCCAAGCCCTTCTCGACGCGGGAACTTCGTGCCGCCGTTGCCAAGCTGGCCGCCAAGGGCTGAACGCCGGCCCGCCGCGCCCGGCCTTCGCGCCCGGCGACGGCTTAGCGCTTGGCAGCGACGAGGGCTCGGCGCAGCTTGTTTGCGCTTCCCCTTTTCTGCTTATGGCTCCTGCGATCCCCTGGCTGGTGCGACTCGGTGTCGACCAAGGACTCTTCTCCGTCGAACAGGCACGGGCGGTGCGCGACAAGCTGGGCGACGATGCCGAACTCATCGACTTCGCCCAGGCCTTGGTCGACGAAGGATTTGTGGGCGACGACCGGCTGGGCGATCTCGAAAAACTGGCCGGTCGCGCCCTGCAGGAAGGCGCCAATGGTCCGCCCGCGCTGGACCCCTTTGACGGACCGGTGAGCCCGACCGCCCCCGCCGCGGCGCCGCGGGCCAAACCGCGGCTGGGTCCGCGCGAGGAGGCGCCGCCGCCGTCGAAGGCCACTGCGACGGTTGAGGCCGGGGAACTCGATTTCGCCGCCCTCGGCTCGCTCGAGGATGCCCAACTGGCCGAGGCCCTGCGCGGCTTTCTGGTGCTGTGCGGCGACGAGGGGGTGAGCGACCTGCACCTCTCGGCCGGAGCCGCGCCCTTCGTGCGCAAACAGCGCGCCCTTTCGCCGTTGAGCGATCACATCCTGACGGCCGACGAAGCGCTGCGGCTCAACACCGTGCTGCTCGCCGCCGGCCAGAAAAAGATCTACCTCGAGCGCAAGGACTACGACTACGCCCTGGCGCTCGACGCCTCGCACCGCTACCGCGTGAATCTCATGTTTCACAAGGACGGGCCCGCGGGGTCCTACCGCATGGTTTCGGCCGACGTGCCCACGCTCGATTCGCTCGGCCTGCGCAACGTCGAGACCATCCGGAAAATTTTGTCCTACCACAACGGGCTCATGCTCGTCACCGGTCCGGTCGGTGCGGGCAAGACCACGACCCTCGCCGCCTGCGTGTCGGAGCTGAACCAGCAGCGCCAGGATCACATCATCACGGTCGAGGATCCGGTGGAAATCGTGCAGGCCTCCACCGGCTGCAACATCACCCAGCGCCAGGTCGGCGAGCACACGCGCTCCTTCGCCTCCGCGCTCAAGGGTGCCTTGCGCGAGGATCCCGACATCATCGTCATCGGCGAATTGCGCGACCTGGAAACGATCGAGATGGCGATCAGTGCCTCGGAGACCGGCCACCTCGTCATCGGCACGATGCACACCAGCGACGCCGCCACCACGCTCAACCGCCTGCTCGACGTCTTCCCGCCGGCGCAACAGACGCAGATCCGGGCGAGTGTTTCGGAAAGTCTTCGCGGCATCGTCTGTCAGCGGCTCGTGCCCGGCGTGAACGGGCAACTGGTGCTGGCCTGCGAGATTCTCGTTTCCAATCCCGCCGTCGCCGCCCTCATCCGCGAGGGCAAG
This sequence comes from uncultured Opitutus sp., assembly GCA_965652375.1. Lineage (GTDB taxonomy): Bacteria > Verrucomicrobiota > Verrucomicrobiia > Opitutales > Opitutaceae > Actomonas. The sequence continues at coordinate 62,305 of CBFGUO010000034.1, forward strand.
ACCCAGGGCCTGCGCAACGTGATGGAGACGGGCGTGCGCGAAGGCATGTGCACGATGGAAAGTTCCGTCTTCGAGCTCTACACGAAGCGGAGGATCTCGGCGGCCACCGCGCGCCAGAACATCACCACCAAACAACTGCTCGCGCAGATCGCTCAACCCGGCGGAGCCGGAGCCAAGGGCTCCGCCGGGTTGAGTGGATAGTGAAAGGGAAAAGTGAAAGGGCAGTACGCCACTCCCAATCGGCCTGCCTTCCACTCTCACTTTCACGTTCTCTCTCACTCTCACTCTTCCCTTTCACTCCTCCCTTCTGATGGCCGCCATCGATCGTCTTCTTCAACTCATGCTCGAGCAGGGCGGCTCCGACCTGCACCTCAATGTGGGCATGCCGCCCAAGGCCCGCATCTCGGGCAACCTCGTCGCCCTCGAGGACACGCTCGTCACCGCCGCGCAGATGGAGGCGCTGCTCAGCGAGATCTGCCCGCCGCACCGCTGGACGGAGTTCGTGGAGAAGAAGGACCTCGATCTCGCGCACGAGATTCCCGGCGTCGCCCGCTTTCGCGGCAACTACCTCTACAACCATTGGGGGCAGGCCGGGATCTTTCGGCAGATTCCCTCGAAGATCCTGTCCTTCACCGATCTCAACCTGCCCGAGGTGCTGAAGAAGTTCTGCCACATGACCGAGGGTCTGGTGGTCGTGACCGGTCCGACGGGTAGTGGAAAATCAACTACGCTGGCGGCGATGATCGACTACATCAACGACCACCTCGCGCGCCATATCATCACGATCGAGGACCCGATCGAGTTCGTGCACCCCAACAAGAAGTCGGTCATCGTGCACCGCGAGGTGGGCGAGCACACCCGCACCTTTGCCGACGCGCTCAAGGGCGCCATGCGCCACGATCCCGACATCCTGCTGCTGGGCGAGATGCGCGAACTCGAAACCATCAAGCTCGCGCTCGGCTGCGCCTCGATGGGCATGCTCGTGTTCGGCACGCTGCACACCAACAACGCGCCGAAGACGGTCGACCGCATCATCAACACCTTTCCCGCCGAGGAGCAGAACCAGGTGCGCGTCATGCTGGCCGGCTGCCTCTCGGGCGTGGTGGCCCAGTTGCTCTGCAAGAAGCAGCCCAAGGGCCGCGTGGCCGTGCACGAAATCCTCCTGCGCCACGAAGCGCTGCCCAACACGATCCGCAGCGGTCAGATTTCGAACATCCGCGCCATCATCGAGAGTGGCAAACAGGACGGCATGACCACGATGGACTGGAGCCTGATGGATCGCGTGAAGGACGGCTCCATCTCCGCCAAGGAAGCGTTCATGAAGTCCTCCAACAAAGCCTTGTTCCAGGGCATGCTCCAACCCGGCGACCTCGAAGGCGGGCATTGAGCGGCTGCAAAGGCGTGGCTGCGAGCGTGAGCGAGTGGTTGCACCCCCACTCGCTCACGCTCGCAGCCACCGGTGGGGCCCAGGAACGGCGGGACGAGCATAGTGCCGGCCTTTAGCCGGCCTTTTGGGCGGCAAGGCAGAGCGAACTCGGGTTAACAGTCGCGGCACCCGTCGCCCGATTCTCCGATTCGGGCTGGAGGCGGCGGGGAGGGTTGCATTCACTTCCCGTCACCCCTTCCCCGCCATGACTCGACTCCGCCTGCTCAGCTGTCTGCTGGCTGCCGCGTGCCTGCACACCCCGGTTGCCGCACAACAAATCGCGAAGGATGAACTCATCGCCCTGACGCCCGAATGGCAGGGGGAACGCTTCGACGATGGTCGGCCCAAGGTGCCCGACCCGATCCTCGAGCGCATGAAACTCGTCACGCTCGAGGAGGCCTGGGCCGTGCTGCGCAATCACGGCTTCAATCACCAATACGAGGGCGACTGGCAGATCGTTCAGCCCGACGGCGTGCTGGTGGGACGCGCCGTCACCGCCACCTTCATGCCCGGCCGCAAAGACCTGCACGCCGCCTTCACCGCCCGCGGCCAGAAGCAGGGCCGCGTGCTCGGCATGAACACCTGGCCGATCGACCTGCTGCAGCCGGGCGACGTCTATGTGGCCGACCAGTTCAATGCCACCGTCGACGGCCCCACCGTGGGTGACAATCTCGCCAATTCCATCAAGGCCCGCAGCGGCAACGGCTTCGTTTATTACGGCGCGGTGAGGGACATCGCCGGCATGAAGGAGCTCGAGGGCTTCACCGCCTATTTCAAAAGCTATCACCCGTCGCACCACCACGGCAGTCTCGAGAGCCCGCGCCTCAACACCACGCTCGTCAGCCTCAACCAACCCACCCGCATCGGCGCGGCCACGGTCATGCCGGGCGACGTCGTGCTGGCGCGCGACGGCGGCGTATTGTTCATCCCGCCGCAACTGGCCGAAGAGGTCGTGCGGGTGTCGGAAGTCGTCCGGCTGCGCGACATGTTCGGCCACCAGCGCCTGCAGGAAAAGGTTTACACCGCCGGCCAGATCGACCGGCGCTGGACCGATGAAATCGAGGCCGATTTCTCCCGCTGGCTCGAAGCGCACATCGACGAACTGCCCGTGCCGCGCGAGCAGATTCAGGAACTGCTCAAAAGCCGCACCTGGTGACCCGCCTCTCCCCGCTTCATGAAGACGAAACTCGCCTCCCGCCGCTCCTTCCTGCGCCACGCCGCCCTCGGCTCCGCCCTGGGCGCGGCGGCCGTGTCGCGCTCCTTCGGCCAGGGCCTCACCGAGGCCGTTGAGCGCACGCCGCAGTCCTCCGCGCCGTCCGATCTCAAGATCACCGATCTCACCTGCGCCTTCATCCGCAACGGCAACGGACTGTTCGTGAAGGTGCACACCAACCAGGACATCGTGGGCCACGGCGAAGGGGTTGATGCGGTCGCCGGTTCCTATCAGCTCGTAAAACTGATGGCGCAAAGCCTGAAGGGGCAGAATCCGCTGGATGTGCACCGGCTGTTCGAGCACGTGCGGCGGCAGGGCTTCTTCCGGGGCGCCCAGTCCGGCATCTATGTGGCGGTGCTTTCGGCGGTGGAGGCGGCCTTGTGGGATGTCGCCGGCAAGGCACTGGGGCTGCCGGTCTACCGGTTGCTCGGCGGCAAGTTCCGCGATCGCCTTCGCGTCTACATGGACACCGCGCTCTACCAGCGGGAGCTGCCGACGCCGGCGGATTTCGCGGCCGCCGCGCGCGAAGCGGTCGACATGGGCATGACGGCGGTGAAGTTTGACCTCGATCAGTTCAACGACCCCAACAAATACGACGCCTACAACTGGACGGCGAGTCCGCTGGAGTTGCAGCGCATGTATGACCAGATTGCCGCGGCGCGCGAGGAGGTCGGGCCGTCGATCGACATCTGCGTGGACATGCACGGACGCTACGACGCCATCACCGGCGAGAAGGTTGCGCGGCTGCTCGAGCCGCTCAAGGTCATGTGGCTGGAGGAACCTTGTCCGGCGGAAAACGTGCAGGCTTACAAGAAGATCACCGATTCGACCTCGACCCCGATCTGCGTGGGCGAAAACCAATACCTGGCCCACGGCTTCCGCGAGATGCTGGAGATCGGCGCGGTCGACATCGTGATGCCCGACCTGCAGAAGTGCGGCGGTCTCGGCGAGGGCCAGCGCATCGCCAATCTGGCCAACCTCTACTACGTGCCCTTCGCGCCGCACATGGTGGCGTCGTATCTCGGAGCGATGGCGTCGTGCCACTGCTGCGCCTCCGTCCCCAATTTCCTGATACTCGAATGGCAGATCTATTTTCACCGGAACCCCATGTTCCGCGAGATCGTCACCTTCGACGGGCCGATGGTGGAGGACGGCTTCATCCCGCTGTCGGAAAAGCCCGGCATCGGCGTCGAGATCAACGACGAGGGCCTGCGCAAATACGCCACGGAAGGTTATCCCTTCTTCGCGTAACGATTACCCCACCTCCTCCCCGTTCATGACCTTACCCCATAAGCCCCTTCTGCGTGGTTCGCTGCTGCTGCTGGTGATCGCGATCGTTCTCTTTGCGCTCGGCCGGCCGCTGTTCGGCGGCACGGCGCTGACGCTCTTCTTTCTCGGCACCTCGCTCGGCGTGCGCGGGAGCGCGAAACTGCACGGACTCTCCTTCAGTCTGCTGATCTTCGCCTGCGTGACATTCTCGATGTGTTTTCCAGCGCTCTTCGTGGCGTGGGGTGGATTTCGGCTCAGCTCGCTCATCGTGCCGCTGCTGCAGGTGATCATGTTCGGCATGGGCACGGCGATGAGCGTGCGGGATTTTGCCGGCGTGGTGAAGGCGCCGCGGGCAGTCGGCGTGGGGCTGTTGTGCCAGTTCACCATCATGCCCTTCGTCGGCGTCGGGCTGGCCCGCGGGTTCGGCTTCGCCCCGGAGATCGCCGCCGGGATCATCCTCATCGGTGCCTCGCCGAGCGGTCTCGCCTCGAACGTGATGGCCTACATCGGCAAGGCCAACCTGGCGCTTTCGGTCACGCTCACGACGGTGGCCACGCTGCTGGCCCCGTTCATCACGCCGGCCTACATGCAGTGGCTGGCCGGGCAATACATCCCGATCGATGCGCTGGGGATGATGTGGGACATCACCAAGATCACGATCATCCCGATCGTGGGCGGACTGGTGTTCAATCGACTCTTTCATGGAAAGACGGAGTGGCTCGATCGCCTCATGCCGAAGCTGTCGATGGGCGGCATTGCCTTCATCCTCATGATCATGACGGCGGGCCGGCGCGACGAGCTGCTGGCCGTGGGGCTCATTCTCATCGTGGTGAGCCTGCTGCACAACACGGCCGGCTACGTGCTGGGTTACTGGACCTGTCGCGGCCTGCGCATGGATGAAAAAACCTGCCGCACGATTTCGTTCGAGGTCGGCCTGCAGAACGCCGGTCTGGCCACCGGCCTCGCGCAGGACCTGGGCCGGCTGGTGGCCTTGGCGCCGGTGGTCTTCGGCTCGCTTATGAACATCACCGGCGCCGCGCTCGCGACCTGGTGGCGCGACAAGCCCGAGCGAGGGAAGACTCAGAGCCTTTGAGTCACAGCGTTCACTGAGGATGCACCGAGGTCACAGAGAAATCCAAGTGACCTCGGATTGGACCTCGGTGTGCTCTGTGCCATAACTTCACCTGCTCACCATGACTTTCCGGGTTCATGGACTCTACGTGCATCTCACCGTGTTGGGCCGCCGCTTGCCGGCGTGCCGCGGGCTGAGAGGCAGGTGCGGTCCCGCGGCCGCGGGAGCAAGCGGCAGCCGTGCCAAAGGCAGGCAAGCCCTACATTGCAAAGTATCGCGCTTTGGCGTCGGAGTGTGATGGTATGCGGGCTCAGCGCACCGGGTCCGGTGCGAGTTCACCGGTGGCGAGGGTGGCGGGATCGCTGCTCAGTTGCCCGAGCAGGGTCGGGGGATACGCGACGACATCCACGCCGGTCGAAAAATGACAGCGCGGCGTGCCGGAAGGGGAGGTAAGGCCGGCGGCGGCAAACAGGTCGTTGTGTTCGATCTCGATCGTGGCGTCCTGGAGCGGCCACGGCGGATGATGCACCTCGGTGCGCACGATCTCGCCGCGCAGGGTGCGCGAGTAGATGCAGTAGCGTTCGGTCGCCCAGTGTTCGAAGGTGCCGGGATCGGCGAGGTAACTGTCGCCCTGGGCGCGGAAGCGAC
>CBFGUO010000035.1:0-67726 GCA_965652375.1 uncultured Opitutus sp.
GGGGGGGGTGTTGTGCGGGGGGGGGGGGGGGGGGGGGTGGCGGGGGGTCGGGTGGGGGGGGGCCCGCCAAATCACCCCCCACCCCCCCCCCGCCCCAACCCACCCACCCCCGGACCGAAGGTCGTTACAGCCCGCGCGACGATATTGCCGCTCGTCAGGCGCGGCCCATGTAGGAGCCGTCGGTGGTGCTGATCTTGAGCTTCTCGCCCTCCTTGATGAAGAGCGGCACCTGCACCACGAGGCCGGTTTCGAGGGTGGCCGGCTTCTGCACGTTGCTGGCGGTGTCGCCCTTGATGCCCTCGGCGCTTTCGGTGACTTCCAGCACGACGGACGGCGGCAGGTCGATCGTGAGGGGCTTGCCGTCGACGTAGAGCACCTCCACTTCGCCGTTGGCGGTCAGGTAGTTTTTGGCGTCACCAATGAGATCGGCCATCAGCTCGACGGTCTCGAAGGTCTCCGGATCCATGAAGGCATAGGTATCGCGGTCGGCATAGCTGAACTCGAGCTTGCGACGCTCCGTCTGGAGCACGTCCATCGCGTCCGAGGAGGCGAAGCGCTGGTCGAGCGACTTCCCGTAGATCAGATTACGCATCTTGATCTGCACGAAGGCGCGCAGGTTGCCCGGCGTGCGGTGGGTCGTTTCGAGAATGAGGTGCGGCGCACCGTTGTATTTGATGACTTGGCCGCGGCGGACGTCGTTGGCTGAGGGCATGGTGAAAACAGGGAGGTTTGTCGTTTGAAAAGGGCGATGCGTAACCAAGCCGGGTCGGGCCTGTCAAGGACGCCGCCCGCTGGCATCTCGGGACTTGCGCTGGTGCGGGCCTTGCCCCGAGATTCCGCCCCAATCCATGAAACAACGCACGCTCACGCGTGAGGTTTGTGTGACCGGCCAAGGCCTGCATACCGGTGAGTCCGTCCAGCTCACCCTCAAGCCCGCGCCCGCCGGTTCCGGCCTCGTCTTCAAACGCACCGATCTCCCCGGCCAGCCCGAAATCAAACCTCGGATCGCCCAGGTCACCGACTTGGTGCGCAACACCACCATCCAGGAGGGGCATACCAAGATCAACCTGGTCGAACACGTGCTCAGTGCGCTGACCGGCTGCGGCATCGACAACGCCGTGATCGAGATGGACGCTTCCGAGCCGCCGATCATGGACGGCTCCGCCAAGCCCTTCGTGGACATGATCCTCAAGGGCGAGCCGGTCGAGCAGGAGGCCAACCGCGAGTACTTCGTCCTGGAGGAGCCGGTCTCCGTCACCCGCGGCAACTCCTCCGTCATCGCGCTGCCCTACGACGGCTTCAAAATCACCTGCACCTCGGCCGACGACCGCGGCATCCACACGCAGCACCTCACGCTGGAGATCGACCCCGACGTCTACATCACCCAGATCGCCGCGTCGCGCACCTTTACGATCTACGAGGACATCGAGGAGCTGCTCAAACTCGGCAAGATCAAGGGCGGCTCGCTCGACTGCGCCATCGTCATCAAGGGCGACAAGATCATCTCCAAGGACCCGCTGCGTTTCAAAGACGAGTTCGTGCGGCACAAGATGCTCGATATCATCGGCGACATCACGCTGCTCGGCTTGCCGGTGAAGGCGCACATCATCGCCACCCGGCCCGGACATGCCATCAACGCCGAACTCACGAAGGGGCTCGCCGAACAGCTCGAAGGCCGGGCGAAAAAACGGAAGAAGCGGCCCAAGACGCTGCTGCCCACCGAGACCTCGCTCGATATCCGCCGCATCCTCGACACCATTCCCCATCGCTACCCGTTCGTGATGGTCGATCGCGTGGTCGAGTTCATCGGCGACGATGCCTTGGTGGCGGTGAAGAACGTCACCATCAACGAACCCTATTTCGTCGGCCACTTCCCCGAAAACCCGGTCATGCCCGGCGTGCTTCAGCTCGAAGCCATGGCCCAGGCGGCCGGCATCATCATGCTGCGCAAAGGCGAGCAGGGCGGAAAGACCGCCTTCTTCATGAGTGCCGACAAGGTGAAGTTCCGCCGCCCCGTGCGCCCGGGCGACCAGCTCATCATCAACGCGAAGATCGTGAAGATGCGCGGGTCCAAGATGGCCCAGGCCGAATGCACCTGCTCGGTCGACGGCCAGGTTGTTTCCGGAGCCGAACTCATGTTCGCGATCGTCGAAGAGGAAAACTGATCCCCGCGCTGTCATGGCCACCACCATCCACCCCACGGCCGTCGTCGATCCGGGCGCGCAGCTGGGCACCGATGTCGAAATCGGCCCGCTCGCCTACGTCGGCGCCGGCGTCACGCTCGGCGACGGCACCCGCCTGCATCACCACGCGGCGGTTGAGGGCAACACCGTCCTCGGCGCCGGCTGCGAAGTCTTTCCCTTCGCCAACATCGGCGCCAAGACCCAGGACCTGAAGTTTGCCGGCGGCCACCCCGGCGTGCGCATCGGCGCGCGCAATGTGTTTCGCGAATACGTGACCGTGCATGCGGCCACCGCGCCGGAGGGTCATACGATTCTCGGCGACGACAATGTCTTTCTCGCCCACGGCCACGTGGCGCACGACTGCGTGCTCGGCTCCCACATCGTGGCGAGCAACAACACCGGTATCGCCGGACACTGTCTGGTCCAGGATCACGTCGTCTTCGGTGCGATGTCGGGCGTGCATCAGTTCTGCCGCATCGGCGCCCACTCGATGATCAGCGCCTACGCCAAGATCGTGCAGGACATCGCCCCGTTCATGATCGCCGACGGACAGCCCGCCGTCATCCGTGCGATCAACAAGATCGGCCTCGAGCGTCGCGGCTTCACGGTCGAACAGCTCGACCGGGTGAAGCAGATCTTCCGGATCCTGTTCCGCGAAGGACTCAACCGCAGCCAGGCCCTGGAAAAGCTCAAGAATCACCCCGGGGCCGACGCGGACGAAATCCGGGCGGTACTCGACTTCGCCGCCGCCAGCGAGCGGGGGCTGGCGCCGGGAGCATAGTGGCCCCGGTGGGCATTGTTTCTGGGCAACGGATCGGTCGGATCGGACCAATCCGACCGATCGCGAAAGCAAACCGGGGCAGGGGGCGTTACTTCTTGTACACCTGCTTCGGATCAAACAGCGGTTCGGCGGTCGTCTCGAGCCGGTAGTCGTCCGCCGACGGATCGACCAGCCGGCGGTAAAAGCAGCTCTTGTATCCATTGTGGCAGGACGCATTGGCGGGGCCGGACTGCTCGACCTTGATGAGAATGACATCCTGGTCGCAGTCGGTGCGCACCTCGCGCACGAGCTGCACGTTGCCCGATTCCTCGCCCTTCATCCACAGCTTCGAACGCGAGCGGCTCCAGTAGGTGGCCTTGCCGCTGTCGAGGGTCAGCTGCAGTGACTCGGCGTTCATGAACGCAAACATGAGCACCTCGCCGGTGGCATGATCCTGGGTGATGCAGGGGAGCAGGCCGTCGGGGCCGAACTTGGGTTGGAGCGTCGAGCCGAGCTCGATCTCCTCGCGGGTGGTGCGGGCGGGAAAAGCGGACATGGAACCGGCGAGCTTGGGCGGGGCGGGGGCATTCGTCGAGCCCCGGATGGACTGCGTAGTTTTGCACGGAAAAGAAGCGCAGCGCAGCGTTGCGCAGGTCCCGGCGGCCGATTCACCTAGGGGGTTCCCCATGCCGAAATCGTCCGATCGCCATCTTCTGCTGGAATACGCCGGCTCCACCGACGTGGGACTGCGCCGAAGCAACAACGAGGACGCCTGGTGGGCGGGATCGCTGACGGGCTTGGCGTCGGAACCCCTGCTCGCCAGCGGGGGACAAGCCCCCTTTTCCGAGGGCGTATGGTTGGGCGTCAGCGACGGGTTGGGCGGCGCCAACGCCGGGGAGGTGGCGAGTCGAATTGCTTTGGCCGAGACGCAGGCGGCGATCGCCGCGGCCGAGCGGGGTCAGGTCACGGAGGCCACGGCCCGGGCTGCGTTGGGCAAGGCCAACGTGGCGGTGCTGGCCGCCTCCCGCACCAACCCGGGATGGACCGGCATGGGCGCGACCTTGTCATTCGTGTGGATCGAGGAGGGCGGGGCCTTGATCGGCCAGGTCGGCGACAGCCGGATTTATCGCATGCGCGAAACCTGGCTGGAGGAGCTCAGTGTCGACCACTCGCCGGTCGGCCGCCTGCGGCAGGCGGGTCGGCTGTCGGAAATGGACGCCCGGCTGCACCCCAGCCGCCACGTCATCGACCAATGTCTGGGCGGCGACGACCCGGGCCTTTTGCCGGACTGCGAACGGATCGACCTGGTGGAAGGCGACATCCTGTTGCTGTGTACCGATGGTCTCACCGACGGGGTGCGCGACGCCGAGATCGCCGGCGTATTGGGCGCGGTGGGCAAGCGGGAGATGACGATCGAACAGGCGGTCGAAGAACTCATCCGCCGCGCCAACCGCCTCTCCGGCCGCGACAACGTCACCGTGATCGTGGCGCAATGCGTGGCGGCGGATTGAGGTCCACTGAAAGCGGCCCGCGCGGCGCGCGATACGCCTCCGATCACTCGCCCTTGCGGGCGAGGTCGCGGAGGTAGGTGTAGCTGTAGAGACCCGTGCGGTGGCCGTCGCTGAAGTCGAAGCGCACGGCGTAGTTGCCGACGATCTCCCAGCCCTCGACGGTCACGCCCGGGAACTCGGTCGGGCCGTCGCCGCCGTATTGGTTGCCGAGAATGTCGCGTTCGCCGACATTTTCGGCGCTCGGTGAGGCCGCACGCAGCATCTCCGCGTGGAAATAGGTCTCGGCGCCGTCATTCCAGGCGATCGCGACTTCGTTGCCGATGAGCTGAATGTTGGTGGGGGCGTGCATGAGAGGGATGGGGCAGGGTGAGGAGGCGGAGGGAGTTTGGCGAGCGCGGGGCGCCGCCGCGTCGCCCGATCCTTCCGTGGCCGAAGGCCCCGCTCCCTGTCGCACGCCGTTGCGTGTGAATAACTTTTTGGGGGCGGAAGCAGGATTGGGGCGGGTTTTTGATTGAAAATGCAGCGTATTGCAGCGAAATGGGGCGAATTGCAGAACTGAGCGGCGGCCACCCCTTCATGTCCACTTCACCCAAACGCGTCCTCACCGGAGAGTTCCGGCCTACCCTCGATGACAAGGGACGCTTCACTTTGCCCGCCCAGTGGCGGAAGCATTTTGAGAAGGACGATCAGTTTCTAGCTATCCCCAGCTCAAAGGGTTACGTAACGGTGCTGCCGCCGGCCGAGGTGGAGAAGATCTACGACAAGTTTGCCGAAATTCCGCTCTCTGACGATGAGGCGCAGGAGGAGATCAGCGCGTTTTTCGCCAACACCCAGACCTTCAGCTTCGACGCCACCGGCCGCATGGCCTTGTCCGACTTTCTTTGCCGGCATGCCGGCATCAAGGGCCCCAAGGACGAGGTCGTCCTGGTGGGCGTGATGAACAAGTTCAACGTGTTCAGCACGGAACGCTGGGCCGAGACCCAGGCAAAATCCACGGCCGCGACGCAGCGGGATGCGATGCGGCGATTCGGGATCTGACCATGGCCATCACGCACTTTCATTTCCCGAAACCCGCCCGCAGCTCCGATCCGGTTGGTTTCGGTTCCCCCGCCGTTTCCGCCGAAGAATCGGAACGTGATCGCCGCGAACGCCTGCGTCGCCGGCGCGAACTGCTCGAGTCCTACTTTTCCCCGTTCGTGTCGCCGGCCGCGATGCCGTCGACCGTCGACCGTCTTGTCCTCTGGAGGAACCATCATGGTCGCCACCACGGCTGAACGTCCCGCCCCTGCCATGACGCCCGGCCACCAACCAGTCCTGCTCCACGAGGTGTTGGAGCTGCTCGCGCCCCGTCCCGGAGCCCGCATCCTCGATGCGACGTTCGGCGGAGGTGGACACACCCGCGCCCTGCTCGAGGCGGCGCCCGGCGTGCAGGTCGTGGCCTTCGACCGCGATCCTGCGGCCCGCGACCGCGCGACCGCGATCGCCGCCGATTTCGGCGACCGCTTTCAACTCATCGACCGCGATTTCGGCCGACTCGCCGAGACCGAGACCGGCCCCCTCGACGGCGCTCTGTTCGATCTGGGCGTTTCCTCCTTTCAACTCGATGACGCGGCTCGTGGCTTTTCCTTCCGGGCCGATGCGCCCGCCGACATGCGGATGGATCCGCGCAGCGGCGTGCCGGCTTCCCAATGGCTCGAGACCGCCACCGAGCCGATGCTCGTTCGTGCGATTCGCGATTTCGGCGAGGAAACCGCCTGGCGCCGGGTCGTCCGCGCCCTCGTCGCGGCCCGCGGCACGGGCCGGCTTGCCCGCACCGCTTCGTTGGCCGATGCGATTGCCGAAGCCATCCCGGCCGCCCAGCGCCGACAGAGCCGGATTCATCCGGCGACCCGCAGCTTCCAAGGCATCCGTATCGCGGTGAACGATGAGATCGGCGCCATCGAACGGGCGCTGCCCGCGGCCTTTGACCGGCTCCAGCCCGGCGGTGTGCTGGCGGTGATCAGCTTCCACTCGCTCGAAGATCGGCCCGTGAAACAGTTCTTCCGCCGCCAGTGCGGCCAGCCCGTCGGTGCCCACGACTCCACCCCGCAGGACCTGCGGCCGAAATTCGCGGAGCCGCTCACCCGCAAGCCCGTCACCGCCGGCGAGACCGAACTCGCCGCCAACCCCCGCAGTCGCTCCGCGAAGCTTCGCGCCCTGCGCAAACTTTGAACCCAACCCGCCTCGTCCCGCCATGCACACGTCCTCCGCCCACGCCTTCATCAACAAGCTGCTCCTCTATGTGCTTCTCACCATCGGCGTGAACGGCTCCGTCGGCCTCGCCACCGTGTGGATGAATCACCAGATCTCGGCCTCCGCCGCCGAGACCAAGCAGGCCGAGAACCGCATCGCGGCGCTCGAGCGCCGGATCGACGAGACCAACGCCCACCTCGCCGCCGAACTCTCGCCGCAGGTGCTGGAGGCGAAGAACGTCGCCATGAAGCTCGGCTTGGAGCGTCCGCGCGAGGAGCACATCGTGCGCGTAAACGAGTCGCCGGAGGAGCGGCTCGCCGCCAAACGTAATCTCGAGATCTTCGCCCGCGACGTGAGCGCGCCGGGCACCGAACTGGTTCGCTTCACCCTGGCCGACCGCAGCTAGCCGACCCGCGCCGTAGATGTCCAAAGGCTTCGCTTCCAGTTATCGACTCGTCCTGATCGCCACCGGGGTTCTCCTGTGCTTCGTCGCCGTGGGGGCCCGGCTGGTCGACCTGCACGTGCTGGAACGGGCTCATTTGGTCAGCTACGTCGATCAGGCCCGCTACGACACCGAGCGCGAGCACGGCCGCCGCGGTGACATACTCGATGCGCGGGGCGACGTGCTTGCCACCTCCCGGCCGCTCGTGCAACTGGCCGTCGATCCCTGGTACGTGGGCGAATACCTCGATCACATCGGTCGCAACAACGCGGACCGCATCGTCGAGCGCGAATCCATCGAGCGCCAGAAACGCCTCGAACTCGCCCGTCTGCTCGGCATGTCCTTCGCGGAACTCGAGGAGTATTGGAAACCTGGATACCGCGAGGGCGGCGGCGACGGCCGGCCGGTGCCGCAGCGCTGGGTCAAGCTCCACGACGGCGTCGACGAAAGCGTCTTCAACGCCCTCCTCACGATCAATGTCGGCGATCCCGCGCTCCCGGTCGACAAGGTGCCGCGCGCCTACAAGGGTCTGCCGCTGGGTCTCACCTACAAGCGTCGCTACGAACGGGTATATCCGCGCAAGCAGATGGCCGCCCACGTCATCGGCTTCGTCAACAAGGAGAACCAGCCCTTCGGTGGCATCGAGGCCTTCGCCGATCCGTACCTCCGCGCCTACGACGGCTGGTGGGAATCCGAGAAGGACGGGCGCCGTCGCGAGTTGGCGCATCTGCGCGTGCGCGACGTGCCGCCCGAGGACGGGTTCAGCGTGCAGCTTTCGATCGATTCGGCGGTGCAGCACCTCATCGAATCCGAACTCGCCTACATCGCCCAGACCTACCACCCGCGGAAGGCCAGCATCATCGTGAGCGACGCCCGCAGTGGCTTCGTACTCGGTCTCGCCAACTACCCGACCTACGATCTCAACAACTACGCCCGTACTCCGGAGGAGCACCAGCGCAACGTCGCGATGACCGACCAGCTCGACCCGGGCTCCACCTTCAAGATCGTGTCCGCCGCCGGCGCCCTCGAGCACGGGCTGGTCAATCCCCGCACCCGTTTCAACTGCTCGATCGACTCGATCGAATACAAGGGTCGGGTGCGTCGCTTCATCCCCGACGACCACGTCAACTCGCACCCGCTCAGTGTGGCCGAGATCATCTCCCACTCCAGCAACATCGGGGCTGCCCAACTCGGCATGCTGCTGGGCGAGGAACGGCTCTACCAGATGGCGCGCAGCTTCGGCTTCGGCGAAAAAACCGGCCTGCCGCTCGGCTACGAAAGCCCCGGCCTGCTCAATCCGCCGTCGCAGTGGAGCGCTCTCGAGATCACGCGCATCCCGGCGGGTTACAGCATCTCCGCCACGCCGCTGCAGATTCACTACGGCATGGCCACGATCGCCAGCGGGGGCGAGTTGATGAAACCCCAGATCGTGCGCGCCGTGCTCGATCAACAGGGGCGCGAGATCTACACCTTCGGCGGCGTCGCGCGCCATCGCGTGATTTCGCAAACCGTCGCCCAGCAGATGGCGCACATGCTGATGGGCGTCGCCTCCGCCGACGGCACGGCCGAGGCCGCGGCCATTCCCGGCTATCAGGTCGCCGGCAAGACCGGCACCGCCCAGAAGCTCATCGACGGCCGCTACTCCAAGACCCACCACGTGGGCAGCTTTGTCGGCTTCTTCCCGGCCTCCGCTCCGCGGGTGGTCGTGACCGTCATCGTGGATGACGCCGAAATCCGCAGCCCGAGCAATCCCCGGGTGCGGTTGACCAATTACGGTTCCCGAGTCGCGGTTCCGGCCTTCGCCCGGGTCGCGCAGGGGCTGATTTCCTATCTCGATATTCAACCGGTGGCGGAACCCGCTCCGTCACGCTATGCTATGGAAGGAGGCCGACCGTGATCGGTTACCTGACGAAAGACTATCCTCTCATCAACGCATTTTCATCCCACCTGCCCGCCCGCACTCGTCGTGAGACGATCGCCCGCAACCGCGTCTTCAAGATGGCACCCAAACTTTCCGACTACCTGAGCGAAGATGAAGTGAGCGCCGTCAAGGGCTCGCTCGCGCGGCCCATTTCCGGGCTCGCCATCGACAGCCGCCGTGTCGTGCCCGGCAACGTCTTCTTCGCCCTGCCGGGCCTGCGCACCGACGGCGCACACTTCATCGACGAGGCCGTCTCCCGCGGGGCCGTCGCCATCGTTTCCGCGGTCATGCCGCGCACGACCCAGGCCAAGGTCACCTTCGTGCAGACGCCCGATCCCCGGGCCCTCGTGGCCAAGGTTGCCCGCCGCTACAACCGCAATCCCGACCTCGACCTCGACGTCGTCGGTGTCACCGGCACCAACGGCAAGACCACCGTGGCCCACCTGGTCCGCCACCTGCTCGGCGGGCAGAAGCCGGTGGGCCTGCTCGGCACCATCGCCTACGACCTCGGGGTGCGCACCGTGCCGTCATTCAAGACCACGCCCGAGGCTATCGACACCTTCGGCATGCTCGCGCAGATGCGCGACGCCGGTTGCCGCGAAGCCGTCATGGAAGTGAGTTCGCATGGCGTCGACCAGCACCGCGTCGACGGCCTGCGCCTGAAGGCGGCGATCTACACCAACCTCACCCGCGACCACCTTGACTACCACCCGTCGATGGAGGACTACTTCGAGGTGAAGGCGCGCCTCTTCACCGGTGAGCTGGGCGAACGGCCCGAGATCGCCATCGTCAATCTCGACGATCCGCATGGCGAGCGCCTGCTCGCCAAACTCGCGCCCGACCAGCGTCGCGTCACCTTCGGCCTCGATCCCGCGGCCGATATCCGCGCGGTCGAGGTCGACTACGGTTTCAAAGGCACCACCTTCCGGCTCATCTGGCCCGGCGGGGAGCGGACGATGCGCTCGCCGATGATCGGCGCCTACAACCTCTCCAACGTCCTGGCCGCCGTGGCCGCCGTGTACGGCATGGGGCGCCAGCCGGACGACTTCCTGCCGCGCCTGGATACCTTCACGGGCGTGCCCGGCCGCATGGAGCGCATCGAGGAAGGGCAGGACTTCAACGTCCTGGTCGACTACGCCCATACCGACGACGCCCTGCGCAACGCCCTTGCCATGCTGCGGGCCGTGACTCCCGGACGCCTGCTCGTCGTCTTCGGCTGCGGCGGCAACCGCGATCGTGCCAAACGCCCGATGATGGTGCGCGCCGTACAGGAACAGGCCGACTTCGCCTTCGCCACCGCCGACAATCCCCGCCGCGAGGACCTCGCGCAGATCTTCGCCGACATGAAGGAAGGCGTGACCGACCCGGCCAGGATCACCTGGATCGACGACCGCCGCCGCGCGATCAGCCTCGCCCTCGACATGGCCAAGCCGGGCGACAGCCTGCTCATCGCCGGCAAGGGCCATGAGCCGTATCAGGAATTTGCGGACACCGTCGTGCCCTTCGACGACCGCTTCGTCGCCCGCGAACTCATCGGCATCAAACGCATCGCTTCACGCCCCGCCACCTGACGCTTTTTCACCATGCCCCGTTTCGACCCGCTGCAGCTCGCCGACTGGACCCACGGTCAATGGACCGCGGTGCCGTCCGCTGCGGTCACGGGTTTTGCGATCGACTCGCGGCGCATCAAGCCGGGTGAAATGTTCGTCGCTCTGCGCACCGACCTGCGGGACGGCCATGACTTTCTGGATGCCGCCGCCGCCGCCGGGGCCGCGGGTGCGCTGGTGCGCCTGCCCGATTCCGCGGTCGACCTGCCGCAGCTGGTGGTGGGCGACACGCTCCAGGCATTTCAGACCATTGCCCGCGAGCACCGGCGCGCCTTCCGGGGTCCGGTCGCGGGCATCTCCGGCAGTGCCGGCAAAACCTCGACCAAGGAACTCCTGGCCCGGCTGTTGGGGGAGCGTGCGCTCGCGACCGAGGGCAACCTCAACAACCACCTCGGTGTGCCGCTGACCCTCACGCGGCTCGACGCGGAGAAACACGGTTTTGCCATCATCGAAGCCGGTATCAGCGGCCCGGGCGAAATGGCGCCGCTGGCCCGCATGATCGAACCCGATGTGGCGGTCATCACGATGGTCGACCACGCCCACACCCGCGACCTGGGCGACATCGACGGCGTTGCCCGCGAGAAGGCGCAGCTCCCCGCCGCCGTGCGTCCGGACGGGGTGGCCTTTCTCCCGGCCGACGTGGCCCGCCGCGATGCCTTTCGCCACCTGCCGGTGCGCCGGCTCACGGTTGAGCGGGCTGACGTCATCCGCCCCGAGCGCGTGGTCGATGACCGCATCTTCTACACCGTGACCGAACGCGGCGAGGAGACCGCGGTGACGATCGCGCGAGCCGGCGCGGAGGCCGTGCCCGAGACCTACACCTTTCGTCGCGCCACCGCCGGCATGACGCAGAATGCCGTGCTGGCCATCTGTGTGGCCCGTTGGCTGGGAGTGACCGCGGCCGACATCCGTCCGCGCCTGGCCGGGTGGGGACCCGCCCCGCTGCGCGGCGAGGTGCGCCGCGAACAGGGACGGCTGCTCTACATCGATTGCTACAACGCCAATCCGGCCTCGATGGCCGACGCGCTGCGGGCCTTTGCCGCCCTCACGCCCGACGACGAGGCGCGGCTCTTCCTGCTGGGGGGCATGGAGGAACTGGGCGCGGAATGCGCGCAGAAGCACCAGGAACTCGGCCGCTCGCTCGAGCTCAAGCCCGGAGACCGCGTACTGGTCATCGGCACCGGCAGCGCCGAAGTGCGCGAAGGCGCGCTCGCGGCGAGGGCGCGACCGGACCAACTGGAGGTGCTCGAGAGCCTCGACGGGGTGGCTGAGCGAATCGCCGCCTGGCGCGGCCCGATCTTCATCAAAGGCAGCCGTCGCTACCGGCTGGAAACCGTCCTGTCCCCGTCGCTCGCCAGCGCCCACTGAACCGATGCTGTCCTACCTTGCTGAATACGAACATCTCTGGGGTCCGCTGCGGGTGCTGCGCTACATCACCCTGCGCACGCTCCTGGCTGCGGGTACGGCGACCTTCGTCGGCTTCGTGCTCGGTCCCTGGTTGATCGCGCAGCTGCGTCGCCTGAAGTTCGGCCAGCACTACGACGACGATCGCACCGGCGACCTCGCCTCGCGTTTCGACAAGAAGAACACGCCCACGATGGGCGGGCTGCTCATCTTCCTGGCGGTGGCTGTGAGCACGCTGCTGTGGGCCGAGCCGAACGTGTGGGTGCTCACCTCGCTCTTCGTCTACGGAGCTCTCACGGCGGTCGGCTTCCGCGATGACTACCTGAAGGCGGTCAAGAAGAACCGCGACGGCATTTCCTCCCGCGAAAAGCTGCTGTGGCAGACGAGCGTGACCGGGGTCGCACTGTTGCTTCTGGCCAGCAGCGACACCAGCGCCGCGCAGATCCGCGAACTGTGGGTGCCGTTCTTCAAGGAGCCGGTGCTGCTGTTCACGGGGGTGCTCGGGATCATCGCGCTCTTCGGCCTCATGTTTTTCTGGGTCGTGGGCTTCAGCAACGCGATCAATCTCACCGACGGCCTCGATGGACTGGCCATCGGCTGCACGATCACCGTGGCGCTCGTTTACGGCATCATGGCCTACGCGGCCGGCAACACCCGCATCTCCGACTACCTGCTCATCGGCTACGTGCCGCGGGTCGGCGAGCTGGCCGTGATCTGCGGCGCCCTGGTCGGCGCCGGCATGGCCTTCCTGTGGTACAACTCGCATCCGGCGGAAGTGTTCATGGGCGACACCGGATCGCTCGCGCTGGGCGGACTCATCGGAGTCATCGCCTTCATGGTGCAGCAACCATTCACGCTCGTTCTCGTGGGCGGGGTGTTCGTGGCCGAGGCGCTTTCGGTCATCATCCAGGTCTCCTGGTTCAAGGTCACCCGTCGCCGCTATGGGGAAGGGCGGCGCTTCTTTCGCATGGCTCCCATCCACCATCATTTTCAGAAGCAGGGCTGGCCGGAAACCAAGGTTGTCCTGCGATTCTGGATACTGTCCCTCATGTGCGCGCTTGCCGGTCTCGGCACGCTCAAGCTTCGCTGATCCTCTTCTCTTCTCCTTTCGTCCACCTCTTGCCCATGCTCAATTCTCCTGCCTTCCTCAAGCCCTTGCTCGCCACGCCGGTGGCGGTGCTCGGCGCGGGCGTGAGCGGTCGGGCCGCGGCCCGGCTCGTGACCCAGCTGGGCGGCCAGGCGGTGGTGTACGACGAGGCCGGCGGGGAGGATGCCCGGCCGGACTTTCGCGCCAACGCGCATCGCCTGGTCATCGTTTCGCCGGGATTTGCGCCGGGCCATGGCTGGGTGGTCGACGCCCGGTCGACCGGCGCGGTGTGCCTCACCGAACTGGACCTGGCTTCGCTTTTCTGGCGCGGCTCGGTCGTCGCGGTCACGGGCACCAACGGCAAGACCACGCTCACGGAGTTTCTCACCTACGCCCTCACCGAAGCGGGCGTCGACGCCTGGGCGGTGGGCAACATCGGCCGGGCCTTCAGCGATGTCGTCGTCGAGCGGTCCGGCGGCGCGCCCGCCGCCATTGCCGTCTGCGAGGTGAGCTCCTTCCAGGCCGAGATGCTGCGTCACTTCCGCGCCGATGCGGTCATCTGGACCAATTTTGCGGAGGATCACCTGGAGCGGCACGGCTCGATGCAGGCGTATTTCGAAGCCAAGTGGCACCTGTTCGAGCGTGCAGTGGGCGGTGAGGTGTTCGCCGGCTCGAGCGTACAGCGGGCGGCCGAACGCTTTGGCCAGACTCTGCCCGGCAACGCCATGATCGACACGGAGGATCCGGCGGGAGACATCCTCTTGAGCGGCACGGTCTTCGGCGATCGCCCGCAGCGGGAGAATTTCCTGCTCGCCGCCGCCTGGTGGCGTGCGGCCGGTCTGCGCGAGCCATTGCTCTACGCCGCCGCCCGCACCTTTCGCGTTGGGCCCCATCGGCTTGCACTCGTGGGCGAACACCGGGGCGCGACGTGGTGGAACGATTCCAAGGCCACCAACTTCCACGCCACCGAGGCCGCGCTGCTGCGCTTTGCCTCGCCTGTGATCCTCATCGCCGGCGGCAAATCCAAGGGCGGCGATGTTGCCGGATTCGTCCAGCGCATCGCAGGTCGCGTGAAGCACGTCTTGCTGATCGGGGAAACCCGCAACATTCTGGCCACGTTCTTCGGTGCGGCGTCCGTGCCGCACCGGGTGTGTGCCGATCTCGCCGACGCGGTGCACGCCGCCGCCGCTCTCGCGCAAGCGGGGGACCACGTGTTGCTCAGTCCTGGTTTTTCCAGCCTCGACACGTTCTCCGGCTATACCGAGCGCGGTCTTCAATTCGAATCCCTGGTCAAGGCCCTGCCGGCCGCCGCGACCGCAACACTTTAAAACAAAACCACACCCGCCACCCGTCATGAAACTTCTCAACATTCTCGGAGCCGTAGTCGCCGCCCACGTTGCCGTCCTCGTGCTGGCCGTCGCCATTCCCGGATGTCGCTCCACCCGCACCACCGCGCCGGCCGCCGGCGCCGAGGGGCCTTCGCCCGCCATCTCGTCGGCGCCCGCGCGCTCGGGCACCCCGGCCTTCACCGCCGCGCCGGAACTCTCGGATCGCGATCTCAATCCCGGTGTTGCGGCCGAACCGCTCGCCTTCGATCCGGATGCACCGGCCCGCGCGTCCGGCGGGGCCGGCCGCTTCAGCCCCACCCGGCCCGATTCGACCGTCGCCACCGCCATGGATCGCCGGGCCATCGATCCGGTTCCGGTCACCCCCGCCACCACCTACACGGTCAAACGTGGCGACAACCTCTGGACCCTCGCCCGCCGCAACGGCATCACGGTCCGCGAACTGGCGGCCGCCAACAACATCCCGGCCGATGCCATGCTGCGCGAAAATCAGGTGCTGGTCATCCCGGCCGCCCAGGCGGCGTCCACCGCCTCCGCCGCAGCTCCCGCCGCGACCGCCGCCGGCGATTCCTCCGGGCGCACCTACACGATCAAATCCGGCGACACACTCAGCCGCATCGCCAGCCGTCATGGTGTGACCGTTGCCCAGCTCAAGGCCTACAACCGCCTCACCAGCGACATGGTTCGCGCCGGTGACACCCTGTCGATTCCGGACAGCGCCGCCGAGCCGGTGAGCGAGACGGTGGCTGCAACTCCGCCTCCGGCCGCCACGACGCCGGCCAGCACCGCCGGCGCCTACAAGCACGTGGTCGCCCCCGGCGACCGGCTTTCCCTCATCGCCAGTCGCTACGGGGTGACCGTCGGCGAACTCGCGGTGGCCAACAAGATCAGCGATCCGTCGCTCATCCGGCCGGGGCAGGAAATCATCATTCCCGGCTGGAAGGCCACGGACACCCCTCCGGCCGGTCCGTCGTCCCGCGCGACCACCGCTACCGCCGCCCGCACGCCGACCACTCCGGCCGCCACTCCGACAACGACCGAACCGCCCGCCGATGATCTCGATGCCGGCCTCGACACCACCCTCGACAACGTGCCGGTGATCGATGTCGAGCGCGCGCCGTCGCCGGCCGAGGACGAGGAGCCCATTCCCACCATTTCCATCGGTGGAGGCGGTGGCGGCGGCGGCGACGGCGACAGCCCGCCTCTCTTCGAATAGGATTCTTTCTCCGCCACCCCCCGAACCCCCTCCAGCACAACTGCCTCGTGAAACGAACCGCCCGTCCGTCCCCGTCCTTCGCCCAAAGCCCGGCCATGGTCATCGTGTTGTGCGTGCTCGGCTTGTTGATCGTGGGGCTGCCGGTGTTGTTCAGCGCGACGGCCGGCAAGTCATCGTGGCCGTTCTTCTACCTGGTCAAACAGTCCATCGGCATCTCGGTGGCGGTCCTGCTCTGCCTGCTGGTGAGCCGCATGGACCTGGAATACCTGCGCCGCTTTGCCTGGATCATGGGTGCGGTCTCGCTCTTGACCCTGGTGCTGACCGCCATTCCCGGGATCGGCATTACGGTCAACGGAAGCCGCCGCTGGCTTGGCATCGGCCCGGTGCGCCTGCAGGCGTCGGAGTTCGCCAAACTCGCGATGGTGTTCTGCCTCGCGCACTACCTGGCGATCAACCAGACGCGCATCGCTGAATTCAAGCGCGGCTACGTCTGGCCGATCGCCATCATCGGCGTATTCGCCGGTCTGATACTGCTGCAGCCCGACTTCGGCACCGCGGCGCTCACCGTGGCGGTGGGCGTGCTGCTGCTCTTTCTGGCCGGGGCGCGCTGGCTCTACATCCTGCCCACGCTGGGCGCGGCCGTCGCGGGCTTCGCGGTGCTCGTCATCAACAATCCGAACCGCCTGCACCGCTTCACCGCCTTCCTCGACGTCGAGGCCAACAAACTCGACGGCACCTACCAGCTCTACCAGTCGCTCGCCGCCTTCGCGGTGGGCGGCATCGACGGCGCGGGCATCGGGCAGGGGCGGCAGCAGAACCACTTCCTGCCCGAGGCGCACACCGATTTCATCTTCGCCGTCATGGGTGAGGAACTCGGCCTGCGCGCGACGCTCGGTGTCGTGATCACCTTCGCGATCATCTTTCTCTTCGGCCTGCTCCACCTGCGGCGCGCGCCCAACCTGTTTCAGTTCCTGCTCGTGGCCGGCGCGATTCTCATCATGAGCCTGCAGGCCATCGTCAACCTCGGCGTGGTGACGGGCCTGTTGCCGACCAAGGGCATGTCGCTGCCGTTCATCAGCGCGGGGCTGTCCAATCTGCTGCTGATGGGGCTGCTGGTCGGCATCATCATCAACAGCGCGCGCACCTGGACCAAGCCGAGCTTTGGTCGACGGCGGCGTGATCTTGAGGAGGTGGTGGCGTGAGCGATTTTCTCATCGCGTGCGGCGGCACAGGGGGCCATCTCACTCCCGGCATCGCGCTCGCCGAGGAGATGGCGCGGCGGGGCTTCAAGTCGCTGTTGCTTATTTCCAACAAGAGCATCGATCGGCGGCTCGCGGAAAAGTATCCGCAGTACCGCTTCGACAGCATCGCGGGAGCGCCCCTGTTGTTCACGGTGCCGGGCGTGTTGCGGTTCGTCCTCTCCCAGTCCCGCGGTCTGCTGCACGCCTGGAGTCTCATCCGTCGCGAACGGCCGCGCATGGTCGTCGGCTTCGGCGGCTTCACCACGGCGGCGGTGATTGTCGCCGGCTGGATACGGGGCGTGCCGGTTGCCCTGCACGAGGCCAACCGGGTGCCCGGCCGGGCGGTCCGGCTGCTGGCCCGCTTCGCCCGGCGGGTCTATCTGCCGCGCGGGGTGGAGTTGCCCGACGTGAGCCCCTTCAAGCTGCGGCATGCCGGCGTGCCCGTGCGCGATGAGATCAGACGGCAGCCGCGCGGGGAAGCGGCGGAAAAGTTCGGGCTGGATCCCAACCGGGCCACCGTCGTCGTGCTCGGCGGCAGCCAGGGGGCGCAGGCGCTCAACCGATGGGCCGATGACGCTGCGGCGGCTCTGGCCGAGCGGGGGGTGCAGCTGCTGGTCGTGACCGGGCCGGGCAAGGGCGACGGCGATACCGCGGTTCACCCCGGGCCGCGCGGTGAGGAGGTGAAGACGGTTCGTCTCCCTTTCTGCAATGACATGGCGGCCGTGCTTTCGCTGGCCGATCTGGTGGTCTCCCGCTCCGGCGCCGGCACGCTGGCGGAACTGGTGAAGATCGGCGTGCCCGCGGTACTCGTGCCGTATCCCCATGCGGCGGACAACCATCAGGCGGCCAACGCCCAGGAATTCGCCAGCGCGGGCGCCGGCTGCGTCCTCGAGGAATCCGAGCTCGGTTCGCTCACCGCCACCGTACTCGGGATCGTGACCGACGAGGCCCGGTTGATGGACCTGCGGACCAATGTGGGCCACCTGGGTCTGTCCAGCACGCTCGATCTCATGTTCAATGACATCGCGTCCATCGCCCAGGGCGGTCGCGATCATCAGACCACCCATCCTTGGATGGCAGCCGCATGAACGACGCGACCCCAGCCCTGCTCTTCGGCCGCAGTGTCCGACACCTCCACGCGGTTGGCGTGGGCGGCATGGGCCTGGGCCCGCTTGCGATCTACCTCGCCGCCCGCGGCTGGAGCGTGAGTGGCGAAGATGCGGCGCTCACCCCCGCCATGGCCGTGCAGCTCGAGCGAGCCGGCGTGCGTTTGGTGGACTCGGGAGAACTCCCGGCCGACAGCGATCTCGTGGTGGTGTCCACGGCGGTGGGCTTGGGCCACCCGACCCGACGGGCCGCCCATGACCGGGGCGTCCAGGTCGTGCGACGAGGTGAAGTGCTGGCGGAGATTGCCAATCACCGCCGGCTCGTTGCGGTCTGCGGATCTCACGGGAAAACCACAACCACCGCGCTGCTGGTCTCGGCCTTGCGGGCGGTCGGTTGTGACGTCGGCTACGTTTTGGGCGGATTGTGGGTCGATGATCATCTCGCGCCGGCGGCGGTGGGGCAGGGCGACTGGCTGGTGGCCGAAGTCGACGAAAGCGACGGCACCATCGAACGCTTCCGCCCGGAGATCACGGTCATCGTCAACCTCGACTGGGATCATGCCGATCACTACGCCGCGGAGTCGGCGCTGGTGGCAACCTTCGCCGGCCTCCTGGAACGAACCCGCGGGGCGGTGTTGGGCTGGGACGGGTGCGCGACCTCCGGCCGCCTGCTGGCGGACTTTGGCGCGGCCAAGCAGTGCGCAACCTTTGGTCGCACCGGCGATTTTCGTCTGGTCGACGCCCGCAGTGGGCGCGCCGGGTCGGTGCTGTCCACCGGCGGTCGCCTGCCCGAGCTTACCCTGCAGGTGGCCGCCCGCGGTGACTTCAACGCCCTCAATGCCACGGCCGCGCTGGGAGCGCTTTGCCTGATGGGCGAGACGCCGACGGCCGACTGCCTGGCCGACTACCGGGGCGTGCGGCGGCGGCAGGCGGTGCTGCTGGCCCGCGCTGATCTCACGGTGATCGAGGATTATGCCCATCATCCCGCGGAGATCCGGGCCCTGCTGGGAAGTGTGCGTCGCGACCTCGAGGCATCGGGCCGCCTGGTGGTGGTGTTTCAACCCCACCGTTTCAGCCGCACCCGGCAGTTCAAAAGCGAGTTCGCGGCGGCGCTGGGGCTGGCGGATTCGCTGCACCTGTTCGATGTCTACGGCGCCGGCGAAGCCCCGGTGCCCGGTGGCACGACGGCCGATCTGTATGCGGAGTTGGTGAAGGCGAGTCCGCGCCTGCCGGTCAACTACCTGCCCGGCGACCCGGCGGGCGTGTTGGAGTTGCTGCGACAGTCGCGCCGCGCCGGTGATGTCGTGTTGTTCGTGGGAGCCGGCGACATCGAAAAGCGGGCCCGCGAATGGCTTGCCGTCCTCGCCCGCGAGGAGTCGCGCACCGGCGAGTGGGACGGCATTGCGCGCCGCCTGCGTGGCGCGCTTTCCGCAGCGGCCAAGGTGACGCGGGAAGAGCCGTTGGCCAACAAGACCACGCTGCGGGTGGGCGGCGCGGCCCGGATTTATGTCCAGCCGGAGAACCGGGACGATTTGGCGGCGGTAGTCGCGATCGCGCGCGAGGCCGAGGTGCCGCTGCGCATGCTCGGTCGCGGTTCCAATCTGCTCGTGCCCGATGCCGGTGTGGATGCCATCGTGGTTTCTCTGCGGCGGCCATCCTGGGAAACCTTTTCCGTGCTCGCCAGCGGTCGCGTGCGGGTCGGCGCCGGCCTGCGCCTGAAAAACCTTTGTGGGCTCGCGGCCAAGGCCGGGCTGACGGGTTTCGAGTTTCTGGAGGGCATTCCCGGCAACATCGGCGGCGCGCTGCGCATGAACGCCGGCGCCATGGGCGGCTGGATGTTCGATGTGGTCGAGTCGGTCGACGTCATCACGCCAGTCGGAGATCAACTCACCCTGCGCCGCGAGGAATTGCACACCGGCTACCGCCATTGCCGCGAGCTGGCCGAATGCATTGCGGTGGGCGCCACCCTGCGCCCGGCGTCGACGAGCGATGCCACATCGGTCGGCCGGCAGATCGACGTCTATCGCTCGAAGCGCCAGGAAAGCCAGCCTCGCGAACCGAGTGCCGGCTGCATTTTCAAGAATCCCGACCACGACTCCGCCGGACGTCTCATCGACGCCTGCGGTCTCAAGGGCGAACGGATCGGCGACGCCGAGGTTTCGACCGTGCACGGCAATTTCATCATCAACCGCGGTGCGGCCACCAGCGCCGACGTCATCGAACTGGTGCGGCGGGTGCGGGCGGAGGTGCATCGCCGCACCGGGGTCCAGCTGCAACCGGAAGTGCTGCTCTACGGCGGCGAATGGGAGGACGTACTGTGAGCCGCTTGCCCGGGGAGTTCCGCATGGTGGTGCTGTATGGCGGGGTGTCCTCCGAACGGGAGGTTTCGCTCGGCTCGGGCAAGGCCTGCGCGGCCGCCTTGGCCCGCGCCTGGCCGACGCGCCTCATCGACGTGCGCGAGGCGGCACTGCCCGGCGGCCTCGATCCGGACCGCGATCTGGTTTTTTCCACCCTCCACGGCACCTTCGGGGAGGATGGCGGGATGCAGCGATTGCTGGAAAGTGCGGGCATCATCTATGCCGGCTGTGACGCCGAAAGCAGCGCGCTCACCTTTGACAAGGAACGGACCAAGCAGACGGTTGGCGAGGCCGGTGTGCATGTGATTCCGGGCTTCGTTTTTTCCGCCGAATCCGCCCCGTCGGCGGACGACATCGCCGCCCGGCTCGGCGCCTCGGTGGTGATCAAGCCGTGCGCAGGCGGCAGCAGCGTGGGCCTGCACCTCTGTGACACCCCGGCCGAAATCGAGTCGGCGCTGGCGACGCTCTCACCCGGCGAATGGCTGGTCGAGCAGCGCATCCGCGGTCGCGAAATCACCGTGGGCATCCTGCACGGGCGCGCGCTGCCGGTCGTGGAAATCGCGCCGAAGTCGGGCGTTTTCGACTACGCCTCCAAGTACACCAAGGGCCTCACCGAATACCTGGCGCCGGCGCCCCTGCCGCCCGCAGTCGCCGGACGGGCACAGGCCGAGGCCGAACGCGCTTTTGCGGCTTGCGGATGCCGTGATTACGGTCGTATTGATTTTATGGTGACGGAGGACGGCGACGTGCATTTTCTTGAGATCAACACCCTGCCGGGAATGAAGGAGACCAGCCTGCTGCCCATGGGCGCGCAGTGCATCGGTCATGACTTCACCGCCCTCGTGCGGGAACTGGTCGCGCCCGCCCGCGAGCGCTTCCGGTCCCGCCGCCAAACCACCGCCCAGCCATGAGCGAAACCGACGCCACCACCCCCTCGGCGCGCCACTGGCGCGACATTCCGCAAGAGATCACGCCCCGGGCGATGTCCCGGGTCGGCCGGCGCCGCCTCACCCTGCGTACGTTCCGGAACGTCGGCCTGGTCGTGCTCGGCCTCGTGCTGACCTACGGCGGCTATCGGCTGTGGGAGACGATGCAGCACGACCCCGCCCGCATCACCGCGGCCGGCGGCGGCCAGCCGGTCCAACACATCGTGGTCGAGACCGACGGCGTGCTGACCCAGGAATGGGTCGAGGCGGTGCTCCAGATCGACCCCAAGCTGGGTCTCATGGAACTGGACCTGTGGGCGCTGCGGGCCAAGCTCGAGGCGCACCGCCAGGTGCGCAAGGCCGACCTGCGTCGCAAGTTTCCCGATACGCTGGTGGTGCACTTGGAGGAACGTTCCCCGGTGGTGCGCCTGCGTGCGCGCCTCGGTGGCAGCGAGCTCAACGATTTTCTCGTCGGCCGCGATGGCGTGATCTTCGAAGGCCAGGGCTATGCCCGGGACAGCATGCAAACCCTGCCATGGTTGAGCGGGGTCAAGCTGCGCGTCGATGGCGACGGTCTTTACGAACCGCTGGCCGGCATGGAGCGGGTGGCCGACCTGCTTTCGACCGCCCAGGGCAACGCGCCGGATCTTTATGCCACCTGGCGCGTCGTTTCGCTGGGCGATCTCGCCCGCGATGGTCAGATCGTCATCCAGACCTCCGAGGTGCCACGCATCATCTTCGGCCTGCGGGAGGATTTCTACACGCAGGTGGCCCGGCTCGATCTCATCATCGAACGCGTCCGCGGCCGCGCCGAGACCGTCAAATCGATCGATCTCTCGGTCGGCGCCGAGCAGGTCCCGGTCGCGCTGCACGTTCCTGTCAGCGACCCGGGCAAGGCCACTTCGCCCACCGTTCGTTTTCCTGTTCCACCCCGCTAATTCTCCACGCTCGTGAGTTCCAAATCCCGCTTCATCGGCGCCGTCGAAATCGGCACCTCCAAGATCGCCGTTCTCATCGGTGAGATCGTCCAGAATTCCGTCAACCTCATCGGCTTCGGCGAATGCCAGTCGCACGGGGTGATGAAGGGCGTCGTCACCGACTTCAAGGCGGCCAGTGATGCCGCGCACAACGCCCTCATCACCGCGGAGCAAAGCGCCGGCGTGAAGATCGACGAGGTCTACCTCGCGCAGACCGGCGGGCACCTCGAGGGATTCTACAACCAGGCGTCGGTGAGCGTGAGTTCCGCCGACAACATGGTGAGCCAGGTCGACATCGACACGGTCTGCCGCCTCGCCAAGGCCAAGGCCCTGCCCGAGGGCCGTATGGTGGTGCACCACATCCGCCGCCCCTATCTGCTCGACGGCAAGATGGTCGGCGCCAACCCCGAGCACCTCAACGGCCAGCGCCTCGAGGTCGGCTACTGGACCGTGCACGGGCAGGAGGCGATGATCGCCAACAGCATTCACGTCATCCGCGGCTTCGACGTACGCGTCGGGGACATGATCCTCTCCAGCCTCGCTTCAGGCACGATGGTCACGACCCAGCAGGATCGCCAGCACGGCGCGCTGGTTATCGACATCGGTGCCGGCACCAGCGACTTCGTGCTCTATCGCGACGGCGTTCCCTTCATGACCGGCGTCGTGCCGGTGGGTGGCGAACACCTCACCAACGATCTCACCCTCGGCCTGCGCGTGACCGAGGGACAGGCCGACAAACTCAAGCTGCGCCACGGCCGCGCCAACGTCGTCACGCACGAGAAGAACAAAAAGGTGTGGCTCAACGGCGACTACGCCATCGGCGACCGTCAGTTCCCGCAGCAGACGATCGAGACCATCACGGCCGCCCGCGTGGAGGAGCTGTTCGAAATCATCAAGAAAAAGCTCGGTCCGGCCCTGTCACCCGAACGCTGCGCCGCCGGCGTCATGCTCACCGGCGGCACCGCCAAGCTGCCCGGCATCGAGGACACCGCCGGCCGCATCTTTGGCCTCCATGCCCAGCGCGGACAAATGCCGCCCGGCCTGGAGGAGAAGCTGCAGGACCCCACCCATACGACCGTCCTCGGCCTGCTCTACTTCGGCCTCCAGTCCCGCACCGATCGTCCCGCCCCGCGCCGCCGGGCCGGCGGCGGCATCCTGCGCAAACTCTTCGCCGTCGGCGCCTGATCCCCGTTACCGATGAACCCAACCGAACTTCCCCTCGCCAACGACACCGACGCCCTCGCCGAAGGTGACGTTTCCATCAAGGTCATCGGCATCGGCGGTGCCGGAGGCAACGCCGTCGACCGTCTCAAGATGGAGAACCTCGACCGGTTGCGGCTGGCCGCGATCAACACCGACCTGCAGGCGCTCAACGCCTCGCCGCTCGAAGAAAAGGTCCTCATCGGGTCGGCCATCACCCGCGGCCTCGGTGCCGGCGGCGACCCCGATCTCGGTTTCGACGCCGCGCAATCGGATCGCGAAAAAATCGCCGCCGTCGTGCAGGATTGTGATCTGGTTTTTCTCGTGGCCGGCATGGGCGGGGGCACCGGCAGCGGTGCGGCCCCCATCGTGGCCGATGTCGCCAGTGAAGCCGGCGCGCTCGTGATCGCCTTTGTCACCATCCCGTTCACGTTCGAGGGTTCGCGCCGGGCCAAGCAGGCGGAAGAGGGCCTGCTCGCCCTGCGCCGCAGTTGCGATGCGGTCATTCCGCTGCCCAACGACGTGCTCCTGCAGGAAGCGGCCGAGGGCGAAACCGCCCTCGATTCCTTCGCCCGCGCCGACGCCTGGGTCGGTCAGGCCGTGCGCTCCGTCTGGTCCATGCTGTTTCGCACCGGCCTCATCAACCTCGACTTCGCCACGCTGCGCCAGGCCTTCCACACCCGCGGTGGCAAGACCCTCTTCGGCCTCGGCCACGGCGAAGGACCCGACGCGGTGGCCAAGGCGATCGAGAGCCTCGACCTTTGCCCGCTGCTCGCGACGCCGGAGCACGCCCGCAAGGCCGACCGGTTGCTCGTCAACATCGTGGGCGGCACCGACCTCACGCTGGCCAAGGTCAACGAGATCATGAGCGCCGTCACCGAACGTTACGGCCGCGACTCGCACGTGATCATGGGGGCCGTCATCGACGAGGACCTGCAGGGCCGCGTCGAGGTCTGTGTCATCGGCACCAGCGACATCGGCGGACGCCTGCCGCCGCGCCGGCCCTCGGGCCGCAATCGCGCCCCGGAGTCGCGGTTTGCGCCGACCAAGGAAACCGAAATCGCCCGGATGGAAGCGGCCGAACCCGTGGCGGTCGGCGCGCCGGACAAGGCTCCGGCCAAGGCCAAGAACCGCCGCACCGATCACGACGAATCCCAGAACGAATTCTTCTTCCAAACCCTCGCGGAAAACCGCGGCCACTTCGAGCGTACCGACCGCAACCTCTTCGAAGGCCAGGACCTCGACGTGCCGACCTACCTGCGCAAAGGGATCAAGATCAACCTGTAGCGCAGCGATCCGCACGCGGATCAAGTTTACCCGCGGTTCACAAAGCCTCCCCTTGGCAAGCGGGAGGGATTATGCACGATCGCGCCCATGTTTATCGACGAATGCGTCATCAAAGCCTGGGCCGGGGATGGTGGTCGCGGATGTATCAGTTTTCGGCGCGAGAAGTATGAACCCTTCGGCGGTCCCAACGGGGGCGACGGCGGGAAGGGCGGCGACGTGGTCCTGCAGGGCGATGAGAACACCAACAACCTCATCGACTTCAAATACAAGCCGCACTGGAAGGGGGAGCGCGGCGAGCACGGCATGGGCAAGGACTGCAACGGTCGCGAGGGGCGCCATGCCATCCTGCGCGTGCCGTTGGGCACGATCGTGACCGACGAGGCGACGGGCCAGGTGGTGGCCGAGGTTATCGAACACGACCAGCGCATCATCCTCTGCAAGGGCGGCAACGGCGGCTGGGGCAACACCCATTTCAAGTCGTCCACCAACCGCGCGCCGCGCCGCGCCAATCCGGGCGAGGAGGGCGAGAGCGGCGTCTATCGTCTCGTGCTCAAGTCGATCGCCGACGTGGGCCTCGTCGGCTTTCCCAACGCCGGCAAATCCTCCCTCACCAACCGCATCACCCAGGCGCGCCCCCGCATGGCCGCCTACCCGTTCACGACGCTGCACCCGCAGATCGGCGTGATCCATTACCCGGAGAGCTACGACCGTCTCCTCATGGCCGACGTGCCGGGACTCATCGAGGGTGCCAGTGACAATCGCGGGCTGGGCCACCGCTTCCTGCGCCACATCGAGCGTTGCGCGGTGCTCATGTTCCTCATCGACATGGCCGCCGTCGACGGCCGCGATCCGCGCGAGGACTACGCGGTCCTGCTGGCCGAGCTCGAGGCCTACGATCCGGCGCTGGCGGATAAGCCGCGCGTCGTCGTCGCCAACAAGATGGACCTGCCCGAGGCCAAGGCCTGGCTCACCAAGTTCAAGCGCCGCCACAAGGTGGAGATCATTCCCATTTCCTGCGAATCCGGCGACGGACTCGACGATCTGAAGACCATCCTGCGCGAACGGGTGCGCGCCCTGCGCGCCGCGACCAACGCCGCGACTTCGGCCTGAGTTCCCGTTGCTCCGTCTCAACCCCGCCCGCGAGCCCATGAAGTCCGCCCACCGATCCCTCCTCATGCGCGCCAACCGCCTGCTCGGCGCGCAACTCGTGGAGCACAACCTCATCAAGATCGACGACCTGGAGTCGGCCAACGAGAAGCTGCTCGAACTCATCAACACCGGCTCCCCCCGCCAGCGGACGGTTCTCGGCATTCTCGCCTATGATCTGAAGGCGCTGAAGGAGGACGATGTGCTTCTCCACCTGCGCGAAAACGAAGGGATCGGACTGGTCGACCTGCGCCACTACGACGCCAACGAGGAACTCAAACTCACTCTCGAGCGCGAGGCCTGCTGGGTCACCTGGTCGGTACCGTTCGACGTGGAGGAGGATCTCACCTTCATTGCCACCGCCTACTACATGAGCCCCGCGGTGCGAAAGTATTGGGAGGACCAATACGACGGCCGCGTGCTGTGGTTCGGCACCACGCTGGAGGGCATCGCCGATTTCATCGAAGGGATGGAAAACGACGACGCCACTGCGGCCGCCGCAGCCGCCGCCCGGGCCGCGGCCGCCGCCCCGTCGGCGCCGGCGCCGGCCGCGTCGCGGCCACCGCTGGAATCGCCGCGCACCGGTTCCACGGCGCCCATCCCTCCCGACACTTCCGCCAATCCCTGATCGATCATGTCGCTCGGCAAACTTCAGACTCAGATCGTCAACGCCCTCGACGAGGCCGGCCGCCTCACCGAGGAACATCGCGCGGCCATTGCCGGGATTTCGGAGGAAATGACCGGCGAACAGCTCGATGCCATGCTGCTCGACGAGTTCAAGATCACACCCTTCCAGCTGCAGGTGGCCAAGAGTCGCGCCTTCAAGCTACCGCCCTTCAATGTCGCCCGCCACCGGGTGCACGCCGGCACCTTCGAGCGCCTGCCGCCGGAGTTCTGCCAGGAAAACCTCGTGCTGCCCGTGGGCGAATTGGGCGACCTCTTCCTGCTGGCCGTCGCCAACCCCTTCGACGTCACCATCGTCTCCAAGGCGCAGGAGATGACCGGCAAGCAGATCGTGCGCATGCTGGGCCGCGAGTCCGACATCCGTGAGAAGTTCAAGAAGTCCGAGAACGAACCCACCGACTTCGCCGACGTCGTCAGCGCCATCGGCATGGAGTTTGGCACCGACGGTGAGAAGGACGAGGATCTCACCGACGAGGAATCGGGTCCGATCATCGACCTGGCCAACCGCATCATCGAGGACGCCTATTTCGCCGGCACCTCCGACATCCACATCGAACCCTGGGAGCACGAGGTCATCGTGCGCTACCGCATCGACGGCGTGTGTCAGGAGAAGCTGCGCCTGCCCGGCAAGGTGGGACCCGCGCTCGTCGCGCGTCTCAAGATCATGTGCAACCTCGACATCGCCGAACGGCGCCTGCCGCAGGACGGTCGCATCGTCTTCAAGCAATACACCCGCAAGGGCCTCGATGTCGACCTGCGTGTCTCCACCGCGCCGCTCAACCACGGCGAGGGCGTGGTCATGCGTATTCTCGACAAACAGAAGTCGACCCTGCCCATGACGGCGCTCGGTTTCTCGCAGGAGAATCTCGAGAAATACCGCGAGGCGATTCAGCAGCCCTACGGCATGATCCTGCACTGCGGGCCGACCGGCTCGGGCAAGTCGATGACGCTCTATTCGGCGCTCAACGAAATCAATTCGCCCGAACTCGTCATCCGCACCGCGGAGGACCCCATCGAATACACCCTGGCCGGCATCAACCAGATGCAGATGCACCGGCAGATCGGCCTCACCTTCGCGTCCGCCCTGCGCGCCTTCTTGCGTCAGGATCCGGACATCATCCTGGTGGGTGAAATCCGCGACAAGGAGACGGCCAACATCGCGGTGGAGGCCGCGCTCACCGGACACTTGCTCATTTCCACGCTCCACACCAACGACGCGCCATCGACCGTCGCGCGTCTGACCGACATGGGCGTGGAGCCGTTCATGATTTCGTCCTCCCTGGTGTGCGTCTGCGCCCAGCGCCTCATGCGGCGCGTCTGCAAGCAGTGTCGCCAGCCCATCGAAGCCGAAGGCCGGGTGAAGGAGATCATGCACAAGGCGATCGGCTGGAGCGGCCAGATCTACAAGGCCAATCCCGAAGGCTGCCCCAAGTGCAACGGCACCGGCTACAAGGGCCGGGTGGGCATTCACGAACTCATGATCACCAGCGAGGAGTTGGTGGAGGCCATCAACAAGGAACTGGACACGGCCGAGTTGAAGAAAATCTGCATGCGCACCGGTATGAAGACCCTGCACCAGGATTCCATGCTTAAGGTGAAGGAAGGCGTAACGACCTTCGAGGAAGCGTTGTCCAACGTGCCCCCCGACATGTAAGAAACGGGCCGCTGCACTCACCTGGTTCGGAATCCGGGCCTTCCGCTCGGTCCCACTGGGTGAATGTAGGGCTGCCGCTTGTCGGCATGCCGCAGGTGCCCCGCAGCGCTGCGGTGAAAGCAAAAAGCTCGGGTTACGATTCGTCGTTCCCCACTCCTCCCTTTCCCTCCTCCGCCCTCCCTTTCACTCTCACTCCTCCCTCCCATGGATGGCATCTGGATCGAGTTCGGCACCGTGGCGCTGGCGCATGCGCTTGCCGTCGCGAGCCCGGGTCCGGACTTCACGCTCGTGCTGCGGCAAAGTCTGGTGCACGGCCGACGGGAGGCGATCGCGAGTGCGATCGGCATCGGCACGGGAATTCTCGTGCACGTGACTTACTCGCTGGCCGGGGTGGGGGCGCTGGTCCGTCACCAGCCGCAGGTTTTTTCCCTGCTCAAGTACGCCGGCGCGGCCTACCTCGCCTGGCTCGGCATCCTGGCTTTGCGTGCCCGCGCGCCCGCCTCCGGCGCATCGCCGACCAAATTACCCGGCTCGCCGGGGCGCGAACAAGGCGGCTGGGTGCGTGGATTCCTGACCAACCTGCTCAATCCCAAGGCGACCCTGTTTTTTATCGCCCTGTTTTCGGTCGGCATCGCGCCGACCACCCCGGCCTGGGTGCAGGCAGCCTACGGCCTGTGGATGGCGCTGGCGACGATGGTGTGGTTCAGCGTGGTCGCTCTCATTTTCACGCACGCCCGGGTGCGGGCGGCCTACCAACGCAGCGCCCTCTGGATCGACCGCGCCCTCGGCCTCGTCTTCCTCGGCTTCGCCGCCAGCCTGCTATGGGCGTGAACCCGATCGATCCAAACCGCATAGCCCGGCCCGAAAGAGCCGGGATCCGTCGTGTGGATTTCCGCTTCCCGGGCCCGGCCCATTTTCGCTCCTCGTTCCGATATTTTTTCTTCGATTGCTCTGGCAGCATCACCGAGTTGTACGC
The DNA here is from genome assembly GCA_965652375.1 of uncultured Opitutus sp. Taxonomy (GTDB): domain Bacteria; phylum Verrucomicrobiota; class Verrucomicrobiia; order Opitutales; family Opitutaceae; genus Actomonas. The sequence continues at coordinate 29,264 of CBFGUO010000035.1, forward strand.
ACACGATCATCATCCTGCCTCAGAGGCGGGGGTAAACGTGGGCCTGCTTAACCGCCGGGGCCTGGTAAGGTCGAACCTGTGAGCCGCTTGGCACGAATTCGATGGTGGCGGTTGGCTTGTAGTGATCGTCGGCAGAGCCCGTGCGGTCTGTGCCACTTAATCGGATCGGACCCGTCCCTTCGGCGCTGGCTGAAACCGTGTAACGCCCGAGCGGGATATCTTCGATGGTGGTCAGATATGTGCCGGGCTTATAGGCTACGGTGGTGGCTACGGGAGAACCCGCGGAACCGTCCATCAAAGGGCCGTCCGGTGTAAGGGTAATGGTGATGGGGGTGCCCTCCGGAAGACCCAGGCTCCGATAGAGCCCATCCACCCCGTAAAACAAGAGATCGCCACCATAATGTTCTTCGCTGCGGGCCGCCGGCTGCGGGCCGCTGATCTGCCAGACGAAGTCTCTCGCGAGACCGTCCTTGGCCCGATACTCAAAGTCGATGTTACCCTGCACAGGTTTCAGCGGCAATTTGTAGTCACGCCCGTTGTATGTCAGCTTGCGCCACGCCACGGCGGTATAGGTGCCGGGCGCGATACCGGTCTGCCGGTAGGTTCCGTCCGCTCCGGTCTCGGTGGTGTAGCTCACCGGGCCACCGCCGGTCTCGTGTTTTCCCCACACCTCGACGTTGACATTGGCCAACGGTTGTCCGGCCGCATCGGTAGCCCGACCTGCGGTTGAGAAGCCGGCCACCTTTTCGGCCTCACCGGCGAGGTCGGTTCGACCGCAACCGACTGCGCTCAATGCAATGGCGGAAATGAGAAGAGTTTTGTAGGACATAAAAACAAACGGGAAAACCACCCCGAATGAGCGATAGGAACACGAACAAGAACGGCCAAGCGGAAAGGCTTCCGCTGGACCAAAGGATGAAGACAATCTTCCGCACGCTCGGGCGTGGTGTTTTTTGCGACGCGGTCGAGGAGGAGGTCGCCGGGTTGTGCGGGCCGTCACCTCACCCTGATTCGGATTCGGCGCGGCTTGGGCGCACTCGCTTCGGTGGTTGCTCTCCAGCCCGTTGGCTTGGTAGGTGAATTAGCGGTCGACTTGACGCCGGTCTGCGAGGAACGCCGATCTTCGCTGATCCTCAACCCCCGCTACCCATGCCCAGCAAGCAGTATGGTCCCCAGCAGTTCGAGCTGCAGCTCATCGATTCATTTCCGGCCTACAACCCGGCGGACCCCAGCGATGATATCGGGGTGACGGTGGCCATTCCGGTGACCCTGCATTGGAATCTCGATCGTACGGAACTCGACAAGGAGAAGGACGTGCAGTTCTCGCCGGCCCGCTGGACCGGAGTCGGGTCGGGGCCGCACGTGGTATACGAGGAGAAGCTTGCGGGGCGGATCGAGAAGGTCGGCACGGTGGAGTGGAAGGTGATCACGGAAGTGCTGCGCCGGGTCGAAACCAACACGCCGGGGAAGAAGTATCGCCACGTGATCACACCCTTGGTTCGTCTCATGCGGACCTTCACGCCCTCCAACGGCGGCAGTCCCAAAGTCGAGGAGGCGCGAACCGCCGCATCGACTGTGCGCGGCGGGTGGCTCGCCATCGCAGGGTAGCCTTACGGCTCCGGCTGGTCCGGCGATGGGGCACTTTTGTAGGATTTACTGCAGGTGTGCGAGTGGGTCCTCCACTGGCAGAGTGGCCCTGAGGGGCGGCGGAGAGGCGGGGCGATCCGACGCGACGCTCCCGAGGCGCCCCAGCGTCCGTTCTCCGATGGGGCGGTGGGGCGGGGGTCGCCATCGACGGCAACTGGGCAAAACGTCGCCCGGGGGTTGACGCGGCGGGGGATGGGCGAAACGCTCTGGGCTTCCTCTTGACAGTTCCTCCCGACGGATCGGGGGCGCGCCGTGTCTCTTGCTGAGGCTTTGTGGTTCCCGCCTTTGCGCCCCCTGAGCGTTGATCGCCGGCTTCGGCCGGTCTGGTTCATCCGTCATTCCTCCCTCCTCCCGTCCCCCTGATTCGCATCATGCCATCAGCTCACTTTCACCGTGCCCGGCGCGGCTGCTTCCTCGCGGCCGCGTTTTGCTTGAGCCTGCCCGCTGCCGGCGCGCCGCCGCCGCCGACCGATTTTTCGATGCGCGAATCGGACAACCTACCGCTGGTGTCGGAGGATGGCACCGCCACACTGCAGTGGCCGGCGCCGGCGGTGTCCGCGGAGGTGGAGTTGCAGCAGGCGGATTCGCCGGAGTTTAGGGATCCGGTCCTGCGGTTTCGCGGACGTGACGAGGGTTCCGTCATCACCGGGCTGCCGGAAGGTCGGCACTATTTTCGTATACGGGTTCTGAATACGGCGGGCGAGGGGAGTGCCTGGTCGGAACCACTGGAGGTGAGCGTGCAGTTCATGGACCGGGGGCGGCTGTTCAGCATGCTCGGGCTCGGCGGCGTGGTGGTGGTGCTCACGATCGGCGCGATCATCGGGGGCTTCCTGCGGCATCGCGAGGATCTGGCCGGAAACCCCGGAGGTCTTTCGTGATCGCGGCGGCGATTTCTCCCGTGGTCGGCTGGGCCATCGTGATCGGTCTCGGCGTCCTGTGGGTCGTGCTGGGGCTCTACTGGGGCCGGAAGGCAACGACGTCGGAAGGCTTCATTCTGGCCGGCCGCAATGTCGGACTTTCCCTCGGCTCGGCCACGGCGATGGCGACCTGGGTGACGTCGAACACGACCATGCTGGCACCGGTCCTGGCCCTCACCCTGGGGGTGTGGGGCATGGTGGCCTATTCGACGGCGAGCTTCGGGCTGCTGTTGTTTGCCCCCATGGCGATGCGTATCTGCCGGCTGTTGCCGCAGGGGCACACGGCGGGGGATTTTTTCCGGCTGCGTTACGGTCGCACCGGCTGGGCGCTCTTTTTGCTCATCACCATGCTGTATTCGCTGTCGTGGTTGGTGAGCATGGCGATCGCGGGCGGAGATCTGTTGGAGGCACTGGCGGGGATTCCGTACCTGCAGGGCATGACGATCATCCTCGTGGTCTGCGTGCTCTACACGCTGTTCGGCGGGCTCTATGCGGTGATCGGCACCGACTTCATCCAGAGCCTGATCATCCTCGTGGGGATCGTGATCATCGGCGGGCTGGTGGTGACGCAGCTGGATTTCGACCAGGCCTACACGCACATGCGCACCCATCAGCCGGCGTTGCTGCTGCACGTGATGCCGGCTGCGCTGCTGGCGGTGTTCAACAACATGCTCTTTGGCTTCGGGGAGGTGTTTCACAACAACGTCTGGTGGTCGCGCGCGTTTGCGATGCGGCCGGGCGTGGCGCCGAAGGCGTTTTTCCTGTCCGGCCTGCTGTGGTTTCCCATCCCCATCGCGGCCGGATTCATCGCGCTGGCGGCGGGGCCGCTCGGCATCAACATCGCCGAGGCCAACCAGACCGGTCCGCTGGTCGCCACGACCGTGATGGAGAACGCCGGTCTCGGGGCGCTCGCGGGGATTCTCATCCTGGTGGTGCTGTTCTGCTCGATGGCATCGTCGATCGATTCGCTCCTGGCGGCGACCTCCGACCTGTTGCTCAAGGACGTGCACGGCGGGCTGCTCAAGCGCGAGCTGCCCGAGCAGGGGTTTCGCCGCATCACCGGCACGGTGATCCTCATCGTGGGAGCGATCACCTGGCTGCTGGCGGCGCCGCACTGGCCGATCATTCAGGCGCTTTTCATTTCCGGTCCGCTGGTGGCCAGTCTCATCTGGCCGGTCATCGGCGGCCTGTTCTGGCGCGGGCTCAACCGTCCGCTCGTGCTCACCGGCATCGTGCTCGGCTGCGTGCTGGGCGTGACGGCCTATTTCATCCTCGGCTGGTTCACCGCGTCGCTCGTGGGCGCAGCGATTTCCATGCTCTTCACCCTGGCGGCGCGATGGGTGGCACCGGTTCCGTTTGCGAAACCCGCGTCCGCCGCCGCGTCCGCCGCCGCGTCCGCCGCCTGATTTCATCAATCGCCATGTTTTCCCAAGCCTTCCTCCACGGACTCGTGCTGCTCGCCCTCCTTTGGACGGGTCTCGGCGCGGTCGCCCTGGTCGCGCTGCTCCTGCGCGACCACAAGAACGGCAAGCTCTGGTGAGCGTGCCTCAACCCTTAAATCCTTTTCATCATGGATATGGAAGATCCACCGCCTGCCTTCTCCGCCAACCGCCGCCACGCGGTGCTCAAGCCTCCAGCCGATTCCGAAGCCATTCGCCCCGAACCGGCCGGCCTGTTTCGCGACAACCCGGTGAGTCTGGGCGTGCTCCGCGAGCTCGAGGGCCAGAGCATCATCAATGCCGGCCAGTTCTCCTTCGAACAGGTCGTCGAACTCTGCAAGCTGGCTGCCATCCTCGAGAAGATCGAGGTGTGGCCGTTTCATCCGCTCGACGGCAAGATCGCGGTGACCGCCTTCTTCGAGGCCTCGACCCGCACGCGCACCAGTTTCGAGAGCGCGATCCTGCGCCTGGATGGCAAGATCATCTCGATCGCCGACGGCGCCACCACCGGCCAGGCCAAGGGCGAGTCGCTGCAGGACATCGGCGAGATGTTCAACGCCTACGCTGACGTCATCATCATGCGCCACACCGAAACCTCGGCGCCGGAGCAGATGCTCGAGAACCTGCGCATCCCGCTCATCAACGCCGGCAACGGCAGCGGCGAGCACCCGACCCAGGCGCTGGCCGACTGGTATGCCCTGCTCAAATGGAATCCTCGCCTGGCCGAGCCCTACCGCCGCGGCACGCCGAAACTCAACCTCGGCATCCTCGGCACCCCCGGCTCGATGCGCGCGGTGAAGTCGTTTCTGCTCATGGCCCTGCTCTTCAAGGATCACATCCGCAAGGTGACCGTGATCTCCGAGATGGCCGATCCCTTCGGCGAGGACGTGACGGAAAAGCTGAAGGAGGCCGGGATTTCCTACCAGGTGACCAACGACGTGCGCGAGCACCTGCCCACCCTCGACGTGATCTACATGAACTCGATCGCCTTCCTCGGCGACTCCTACCGCACGCTCGACAGCCGCTTCAAACTCAACGCCGACAGCCCGCTCAAGGCGGAGGCCGTCATCCTCCATCCGCTGGCGCGTCGCGACGAACTGGATACCTCTTTGGACAAAACATCCCACAACCTCTACTTCTCGCAGGCCCACGGCGCGGTTTTCATGCGCCAGGCCCTGCTTATGTCGGTGCTGGGCCGCCTCAAGGCCCTGCCGAGTTTCGTCAACCTCGAGGACCCTGAATCCTGATGTGTGGCATCGCTGGATTTTTCTCCGCCAAGACCCTTCCGCCCGAAACGCCGGACATCCTGGCGCGGCAGTTGGCGACCATCCGCCACCGTGGCCCGGACGCCACGGGCGAGTTCATCGATCCCGCGCGGGGCGTGGCGCTCGGTCACACGCGTCTCTCGATCAACGACCTCGAGGGCGGCACGCAGCCGATCCACGCGCGTGACGGCAGTTGCGTGCTCACGATCAACGGCGAGTTCTACGACTTCAAACGCCATCGCTCCACGCTCATGGCCGAGGGCGAGCGTTTCACGACCAAGTCGGATTCCGAAATCGCGCTCGGACTCTACCGCAAGCTGGGCCTGAAGTTCACCGAACAGCTGCGGGGCGAATTTGCCTTCACCCTCTACGACAAGCAGCAGGACGAACTCATCCTCGTGCGTGATCGTTTCGGGGTGCGGCCGCTTTTTACCTGGGTGTCATCCGACGGTGCGACGCTGGTTTATGGTTCGGAGGTCAAGGCCGTCATCGCGCATCCGCAGGTCGAGGCCCGTCTCGATCCCAAGGCCGCGCTGCATCAGCTCATGCAGACGATCGCGCCGGGCATGAGTGCCTTTTCCGGCGTCACGTCGCTGGCGCCGGGGCATTTCATGCGGGTGCGCAAGCGCAACGGTCGGCTCGACATTACGACCCATCGCTACTGGGACTTCGATTTCCCGCTCGAGGCCGAGCGCCCGGCGAAGTTCGACGAACAGGAACACGTCGAGCGTGTGCGCGAGGAACTCATTCGCGCCATCGTGCTGCGCCTCGAGGCGGACGTGCCGGTAGGCTGCTACCTCTCCGGCGGCATCGATTCGTGCTGCATCCTCGGGCTCGCCACCGGCGCGATGCAGTCGCCGGTGAAGGCCTATACGATTTCGTTCGACGACGACAAATACGACGAGGCGCCCATCGCCCGCGAGATGGCGGAGTCGATGAACGCCGACCAGGAACTCATCCACCTGAAGGCCGAGGACCTTTACGGCGAAAACTACATCAACACGGCCTGGCACGCCGAGCGCACCTTCTACAACACGCTCGGCGTCGCTAAGAACCTGATGTCGAAACGCGTCTGGGACTCGGGCTACCGCTGCGTCATCACCGGGGAAGGGGCCGACGAATTGTTTGCCGGTTATCCGGCGCTCAAGCGCGACATGTTCCTGCATGGTCTCACGCACGAGCCGCCGGAGGTTCGCGCCGAGTATCAGGCCGCGCTCGAGAAAACCAACGCGATCTTCAAAGGCGCGATTCTGGCGGAGAACCAGCGGCATCACGACGCCTGGGAGTCGCTCTGCGGCTTCACGCCGTCGTGGATCCAGCCGTGGATGGATACGCTCGATCTGGCCCGGCCGCTGCTGGCCGACGACGTGGCGCACGAACTGCGCGATTACGATCCGATTGCCGAGATCGCGAGCCGGCTCGACAAGTCGATGCTCGACGGCCGGCACCCGCTCGACATCGCGCAATACACCTGGTCGAAGTGCCAGCTCGAGGGGCAGATCCTCAACTGGGGCGGCGACCGGGTCGACATGGCCAACTCGATGGAGTCGCGTCCGGCCTTTCTCGATCACCATGTCGCCGCCGCCGCGGTCGACGTGCCGCCGTCTCTGCGCATCAAAGGCAACATCGAGAAATACGTCCTGCGGGAAGCGGTGAAGGGGGTACTGCCCGAGGTGCTCTACAAGCGCGAGAAGTTCGCCTTCATGGCGCCGCCGGCCCACACCGACGAATCCAAGAAGGCCAAGGTCGAGGAGTTGATCGGCTCGTTCCTAGATCGCGACACGGTGAAAGACGCCGGTCTCTGCTCACCCGAACGCGTGGCGGAGTTCCTCAACGCCTACCGCGCCGACACCGATCCCACCTCGCTGGTGCGCAAGGACACGTTGTTGAACCACCTGCTCACCCTGCACATCCTTCATCACAAGTTTATCGCCCGATCCGGTTCCACCGGATCGAGTGCGGAGTGAAAGGGAGCAGTGAAAGGGAAATCCGCGGAGCGCACCCGTGAGCTGAAGCATGTCGTCTTCTGAATCAGTGCCTGCCTCGTCGCCGCTGGCGGTTGATCTCGAGCGGATCAAGGCCGATATCAATGCCCTGGCGGCGATCGGTTACCATGAAGCCGATCGAGGCATTTATCGCATGGCCTTCACCGATGCCGACATGGAGGGCAAGCGCTGGCTGTTGCACCGCATCGAGGAAAACGACCTCGAGCCCGCTTCGGACGGCGCGGCCAATATCTCCGGCATTCTGGCGGGCCGCACCGACAAGCCGCGCATCTACGTCGGCTCGCACATCGATACCGTGCCTTGCGCCGGCATGCTCGACGGGACGCTGGGCGTGGTGATCGGGTTGGAATGCCTGCGCACGCTGCGCGCGGCCGGGGTCGAGTTGGAGCGCACGGTCGAGCTCGTGGCCTTCAGCGATGAGGAAGGGCGTTTCGGCGGCATGTTCGGCTCCGAGGCCTTCACCGGTGCGCTCACGCCGGAGAAGCTGCTCAGCGCGCGGGACCTCAATCAGGTTTCATTGAGCGACGCCATGCTGCAGCAGGGGCTCGATCCGAAGCGCGCCCTGGAGGCGCGCCGGCCGCCGGGCGACATCGGTGCCTATCTCGAGCTGCACATCGAACAGGGACCGGTGCTCGATCAGAGTCTGCAACAGGTCGGCATCGTCGAACAGATCACGGGCCTGCGCACCTGGTCACTCAAACTCATGGGCGAGGCGAATCACGCGGGCACGACGCCGATGGGCTTTCGCAAGGATGCGCTCATGGGGCTGGCCGACTTCGCCCACGAGGTGCCACGCATTCTCGATGAGAATGGCGGTGAACACAGTCGCGCCACGATCGGCAAGGCGGAGATCCAACCGGGTGCGCCCAACTCAGTGCCCGGCATGGTGGTGTTCTCCCTGGACTTTCGGGACCCGTCGGGCGACACGCTGGAGGCCCTGTCGCAGGCCTTTCAGAAAGCGTTGGCGGCCATCTCCCGGCGGCGCGGTTTGCAGTTCGAGATCAGCGTGCAGGGCGACATCAAGCCGGTGCCCTGCGTTCCGGCGCTGACGGACCTGCTCGAGGGAGAGGCGCAGCGGCTCGGCCTGCGCTATCGCCGCATGCTCAGTGGGGCGGCGCACGATGCGCAGATGGTCGGCCGGGTCGCCCCGATGGCGATGGTCTTCGTCCCGAGCCGCGGCGGCATGAGTCATTCACCGGCGGAGTGGACCGCCTGGGATGACATCGAGGCGGGGGCCAACGTGGTGCTGGGGGCGCTGCACCGACTTGCGACGCAGGCACAACTGCCGGAGCTTTGATTCACGATGGACCCGACGCCGACGCCCACGACCGACCCGCTGCGGAAGATTTACCGCAAGAACATCGTCCAACATCCCGGACATCTCGAGAACATTGCCCACGCCAACACGGCGCTGCTCTGCATCGACATGCAGTACCTCGACGCCGCGGAGGGCTACGGGCTGTTCAAAAACGACGCGACCTCGCCGGTGTCGCGGGAAGGGCGTGAGTATTATTTTGGTCAGTTGAAGTCGACCGTGCTGCCCAACGTGCACCAGCTGCAGAACTGCTTTCGGCGGCACGGGCTCGAGGTGATCCACGTGCGTATTCAGTCGCTCACGCGCGACGGTCGTGATCGTTCCAACGGCCACAAGCGCCTGCAACTGCTCGCGCCGCCCGGCTCGGGGGAGGCTTGTTTTTTGGAGGAAGTCGCGCCGCGCGGTGACGAGATCATCATCAACAAGACGGCGAGCGGCGTGTTCTCTTCGACCAACCTCCACTACGTGCTGAAGAACATGGGCATCGAGGCGCTCTTCGTGACCGGCGTGTACACCAACGAGTGCGTGGAGACGACGGTGCGCGACGCCTGTGATTTGGGTTATCTGGTTACGCTCATCGAGGACGGTTGCACCACCGTCACCGCCGAGTTGCACGAAGCGTCGCTGAAGACCCTGCGCAACCGCTACTGCCGCATCATCACCACCGAGCAGGCGATCGACGACATCGAGCGCTACGCCGACGAATCGGCCCGCGAAGCCGACGGCAACGTGAGTGCGATTTGAGGCGGCAGGGGACGGGCAGCAAGGCGACCTCAGAGTGCGCAGTGTAGGAGTGGCAATTCGATTCTGTGTAATCTGTGTATTCTGTGGTCCCAATTCTGCGGTTTGAAGGCGGTGGGTGAGGCAACCGGGTTTTTTGACCGCGGAGTGCACGGAATACACAGAGTGGTAGTGTGGAGCTGTGGTGGGTCGTTAGTTGGATACGCGTTTGATGGCGAGGCTGGCGTTTTTGAAATTGAGGAGCAGGGAGGTTTTGAGGCCGGTGATGTTCAAGTAGCCAAGCATCTGAGCGACATGTGTATCGGTGAAGGCCGTCACGACCTTGGGATCAACAATGATTGCATCTTCGACGATCAGGTCGGGAATGAGAGTTCCGATGTGTTCGTTTTCGTAGTGCACAGGGAACAGTTTCTGAGTATCGCAGTGAAGACCTTGCTTCCCGAGTTCGATTACCAGGGCACGCTCGTAGAGCTTCTCGTCGAGGCCGGGTTTCAGGGTGAACAGAACTTTGTGGGCAGCGCCGATGATGCGCTCGGTCAAGGTGTTGGTTTCCATGCCAAGAGACCTTTACCACAGAGTTCCTCCAGCTCACGCAGATTTACTGTTACAGCTGTATCCAAGAGGAGGGCAGTGGTGAGGCAGCCGATGTATTTTTACCATGGCATGTACAGAGTGCGCCGAGGGGCTGCCAGATTCTGTGTACTCTGTGCATTCTGTGGTCGCAATTCTACGGTTGGAATGCAGTGGGTGAGGCGACCGGGTTTTTTGACCACGGAGTGCACAGAATACACAGAGTGGGTAGTCAGTTTCTGTGTACTCGGTGTATTCTGTGGTGCTAGCTCAGCGGTTATTAAGGCGATCGGTGAGGCAGCCGGGTTTTTTGACCACGGAGTGCACAGAGTACACGGAGTTGGCGCCGGGTTCTGTGTGCCCAGTGATCGTCAGGTCGCGGTTTGGGCCGGGCTTGACGAGGAGGCGGAAGGGCTGGGGCGGGCCGCGTTGTCCGCCTTCGTCGGCAGGTAGGCGATGGCGATGGTGATGAGCTGGCTGATCACGAAGCCGATGAGGGCCCAGAAGGCGGCATCCATGAAGCCGTAGCTGTGCAGGCCGACGCCGAGCATGTTGGTGCCGAACCAGCTCCAGCTCGTGACGATGTTGCCGAAGACCGCCATGGCCATGATGCCGCGCGTGCGGGCGAGTCCGCCCCAACGGGCGTGCAGCACGATGGCGTTCCACAAGACAATGATGAGGGCGCCGTTTTCCTTGGGATCCCAGCCCCAGAAGCGGCCCCAGCTTTGGTCGGCCCAAATGCCGCCGAGGATCGTGCCGACCAGGCTGAACAAGGTGGCGAAGCAGATGATGCCGTAGACCATCCGGTTGAGCGCATCGCCGGTGCTCTTGTCGAGGCTGCCGGGAATCTTTGCCCGCACGATGTAGATGATCGCCAGGGCGCCGGCCAGGTAGGTCGCCGAGTAGCCGATGGTGATGACGATCACGTGGGTCGCCAACCAGAAGTTGGAATCGAGCACCGCGCGCATCATCTCGAGCGTGTCACCCGACAGCGACAGGTGGTGGGCGATGAGCAGGGTGGCAAAACCCACCAGACCGCCGGCGGTGACGGCGATGGCCTTGGGGAACAGGCGTTCGAGCACGATGCAGAGTGTGACCGCACCCCAGCCGACGAAGAGGGCGGAGGAATAAAGGTTGGTCACGGGCGGACGGCCTTCCAGCCACATACGGGTGGCGATGCCGATGGTGGTCACGATCCAGGCCAGGAGAAGGGTCCACTCGGCGGTGGCCCGCAGGGTGCGGGGCCAGGCGAGCCAGGAGCCGACGGCGCAGAGGAAGGCGAGGACGAAGAGGATCGAGGCGCGGTAGAACGGCTCGGCGCCGTTGAAGGTGTTTTCGCGATCGGCTTTCTCGAGCTGCTCGGCAAAGCGGCCCTCGAGGCTTTCGCGATAGAGGCGCACGATGGTGTTGAAGGTCTCGGGATTCTGTTCCTGCCAGGCCTGGGCGAGGCCGGCGTAGGTGAGGGCGTAGGGATGGATCTCCCCGGCGTGGAACGAGGTGAGCAGGGCGCGGCCGGTCTTCTGCCAGAGGCTGTCGGAGGTGTCCTCGCCGAGGGGCGGGATGGGCAGCAGCGAGGCGACCTCGTCCATGGTGGCGAACTCCTGGCCGATGCGCATCATGCGGGAGGCCAGTTCGGCGTCGTGTTCCTGGTCGCTGAGCTGGGCGCGCATGGCGGCGACGCCGGCCTGCAGTTCACCGTCGAGCTGCTTGAGCTGATCGAGGAAGTTGCGGCCGTCGCCGGGAGTGAGGCTGTGCTTGAGTTGCTGATACATCACCAGCCGGTTGCGGAGCTGAACGATGCCGCGTTGGAAGGCGTCGCGCTGGGCCGATTCGAGCTCGTCGGCGAGCTTGGCCTGGCGGTCGATCTCGGCGAGCGAGGACTCGAGCTGGTCGAAGGAGAATCGCTTCTTGCCGTCGCCGTCGTCGATGGTGAGGCCGGTGACGTCGAGCACGCCCGGATGCACGATCTCGAAGGTGCGGTAGGTGTCGGCGACCTCCGGGCGGAAGAACACGTCGAGCAGCCATTGGCTCGGGGCGATCGTCTCACCGTCGGCGTCCTTCACGCGCTGGCGGCCCTGGAAATTGAGCAGGTGGGTGCGGGCAATCGTATCGAAGGGCTTGATACGACCGTTGGCCAGCACGGGCAGCCGCGAGAAGCCGTCGAGATCGAAGTCGGAGGCGGTCTCCAGCTTCGGCGTGCGCAGTCCGGAGAGGATCCAGGCGGCGAGGACGACGGTGAGGATGAGGGGAATGAAGCGTTTCATGGCGTGGTGGCTCCGTGATGGAACATCGGGGCCGTCAGGCGGTGCGGCGACGGGTGAAGGCGGTGAGGTGCAGGCCGAATTGGAGGAGGAGGCCGAGGGTCATCAGGATGCAGGCGATGTAGGGGAGGGCGTAGCCGGGGTTGCGTACGACCTGGAGGCGGCTGACGCCGTTGGCGCTGTCCATCTGGTATTGGTAGAAGGTGTAGCCCTGGTGGCGCAGGGGGTTGTTCATGAAGATGAGCGACTCGCGGTCCTCGCTGCCGTCGGTGGCCTTCACCCGCACGCGGGAGGAGAAGTTCTTCGGGATGTTGGACCCGGCGTAGACGTCGTGCTTGAGCTGCAGCAGGGTGACGGTGAAGGGCTTGTATTCGCGCTCGAAACGCATCGCCAACGTGTAGCTGCGGCCCTCGTGCTCGAAGCTCTGTGGCTGCACGATCATGGAGGAAACGAGCCAGGTGCCGAGGGAGCCGTCGGTCCCGACCAGTTCGACGACGGCGGCGGGCAGGTTGCGCTCGTCGTCGCGGTAGGTGATGGGCATGGGCGTGATGGCGACGCGCGGTCCGAGGCCCTGGTTGGCCGGGTTGGGGGCGAAATGCATGGTCGGATCGCTGCCCATCTGGTTGCGCATGCTCAGGTTGGCATTGGGATAGTAACCGTGAATGAGGACCCGGAAGGGCAGCTTGCCGTGCTGGATGGGATCACCCTCGGCGAGCAGCGACTCGGGAATGGCGACGACCTCGTCGAAATCGGGATTGGTCGTGTCGATGATCACGAGCTCGTTGTCGCGCATGGCCTCGGAGTAGCCCTTGGTTTCGCCCTGACGCAGGCTGAGCACAAAGTCCTCCTGCAGCAGGCCGCTCACCAGTTCGCCCACCAGCAGCACGATGAGGCCGAGGTGGGTAAGGTGGATGCCGAGCTTTTTCCAGGAGAGCTTGAAGCGGTAGAGGTGCGAGGCGAGCAGGTTGATCATCAGCAGGCCGCCGATGAGGTAACCGCCCGGATAGACCGGCACCGGGATCCGACTCTCGCCGTAGAAGGCGAGCACGAAGAAGGTGCGGAAAAACCGCTCCTGCACGCCCACGATGCCGAGCTGGACCTGCGCGAGCGTGGCCACGAAGACCAGCACCATGGACAGGACCAGCAGCACCACGGTGAGGCGCAGCGAGGTGAAGAAGTGGATGAAGTCGTTTTTGACCGAGGACATGGTCAGGGAGCGGGGGTGGCGGGAGCCACGGTTTGGATGAAGGAGCGGAAAGCGTCGGTCTCGGCGGCCACCAGGGCATCGGGGCCCATGAGCTTGAAGAACCAGGAGCTGCCGCCGTGCTGAATAATAGCGCCGAGCATGCGGGTGGGGGTACCGTCGACCTCGCCGGCGAATTCGACCAGATCGACATGGAAGGCAGGCGTGTCGACGTGCTCGACGCTGGCCTGGGCGTCTTCGGCGGACAGCGGCGGCAGGCCGATCTGGCCGCGCCAGCGGTTGACGTTGGCGGCGAGTCCACCCACGTCGCCGGGGAAGGAGGTGATGGCGAGATCGGCCGTGGCACCCTTGCCGTCCGGGACGATGAAGCTGCCCCGGCGCATGCCGCCGGCGGGTTGTTCCTGCCAGTGATCCGGCGCCTGCCAAGTAAGGGCGGGCACGGCGGCGGCGGGCGCGGTGCGATCGGCGGCGGGCAGGGCGGCGACGGGATCCTCCTTGGGCACGCGATAAGTGCGCACTTCGTCGCGCGAGCAACCCATCAGAGCGAGCGCGGCCAGCGCGGGCATCAAGGCAAGGCGGGGGGACATGCCTGCACGTATTTCGCGATCAGCCGGGGACTTCAACCAATTCCGGACAAGTATCAGGCGGGGGCGGACACGTGATTACGCAGACTTGTGTCGCGATCATGGACGGAGGATATAGGGAGGCATGATGATCAAGGTGTTGGGAGACACGGCGGTGCTGGTGGAACTCACCCCCAGGATGCAGCCGGACTCCTTCGCCCGGGTGCAGCGTGCGGCGCTCCACCTCCGCGCGGCCGCGATTTCGGGGGTGACCGACATCGTCCCGGCGCTCACGACGGTGGGCGTCCACTTTGGTCCGGGGGCGCATTGGGCGGCCGTGGCCAAACGGGTGCGCGAGTGCCTGGAGCGTGGCTTCGCCGGTTCGGAACCGGGCCTGCCGCCGGCCGGAAAAAGAATCGAACTTCCCGTCTGCTACGGCGGAGGCGGCGGCATGGATCTGGAACACGTGGCGACGCACACCGGCCTCTCGAAGCAAGAGGTGATCCGGCGGCATACCGCCCCGGACTATCAAGTGCAGGCGGTGGGATTCGCCCCTGGCTTTCCCTACCTCTCCGGCATGGATCCGGCGCTGAGCTGTCCGCGGCGGGAAACCCCTCGCCGGCGCGTGGTGGCGGGCAGCGTGGGGATCGGCGGGGTGCAGACCGGCATTTATCCGCAGGCCTCGCCGGGCGGGTGGCAGATCATCGGGCGCACGCCCTGGCGCCTGTTTGACGCGGGCAAGGCGAGTGAGCCCTCGTTGTTGCGCGCCGGCGACACCGTGCGGTTTGCCCCGATCGAAGCCGGCGATTTCGTGCGGCTGGCCGCCGAGGCCGGCACCACGGCGCGGGAAGAGGAGCCGGTGCGGCTGGCGGCGTCGGCCTTTGTCGAAGTGCTGCATCCCGGGCTGCAGGCGACGGTGCAGGACCTGGGGCGGATCGGTTACCAGGCGGTCGGGGTGACCGAAGGCGGGGCCGTGGATCGACGGGCCTTGCGGCTGGCCAACCTCATGGTGGGCAACTCAAGTGACGCGGCCGCGCTGGAGTGGTCCTTGCAGGGGCCTCGGTTGCGGTTCGGCGATCGGCGGGTGTGTGTGGTCATGGGCGCGATCGTGGCGGGCGTGCCCTTCGGGCGGCCGTTCGTGGTGGAGGGGGGGCGGGAGTTGGATCTGTCGCGGATGCCCGTGGGCTTCCGGGGCGTGCTGGCGGTGTCGGGCGGACTCGATCTGCCGGTGGTGCTGGGCGCGCGGGCCACCCACGTGCGGGCGGGATTCGGCGGCCTGCATGGCCGGGCCTTGCGCGAAGGTGATCGGCTGCCGCTCGGCGCGACCGACGTGGCGGATGTGACGGGGGGCTGGCTGGTGTCGCCCTCACTGGCGCAGCCGGTGAACGGCGAGATCCCCGAGGTGCGGGTCCTGCGCGGGCCGGAGGGCGACGCCTATTCGCTCGCGGCCTGGAACCGCCTGCTGGGCGAACCGTTTCGCGTGCTGAGCAGTTCCGACCGGATGGGCATGCGGCTGGAGGGTGCGGCGATCGAGCCGCGCGAACCCTTTGAAATGGTTTCGCAGCCCGTGGTCGCGGGCACCGTGCAGGTGCCGCCCGACGGACGGCCGATCGTACTGTTGGCCGATCGGCAATCGCTGGGCGGCTATCCCCGGATCGCGACGGTCATCTCGGTCGACCTGCCGCGCATGGCGCAGGTGCCGCCGGGCGGCTGTGTCCAGTTTGTGGAGACAACGCTGGCGGAGGCGGAGGCGCTGCGCCTGGCGGAGGAGCACGACATCAACCTTTTTGCGGCGGCGGTGAGCGGTCGGTTCGTGCGGCGATGAAGGGACGGGTGGTCGATCTCAATGGTGACGTGGGCGAGGGGGCCGGGGTGGAGCCGCAGCTGCTCCCGTGGGTGAGCTCGGCCAACGTGGCCTGCGGGGCGCATGCGGGGGATGATGCGGTCATGGCCGAGACGATGACGCTGGCGCGCAGCCTCGGCGTGACCTGCGGGGCCCATCCGGGCTTTGCCGATCGGGATCATTTCGGCCGCCGGGAGCTGGAACTGCCCGCCGCCAAAATCGAGGCCCTGGTGGCCGGCCAGCTGACGGCGCTGGCGGCGTATGGGACTTTTCACTACGTCAAGCCCCACGGCGGTCTCTACAACCTGGCGGCGCGGGACCGGCGCGTCGCCGACGCGGTGGTGCGGGCCGTCCGGGCCCACGATGCACGGCTGGCGGTGCTGGGCCTGGCCGGCAGCGCGCTGCTCGAGGCGGCGCGGGCCGCGGGTCTGCGGGCGGTGAGCGAAGCCTTTGCCGACCGCGGCTACGGCGAGGACGGGCACCTGCTGCCGCGCGGCGAGCCGGGGGCGCTGATCGAGGACGAGGCGGAGGTGGAGCGGCGGGTGTGGACGATGGTGGCGGAAGGCCGGGTGCTGAGCCGGACAGGCCGTTGGCTCGAACTCGCGGTCGATTCGGTATGCGTGCACGGCGACGGACCGCACGCGGTGGCATTTGCGCGGCGGCTGCGGGAGTCGCTGGAGCGGGCGGGGGTCACGGTGCGGGCCTTTGCGGGAGGTGAGGCGTGAAGGCGGCGCGCCCGATCCTGGTGACCGGCTTCGAGCCCTTCGCCGAGGAAGCCAGCAACCCGTCCGCGGCAATCGCCGCCCGGCTCGACGGCACGACTCTGGCAGGCCGTGCGGTGGTGCGTGCGACCTTGCCGGTGGTGTTCGGGGAGTCCCGGCGAATACTGGCCCGCCTGCTGCGACGTCACGATCCGTCCCTGGTCGTTTGTCTCGGCGTGGCGGCCGGTCGGCGCGCGATTTCCCTGGAGCGCGTCGCGATCAATCTCGATGACGCGCGCCTTCCGGACAATGCGGGTGCACAGCCGGTGGATGTGCCGGTGGTGCGGGGCGGACCGGCGG
The DNA here is from genome assembly GCA_965652375.1 of uncultured Opitutus sp. Taxonomy (GTDB): domain Bacteria; phylum Verrucomicrobiota; class Verrucomicrobiia; order Opitutales; family Opitutaceae; genus Actomonas. Next base: position 46,096 of record CBFGUO010000035.1, read on the forward strand.
CGTATTGGTCGACCCTGCCGTTGCGGCGGATGGCGGCGGCGATCGCGGGTGCCGGATTGCCGGTGGAGCTGTCGAACTCGGCCGGCACCTACGTGTGCAATCATCTCTTTTACGGCCTTATGCACCTGTTGCGGAAACGAACCGGAACGTGCGGTGGATTCATCCATGTGCCGCGGCTGCGGCGGGGCCTGAGCGTGGCGCGGATGGCCCGGGCGCTGGAGCGGGCGATCGCGGAGGCGGCGCGATCTATTTGACCACGGCGGCGAGCAGCGGCGCTGCGCCGGCCTCGGCGTGGTAGGCTTCGACGACGATACCGAACAGGTTGGCGGGCGTAACGCCCTCGTCGTCGTGCACCCGGTTGTTGAGCCCGGCGACGCGCCAGCCATCCTTGCACTTGGCGATGAGCACATGGGCGACCTGTCGGCCCTCGCGGTTGTGGTAGACCACGGTCTGCCCGCGCCGAAGCTGTTCAAACGGGGCCGGAGCCACCACCAGGACGGTGCCCGGTTGATAAAGGGGTTGCATGGATCGGCCGTAGCCCCGGAGAGCGGCGCCTTTCAAGGCGGCGGCCCGGGTTTCGGCCTGGGGCAGCAGGATCGAAGCGGGCACCCCGCGGGAAGCCGGGGTCTCGGCCACATAGATGCCGCGGATCCACTTGACGGGGCGGGCGGTCTCGCGGGCGGCGGCGAGGGCGGCGCTGGAACCTGCCAGGAGGAGGAGGGAAAATGCCATCAGCCGGATCGCGCGTGCCACGGCTGAGGCATCATGCAAATTTCCTGCGAGCTGCCCAATTCAATTCTCTAGGGTTGATTGCCCAGCCCGAACGATCAGGGCCGGGTGGGCGGGCGCGAGGCACGGACGATCAGGATCACGCCGATGATGACCAGGAACAGGGAATAGAACGTGCCACGGGAAAGGCCCACAATGAGGGCCGCGTCGGGTTCGCGGAACAACTCGCCGATTGCGCGGGCGGCGGCGTAGGCGATGAGAAACTCGCCCGTGAGTCGTCCGGGCGTGCGCAGCGGGGCGTCCGTGCGCCAGTAGCGCCAATACGTGAAAGCCAGCAGCGCCAGTCCCTCCAGGCCGGCTTCGTAGAGCTGCGAGGGGTGACGCGGCGGCACCATGATGAGGGGCAGATCGGGCGCACTTTGCGGAAATATGACCGCCCAGGGCACCTCGCTTTCCTTGCCCCACAGTTCGCCTTTCATGAAGTTGGCGACTCGCACCAAGAACAGGCCGGGAGGCGCGGCGGTGACGACGGCGTCGGAGAGCCGCGCGAAGGGCAACCCGTGTTTGCGGGCAAACCACAGCATGGCGACGGCCACTCCAGCGAAACCGCCGTGCGACGCCATGCCGCCCTGCCACACCTTGATGAGTTCGAGCGGAGCGCGCACCAGGGTGGCCGGCTCGTAGAGGACGAAGTAACCGACCCGTCCGCCGACCATCACGCCGATGATGAGTGCGGTCAGCAGGTCCATGACGGCAGCCGGAGGCAGCGGCAGGCGACCGCGCGAGGCGGCGCGGTGGAGGATCCAGCCGCCGAGGACGAAGCCCAGCAGGTAGCCGAGACCGTAGTAGCGAATCCCGAAGTTTTCGGAAAACTGGATGAGAAAGGGGCTCAGGTCGTGCACCCAGTGCGACGGAGCGTTGACGGGTTCCAAGGGAGTAAAGGATGGGTGGAGCGAAAGGGAGGGCGGGAGCGGGAAAGGGCGGGGCCCGCCGGTTCAGTCGGCGGGCGGAAACGGGGCGATGTTGCTGTCGCCGGAGCCGGCGGCAGGGCCGGGGGGCGGGGCAGGGGGCGCCGGGCGTTTCTGGCGGTGTTGTTTGAGCAGACGGGCGCGGGCAAGTTCGCGCATGTCGACGGCCATGTCGTCCTTTTCGAAGATTTCGCGGCCGATGAGGTACTCCATCACGTCCTCCATCGTGAGCACGCCGGCCGTGGACCCGAACTCGTCGACGACGACCAGGAGCTGCTGGTGCGTCTTGAGAAACTCCTGCAGGGCCTGGCTGGCGGTGGCGGTCTCGGGAATGAAGTGAATCTCGTGCATGTGCGCCGCGATCAGGTCGTTCTCCTGGTCGTTGGCGACGGCCTTGAGCAGGTCGCGGCGACGCACGAGACCGACCACGTCGTCGAGGCTTTCGTGATACACCGGAATGCGGGCGAAGGGGATGTTGGGGTAGGCGTCGAAAACCTCGCCCACGGTGGCGGTGCGTTTGAGCGCGGTGACGACGGTGCGGGGGGTCATGATCTCGACCACGCGGACCTCATCGAGCGAAAGGGCGTTGGCAATGATGCTCGATTCGCTCTCGGTGAGCGACCCCTCGAGAGCCCCGCGTTCGGCGAGCAGGATGATTTCCTCCTCGGAGTCGGTTTTCTCGGGGGGGCTGGAGATGACCCAGCGCACCAGCACGTTGCACACGTAGGTGACCGGCCGCAGCGCGTTGCGCATGCCGAGCAGCGGGTAGACGATGTGAGGCTGGAGTTGCCGGCGGTAGACGACGCCCAGGTTCTTGGGAATGACCTCCGAGAAGAAGAGAATGGCGAGCGTCATGAGCGCGGAAACGAGTCCGAGCCAGGCTTCGCCGTAGAGCTTGATCGCCAGGCCGCCGATGATGATCGAACCGAGGGTGTTGGCGATGGTGTTGAGCGTGAGGATCGTCGAGATCGTCTCTTCGAGTCCGGTGCGGAGTTGCTCCAGGACCTCGCCGCGGCGTGGGCGGGTTTTCTTGAGCGACTCCACCTCCGACACGGTGGTGCTGAGGATGAGCGCCTCCATCAGAGAACACAGAAAGGAGATGCCGAGCGTGAGAACGATCGCGAGGGCGAACAAGACCATGAGTCTGCTGGATTAGCGGCGAGGCTCCTCGGGAAGACGATAACAAAACACCGATCGGGCGGGTGCCGGGTTGCGGCGGGAGGGGGCGCGGCGGGGGGGGCGACCCCGGCGGCGCGATCGGCGGCGCTGGCGCGCTAATTGGCCGTATATTGCGGACGGTTTCGCCCAGGGGAAAAATGGCGGAGGAGGAGCGATTTCACTACAACCGTGTTCGTAAGTAATTGATAATAGGTAGTTAATGTAATGGTGTAGTGGTAAAAACCCTACCAACAAGGGGTGCGCATCATCGGTCAAGGACTGCGTAGTGATGAACGGAACCGCTTTGCTATCATGACACCCGCCCCGGGAAAGGCCCACGGCCCGCCCCACCTGCCTAACTAACATCCAGCCAGTGCCAGCCATGAATGTCGCACGTCTTCGGTGGTTCAAACGCTACCTCTTTCTCGGAGTAGGACTTTGGTCGTTGATCTTTTTGGGATGCGTGATGGTGCAGCGCACCCTCCTGCTGCCGCCTACGATCCCCGGTGCCACCTTTGCCGGCTCCGAGAGTTGCGCGGAGTGTCACGACAAAGTCACCTCCTCCTTTCACGATGCCACGCACGCGCGGCTGATGACCCAGGGGGACAACGCGACCAACATCGGTTGCGAATCCTGCCATGGCCCGGGCAGCCTGCACATCGAGTCCGGCGGCACCCTCGGCACGATTCTCAATCCCCGCGACGACGCCGACACCTGCTTCCAGTGCCACCTCGACAAGCGCGGCGAATTTGCGCTGCCGCACGCCCACCCGGTCGGCCCCGGCAAACTCGCCTGCTCCGATTGCCACGATTCGCACAGCGGCGACGCCACCCTCGGCGGCGGCATGCAGCTGGCCGCGGCCAACGACACCTGTGCGCAGTGCCACACCGCCCAGCAGGGACCGTTCGTCTTCGAGCATGAAGCCTCCCGCGAAGGCTGCGTCGTCTGCCACTCGCCGCACGGTTCGGTGAACGACAAGATGCTCAAGGCCCGCAACCAGACCCTCTGTCTGCAGTGCCACTTCCAGGAGCAAACCGTCGCCGGCGGCCTCCTGATCGGCGGTCGCGATCACGCCGCCTTCGTCACCCGCGGCACCTGCTGGACCGCCGGCTGCCACGAGGCCGTGCACGGCTCGCACGTCAACTCCTCGCTCCGCTTCTGATTCCCGCTCCTCCCTTCACCACAGCCTTCCCCCAACACCCGCCTGCCATGTCCACTTCACGACGCATTCGGAATCTGCTGGCGACCGCCGCGGCCGCCACCCTCGCGCCCGCCCTCGGAGCGCAAGTCGATATCAGCGGCACCCTCTCCGTCGGCGGGGGCGGCACCCTGCTCGACGGCAACCGCGCCGCCTACCAAGCCCGCTCCTGGCAGCAGAAGGACGGGTTCGGCGGCATCGAGGAATTCATGATGGTCGAGGAGGGGGACGACTCCACCCTAAAGCTCAAGGGCCACGCCCTCATGGGCACCGGTGACTACGGCGTCACGCTCGACTACGAACGCTACTCCGGCTTCTACGTCGATGCGGGCTTCAAGCAGTTCCGCACCTTCTACGATGCCGACGGCGGCTACATCCCGACCGATGGCGCGTGGCTGCCGGTGATCGCCGACATCGCCAAGACCGACCGGCGCAGTTTCTGGATCGAGCTCGGCTTCCTGCCCGAGGATCACCCCGACTGGGTGCTGCGTTACCAGCGCGACACGCGGGACGGCACCAAGGGCTCGACCCACTGGGGCGACAGCAATCTGTCCTCCGCCGGCTCCCGCTACATCGTCCCGAGTTTCTACGTGCTCGAGGAACGCAGCGACACCTTCACCGTCGATGTCTCCGACGAGACGGCCAACGGTTCCTGGAAGACCGGCGTGCGCTTCCAGTCGAACAGCATCGAGAACCTCAAGAACACCCGTCGCCGTCCCTTCGAATCGGCCGACCGTTACGTCACGACCCGGGACGAGACCAGCAGCGATCTCTTCGCCATGAACGGCTACGTCAGCCGCAACCTCAACGAACAGTGGCGCATGTCGGTCGGCGCGATCCACACCCGACTCGACAGCCAGCTGGACGGCTCGCGGATCTTCGGCTCCGCCGGCTACGATCCCGTGTACGATCCTTCCTATCCCACGCGCCAGCAGCGTGACGAAGGTTACTTTGACCTCACCGGCGAGAATCAACTCAAGCAGACCGTCGCCAACCTCAACTTCGTCTACACGCCGGCCAAGGACTGGACGATCAGCCCCACCGTGCGCTTCGAGGACCTGCGCGTCGACAATGCGTCCGAGTTCGTCGAAACCGTGGTCGGCGGCGGTTCCGCCCGGCCGATTGCCGAGGAACACTTCATGGGCGAATCCGCCAAGGACTGGCAGGAGGTCTCGGGCCGTCTCGATGTCCGCTACACCGGCATCCCCAACTGGACCCACAACCTTCGGGGCGAGTGGCTCAGCGGCAACGGTGAGCTCATGGAGGAACTCATCGACGAGCACACCGGCCACGTCGACATCGACCGCGACACCGATCTGGACCGCACCACCCAGAAGTATTCCTACACGGCCAACTGGTATGCCCAGCCCGGTCTCTCCTTCGCCACCCAGGCCTACTATCGGCTCCGCGTGAACGATTTCACCAACCTCCGCGACAGCACGCCCGGTGCGACCGGCGGCGACCGTTACCCGGCCTACATCATCGGCCAGGATTTCGAGACCACCGATTTCAACATCCGCATGACCTGGCGGCCGGCCAGCAACCTCACGCTCGTAACCCGCTACGACCTCCAGGACAACTCCGTCGTCACCACCGAGGCCGGCTTCATGAAGGCCGAGAGTTCGCAGCTCGACGCCCGCATCTTCAGCCAGAGTGTCACCTGGCTGCCCAACACCCGCAGCTACGTGGTCGCCACCTTCAACGCGGTCGATGACGATCTCACCACGCCCGCCGCCGCCCGCGTGCTCGATGGCAACAACGACTACATCAGCGGCACCTTGACGACCGGTTACGCGGTCAGCGAAGCTTCCGATCTCATCGTCGACCTGGGGCTCTCCGAAGCCGACAACTATGTCGACAGCTCCGCGCTCAGCGTTCCATACTTGGCTGGTTTCCGGCACACCTACGCCGCCGCCACCTGGATCTACCGGGCCACCGAAAACATGGTCTACCACTTCCGCTACGCCTACTCCGAGAACGAGGACCAACTGGTCGGCACCTTCAACGACTACGAGGCCCACACCTTCTACGCCAAGCTGCAGTATAAGTTCTGATCGTCCCGCTTTTCCCCCACACCACCGAACCCACCTCCACCGCATTACCCATGAAAACACGCACCTTGATCCTGCTCGCCGGCCTCTGTTCGGCCGGTGCGTTTGTCCAAGCCCAAACCAACGACGCCGCCGCGAACTGGTCGCAGCATTGCGCCCGCTGTCACGCCAAGGACGGCTCCGCCGACACGAAGCCCGGCAAGAAACTCAAACTGAAGGACTATCGCGACGCCGCCGTGCAGGCCACCTTCTCGGATGAGGAAATCATCCGCGTCATGGTCGAGGGTGTCACCAACGACAAGGGCAAGCAGGAGATGCCCTCCTACACGGAGAAGATGAGCAAGGAAGAGATGGAGGCCCTCGTGCCCTTCATTCGCGGCCTGGCAACTCCCCAATAAGGGCTTCCGGACATGAACTCCGAGACCGGTGAGATCCCAAACGAACCGGCCCCGGTCTCCTCGATCTGGCGGAACTGGATCAGCTGGTCCGGCCTGGTGCTGGCCAGCGCGGCGTTGTTCGCCTTCCTGTTCCTCTTCGTCATCGATCAATGGGGCCCAGGTGGCGGCAATCCCTATATCGGCATCCTCAGTTATGTCGTCGCGCCCGGGTTCCTCTTCCTGGGCATCGGCCTCTTCCTGTTCGGCGGCTGGTGGGAACGGCGGCATCGCCAGAACGTGCCCACCGGGACCGCGCCCCGGGTCACGATCGATCTGGCCAACCCGCGGACTCGCTGGCGCCTGCTCTACTTCGGCGCCGGCGCGATGTGCTTCCTGCTCCTGACCGCCATCGGCAGCTACCAGACCTATCACGTCTCGGAAACGACTGAGTTCTGCGGCCTCGTCTGCCACACCGTGATGGAGCCGGAGTTCACGACCTACCACGAAGGCCCCCACGCCCGCGTGGCCTGTGTTGATTGCCATGTGGGTTCAGGCGCGGGCGCCTACGCCCAGGCCAAGCTCAACGGCGCCCACCAGTTGCTCGGCGTCATCACCGGCGACTTCGCCCGGCCCGTCCCCACGCCCGTGCGCAACCTGCGCCCCTCCCGCGAAACCTGCGAGCAGTGCCACTGGCCCGAGCAGCACGTGGGCAACCTCGAGAAGACCTACTACCGCTACCTCAGCGACGAGGAGAACACCGAGTTCACCGTGCGCCTGCTTCTCCACGTCGGCGGCGGCGCCGACCGCGGCACCCATGCCGGCGGCATCCACTGGCACACCAATTCCGATACGAAGATCGAATACTACGCGGCCGATGAACAGCGGCAGGAGATTCCGTGGGTGCGCGTCACCCAGGCCGACGGCTCAGTCCACGAATACCTGAACCCCGATTTCGAGGGCGAAGTCGACCTGTCCAAGCTGCGCGTCATGGACTGCATCGACTGCCACAACCGCCCGGCCCACAAGTTCAAGTCGCCCAACGACGCCGTCGATGAGGCGCTTCACCTCGGCAATCTCGACCGCGGCATGACCTCGATCAAACGCAACATCGTCGAGCTGCTCACCGGCGAATACGCCACGGTCGACGAGGCGATGGCCGCGATCGATGCCGGCCTGCGCGAGACCTACCGCGAGAGCGAGACCGAAGGCGTGGACCAGGCCGTGCGCACCGCCCAGGAGATCTACCGCGCCAACTTCTTCCCGCTGATGCAGTCCAACTGGCTGGCCTATCCCGACAACTCCGGCCACAAGGACTGGACCGGCTGCTTCCGCTGCCATGACGGCAATCACCAGATGATCAGCGACACCGAGCGCCAGCTCCCGGCCCACGAATGCAGCGCCTGCCACACCATCCTCGCACAGGGCAGCGGCGACGAACTGAAGTCGCTGGCCCCCGAAGGCCTCGAGTTCGCTCACCCGGCCGACGACGTGAGCGGCTGGCTCTGCAACGACTGTCACGAAGGCAAGAACCAGGAGATGTGAGCCGCGCGCGCCAGCCGCGTGACGCGGCGGAGTGGGGGCGGAGAGGCAACGCAAACGGACGAGACGTCCGTTCTCCCAGGCTGCGGTGGAGTAGACGGAGAACGGACGTCCCGTCCGTTTGTTGCGGAGGAGTGGCCCTCTGCCCATCAGACAAGGCGGGCCGCACCGTCAATGAGACTTGCGACCCATCGCGCGCGCGAACTTGCTCGACCGCATGCCTGAACTGCAACGCACGCCGCTCCACGCCTTCCATGTCGCCCACGGCGGCCGCATGGTCGATTTCGCCGGCTGGGAGATGCCCGTCCAATACCGGAGCATCATCGAGGAGCACAAGGCCGTGCGCAGCACCGCCGGCCTGTTCGACGTCAGCCACATGGGCGAGGTCGACGTTACCGGACCCGGCGCCGCCGCCTTCCTCAACCGGCTTGTCACCAACGACGTCTCCACCCTTTACCCGGGCCGGGTACTCTACTCGCCGATGTGCCGGCCCGACGGCGGCGTGGTCGATGACCTGCTCGTCTACCTGCACGAGGCCGACCGCTACTTTCTGTGCATCAACGCCAGCAACATCGCCAAGGACCTTGCCTGGATGCGCGAGCAGGCGGCCGGCTTCGAGGTGACCCTCACCGATCGCTCGGCCGACTACGCGCTGCTGGCCCTGCAGGGACCGTCCGCGGCGGCCATCCTGCAGGGGCTCACCGGCGCCAAGCTGCCGACGCTGCGTTACTACCACTTCAGCGAGGGTACCGTGGCGGGCATTCACTGCCTCATCAGCCGCACCGGTTATACCGGCGAGGACGGCTTCGAACTCTATCACGCCGCCGCCGACGCCCCGGCCCTGGCCGAGGCCCTCCTGCGTGCCGGCGAACCCCAGGGCCTGCAACTGGCCGGCCTCGGCGCCCGCGACAGCCTGCGGCTCGAGGCCGGGTATCCGCTTTATGGGCACGAACTGGACGTGGATCTTTCACCCATCGCCGCCGGGCTCGGCTGGACGGTGAAGTTCAAAAAGGACGGCGATTTCAACGGCGCGGAGGCGCTGGCCGCCGAAAAGGCCGATCCCCAGCGCCGACGCGTCGTGTTCTTTCGCACCGGCGATCGCCGCATCGTCCGGGCCGGTGCCGAAGTGCTCGATGCCGCCGGAGCGCCGGTCGGCCGCGTGCTTTCCGGTACCCTCTCGCCGATGCTGGGCGAGGCGATCGGCTCGGCCGTCGTGCCGGCCGCGGCCGCCGAGGCCGGCGGGCTGAGCGTGGACGTGCGCGGCACGAAGTTTGTTTTGCAACTGGTCAAACCGCCGTTCGTCGATCTAAAGAAAAACCCATGAGCAACACCCCCGCCGACCGCCGTTACGCCAAGTCCCACGAATGGGCCAAAGATGCCGGAGACGGCGTCGTGGAAGTCGGCATTTCCGACTACGCCCAGGACAGCCTCGGCGACATCACCTACGTCGACCTGCCGAGCGTCGGCGACAGCTTCGCCGCCGGCGAGGTTTTCGGAGTGGTGGAGTCGGTCAAGGCGGCCTCCGATCTCTACGCCCCGGTTGGCGGTGAAGTGGTGGCGGTCAACGAGGCCCTCAACGGCCAGCCTGAACGGGTCAACCAGGAGCCCTACGCCGGCGGCTGGATCATGAAACTCAAGGTGAGCGATCCCGCCGAGCTCGATGCGCTGCTCGATGGCGACGGCTACGCGGCCGAAATCGGCTGAGGGCGCGGTTGAGGCAGGACACACAGACAGGCACAGACAGGAATGTCTGTGTCACAAAGGGCTGGTGGGTCTGGGGTACCACAGGCATTCCTGCCTGTGCCCGTGGGAGTGGCGCGGTGAGGCCGAGATGCCCGTAGACCCGAACGTCGGGGTCACCAGGGAGTGCACCCGCCGCCGAAACCCCACCAGCTCACTTGCCATTAACGTAAATCGGGGGCGGAATTTGCCTCCGATGTTCATGCCCGCTTCAACCGGGGCTCCCATGCGGAAGCGTCCCCACCGTGCCCTTTCCCTTTTGTCTGCGACCTGCGTGCTTCTGGCCGCCGGTTGCGCCAAGACCGACGAGTCGCGTCCGGCCACGGGCTCCCAGGCGAGCCGGGCCGACGCCAACCGCGCCCAGGTCGTGGAGGTCGTCGAGCTGAAGAAGCGGGACATGACCGAGACGCTCAACCTCGTGGGCTCGCTCGCCGCCAACGAATCGGCCGAGATGCGCACCGAGATCGGCGGCATTGTGCGCGGCATCTATTTCGACGAGGGCCAGCAGGTGAAGGCGGGCGACCTGCTGCTCAAGATCGACGACGCCGAACTGCGCGCCCAGCAGGCCCAGGTCGAGGCGCGCTTCAATCTCGCCAAACTCAATGTCGAGCGCAGCGAAAACCTCAGCCAGTCACGCACGATCGCGCAGTCGGAGTTCGACCGCGCCCGCTCCGAGTTTGCCGCCGCCGAGGCCGAGTTGTCGCTCATCCGCCTGCGTCTCTCCAAGACCGAGATCCGCGCCCCCTTCGATGGGGTGGTGGGCTCGCGCACCATTTCGCCCGGCGACTACGTGACGCCCACGACGGTCATCACCACGATCGACGACCTGAGTCGGTTGAAGATCAATTTCCAGGTGCCTGAACGATTCCTGGCCAAGGTGCATCCCGGCACCGTCGTGCAGGTGCGGACCCGCGCGGCAAGTTCCGGCGGCCCCGACGCCGAGCTGCGTGGGGAGGTTTATTTTGTCAGCTCCACCATCGACCGGGCCGTGCGCTCCTCCGAGGTGAAGGCGATCCTGCAATCCTCCGCGCCCGGTCTGCGGCCCGGCATGTTTGCCAACATCAACCTCGTGCTCGAGGAGAAGACCGGCGTGCTGGCGGTGCCGGAGGGCGCGATTCTTACCAACGCCCGCGGCGTGCAGATCATCACCGTCGACACGAGCGGCGGCACGCCGAAGGCGGCCTACGTGCCGGTGCGGCTGGGCCTGCGCACGCAGGGGCTGGTCGAAGTCGCGCCGCTGCGTGGCGAACTCAACGAGGGCACGCAGGTCGTGGCCTCCGGCGTCGGGGCGCTCATCCTGTTTCCCGGCGCGCCAGTCGATCCACAGCCGCTGCGCGAAGCCTTTTTGACGCCCTGAGCGGCGGACGCACCGCCGAATCGTTTCCCCTTTTCCCATGCTCCTCTCCGACGTCTCCATCAAGCGACCGGTCGTCTGCATTGTGCTCGCGGTCCTCATCCTGTTGGTGGGCAGCCTCGCCTTCATGCGCCTGCCGGTGCGGGAGTATCCGGACATCGAGTCACCCATCGTCTCGGTCGATGCGCGTTATCCCGGTGCGGCGGCGGAGGTCGTGGAGACGCAGATCGTCGATCCGCTGGAGGAGGAACTGTCCTCCATCGACGGCGTGCGCATCATGCGCTCGGCCGCCAACGCCGGTCGCGGCAGCGTGAACCTCGAGTTCGACCTGCGGCGCGATATCAACGAGGCCGCCAACGACGTGCGCGACAAGATCGGCCGCGTCGTCGACCGCCTGCCGGACGAGGTCGATCCGCCCGAGGTGGAGAAGGCCGATTCCGACGCCGATCCGGTGCTCACGCTCTCGATGAATTCCGACCGCTATTCGCGCCTGGAACTTTCCGAGCTGGCGGAAAACGTGGTCGTGCAGCGCCTCCAGACCGTGCCGGGCGTCTCGCGCGTGCGGGCCTGGGCGCCGCGCTTTGCGATGCGTCTCTGGGTCGACCCCGACCGGCTCGCGGCCTACGAACTCACCGTCGCCGACATCGAGCGCGCCTTGCGGCAGCAGAACGTCGACATCCCCAGCGGTCGCCTGGAGTCGGTCACGCGCGAGTTCAGCATGCGCCTGGAAGGGCGGCTCAACGAGGTCAGCGATTACGAGAACCTCGTGCTCGCGACCCGCGGGGACACGCAGGTGAAGTTTTCCGATGTGGGCCGGGTGGAACTCGGGTCCAACGATTATCGGGTGCAGGCCTTTTTCAACGGCCGCACCGCCGTGGGCATGCAGGTGCAGAAGCAGACGCAGGCCAACCTGCTGCAGCTCGCCGCCGAGATCAAAGCGCTGTTGCCGGAGTTGCGTCGCAACCTGCCCGAAGGCGTCAATCTCGAGGTCGCCTACGACACCAGTGTGTTCATCGAACGCTCGGTCGACGAGGTCTATGAGACCCTCTACATCGCGGGCGTCCTCGTCGTGCTCACGATCTTCCTGTTCCTGCGCGACTGGCGCGCGACGGTCATTCCCCTGGTGGCGATTCCGGTGTCGATCATCGGCTCCTTCGCCGTGATCCAGATCATGGGCTTCAGCCTCAACCTGCTCACGATGCTGGCCCTCGTGCTGGCAGTGGGCCTGGTCGTCGACGACGCGATCGTGATGCTGGAAAACATCTACCGGCGCATCGAGAACGGCGAGGGGCCGATCCATGCGGCGATCTTCGGGGCGCGCCAGATGGCTTTCGCGGTGATCTCGACCACGCTCACGCTCATCGCCGTCTTCGTGCCGGTGGCCTTCCAGTCCGGCCGCACGGGCCGGCTGTTCTACGAGTTCGGCATCACCCTGGCGGTGGCGGTCTCGGTTTCCAGTTTCATCGCGCTCACGCTCACCCCGATGTTGTGCTCCCGCATCCTGGTGGGGCGCCACGGGGGCAACGGCACGATCAAACACGGCCTGTTCTACCGGCTCACCGAGCCCGCTTTCGTCGCGATCAACGACGTCTTCGCCCGGATGCTCAGCGGAGTGCTGCGGGTGAAGTGGCTCGTCATCCTGGTGCTCATCGGCTTTGCGGCCGCCGGTCCGTGGTTCTACGGCCACCTGCAGCGCGAACTCACGCCCAACGAAGACCGCGGCGTCTTTCGTGTGATCATGAATTTCCCGCTCGGCTCGACTCCGCAATACGCCGCCAATTATGCGGCCGATTCGGAGGAGGTGCTGCTGAACACTCCGGAGATCGACAAGATGTTTCGCATCACCGGCATGGGCGGGGGTGGTGCCAGCCGGGGCTTCATGTTCGTGATGCTCAAGAACTGGGAGGACCGTGAACGCACGACCCAGGAGGTGCTGGCCGAGCTGCGCGGCAAATTCGGCCGCAACCCCGGCGGCATGATCATCGCCGCGCCGGTGCGTCCGCTGGGCGGGCGGCGCAGCACTTCGGGCGGCGTCGAGATGGTGCTCGTCGGACCGGAATTCGACCAGTTGCAGGAGATCGCGGCCAAGATGACCGAGGCGCTGCGCGGCAGCGAGGTGCTCAACCGGCCGCGCATCACGCCGGAGCCCAATAATCCGCAACTCAACGTGCGGGTCGATCGCGCCCGGGCCGCCGACCTCAAGGTACCGGTGATCGATGTTGCCACCACGCTCGAGTCGCTCTTCGGCGGCCGCCGCGTCACGCGTTTCCGCCGCGGGGCCGACGAGTATGACGTCATGCTGCAGGTGCAGGATGCCGACCGCACTTCGCCGTCCGATCTCGGCAAGATCTACCTGCGTTCGACCGAAGGTCGGTTGGTGCAGCTGAGCAACCTGGTCGAAACCAGCGAGGAGATCGTGCCCGAGTCGTATCCACACTTCGACCGTCAGCGCTCGATCTCGATCTCGGCCCAGCTCAACGAAGGCTTCACGCAAGGCGACGGCGTGGCCGAGCTGGAGCGGCTCGCCACCGACCTCATGCCCGAGAGCTACAACTACGCCTGGGACGGCGAGACGCGCGAGTTCGTCGAGAGTTCCTCCGACGCGAAGATGCTGTTCGGGTTGGCGCTCGTATTCACTTTTCTGATTCTCGCGGCCCAGTTCGAGTCGTGGATCCACCCGATCACGATCTTCAGTGGGGTCGTGCTGGCCCTCACCGGCGGGGTCGCGGTGCTGTGGGCGTCGCGGTTCTGGGGCACGCCGATGACGGACAACCTCTTTTCCCGTTTCGGCCTCATCATGCTCATCGGTTTGGTGGCGAAGAACGGCATCCTCATCGTGGAGTTCGCCAACCAGCTGCGCATCGAAGGCCGCAACGCCGCGCAGGCGGCGCACGAGGCGGCGACGCTGCGCTTCCGGCCGATCCTGATGACGGCGATCTCCACGATCCTCGGCGCGCTGCCCCTGGCGCTGGCGAGCGGACCGGGCGCGGAGACCCGCAACCCGATGGGCCTGGTGATTGTCGGCGGCCTGGCCATTGCGACTTTCCTCACGCTCTTCGTGATCCCGGCAATCTACATCATGATGGACGCGATGGTGGTGAAAGTGACCGGCAAATCCAGCGCCCACGGCCTGGTGCAGGCCGCCGAGATCGAGAAGGAAGTCGAAAAACACGAATCGCTCGCCGGAGCCGGCGCGCGGGAGTGATGGCCGCGACCGGCGGGAGTTGAAACTGTCGCCGGCGCGCTGAGGCCGGTTTCTCCGAGTTTGCCGACGTGGATACAGACGAGCCGAGCGGCAGGCGTGGTTTTGACACAGAGGTCACGAAGGGGACACAGAGGTCACGGAGTGAGGAGGAGAGTTTCCAAAAGGAAACGACGAGATCCTATCACGCTTTAGGGCCGCCGCTTGTCGGCGTGCCGCATCTGCCTCTTAGTCCTCCCTCAGTCATGCCATCGGCAGACCAGCCGTGCCACAGGGCAGGCAAACCAGCAGCGCGACGACAAGCGACGGCCCTGTAGTGCGACGTGGATCACGGGTTCGGATTCGGCGCGACGCCGTCGTCGGCCGCGGCGTCCATGCGGTAACGTCCGACTCGGACCGTACCATCGCGAACATTGTAGATTTCGATCACCCGCAGCAGTTCAGTCAGGGATAGGGCGCCGTCGCGATTGGTGTCCGCGGCGTAGTAATGATCGTAGAGAGCCAGAGCGCTGGCCGCGTGATCGCGGTCCGGCGCGAGGGTCTCGTCATAGCGCCCGGTGCGCTGCGAACCCAACCGGGTGTTGTAGATTTCGATCACGGCGAGCAGTTCAGTCAAGGACAGGGCCCCGTCGCCATTCGCGTCCGGATGGTAGTTGGCGGGGCTGGTGCGGCTCGTAAAATAGGCATCGGAGATTCCGAACTGAAATCCGGCCTCGGCCGGCGAACTCGACTCGGACGCCATGAACCACACGCCGGCCTGCGTGAAGGGGCCAGCGGGGACGACCGTTTCTGGATCGTAGGTAAAGTCATCCGTGTTGAGGGCGTGCCATCCGCGGCGGGTTGATATTACGACCGATTCCACGCCCGTGTTGGGCACGGTCGCCGCGGCGTCTGCAGTGACCAGCCAACGAGTTCCATCGAAGGCTGCACCGCGGAATTCGGCCAGTCCGCCGTTGGCCTGGGGGTGATCAAAGGACTTTTGCAGAACCATGATTCGGAATTCTCCGTCGTCGGCGATGGAAGTAGGAGTGACCAAGGTGCCGAGCACGGTGTTGGTGAGCGTGCCGCTGGTGCCGGACTTGATGATTTCGGTCACGGGGAGGGAAAAGTGACCGCGGCCGTCCGCGGAGACGCCGACCGTGCGCACGAAGTTGGGCAGGAAATTGCCGTTGGAGTTGTTCTCCGAATACAGAAGGTATCCGCCATAGAACGCCGGAGTATCCCAGACTATATTCGGGTAGGCATGGGAGGGATTGCGGGCAAACGTCGCGTCAAAGGGGCCGTGGAAGGCCACTCCACTCTCTCCAGGCGACAGTCTCTGATTGGGGTTATAGTCGTCCGGGGAGCTGCGCGGATAGCCCCAGAGTCCCTCGTCGGTCGGGAACCGCAGAATCGGGGTCCATCCGAGGAGCGACGGGAGAAGCCCCGTGATCAAGCATAAGATCAACAGACCGAATTTAACTCGCATGCCGCGACGTTGATCGTGTCATTTTGCGAGTCAGTTCGAATTTGTCGTGGCGAAAAAGAAGGAGCCGTGAACCGTATAGGATTGGACCGGGCGGACGCAACAGGGTCGGCTAAAGGCCGACCCTACGGTTCAACTACGGGGTGTGCTCGTCGATGTTGCGTTCAGGCGGCTGGTGCCCGTGCAGCCAGACCCCGCTGGTGTAGAGCAGCCGGTGGGTGCGGGCGGACTGGCAACGTTCCAGTTCCCGCACGACATCGAGGTCGAACGATTCCGCGGCGGTCGATTCCGACCACCGTGGCTGCGCCGCATGAATGATTGCGTCGAACTCGGTGCCGGCCAGCGCGGCGGAAAAACCGGCCCGGGCCAGGTCGAGCTGGCGCTGCACGAGACGCGGGTGATCCGGCATCGGACGGCGAACCACCGCGTGCACTTCGTAGGCGTCGGATTGGAGCAGTTCGGCGACCACGGCGCCGCCGACGGTGCCGGTGGCCCCCGTGACCAGGAAACGCTGGCGTTGGCCGGACATTATGGATACGTTGCGCCCGGTTGCACGTAGCGCTCGTCACCGGCTTGGTTGAGTTCCCAGTAGGGGAGGCTGATGACGTGTTTGCGTTCGAGACTGCTGCCGTCCCAGCGGAGCCAGCGGCGGAGGGTGTGGGGACTGGCGCGGTCGAAGGTGAGGCGGTCGGTGCCCCGGGGGTGCTTCACGGTGACGCGCCAGCCGTCGGGCGTGCGTTCGATGGCGAAGGCGGCGGGGGCCCAGGCGAGGGAGTCGGCTTTGGAGTCGATCACGGACTCCATCAGGGGCGCCTCAAACAGCGTGACCTTGCCCCAGTCGAGGGTGCGCAGTTTGAAGGGCAGTTCGTCGTAGAACAGCGCGCCCGCCGGCGCCGCGGCTGTGGTGTCGACCTCGCTCATGTTTTCCCAGTAGGTGAAGGCTCGATACCGCCAGGCGTCCGCCAGCAGGTTGCCCTGCTTGTAGCTGAGGCCGCAGGAGTCGTTGGTGGTGGAGGCGAACTTGATGAGGCGACCGTCCCGCACCCGCCAGTAGGCGGAGTGACCCTGGTCGTAGCGATAGGTGCCGGTGGGGACGGTGATGATTTGGTTGAACTTGATGACGCGGTACGTGCCGGGGGCCCGCCAGTCATTTGCCTTCACCTGTTCCTGCGGGGCAAAGTCTTCGCGCACCGCGATGTGCCGCACCTCGGTGTCGCGCAGCACCCCGTAGCGTTTTTCCCTGGCGGTGAAGACGCTGACCTCGGCCTTGCCGTCGCCCCACAGGCTTTCGTCCTGCATCAATCGATCGGTGAAGGGCGACTGAGCAACGGCGCCGGAGGTGACAGCCAGCAGCACGAACGGGGTAAGGGTGCGAGTGAGCGGACGCATGGCGGTCACTGTGATGCGGCGCGTGCCCCTGGCAATCCGTCGCGTGGTTTTGCACTTCGCGCTAAAATTGGAATCATAGAACGGTTCCCGTCGGCTTCGCCCGGCGGTTCGATGTTTGTTCCCCCGCGGTGCCAATCCTTTTACCCCGTTAGCCCATGATGCATCCCCGCCTTTACCGCTTTTTCTCGGCGCTCCTGCTGCTGGGAGGCGCTGTCGCGCTTTCCGGCCAGGACCTGTCGCACCGCCAGAGCACCCTCCAGGTGCAGGTTACCAGCACCGAAGACGAGCCCTTGTCGGGCGCAGTGGTCACCGTCGACATGGTGAACCACGCCTTCCGCTTCGGCACGGCGCTGGAAGTGGGCGAGATCAACGAAGGCGGTCAGGGCTACGATCCGCGGGGCATCGCGGCGATTCAGGATTACTTCAACTCCGTGACCTACGGAAACAACATGAAGTGGACCTACGTGGAGAACCGGAGTGACGAAGGATCGCTGGAGTTGGTGGCGGACGTTTATGCCCTTCGGGCCTTCGACAGCGACTTTCCCATGCGGCTGCGCGGCCACACGACGGTCTGGGGCGCCCAATACCAGCTTCCGACCGATCTGCAGGCGATGACCGATCCGGCGCAGGTGAAGACGCGTATCCGAAACCATGTGACGGACTACCATACGCTGTTCCGCGGCCAGGGGATCGACAACTTCGACCTCTACAATGAGCACTTCCACGAGCGGCAATACATCATCGAGAAGGCCGTGCCGGGATCGACAATCTCCACGATGATCGCCGAACAAGCCGCCGAGGTGGCGGAGTGGTTCAAGGCCGCCGTGGCGGCCGACCCGGAAGCGATGTTGTTCATCAATGAATACAACATCCTCAATTTCTGGCAGGAGAACGATTCCGACGTCATCGCCTACAAGAACTTCGTTGACGCCGTCCGCGACGCCGGCGGTCCCGTGCACGGCATCGGGCTGCAGGCGCACATGGACCGCTTCATCACCAAGGAACAGATCAAGCGCCGGCTCGACATCCTGGCCGCACCGATGGCGCCGACCACCAATCATCCCGAGGGGCTGCCCGGCCTGCGTATCGAAGTGACCGAGCTCGACATCAACACCCAGTGGTGGACCACGGCCACGGCCGAGCAGCAGGCCCAGGTGACCGCCAATGTGCTGGACGCCTGCTTTGAGCATCCTTCCGTCGATGGCGTCACGATGTGGGGCATGCGTGACACCCTGCACTGGCGCGATAACTCCATTCTTATCGACGACACCAACGACGCCAACTGGGTCATCAAACCCAGCGGCCAGGCCTGGATCGACCGCGTTAAGGGCACCTGGTGGACCGATCTCGCCGGTACCACCGACACCGACGGCAGCTACAGTGGCACGGTGTTCAAAGGCCAGCACCGCATCACCGTGACCTACGACGGGGAGACCCAGACTTTCGTGCGCGATCTTTCGGCCGATCAGACGCTGACGGTGGAGTTCGACACCACGCCGCCCGACACCAGCAACAGTTATCTCACCAATCTTTCGGTGCGCGCCCCATTGGCCGACGGGCAGACGATGAGCCTGGGCTTTGTCGTTGATGGCGGCAGCAAGGATGTTCTCGTCCGCGCCGGCGGCCCGGTGCTCAACCAGTGGCTTAGCGGTGCGATGGAGGATCCACGCTTTTATGTGCAGTGGGACGGCGTGGAAAGCGGGTCCAACGACGACTGGGACGCGGCGACGCTCCGGGACACCTCGGCGGCGCTGGGCGCCACGTCCTTCGCCGATGGCAGCCCGGATGCTGCGGCCCTGGTGACCGTGGCCGGCCCCAACACGGTCGAAATCACCGGCACGAGCGGGGGCATCGTATTGGGCGAAGTCTACGATGCCGCCGCGGCCACCACCGGTCCGCGGTTGAGCAACATTTCGGCTCGCAGCCGCACGGCGCCCGGCGTGGACATCCTCACCGCTGGATTTTACGTCGGCGGCACCGGCCAGGCGCGGCTGCTGATTCGTGGCGTCGGACCCACGCTCGGCACACTCGGCGTGCCGGGTGTCGTGGCCGATCCGCGCATCACGGTGTTTACGGATGGAAATGAAGAGATCGCGAGCAATGACGATTGGGATCCGTCCCTGCAAAGTGTGATGGATGCGGTGGGCGCCATCGACCTGGACGCTGGCAGCAAGGACGCAGCGCTGGTCGTGGTGGTCGATGCCGGGCGCGGCTACACCGTGCAGGTGATTGGCGCCGACGGCGCGGAGACGGGCGTGGCCCTCATCGAAGTCTATGAAGTACGCTGAACCCAGCGCGGCGATCCGACGCTTGTTGCGGGGACTGCTATGGGCGGTCGCCGTCACCAGTCTCGGCGCCGCCGACGCGCCGCGCGATCTGCACCTCTTCCTCCTCGTCGGCCAGTCCAACATGGCCGGTCGCGGTGAGATCGATCCGGCCGACAATGCACCGCTCGAAGGGGTTTGGGTGCTCGGACGAGAGGGCAACTGGCTTCCGGCGGTCGAGCCCTATCACTTCGACAAGTCCATGGCTGGAGCCGGCCTGGCGAAGAGTTTCGTGCAGGCGTACCGCGCCGATCACCCGGACGCTCCGATCGGCCTTATTCCCGCGGCGTGCGGCGGTTCCGCGCTCGGCGACTGGGCGGTGGGGGCGCATTTCGAGCAGACCGGCAGCGACCCCTGGGCCGATGCCACACGCCGCACCAAGCTTGCGCTGCGGGACGGCACCCTGCGGGGCATTCTGTGGCATCAGGGTGAAAGCGATTCGTGGCCCGCGCTGGCACCGCGTTACGCGGCCGGGCTCGAGGAACTGCTGCAACGCTTTCGCGCCGCGCTTGATGCCGATGACGTGCCGATCTTGCTCGGCCAGCTCGGCCGCTTCACGCCCGATGCCTGGGGTGAGCCCCAGCAGCTGATCGATACCGCCAATCGATTGATCGCCAATCGGCTACCCCGGGTGGCCTACGTCACGACGGAGGGATTGGGTGCGAAACCCGACGGCATCCATTTCGACACCGCGGCCTTGCGGGAGCTGGGGCGTCGCTACTATGCGGCGTTCCAGCGGGTATCCCGGGAGTGAATACGGCGATCCGGAGACGCAAGGTCGGCATTGTCATGGGACAGCCAATATTTTTTACCCTCCGATCGTATACCACTCACATCTCGTGAATCTAGGGCTTGCCGGCTGAGGGGCGGCTGAGGGGCAACTAGGGCATGCCGGCAAGCGGCAGCCCTACACGGTGAAAGGTGTGACCCGCTCAACCCACTTCTGATCTCACACCGCCTTACCGGATTTCCTTGCTCTCCTGGCGGAACTCCTCGGCGCAGTCGGTGCACATGCCGTGACTGAATCGGATCTGGCTGTGCGTGCGGAAGTAGTGGTCGACCTGCTGCCAATAGCCGTCGTCGTCGCGCACCTTTTTGCACCAGGCGCAAATGGGGAGCAGGCCGCTCAAGGTCTTCACTTCGGCGAGGGCGGTGGAGAGCTGCTCGTTGCGCTGCTTGAGATGGGCGATGAGCAGGCCGACGAAGAGCGCGACCATGAAAAAGCTCACCTCGAGGTCACCGATGATGTCGCCGAATGACAGGGAGGTGGACGAAGAGTCGCCGGTGGACAACACGACCCAGGCGGCGCGCAGGTAATGAAATACGGCGTGCGCCATGAAGGCCTTGGCCGGAGCGGTGTAGGATTGCCAGAACACGGGGGCCGATGCGCGCAGGCTGCGGTAGGAAAGCAGCGCCAGCGTGCCCCACACGAGGCCGTTGGAGATGCGGCGCCAGGGCGAGGACGGGGCAAGGGTGTAGAAGGCAGTCAGCAGGACCGCGTGGAGAACGACGAAGGCGATAGCCAGGCCGCGGGCATTGGATTTACCCGCGTTGATGCGGGCGCCGATCAGAAGCGTGGCCTGTCCGACGGTGACGAGCACGGTCGGCAGGATGCGCCCCACGACCGCCGGCAACAGTGGCCGCGCAGCAAAAAGGATGTCGGCCGCCAGCATGATCCACGCGGCGATCATCCAGTAGAGCAGCGAACTCTTGTGATCGCCGCGCCGCCAGGCATCGGTCATCAGCGCGGCGATGATCGCGCAGATGATGATGTTGGTGAGGTAGATGACGGTCTCGACGATTTCGACACCCATGGAGCGGGGGAAGGATGCCTGGCGACTGCGGTCAGGGGAATGGGGAAGCGGTTCGTAATTCTACGCAGGCGTCCACCGAAGGCGGAGCTGCGGCCGGGCGGGCCGGGCGGGAGGGATCCACCCGGCGCCGCGGAGAGGCTATTTGCCGGTCTTGGCGGCGCGCTCGGCCTTGCGGCGCTCGTTGCTGTTGAGGATCTTCTTGCGGAGGCGGAGGGTGGAGGGCGTGACCTCGACGTATTCGTCGGCGGCCACGTATTCGATGCAGCGCTCGAGCGACATCTTGATGGCGGGCGTGAGCTGGATGCCCTTGCCCTCGCCCTGGG
>CBFGUO010000036.1:0-66018 GCA_965652375.1 uncultured Opitutus sp.
CGGTGGAGTGGAGGAGAACGGACATCCTGTCCGTTTGCGTTGGAGCGGCTCCGGTGGAGTGGAGGAGAACGGACATCCTGTCCGTTTGCGTTGGAGCGGTTGCGGTGGAGTGGAGGAGAACGGACATCCTGTCCGTTTGCGTTGGAGCGGCTCCGGTGGAATGGAGGAGAACGGACATCCTGTCCGTTTGCTGCGGCGGAGTGGCGGTGGAGCGGAGCGCGCGTTTTGCGGTTGGCTCGCGGGAGGATCGCACCAGGGTTCCCCCATGGAGCCGTCGCCGTTTTTCAACCCCTACGCTCCGTTGACGATCCACGAGCGGAATCTGCCGCATTGGGATCAGGCCGGCGTCTGGGTCTTCCTGACCTGGCGGCTGGCAGATGCGCTTCCCTCCTCCCAACTCGCAGATTGGCACACGGAGCAAGTCCGTTGGCTGGCCGAGCATCCGAACCCTTGGACCGAAGGAGACCGGGTCGATTACCGCCGCCGATTTCCCGCGCGTCTGGAAAAATGGCTCGATGAAGGCCAGGGCGAATGTTGGCTGAGACAGCCGGAGCTGAGCGCCATCCTGGCCGACACCCCGCAGCATTTTGACGAAGACCGATATGTGCTGCGCTCGTTTGTGGTGATGCCCAATCATGTGCATGTGCTGGTTCGGCTGCGGGAGGACCAGAAACTGGCTCAGACCGTGAAGTCGTGGAAAACATGGGCGGCCCGCGAATTGAACCGGGCGTTGGGGCGAGCGGGCAGGGTATGGCAGCCCGGTTACTGGGATCGACTGGTGCGCGACGAGCGACACTTGTATCGATGTGAGCATTACATCGCGCAAAACCCCCGCAAAGCGAATCTGATTTCAGGAGGATATCGTTTGTGGCCGGTGCCGGAAGGAGACGGGACTCCAGGGAAATAAGTCGTGCCCGGTAGAGTGGCGGCCGAGAGGCAACGCAAACGGACAAGGATGTCCGTTCTCCAAGGGAGCGGCGGCGGAGTGGAGGAGAACGGACGCCTGTCCCGCGGCCGCGGTGATCCTCGTCCGTTTGTGTTGTACGGGCTGCGGCAGAGTTCGCCCAGCCACCCAAGAGGATTGCCAATTCTACCCCGAGCCTCGATCCAAGAGACCGCACCATGCCGCTCGCGAACGCCGATGCCTCCCCCTCCTCCACCCGCTGGCGCTGCGTGTGCGCCTACGACGGCGGATCTTTCGCCGGCTGGCAGAGCCAGCCCAATGGCAACGGCATTCAGGACCACATCGAGGCCCGCCTGGCCGAGATTTTCAAAACGGCGGTGCGGGTGCACGGGAGCGGGCGCACCGACGCGGGCGTGCATGCGCGCGGGCAGGTTTTTCATTTTGATGCCGTCTGGCGGCATGATCCGGACAAATTGCGGCTGGCGCTCAAGGCGCGTCTCCCGGCAGCCATCCAGATAAAGTCCGTCACCCGCGCCGCGCCCGATTTCCACGCACGCTTCAGCGCGACGGGCAAACGTTACACCTATCACCTGTTCGAAGGCGACGCCGACCCCTTCACCCGACCCTACGCCTGGTGCCTCGAGCGACCGCGCCGCCTCGACCTGGATGCGATGACGGCGGCCGCGGCGGTCCTGCGCGGACGGCACGATTTTTCGTCCTTTGCCGCCGACAACGGCGCCGAGCTCGAGAGCCCCGTGCGCCATCTCACGCGGCTCGATATCGACACCCGCGGTCGCCGCGTGCGCCTCGCGTTCGAGGCCGATGGTTTCCTCTACAAGATGGTGCGCAGCCTCACCGGCGCGCTCGTCGCAGTGGGCGAAGGGCGGCTCGATGTCACCGCGATCGCGTCCCTGCTGGCGGCAAAGCAGCGCACGGCCGCCGTGGAAACGTGTCCGCCCCAGGGCCTCTTCCTGGAGAAAGTGTTCTATTGAGCCGGGAGCCGTCAGCCCTGCGTCAACGGACCCGCGCGGCGGTCCGGGCGATGAGCGACCTGCTGTTTCCGCCGGTCTGTCTCGGCTGCGGCGGATTGTGTGAGGAGACGAGTCCGCTGCGCCATGTCTGCGAACACTGTGCGCCCACCCTCGTCCGGGTGCGGCGTCCGCACTGCGAGTCGTGCGGCCATCCCTTTTTCGGCGAGGTGGAGGGCGAGCGGGTGTGTCCGCACTGCGAAGGGCTCATGCCGGTCTACGGCCGGGCCAAAACCGTCACGCTGTTCAAGGGTGTGGCCCGCCGCATGGTGTTGGAGCTCAAATACCACGAAGGCCTGTTCGTGCTGCCGGATATGGCGGCCCTGCTGACGGCCAACGACGAACTCGTCGACTACGTGCGCGGCGCCGTGCTCGTGCCCGTGCCCATGCATGCCCGCAAGCTGCGGGAACGCGGTTTCAATCAATCGCTGTTGTGGGCGCGGGAGATCGCGCAGGCGAGCGGCGGGAGCTGCCGGGTCGCCGAGCTGCTTGAGCGCGTGCAGGATAGCGAATCGCAAACGGCTTTCGACCGCCGCACGCGCCGCGAGCGGATGAAAAATGCCTTTGCAGGGAGGAAGGGGGCCGCCATAACCGCCGAATCACGTTACATTTTGGTAGATGACGTCTTCACCACCGGTTCGACCCTCAATGCCTGTGCCCATGCCCTGCGGCGCGCGGGGGCGGTGAGCATGGACGTCCTCACCTTCGCTCACGGTTAGAGTCCACCACGCTCCGCCTCGCGCTGCCCCGTTTCCCACGCTCATGTCGCTTTTCAGCAAGCCGAAATATTCGACTGTCGTTCCCAAGAAGAAGGATATCCCCAAGGGGCTCTGGACGAAGTGTCCGATCTCGGGGGAGATCGTCTTCAACAAGGAACTGGAAGCCAACCAGATGGTGGTGCCGAAGAGCGGCTACCATTTCCCCATCGGCGCGCGCCACCGGCTCGAGGCGCTGCTCGATCCGGCGAGTTTCATCGAGATGGATGCCGGGGTCACCTCGGCCGATCCGCTGGAATTCGTCGATTCGAAGCCCTACCCGGAGCGCATCGCCAAATACAAGGAGGCGAGTGGCCTGCCCGAGGCGGTGATCAGCGGCACCGGCAGGATCCATGGCATCCCGGTGGCGGTGGCCGTGATGGATTTCCGTTTCTGCGGCGGGGCCATGGGCTCGGCGGCGGGCGAGAAGATCACCCGCGCGATCGAAAAGGCGCTCAAGGAAAAGATCCCCTGCCTCATCTTCAGCGCCTCCGGCGGTGCCCGCATGCAGGAAGGCATTTTTTCCCTCATGCAGATGGCCAAGACCAGTGCGGCGCTCGGCCGGCTGAGCGAGGCCAAGGTACCCTTCATCTCCATCCTCACCCATCCGACGATGGGCGGCGTCACCGCCAGCTTCGCGGTCCTCGGCGACATCAACCTCGCCGAGCCCGGAGCGCTGATCGGCTTTGCCGGCGCCCGCGTGATCAAGGAAACCACCAAGCAGACCCTGCCGCCCGGTTTCCAGACCGCCGAGTTCCTGCTGCAGAAGGGCCTGATCGACCAGATCGTGAGCCGGCTCGAGATGCGCGATCGGTTGCGTGATCTGCTGGCCGCGCTCTATGTGAAGCGTCCGCTGGCCGACAAACCCGTGATGCCGGCGACCGAGGCCTCGACGCCCGTGACGGAGCCGACTCCCGCGGATGCGCCCGTGACCGCGGGTTGAACCCGGCCGCGACCCTGCGGTCTGCGTTCGCTCAAACCCACCCGTCACTCCCTTCGATGAGTTCAACTCCGGTTGCGTCCCTGCACGATTACCCGGCGGTGCAGGACTACCTCTTCAGCCTGAAGGCCAAGGGCGTGAAGTTCGGCATCGACCGCATGCGCGCGCTCGCCGCCGCGCTCGGCCACCCGGATCGGGCTGTCCCGGTGATCCACCTGGCCGGCACCAACGGCAAGGGCTCCACCGCGGCGATGCTCGACGCCATCCTGCGGGCGGCCGGCAAACGCGTCGGCCTCTACACGTCGCCGCACCTCGTGCGCCTGGGGGAGCGGGTGCAGGTCGACCGCGTCAGCCTGAGCGAGGCCGAGATCGTCGCCTACACCCGCGAACTGCTGCCGATCGCCGCGCGTCTGGCCGAGAGCGATCCGGACGATCACCCCAGTTTTTTCGAGTTCATGACCGCGATGGCCTTCCTCCAGTTTGCCCGGCGACGCTGTGATGTGGCGGTGGCGGAGGTCGGCCTGGGCGGCGAACTCGATGCGACCAACATCGTGCAACCCGTCGCCTGCGCGGTCACCTCGATCGGTTTCGATCACTGCGAGATCCTCGGCTACACCCACGCCGAGATCGCCCGCGCCAAGGCCGGCATCCTCAAACCGGGCGTGCCGGTCGTCATCGGTCGCATGCCGGCCGAGGCGGAGGCGGTCGTGCGCGGACGCGCCGCGGAGCTCGGTTGCCCGGTGCAATCGGTGCGCGACATCTTCGGCGAGGCGACGGCCGGTTATCCGCAGACGGCGATGGAAGGTGATTGCCAGCGGTGGAACGCCGCGACGGCGACGCTGGTGGCGCGGTCCCTGCCGGCGGCCTGGGGCGTGGACGAGGCCGCCATCACGCGCGGCCTGGCCACAGCGCACTGGCCGGCGCGCTGGCAGCATTTTCCGCTCGGCGAGACCGACCTGGTGCTCGACGCCTCGCACAACCCGGAAGGCGCCGAAAGCCTCGAGCGCAACCTGCAGCGCCTGATCGGTTCGCTGGGGCACAAACCCATCATCGTCGTCGGCGCCCTGGGCGCGGCGCGGGCCGGGGCCCTGCTGGAGGTGGTGGCGCGCTTTGCCTCCACCATTCATCTCGTCGTGCCGAACCAGGCGCGCGCTTGCTCGCATGCCGAGCTGCGAAGCTTGTTGCCGCGGAATTTTGCGGGTGCCGTGCACGACAGTACGGTCGAAGGCCTGCTCGGCCCGGCCGGCAGCCTGCGCCAATTGCCCCCCGGCGAGGCCGTGGTGGTGACCGGCTCGATCTACCTCGCCGGCGAGGTGCTGTCTCAACTCGCCCCCGAGCGCGGCCCCAACGAATCCCGCCTGCAGGATTTTTGACCGCGGTTGCTGCGGAGTGGGGAGGGGCAGGGCAAACGGACGGGGACGTCCGTTCTCCAAGGGCGCGCCGGTGGGTGGAGGAGAACGGACGCCTGTCCCGCGGCCGCGGTGATCCTCGTCCGTTTGCGTTGGACGGGCTGCGGCGGAGAGGCAGGGCGGTTTTTGACCACAGATTTCACGGATGGACACGGATACCGAGAGGCAGCTGGAACGACGCGGTCGGGGACGCCCACGCCTGTCCCGCGACCGCGGTGGTCCACCGTAGGCGCCCCTGGCGCCAACCGTGCCGGCTCTGCCGGCCACCGTAGCTCGCTGTGCGAGCACCGTCGGCGTCCAAGCGCCGACCGTGCAGCGCTGCGCGCTACGTTTGCGGCTATTCAACTGTATGGTTTTTTAACCACGGATTGCACGGAATGCACAGATACCGAGAGGCCAGATGTAACGACGCGGTCGGGGACGCCCACG
Organism: uncultured Opitutus sp.; assembly: GCA_965652375.1. Taxonomy (GTDB): domain Bacteria; phylum Verrucomicrobiota; class Verrucomicrobiia; order Opitutales; family Opitutaceae; genus Actomonas. The sequence continues at coordinate 5,466 of CBFGUO010000036.1, forward strand.
TCCACCCCTGACTGTCTAGACCCTTGCACGCCTATGGCGTGTTAAGACCTTCCGACCTTAAGACGTCTAGCCCCCCGCCTTCGGCGCTGAAGCGCTCCGGCCTTCGTCGGCTTCCAGGACGTCGACGATCGTCTCGATGTCGTCGCGGTCCATCAGGCCGGCCTCCTCTTTGCGGAAGAGGAAACGGTGCGTCATGTCGTCCTTCCAACCGAGCTTCGTGATGAAGTGGTTCCAGATGCGGATGTCGATCGCGCTCAGGTCGCGGCCTTTTTCCTGCGCCCAGGCGAGGATCTCCTCGTCCGTGCCGCCCTGCAGGGTGCGCTCGCGCAGGTCCTCGTAACTCACCCGCAGGTAATCGCACAGGAAGGCGTCCATGGCCTTGCCGAGATTGGCGTGAAAATCCTCCCGCAACTCACCCGCGGCGAAATAGCGGATCTTGCTCAACGAGCGCGCGAAGAAGCGCATGCCGTGGGTTTCAACGTAGGCGGAGACAGGGACTTTTTTGGCGGACATGATGGGAGGAGGTACAACAGGAGAGGGGGGGAGCCCCCGGATCTTTATTCTTTCGTCTTTATCTTTATCTTTATCTTTATCCTTCTCCCCGAAGAGCGAACGGCGGACGGACGGCATCCGCGGGGAGCGAGAACGAAGCCCTGCTGAGGGAAGGCTTCGTTGCCTTCGTTTGCTTCTGTAAAATCCAACTCAGCCCTTGATCAACTCCGCCGTGGGCGGGACGTCCTTGATGATCTGCGAGGGCTCGGGGCCGACGCCGAGGTAACGCAGGTTGGGCAGCTGCTCGTCGGCCGGCCAGGCGCCGCCTTCGTAGGCGACCTCGAGCGTCGCGCGCATCATGGCGGCGACGTAGGCGCGGGCGTTGGCGGGGAGATCGGCAAAGCGGCGCACCCCGCAGATGTCCTCGGTCCAACCCGGGTGGCGGCTGTACACCGGACGCAGGGTCTTGCGCACCGCCTCGTTGCGCGGCACGTGGGCGTAGCGCTTGCCGTCGGCATCCTCGTAGGCGGTGCAGATGAGCAGGTCGCCGTTCCACTCGCCGCGGTGGGTGAGGGCGTCGGTCTTGTTGATCATCAGGTCCTGGAAACCGCCGTAGCGCAGGGCGTCACCCTTTTCCACGGCGTCGAACCAGCCGACCATGCGCTGGCGGCCCGTCGTCGACCCGAACTCAAGCTTTTTCAGCAGGACGGCGAGCGGGTGGGCGTCGTCCATCTGCGTGATGAAGGTGTGGGTGCCGACCTTGGTGTCGTAGGCCTTGGCCACGCCGAAGGTGTGCACGGGTTGCACGGGCACGCCGGCGCTCTCGAAGAACTCGGGCGTGTAGGTGTGCGAGGCGGTGACGTTGGGCGAGAAGCCGTGGCGCTTGTCGAGCCAGTAGGCCTGACCGAACTCGCCGAGGATGGTGTGGCCGGCGGCGAGCTCGCGGCGAATGAGTTCGCGTACCTCCACGATCTGCGGGGCGAGGCGCGTGCCGGCGGCCCAGTTGACGGCGGTGAGTTTCTCCACGTTCAGGGTGAAGGGGGCCTCGCCGCGGTACACGGTGAAATCGAACTCGCTCTCGTCGAGCACGCCGAGGGCGATCGCCTCACTGTTGGCGCGTTTTTCGGCGGCGCTGAGCGTGTCGAAGAAGCCGGCGAAGGTCGCGGCGTCGACCTGACACACATGCTGGATGGTGCGCAGGGCGCGGTCGGCGCGCTGCGCGACCTTGCGGGCGTAGTAGTTGGGGCCGGCGAGGAAGTCCGAAAAATGGATCTGCCACTGGCCGACCTCGTCCAGGTAGGCCGGCGTGATGCCGCGGCCGGTCGAGCCGCGCGGCTCCTCCTGCAGGACGTGGGCGCGGTAGTGTTCCCAGGCCAGGTCGAGCAGGCGGTGAATCAGGTCGCTCACCATCGTGCGCTCGTCGATGGCAAGGCGGGCGATGACGTTGTAGCCCTTGTGCTCGAGCGGGGCCGCTTCCCACCAGATCTTGCGCGGATCGGCCACCACGCCGCAGCCGATGGCGAGGTGCGGGATGTCCTTCTCGACCACGCCGGACGGCAGGAGATTGAGCTTCACGCCCGCCGCGGTGTGGCCCGAGTTGGCGCCCCCGTTGACCTTGAGCACGGTCGACACCCGGTGGGGCGTGGTGGCGAGTTCCTCACAGACTTCGGGGACGAGGCGGCCTTTGCCTTCGTCGCCCAGCGAGATGCCGACATCGGCGATCAAACGGCTGGAAAAGGGAATCAGGGACATGGAGGAAAACGCTGAAAGGCTGAAACGCTGAAACGCTGGAGAGCTGGAAAGTTGAAACACTGAAAGGTCGGACGCCGATGCAGACGGCCTGGCAAAGGGCGGACAGTGGCATGGTTTGGGCGCGCCGGTCCAGCGCGGAACGTCGGCGATGGCGAGCCCGTTTAAACGTCGGAGGTTCTCCCCCCGAAAAAATTCATAGCCGCAAAAAGGCGCAAAAAATCTGCGTCGCGGCGGCCGGTTGCGTGCGCCTATAGGCGCGCGGCTGGGTTGCGTGCTTCGTCTACCTCCAATCCCAATCCATGATACTGCCCCTGCCTCTGGGGTCTTTTTTTGCGCCTCTTGCGCCTTTTTGCGGCTAAAAACTCCTTGCCTCTCGGTATCTTTTTCAGGGGCTCGGGTCCTCCCGCTGTTCCGACATTTAGACCTTTAGATCCCGCGTTCGCGGGACTGAGCTACGCTCAGCCGACTTTTAGACCGCGGCGCGGCATCGCCGCGCCGCGCCGCCGCCGCCTAGCCTTTCACGCCGGCCTTGATCTCGATGACGTCGTGCGGGGCCGATTCCTTTTGGCCGGCGGGGCTTACGCGGATGTAGCGGGCGTTGGCGCGCAGGGTGGGGAGGTCCTTGGCGCCGAGGTAGCCCATGCCGCTTTGCAGGCCGCCCACGAGGTTGCCGAGCACGTCGTCGAGCGAACCGCTCACTTCCTTGAGCGCTTCAATGCCCTCGGCCGTGAGCTTGCGGCTCTTGTCGTCCTTGCTGTGGCCGTAGCGGGCGGCGGAACCGGCCTGCATGGCGGCGAGCGAGCCCATGCCGCGGTATTGTTTATAGAGCTTGCCGTTGATCTCCATGATCTCGCCCGGCGCCTCGCGGCAGCCGGCGAGCAGGCCGCCGAGGATGACGGCGTCGGCGAGCGTGAGGGCCTTCACGATGTCGCCGCTCTTGGTGATGCCGCCATCGGCGATGAGCTTCACGCCGCGGGCGCGGGCGCCGCGGGCGGCGACGTGCAGCGCGGTGAGCTGCGGAATGCCGACGCCGGCGACGACGCGGGTGGTGCAGATGGAGCCGGGACCCTGGCCGACCTTGATGGCGTTGGCGCCGCATTCGGCGAGAAACTCCACCCCGGCGCCGCTGGTAACATTGCCCGCGATGATGGTGAGCTGCGGAAAGGCATCGCGGACGAGCCGCACCATGTCGCCCACCCCGGCGGTGTGGCCGTGCGCGGTGGAGACCGCCACGCAATCGATGTGCTCGGCGACGAGCTGGCTGACGTGGTCGACGATGCGGTCGCGGTCGAGCGAGCCGTCGGGCTGGCGCACCGGGGCGAGGGCGGCGCCGACGACCAGGCGGAATTCGCTGTCGCGGGCGGCCTTGCGGCGGGAGCCGGCCTCGCAGGTGATGCGTTCGACGTCGGAAAAGGTCGCGAGACCGCGCAGATGGTCCTCGGCATCGACGACGAGCATTTTGTGGATGCCCACGTGCTCGGTGAAGAAGGCGTCGGCGGCGGCGATGGGATCGGGTTTGAGCGCGCCCACCGGCACGGTGTGGATCTCGCCGCGGGGCGTCATGGCCTCGGCGACGCTCTTGGAGCGGTAGCGTTCGCGCACGGTGGAGCCGGAGAGCAGGCCGACGAGTTTGCCGGCGCTGTCGAGGACGGGGAAGGTGCGGAACTCGTAATTCTTGGCCTCGATGAGATCGAGCACGTCGCCGACGTGTTGGTCGGGCGTGACGGTGATCGGGTCCTGGATGAGGCCGTGGATGTGGCGTTTGACGCGGGCGACCTCCTTCACCTGGTCGCGCGGCTTCATGTTGTAGTGGATGAGGCCCATGCCGCCGTTGAGGGCCATGGCGATGGCCATGCGCGCCTCGGTCACCGTGTCCATGTCGGACGAGATGATCGGGATCGACAGGCGCACCTGTTCGGAGAGGGCGGTGGCGGTGTCGGCGTCCTTGGGCAGGATGTCCGAGTAGAGCGTCGCGAGGGTGACGTCGTCGAAAGTGAGCCCGATCGGACGGTTGGCGGCAAAGAAGGCGTCGGCCGGCTGATAAAACTCGGCGTCGAACGCGGCGGCGGAGGACGTGGCAACCTTGGTCATGAGTTGCCGGGAACGTAGTAGGGCCGCTTCGGAAGATTGGAAGAGGAAAGTGGCGGCTGGGGGACTGGGAGCTGGGACGAGGTGCTGGTCCCGCGACCGCGGTGGCCCCCGACGACGTTTGCGGTGGAGTGGCGGCCGAGAGGCAACGCAAACGGACGAGACGTCCGTTCTCCCGGGGCGCGGGCCCTCCCGCCGCTGGCGACTTTTAGATCCCGCGTTAGCGGGACTGAGCTACGCTCAGCCGATCTTTAGGCTGCGCGGCCCCCGCCGCTCTCGACATTTAGGCTTCTAGACTGTGCCGGGCGACGCTCAAGCTGTCGCCATCTCCATGATCCGCCTGCGTTTTCAACGTTTCCGCCTGCCGTTCCGCCAGGCGCTGCGCACGGCCCACGGGCGCTGGGACGAGCGCGAGGGGGGGCTGGTCCGGGTGGAACTCGCGAGCGGCGGCGTGGGCTACGGTGAGGCGGCGCCGGTGCCGGGTTTTGGCGGAGCATCCGTCGACGAGGTCGAAGCCACGCTGCGGCGGCTGGGCGGGGAGGCGAGCGGGGCCGAGGTGGCGGAGCTGATCGCCCAGGGCGGGATACTCGGTTTCGCCCTGGCCACCGCCCTGCGGGAGGCGGAGGGAGCGCCGCCGGTCGGCGCACCGCGGCACGATTACCTGCCGGTGGCCGCGCTGTTGCCGGCGGGTCGCGCGGCGCTTCGGGTGGCGGAGGAGCGGGCGGAGCTGGGCTTTCGCTGCTTTAAATGGAAGGTCGGGGTGGCCGATCACCGGGACGAACGCGTCCTGCTCGACGACCTGCTGGCGGTGCTGCCGGCGGAGAGCCGACTGCGACTCGACGCCAACGGCGCTTGGGAGCGGCGGCAGGCGGAGGCCTGGCTGGCGTGCTGTGCCGAACGACCCGCCATCGACTACGTGGAGCAGCCGGTGGCGCCCGGCGGCGAAAAGGCGGAGGACCTCCTGCTGGGCTTGGCGGCCGACTATCCCACGCCCCTGGCGCTGGATGAATCGCTCACGCAGGTGACCGATTTCGAACGCTGGCTGGGCCTCGGCTGGCCGGGGGTGTGGGTGCTCAAACCGGCCCTCATAGGCGACCCCGCGCGCCTGCTCGCGATCGTGCACGAGCAGCGGCTCGACGTCGTGATCTCCTCCGCTCTGGAAACCGCCGTGGGGGCGCGGGCGGTGCTGGGGCTCGCCTTTGCCCTGCCGGAAAAACGGCGGGCCCTCGGCACGGGGGTCTGGCCGCTCTTTTCGGCCCGCTGGGCCAACGGACCGCTGGCCATGCCCTTCGTGCACTGGAGTGACGTGGAAGCCCTCGATGCGGAGGCGACATGGAACGGCGTGAATTCCTGAGCGCCCTCGGCGGACGCAGCACGGACGGCGGCGAGCTGCGCACCGTCGCCGTGGTGCGGGAACGCGAGCCGGAGGCCTTTCGGCGCGCGTTCGTGGCGGCGGTCGCGCGCGGGGGACAGGTGGCGCTGGCCAATCCCGACTGGGGCACGCAGGAGCGGGCGGAGTTCGAACGCCTGATCGCGCGCCGCCCCGACACGGTGTCGGCCGAACGTGGCTGGCTGCTCATTCCCACCGGCGGCAGCACCGGTGGCGTGAAGCTCGCGCGACACGACCAGGCGACGATTGCTGCGGCGGTGCGGGGTTATGCGACGTTTTTCGACGAAACACCGATCAACGCCGTCGGCGTGCTGCCGCTGCATCACGTGGGCGGCCTGATGGGCTGGCTGCGCTGCGTGCTGACGGAAGGCGTCCACGTCGACGCCGACTGGCGGGCCTGGAGCGAAGGCCGCTTCGTCGAGCGCCCGCCGGAGGCGTCCACGGTTTCGCTGGTGCCGGCGCAGCTGCGCCGCCTCCTGCACGACGCCGACGGCGTGGCCTGGCTACGCCGGTTTCGGCGCGTCCTGATCGGCGGGGCCGCGGTCGACGCCGGCCTGCTCGAACAGGCGGTGGCGGCGGGCGTGGCGGTGGTGCCGAGCTACGGCATGACCGAGACCGCGGCCATGATCGCGGCCTGCGTCGAACCGGCGGCGGAGCGGCTGGTCCTGTTTCCGCACGTCGAGGCGACCCTGGGCGCGCAAGGTTGCCTGCAACTGGCGGGCCCGTCCTTGTTTCGTGGATACTGGCCGGAGTGGCGCGGGGAGGAAGCCTGGCTGAGCAGTGATCGCGCCGAGCTGACCCCTGACGGCGGCGTGCGCATCCTCGGCCGGGCCGACGCCGTGATCGTGACCGGCGGCGAAAAGGTCGATCCCGCCGAAGTGGAGGCCGAGTTGCGGGTTCTCTTCGCCGACGATCGGGTGGCCGTGGTCGGCGTGCCCGATCCCCGCTGGGGCCAGCGCGTGGTCGCTGCGATTGCGGCGGACCTGGCTCCGTGCCGGGCTGAAGTGGCGGCCGAGCTGCGCGGACGGCTGGCGCCCTTCAAGTGTCCGAAGGCCTTCGTGCCGGTCGATCCCTGGCCGGTGAACGCCGCCGGCAAGGTCTCGCGGGAGACGGTGCTGGCCGCGATCGCCAAAGCAGAAGCGGGGCTTTGAATCAAAGCTTTTACAGCAGGTAACCAAGGCAACGCTTCTGTAAAATCTGATCCGCTCAGGCCGCTCCCGCCCCCGTTTCAGCTTTCAGCTTTTCCGCTTTCAGCTTTTTAGCGTCGCTCCTCCGCCCACCCAGGTGGCAAGCGGAGCCGGCAGGGCGAGGCGTTCGCGGGTCGACGAGTGAATGCACAGGTGCTCGGTGCGCACGACGGCCGCTCGTTTGCGGGTGCCGGCCTGGTGTTTCCACATCACGGCCTCGAGGGCGAAGCCATGTTCGCTTTGTCGGACCGGGCTGAGTTCCACCTCGATCCGGTCGCCGCAGTGCAACGGACGCAGGTAGGACGCCTCGCTTTTGACGATGGGAATGACGACGCCATGGTCGGCGAAAAAAGCGGCCAGCGGAATCCCCGCCGCCGCCAACGCCTCCTCGTAGGCCTCGTGCACGATGTGGAGGTAGCGGGCAAAAAACACGACGCCGGCAGCATCCGTATCCGAAAAATGGATCATGCGCGAGTAGGTGAACGGCGGGCTCATGCGGAGGAAGCAGAGTCTAAAAGTCTAAAGGTCTAAAGGTCTAAAAGTCACCAGCGGCGGGTGGGCCCGCAATCTTGGACGCAAAAGACGCAAAAAGCGGAGAGGCCGGGCAAACGGACAGGGATGCTCCAAAGGCGCACAAGTGTCCGTTCTCCAGGGAGCGGCGGTGGATGGTAGGAGAACGGACGCCTGTCCCGCGGCCGCGGTGATCCTCGTCCGTTTGCGTTGGACGGGCTGCGGCGGAGAGGCAGGGCGGTTTTTGACCACAGATTTCACGGATGGACACGGATACCGAGAGGCAGCTGGAACGACGCGGTCGGGGACGCCCACGCCTGTCCCGCGACCGCGGTGGTCCACCGTAGGCGCCCCTGGCGCCAACCGTGCCGGCTCTGCCGGCCACCGTAGCTCGCTGTGCGAGCACCGTCGGCGTCCAAGCGCCGACCGTGCAGCGCTGCGCGCTACGTTTGCGGCTATTCAACTGTATGGTTTTTTAACCACAGATAGCACGGAATGCACAGATGCCGAGAGGCAGATGGAGCGACGCGGTCCGGAGGCCCACGTCCACCGAAAGGGCAGTAAGGTGGACGCCGGCGTCCCCGACGGCGTTTTGCGCAGGATCGGCGGCGGAGAGGCAGCGGAATCGGACACGGTGTGCGTTTTCCCGATGCCGCGGGCCCTCCCGCAGAAGCGCCCTTCCGACTTTCAGACTCTTGCACGCCCTTGGCGTGTTTAGACCTTTGGACCTTAAGACCTTTAGACAGACGGACCGCCGCCGTCCCCCTCCCGGCGGCCCTTTTTGCCAAATAGCCCTTTTTGCGGCTGAGTTTCGCGGCGTTCGTGCTTCCTTGACCGCATGACCAAGAACGAGATCGCGGAGATTCTGGAGCAGATCGGGGTGTTGCTCGAACTGAAGGGCGAAAACCCGTTCAAGATCCGCGCCTACGGCAGCGGTGCCCGCGCGCTCGAATCCCTCGAGACCGATGAATTCGAGCGGCTCGTGGCGGAGGGGAAACTCGATTCGGTCAAGGGCATCGGTGAGGCCCTTGCCCAGAAGATCGGCGAGCTGCATGCGACGGGCCGGCTCGGCTTTTACGACAAACTGGCGGCGTCGATCGCACCCGGTCTGGTCGAAATGCTGGAGGTCCCGGGACTGGGCGCGAAGAAGATCAAGGCCGTGCACGAGAAGCTCGGCATCGACACGATTGAGGGCCTGGCCGCGGCCTGTGCCGACGGTCGCGTGGCCGAGCTGCCCGGCTTCGGCGCCAAGTCGGCGGCCAAGATCGCCGAGGGCATCCGCAACCGCGAGGCCTACGGCAAACGCCACCTGTGGTGGCTGGCCAACGAAGTGGCGCAACCCATCGTGACGGGCCTGCGGAAGCGGCCCGAGGTGGTGCGCGCCGAGGCCGCCGGCAGCCTGCGTCGCGGCATGGAAACCGTGGGTGACCTCGACTTCATCGTAGGCAGCGACGATCCGGCTCCCGTCATGGCCTGGTTCTGCGAGCTGCCCGAGGTCAAGGAAGTCACGGCGCGCGGCGAAACCAAATCGAGCGTGCGCTTCGCCAGCGGGCTGCAGGCCGACCTGCGCATCGTGCCGCCGGGCCAGTTCGTCTTCGCCCTGCACCATTTCACCGGCTCCAAGGACCACAACGTCGCAATGCGTCAACGGGCCCTCGAGCGCGGACTGAGTCTGTCGGAATGGGGTCTGGTGCCGGCCGAGGGCGAGGGCACCGCCAAGGAGAAGGCCGAGCGCGGGGAGAGCAAACGTGTTGCCGATGAAGCGGGGCTGTTCACCGCGCTCGGCCTGGCCTTCATTCCGCCGGCCCTGCGCGAAGGGCTCGGCGAGATCGAGGCCGCGGAGCAGGGGGAGCTGCCGCGGCTCATCGAACTCGGCGACCTGCGCGGCGCCTTTCACAATCACACCACCGCGAGCGACGGCCGCAACACGCTGGCCGAGATGACGGCGGCCGCGGAGAAACTCGGCTGGGACTACCTCGGCATCGCCGATCATTCGAAGGCGAGTTTCCAGGCCAACGGACTCGACGAGCAACGCCTGCTCGAACAGGTGGCGGAGATCCGTGCGCTCAACGCCTCGGGCCGTTTCAAGACCCACGTATTCGCCGGCAGCGAAGTCGACATCCTCACCGACGGCCGGCTCGACTTTGCCGACGAGGTGTTGGCGCAGCTCGACTACGTCGTGGCCTCGGTACACAACGCGCTCACGCAGGGCGAAGAGGAGATGACGCGCCGCATCATTCGCGCCATCGAGAATCCGCACGTCACCATGCTCGGCCACGCCACCGGCCGGCTGCTTCTGCGACGCGAGGCCAGCAAGGTGGATCTCGCCAAGGTCATCGATGCGGCGATCGCCCATGACACGATCATCGAATTGAACGCCAGTCCCTGGCGCCTCGACCTCGATTGGCGCCTCTGGCGCAAGGCGGCCGAGCGCGGCCTGCGGTGCGCGATCAACCCCGACGCCCACGAGTGCGAAGGCCTGCAGCACGTGCTGGCCGGCGTGAATTCCGCCCGCAAAGGCTGGCTGCAGCCGCAACACGTCGTGAACACCTGGCCGCTGGAGCAAGTGAAGGCGCGGTTCAGTTGAACCGCGCCTTCACCTGCGGTCTAAAGGTCCAAGAGTCTAAAGGTCTAAAGGTCGGCTGATTCTCCCAGGAAGCTGCGTTGGCTGGAGGAGAACGGACGCCTGTCCCGCGGCCGCGGTGATCCTCGTCCGTTTGCGTTGGACGGGTTGCGGCGGAAAGGTGCGGCGGAGAGGCAGGGCAGGAATTGGCCGCGGCTGGGCGCAGCCTAGTCCCGCGACTGCGGGACGCAGAAGGCGCATCCACCGACGTCCCGCGAAGCGGGACTATGGCGGACAAGAAAAAAGCCGAGAGGCAGATGAAGAAATAGATAGTTCGGCTGTCCGCTCACCGGAACGCGTTCATGCGTCTATAGACGCACGCAACCGTCGGCCAGCAGTTGAGATTTTTGCGCCTTCTTGCGGCTATTCAACAGCCTGGGTACTAAACCACGGAGCGGCGTCCGAGAGGCAACGCAAACGGACAAGGATCACCGCGGCCGCGGGACAGGCGTCCGTTCTCCAGGGGGGGGGCGGCCCCGATCCTACCCCGTTCCGACCTCAAGACCCTGCGTTCGCGGGACTGAGCTACGCTCAGCCGACTTTTAGACTTTTAGACCTTAAGACTTTAAGACCTCTTCATGTTACCTCCAGATTGAGGTAACATGAAGAAAGCGTTCATCACCGGGATCACGGGGCAGGACGGATCGTATCTGGCCGAGCTGTTGTTGGAAAAAGGATACGCCGTGCATGGCCTGGTGCGGCGCGCCAGCGCCTACAACCGCAGCCGCATCGACCACCTGCGCACCGACGACAACCTGGCTTCGGGCCGACTCGTGCTGCACTACGGCGAATTGAACGACGTGACGTCCTTTCACCGCCTGCTGCACAAGATCGAGCCGGCGGAGATTTACCACCTGGCCGGCCAGAGCCACGTCGGCCTGAGCGTCGAGCTGCCGGAAGTGACCTGCCTGGAAAACGGCATGGCCACGCTGCACCTGTTGGAGAGTGTGCGCGAGCTGGCCTCGCCGGCGCGGGTGTATGTGGCGGCGAGTTCGGAGATCTTCGGCGCCCCGGCGACCGAGCCGCAGGACGAGTCGACCCCGGTTGCGCCGCGCAACCCCTACGGCGCGGCCAAGGTCTTCGCCCTGCATCTGGGCCGGGTCTACCGGGAGACCCACGGCCTGTTCGTCTGCAATGGCATCGCCTTCAACCACGAGTCGCCGCGGCGCGGCGAAAACTTCGTGACGCGCAAGATCAGTCTCGGTGTCGCCCGGGTGCTCAACGGCGGCAGGAGCCCCATCGAACTCGGCAACCTCGATGGCCGGCGCGACTGGGGGTACGCCAAGGAATACGTCGAAGCCATGTGGCGCATGCTGCAGCAGGAGCAGGCCGACGATTACGTGCTGGCCACCGGCGAAGCGCACGACGTGCGCAGCTTCGCCCGGGCCGCCTTCGGGGCGGCCGGCATCCCGGTGGAGTTTGACGGCAGCGGCGTCGACGAAGTCGGCCGGCGGACCGATTCGGGTGAAATCGTCCTGCGCGTGGTGCCGCGTTATTTCCGTCCGGTCGACGCCCTCTGTCTGCGCGGCAATCCGGCGAAGGCGAAGGCCGTGCTGGGCTGGGAGGCAAAGACCAAAGGCCCCGACCTCGCCGCCCTCATGGTCGCCGCGGAGCTGCGGGAAGCAGGTCGCGGCGAGCGCGTCCCCTCCAGGGTGTAGGGGCGCCGCAGCCGTGTCCGCCGAAGCCTTGGCATAGGAGGAGCCGGCGCCCGCTTGCAGCGGATGGTCCGCCGAGAGGCAGGGCAAACGGACGGGGACGTCCGTTCTCCCAGGGAGCGGCCAGCGTGGAGGAGAACGGACATCCTTGTCCGTTTGCGTTGGAGTGGTTTGGCAACGACGGCGGCCGAGAGGCAGGGCAAACGGACGGGGACGTCCGTTCTCCCAGGGAGCGGCCAGCGTGGAGGAGAACGGACATCCTTGTCCGTTTGCGTTGGCGTGGTTTGGCAACGACGGCGGCCGAGAGGCAGAGTGGTTTTTGAACCACAGATTACACAGAATGCACGGATATCGAGAGGCAGATGGAACGACGCGGTCGGAGACGCCCAAGCCTGTCCCGCGACCGCGGCGGTCCACCTGAAAGGTAGCATGGTGGACCGTGGCCTCCGGACGCGGTCTGCGGCGGAGTGGCCGAGAGGCAATGTAAACGGACGAGGACGTCCGTTCTCCAGGGGGGCGGGCCCTCCCGCCGCTGGTGACCTTTAGACCTTTAGACTTTCCGACCTTTAGACCACCGGCGTCCCGGCATCCCTCACTCCTTGATCCCTTATTCCCTGCCCGCCAGGGCACTCCCTTTCCCTCCGCCGGCTCCGCCCGGCGGTCAAGATTGACCTTCGTCGCGCTTCGCGCCGTGCTCGGCGCTTGTCCATGTCGCGTTCAGCCACCGCCCCGTCAACCCGCCCGCAGACCGTTCTGCTCACCGGCGTCGCGGGCTTCATCGGCTCACACACGGCGCGCGCGCTGCTCGCGCAGGGCCATCGCGTCGTCGGGGTCGACAACCTCAACGACTACTACGATGTGCGGCTCAAGGATCATCGGCTCGACCGCCTGCTCGGCGGCAACGGTTCGCGCGTCGGGACGTCGCCGACGCAGTCCGTTTTTCGACACGCCGAGCAGCAGGCCGGCGCCTTCACCTTCCTGCCGCTCGATGTCGAGGACGGCGGCGCCGTCCGCGCCCTGTTCGACCGCTTCCGCTTCGATGCGGTGATCAACCTGGCCGCCCGCGCGGGCGTGCGCTACTCGGTCGAACACCCGGAGGTCTATGCGTCCACCAACGTCTCCGGCGCGGTCAATCTGCTGCAGGCGATGAGCCGCACCGGCGTCAAAAAATACGTGCTCGCCTCCTCCTCGTCGCTCTACGCCGGCGCGCCCGCGCCGTTTGTGGAGACGCACGATGTGAACCGGCCGCTCTCGCCCTACGCCGCCTCCAAGCTGGGCGCGGAGGCCATGGCCTTTGCCTTCCACCACCTGCACGGCATCGACGTGTCGGTGTTGCGTTACTTTACGGTGTATGGTCCGGCCAGCCGGCCCGACATGAGTCCGCTGCGCTTCATCAAATGGATCGATGAAGGCACGCCCCTCACGCTCTACGGCGACGGCAGCCAGACCCGCGACTTCACCTACGTCGACGACATCGTCGCCGGCACGATCGCGGCGCTGCGGCCGGTGGATTATGCCGTGATCAATCTCGGCGGCGGCAACGAGCCCCTGTCGATCCGCGCGCTCATCACGCTGCTCGAGGAGGCGCTCGGCAAGACGGCGACGATCGACCCCCAACCCTTCCATCAGGGCGACATGCGCGACACCGCGGCCGACGTGAGCAAGGCCGCCCGCCTGCTCGACTGGCACCCCACCGTAAAACCCGAGGAAGGCTTCCGCCGCATGGTGGAATGGTATCAGGCCAACCGGAGCTGGCTGAGGAAGATCCGCCTGTGAGGCGGATCTCCCGCAACCAGCGGTCTAAAGGTCCTGAAGTCTAAAGGTCTGGAAGTCGGAACTGCGGGAGGGCCCGCGACCCCCGGGGGGGGATACACCGAGGGGCAGGGCAAACGGACGGGGACGTGCCTGAGGCACGCAAGCGTCCGTTCTCCAGGGTTGCGGTGGATGGTGGAGAACGGACATCCTGTCCGTTTGCTTTGCCACTCCGCTTTTTGCGACTTTTGCGTCCCGCGGCGCGGGTGTAGCTGCGTTGGAGCCTGCGACAACGTGGTCAGGAGGACGGGAGGCCTGCGCCCCGTTTTGATTCGGTCGCGGCGAAGCCATGCTGAAGGCAGGCAAGCCACCGCTGATGACCTTCGGACTTTTAGACCTTAAGACTTTTAGACCGCCGCCTGCGTGGCTCAGGCCCGCAGGTTGCTGCGGGCCTGGGCCACGCAGGCGGCGAGGTCCTTCGTCTCGGTGTCGATCACCACGTCGCGATCGTCGTCGCCCGGTTCTTCGAAGCCCGAGTCCTTGCCGGTGAAGTGTTTCACCTGGCCGGCGGCGACCTTGGCGTAAAGGCCCTTGGGGTCGCGTTCCTGGCAGGTGGCGAACGAGGCCTTCACGTAGGCAAGGGTGAGGTCGGTCTCGCCGATCACCTCGCGCGCGATCGCCCGCAGCTCGCGCTTCGGCGTGATGAAACTCACCAAGGTGATGATGCCGGCCTCGGCGAAGAGCTTGGCCACCTCGGCGATGCGGCGGATGTTTTCCCGGCGGTCGTCGTCGGTGAAGCCCAGGTTCTTGTTGAGCCCGGTGCGCACGTTGTCCCCGTCGAGCACCTTCACGACCCGGCCCGCCTCGTGCAGCTCGCGTTCGAGCGCGACGGCGATGGTCGACTTGCCCGAGCCGCTCAGCCCGTAGAGCCAAAGCACCTGCCCCCGCTGGCCGAGTTTCGTTTCCTTCTCCGCCCGCGAAACGAGGCGATCATGAATGGTGTAAAGATGATCGGACATGGCAGAGAAAGGTTAGCCGCAAAAAGGAGAGGGGGAGGGATAGCCGCAAAAAGGCGCAAAAGGCGCAAAAAGTATACTGAAGGGAAGCGCTGGTGGAGGATACGGTGGACGGGTTTTTGCGTCTTTTGCGCCTCTTTGCGGCTATTTAATTCATTGGGTAGATGCCAGCTAATCAGTCCGACCCAGTCGGTCGAGCAGGGCTTGATCGCCTATCGTGAGCAGCGCGCCGTTGCGGTATTCGGGTTTTCCATACACGAGGGGTTCGTGGGCGGGGTGGGTGAGGACGGCGCCGCCGGCGGCTTCGACGATGGCCTGGGCCGCCGCGGTGTCCCATTCCATGGTCGGCACATCGCGCAGGTAGACGTCGGCCGCGCCTTCGGCGACGAGGCAGAACTTGAGCGAGCTGCCGATGCTCAGGCATTCGGCGTCGGGGAAGCGGGCGAGCAGGGCCTTGACCTCCGGACCGGCGTGGTCGCGGCTGGCCACGATGCGCAGCGTTTCACCCGCGGGCACCGCCTGGATCGCTACCGGCTCGCCGTTCGGATCGGCGCGCCAGGCGCCGGCGGTGTCGGCGCCGTAGGTGACGCCGCTGGCGGGCACGTGCACGATGCCGGCGACGGGGCGGCCGTTTTCGATCAGCCCGATGTTCACCGTGAACGAGCCGGTCTGTTTGATGAATTCCTTGGTGCCGTCGAGCGGATCGACCACGAACCAGCGCGTGGCGTCGCCGGTCACGGCGGCCCGCGCGGCGGCGTCATCCTCCTCCGACACCACCGGGATGTCGGGAAAGGCCTCGCGCAGCCGGGTGGTGATGAGCCGGTGCGAGGCGAGGTCGGCCTGAGTGAGCGGGGAGTCGTCGGCCTTGGCGTCGACGGTGAGCGGCCGGCGGTAAAAGCGCAGCGTCTCCCGCCCCGCCGCCTCGGCAATTTCACGAAGAATGTTCAGCATGGTGGATTGATTAGTTGGCCGAAAAAATTTGTCACAGGCGCAGGAGACCGGGAGGCAGAGCAGAAGTTGGCCGCAAACGTAGCGCGCAGCGCGGAGATGGTGCGACCGAAGGTTCGCGCCCCGAAGGGGTGATGGAGGTGGGGGCCCTTCGGGCAACCGACAGAGCAAAGGCGCAGAAGGCGCAAAAAGACCGAGAGGCAGAGGAGGTAGGATGGTGAGGGTGATGGTTTGGGAGGTGGACCGTGGCCTCCGGACGCGGTCGGCGGTGGAGTGGCTTTTGCGGATGAAGGATTAATGATTCAGAAATTCTAGGTGAACAAAACTCTCACCTCCGTTCGCGCGCCTATAGGCGCACGCAACCGTCCGGCGCGACGCAGATTTTTTGCGCCTCTTTGCGGCTATTATCCAATCCTCATCGGATCATACCTGCGGCCACGGTTTGCTGGTTCGGCTGCCCCGGGGCGGGCACCCGCCGCACCAGGTCCTGCGGACCGAGTCGTTGGCCGACTCGCCATCTCCGTGCTGTCGCACTTCGTCATTTGAAGCATTTCTTCGAAACGCCTTTTCAAACTCACCGGATCATTCCGGCAGCCACGGTTTCATGGCTGAACTCATCCACCAGGATGATGGAGCCGGTGATGCGGTTTTTGCGGTAGGAGTCGTAGAAGAGCGGGGCGGAGGCGCGCAGGGTGATGCGGGCGATGTCGTTGAGGGAGACCGTGGCGTCGCCCTCGATCTTGTGCAGGGTGTTCACGTCGACCTTGTAGTGCACCTCCTTCACGATGGCGCGGCATTCGCGGCTGGTGTGGCGCAGGATGTATTTGCTGCGTGGAGACAGGGTCTTCTTCTCCGAGAACCAGCAGATCATGAGGTCGATGTCCTGGCCCACCGTGGGCTGGTTGTTCGGCTTGGCCAGCATGTCGCCGCGGGAGATGTCGATCTCGCGGTCGAGGGTGATGGCGACGGAGTGGGGCGAGAAGGCCTCGGGCAGTTCGCCCTCGTGGGTGTGGATGGCCTTGATCTTGGCGGCGAAGCCGGAGGGCAGGACGGTGACGTCGTCGCCGGGTTTGAAGACCCCGCTGGCGACGCGGCCGGCGAAGCCGCGGAAGTCGTGCCACTCGTCGGAATGCGGACGGATGACGTATTGAACCGGGAACCGCGGGTCGACGTGGTTGACGTCGGTGCCGATGTACACGGTCTCGAGGTGGTAGAGGAGGGACGGCCCCTGATACCACGGCATCTTGTCCGACTTGCTCACGACGTTGTCGCCGTGCAGGGCGCTGATGGGAATGAAGGTGATCTCGGGGACGTCGAGGCGGGAGGCGAAGTCCTTGTAGGCGCGCACGATCTCGCGGAACTTGGCTTCGTCCCACTCGACGAGGTCCATCTTGTTCACCGCGACGGTGATGTGTTTGATGCCGAGCAGGGAGGCGATGAAGGAGTGGCGGCAGGTCTGCTCGATGACGCCCTTGCGCGCATCGATGAGGATGATGGCGAGGTTGGCGGTGGAGGCGCCGGTCACCATGTTGCGGGTGTATTGGATGTGCCCGGGGGTGTCGGCGATGATGAACTTGCGGCGCGGCGTGGCGAAGTAGCGGTAGGCCACGTCGATGGTGATGCCCTGTTCGCGTTCGGCGCGCAGCCCGTCGGTGAGCAGGGCGAGGTCGAGGTGACCGTCGCCGCGCTGTTTGGAGGTGCGCTCGATGGAGTCGAGCTGATCCTCGAAGATGGTCTTGGTGTCATACATGAGCCGCCCGATAAGCGTGCTCTTGCCGTCGTCGACGGACCCCGCCGTGGTAAAGCGAAGCAGTTCCATTTCGGTGTAAGTTGGACTAGAGGTCATGGGCGGTGGATTCGGTGTCTGGAGATCTTTGGGTCTGATAAAGGAATAGCCGCAAAAATGGCTGAGAGGCAGAGAAGGGATGGCCGCAAAAAGGCGCAGAAGGCGCAAAAACTGAGAGGCAGGTCAGCCCGCTGCAGCAGAGTAATGTAAAATGAACTACGTCGGAGTGGTGTATTTTGCGCCTTTTACGGCTAAAAATCAGTATCCCGGCCGGGCGTCAGGTGAGTTGAGAGAGGGCGAGTTTTCGGACCTCGAGGCGGGGTGATCCGAAGTTGATCAACATTCCGTGTTCGGTGTTGGAGGAGCGCAGGTAACCCAGCAGTTGGGAAACGTGTTCGTCGGTGAGATGACGAACGGCTTTGAGTTCGACGATGATTTGCTCGGCGACGAACAAATCGGCGAAGAGATCACCCAGCAGAGTTCCGTCTTCGTCGTAGACGGGCACCGGGTGCTGTTGCAGAGCGGCCAGTCCTTGTTTCACGAGGCGGTGCTGCATACCGTTTTCGTAGATCTTTTCGAGGTGCCCGTGGCGAAGGTGGCGGTGCAGGGCAAAAGCCGTTTCACGAATGCGGTCACAGAGGAGGAATACGGGGTCTTTGGAGGAGTTCATAACACCTCCTGTAACGGGCTCTGTTTCGACTTCTTTCATTAAGTGTTTTTTCTTGCGCCTTCTGCGCCTCTTTGCGGCCAATCTGAATCAAAAGTAGCCTGCCTTCTTTCTGTCTTCCATCGCGCTGTCGCTGCGTTTGTCGTCGGCTCTCGTGCCGCGCTCGGTTTGGCGGGCGGCGGCGACCTCGGCGATGACGTCGTCGAGGGTGGCGGCGGGGGAGTCGACCGCGCCGGTACAGGTGGCGTCGCCGACGGTGCGGAAACGGACCTGACGGCGTTCGACGGTCTCGTCGGGTTGCACCGTGACGAAGTCGGTCACGGCCAGCCAGGTGCCGCCGCGGCGGATGACCTCGCGCTCGTGGGTGAAGTAGAGGGAGGGCAGGGGGATCTGCTCCTGCTTGATGTACTGCCAGACGTCCATCTCAGTCCAGTTGGAGAGCGGGAAGACGCGGAAGTGTTCGCCGGGGGCCTTGCGGCCGTTGAAGAGGTTCCAGAGCTCGGGGCGCTGGTTCTTGGGATCCCACTGACCAAACTCGTCGCGATGGGAGAAGAAGCGCTCCTTGGCGCGGGCCTTTTCCTCGTCGCGGCGGGCGCCGCCGATGGCGCAGTCGAACTGATGCTCCTCGATGGCGTCGAGCAGGGTCACGGTCTGCAAGGCGTTGCGGGAGGCGTTGGGACCCTTTTCCTCCTGCACCCGGCCCTGGTCGATCGACTGCTGCACGCTGGCCACGACCAGGTTGGCGCCGACGCCGGCCACGAACTCGTCGCGGTAGGTGATCGTCTCGGGAAAGTTGTGTCCGGTGTCCACGTGCATCAGCGGGAAGGGCATCTTGCCCGGCCAGAACGCCTTTTTGGCGAGGTGGGCCACGACGATGGAATCCTTGCCGCCGGAGAACAGCAGGACCGGACGCTGAAACTGGGCCGCGGTCTCACGCAGGACATAGATGGCCTCGGACTCGAGGTGCTGGAGGTGATTAACAGTATAATTCGACATGGACGGGGAGGCTGGGTGCTGGGGGCTGGGTGCTGGAAGCTGGGTGGCTGGAGGCTGGGTGCTGGGAGGCTGGGTGCTGGGAGGCTGGGGCTGGACTCTGGGATCTGTATTCTGAGATCTGGAGGCTGGGTGCTGGGTGCTGAACTCTGAATTCTGGGATCTGGATTCTGGATACTGAGATCTGGGATCTGGGATCTGAGATCTGAACTCTGGGATCTGAATTCTGGGAGCTGAGTGCGAGGAATTTGTGGCGGAAGAAGGTGAGGGAAGGGCGGTGGTGAGGGGAAGCGAGATCGGATTGGCGGAGCTGTCAACGCGTAAACATGACTAACTTAGGTAAGATGGGTAAGAATCAGGGGAAACCCTGAATGCTCGCGGGGCGAGCGCGGTGGGCGCCTGCGGCGCCACGGTGGGCGGCGAAGCCGCGACAGTGGGCGCGGAGCCTTGCCCGCCTCGGGCGGGGAGCTACAGTGGCCGGCGAAGCCGGCACAGTGGGCGCCGGCGGCGCTACGGTGAGCGGCGAAGCCGCGACAGTGCTCGCACAGCGAGCTACGGTGGCCGGCAGAGCCACGCCAGAGGCGGGCAAGCCGGCACGGTTGGCGCCAGGGGCGCCTACGGTGGGCGTGGGCGTCCCCGACCGCGTCGTCCCCGCTGCCTCTCGGTGCTTTTCTTGTCCGCCATAGTCCCGCCGTAGCCTTGGCGAAGGAGGATGCGTCTTTTGCGTCCCGCAGTCGCGGGACTAGGCTGCGCCCAGCCGCGGCCATTCCCTCCCTGCCCTCATGATCGCGGCCGTTTCCGGGGCGCGGGTCCTCCCGCCGCTGATGACCTTCTTGTCCGCCGTAGCCTCGGCGAAGGAGGATAGACTTGTAGATCCCGCGGTCGCGGGACTGGGCTCCGCCCAGCCTACCCTTGCACGCCTCCGGCGTGTGACCCCTTCGCCCGCCTCCGCTCAACGCCTCCGCCCTTGAATCCTTAGGATCGGTTCATACCTTCAGGTCATGATCTCAAGTTCGAGTTCCCGTCCAGTTGAGTTGGACCGCAGGGCGTTTTCGATCGGCCGCCTCGAAGACGATTCGGACGACGTCACCTATTGGCTTGCCCAGCCGGCGGAGCGACGGATGGCCGCAATCGAATTTCTGCGCCGACAGCACTATCCCTATGGAGACGCTGGACCCGAATTTTGCCGAATTCTTGAGATTGCTCAATCTCCACGGCGTTGCTCGTTGTAATCCCATGAAGACCATCACCCTCAGTGCCAGTTTTGACGGGGAACGCATCAGACTTGAAGACGATTACCCGCTGCCCAAAAACGCCCGTCTGCTCGTTACTGTGCTTCCTGACGAAATCGAACAGGAACTCCACGAATGGTACGGGTTTGCGGCGCAGAGCTTGGCCGGTGCTTATGGCACCGACGAGCCGGATTATCCCGATTCCTGCGTGAAGGAGCCGAATCCTTTGTATGAACGCCGGTAGCATCGTCCTCACGCCACTCCCGGTTTCTTGTCGACCGTGCCGAGCACTGCCGTGAAGGGTGCGATTGGTAAAATCGATGACCAGCGTCATCGACGACTGACGAGAAAACTGGCCGACTATTTGTGCAGTTCCCTTGGAGGATGACGCGCATCCCATCCACCGCCTCTGCCTCTCAGTACTTTTCTTGTCCGCCGTAGCCTTGGCGAAGGAGGATGCGCCTTTTGCGTCCCGCAGTCGCGGGACTAGGCTGCGCCCAGCCGCGGCCATTCCCTCCCTGCCTCTCAGGATCACGGCCGTTTCCGGGGCGCGGGTCCTCCCGCAGATTCGACCTTTAGACCTTTAGACCTTGAGACCCTAGCACGCCTCCGGCGTGTTTGGACCGCGGCGCCACCCTTGCTGCAAAATTTCCGCACCGTTCAATTCATTTTGAATTGAACTGCCGCTCCGGCTCGGGGAAAAGACCCGCCATGCCCTCAGGAAGCTCCCCGATGACCGCGAAGCAGGCTGCCACCCAGGGCGGGCTTGCGACTGTGAACGGGGCAGGGGAGGCGACCGCCGCGCAGACCGCCGGCCGTCCGGCCACGACCGCACCGTCTCCGTCCTCTTCGCCAGACGCTCCGCGTCGGGACGAATCCTCTCCCGCGGCCGCGGGATCCGCCGAAGCCATGCCACAGGACAGGCAAGCCTCGGCGAAGGAGGAAGCCTTGGCGACGGCGTCGCCGTCCACCGACCTCCGTCATCCGTCCTCTGACCTCCGTCATCCGTCCACCGACCTCCGTCCTCTGACCTCCGGGCTCACCGCCTTCGAGACCGAGGTGGTCGGGATCTTCGTCGACCTGATGAGCGCCTTGGCCCTGCCCAAGTCCCTGGGCGAGATCTATGGCCTGCTCTACGCGTCGACCACGCCGCTGGGCTTTGCCACGATCCAGTCCCGGCTCGGGCTCAGCAAAGGCTCGGTGAGCCAGGGCCTGCGGGCGCTGCGGGAGATTGGCGTGATCCGCACCGCCGGCACCGACGAAGCCGGCCGCGAAACCGTCGAGGCCGAGCTGGAGATGCGCAAGCTCCTGCTCGCCTGTCTGTCGGGCCGTCTGCAGCCGCAGTTGCAGGCCAGCGCGGCGCGGGTGGACCGCCTGGAGGCGCTGCTGGCGGCGACGGAGGTGACTGGCCCCGATCGCCAGGCGCTGGAACAACGCGTCGGCAAGCTGGCGAAGTGGCGCAAACGCGCCTCGGGGCTGCTGCCCTGGATCGAGAAATTCCTGGCCTGAACGACCACCCCCCCGTCCCTCGTCCCTCGTCCCTTTCCCTATCCCTGGCAACGGCGTATTCGGCGAGAACTCCCTACCTTCTACGACTCGCGCTGCTCCCCCTTTCACTCACTCCCTTTCACTCATTCCCTTTTAAGCTCGCCCTAGTCCACCCGGACGACGGCGGCTCACTCACTCCCTCGCCATAGTCCCCACGGACGACGGCGGGGTGCCATCCGCATGGCAAACCTCAGCACCCCCGACCACCCGGTCGCGACCCACCCGGACGCGACGGGGCGCAGCCATGCCAAAGCCCGGCGCGGTCCCGCTCAGACCGGGCGACGGCCCGCGCAGCGCGAAGCTGACGAGCGGAAAGGCCGGAAAAGATGAGAGGCGAGGCGGATCGTGTGAAGATCGAGCGATTCATGAGAGCTCTCGGATAGAGCCGGATCTGATCCGCTTTCCGGCGATCGAGCCCCGGGTTTTTCGCGCGGCAGTGCTTGCTACCTGTCGACCGGGCGACACCGTGACTTGAAATGCTCGACGCCAACACAAGATTGGAATGGGAGCGCTTTCCTGGGTACGAGATCGTCTCGGCGGGGCTCGCCGACGTCGAAGCAGGACGAGTCACGCCTGCCGCCTGCGGGATCGCGATCATTTGGCCTCGGCTCCGCCGAGCCGGAGTGACTGATCCCGCAGGTACCATTGGGCGCATCAGCCTCCCGGAGCACACCCTCTACCGTTTGATGCAACGTGAGGGTGGAGACGCCTACGGCCGGTATAACGGAATGATCCGACGACTCGTCAGCTTTGAGCATGCCTTGGATCACGCGAGCACGACGCCCGGGATCAGCCCCACCGTCGTTGTGCGCCCATGAATGATTTGCCCTTTCCTGTCCGGCGACCACCGCAATTCGCGGGACTGAGCGATGTTGACCGACCCTTGCACGCCTGCGGCGTGTTCAGACTTTAGGATCCCCTCCTGCTCCCTGCTCCGTGCCCCCTGCTCCCTGAGCAATTCCGTCTTCTGGCCTCCGTCCTCCGCCCTCCGATCCTGTCCCCTTCGGGCCGCGCCGTGGATCCTAATTTCAGCTTTCAGATTTTCAGCTTTCAGTTTTCCGCGATCGCCTGCTCCCTCCGACCTCCGCCCTCCGACCTCCGTCCTCCGCCTTCCGTCCTCTGACCTCCACCCTCAGGTGCGGACCACCCCACTCCCTCCGGCTTGCAGTTCTCAGCTAAACCTCCAGTTTGACCCCCGTGGAACGCATCGAAATCAATCCTTCTGTCTGCAACGGCAAACCTGTGATTCGAAACACCCGTATTCCCGTGCAGACTGTGCTCTCCTATCTGAGCGCAGGTGATTCGATCGAAGACGTACTGGTTGGCCATCCCCGCTTGAGTCGGGAGGACGTGTTAGCGTGCTTGGCGTATGCTCGTCGTTTGAGTGAACTCCACACCACGTTGGCTCCGTCAGGTGTCTGATTTCCCCCACGCAATTCGGAGCAGCCGACTTCCGTGATTCGGTTTCTGATCGACGAGAACCTGCCAGCCACCTTGGCGGCCAGACTGCCAGTACCCTGCATGCATGCCACCGATCTGGGGGATCAGCCCACCGATACATTTCTATGGGAATATGCCCGCAGCGAGGGATGGAGTTTGCTGACGAAAGACACCGACTTTTTCGACCGTCTGACCCTGCACGGTCCGCCCCCGAAGGTGGTTTGGCTGCGAACGGGCAACCTGCGGCGTACGGCATTGGAGGAAACGATCGCAGCTCAAATGCCCCAAATTCTGACTCTCTTGGAGGATGCCGACTTGGTTGAAGTGCATGCAGACCGCCTTGAGAGCCTGAAATTCTGAAGCCGCCGCGTTCGTGTTCACATGTGGAGAAACCGCAAGGTTATAGCATTGACCCCTTTTTGGCCCCTTAACTCTTCGGAGCTGACGCCTGCTCTATTCTTGGAGCCGGGACAGATTGTCAGATTGGGCGTCCCGCCGTTGCGTCTGGAGGTCCTCAACCAGATTTCAGGGGTAACGTTTGCGGAATGCTACGAGCACCGAATCGAAGAAGTGATCCAAGGGATAAGAATAGGCTTCATCGACAGGGAGCGCCTGATACGAAACAAACGCGCAGCGGGTCGGCTCAAGGATCAGGCGGATGTCGAGGCACTTACTCAAGAAGAAGAAGAGGAAGATGCGCGATGAGCGATCTCCGCCGAGGCGACCGGACCGCAAACATATAGCATTGACCCCTGCCATGCCCCTTGACCCCATTTGCCCCCCTCAGTGAAACGAAGAATAACGACATGTAGCATTGCCCCCTTTTTTCCTTTTTCTGCCCTGTAATTAATAAATCAACAATGTGAAAAACTTATGAAAACAATTGTAGTTGGCCAAATCGGGGTAGGATACTGGGGGCCGAATTTACTACGAAACCTCATGGGTAACCGCAGTTGCCGAGTCAAAACGGTGGCCGACACCTCAGAAGAGCGCCGGCGGTTCGTCGAATCGCTGTATCCTGGGGTTTCAACGGTCGACAGCGCAGACGCCGTTCTGGGCGATCCGGGGATAGATGCCATCGTGATTTCCACCCCGGCCCAAACGCATTATCCGTTCGCGATGCAAGCCCTTGCAGCCGGCAAACACATTTTAGTCGAGAAGCCAATGGCGACATCGGTGAGGGAGGTGGAGGAAATCGCAGCGAGTGCGAAAGCGAATAATTTAGTGGCGATGGTGGGGCATACTTTCCTATTCAATTCATCAGTACGTTACCTAAAGTCACTTATCGATTCAGGAGAACTAGGCGACCTTCGCTACATTTATAGTCAGCGTCTAAATCTGGGTCGCATTCGATCGGATGTGGATGCACTGTGGAATCTGGCACCACACGATATCAGCATCATTCAGTACCTGATGGGCAACCAAAGTCCTGAGCGGGTTACCCGGACAGGCATGGATTTCGTCCAAGAAAGTATTGACGATGTAGTCTTTTTGAGCATCCGTTATCCAGGCAAGGTGATGGCCCACGTTCACGTAAGCTGGCTAGATCCTCACAAAGTCCGCACGGTGACGGTGGTTGGATCTCGAAAGATGGTAGTCTACGATGACATGGCGGACAACAAAATAGCCATCTACGACAAAGGTATCGATCTTGAAGCTCCGGCGCGTCTTGGGGAACACATGGACTACGATAAGGGCATCCCGCCGAGTTATATTCACCGTTCCGGCGACGTTCTTATGCCATCCATCCGTTGGGTTGAGCCACTCGGTGCAGAAATAGCTCATTTCCTTGCCTGTGTGGCTGGAGTCGAGCAGTGTATCACAGGTCCTGACCATGCTCGGGAAGTGGTACGAATTCTCTCAGCTTCACAGAATCGATAGGACGATTCAATGGCGTGTCCTTAATTGTCCTGCATGAATCCGATCAAAATATTAATCACGAGCGCCGGAACAGCTTCTGCGGTAAGCGCTATTAAAGCACTTAGGCGACAGCATTCTCTCAAGGTATACATTCTTGCAGTGGACGCCGACCCAACAGCTGCGGGGTTTCATCTGGCCGATGAACATTCCATTATTCCTCGTGCTTCCGAATCTAGCTATATCCCTGCTCTTCTTGAACTTTGCCGACGTCATAACCCAAAGGTTCTGATTCCAATATACTCGAAGGAAATCGAAATAGTATCCTTGCACGCGGACATCTTTGATTGTGCTGGCGTGAAGACTTTGCTCTCAGCGCCTGAAGTAATCCGGCGGGCCAACGACAAGAAAGCTATGGCGAAGTTCGTTCAGAGTATCGGCGTAGAAGTTCCGGCCTTTGTGTCAAATAGTCAATGGCCCGGATTCCCGGTTGTCGGGAAGCGTAACCACTCGAGCGGGTCGGATGGACTTTGCTTCATTGAGAACGAGCGAGACTGGGACTACTGGATAGAGAAGCATCCCGACTACCTATTCCAGCGCTTTGTGAGAGGAGTCGAGTATACTGTTGATGTTTTATGTGATCGCACATCGGAATGCATCGTCTGCTCGCCGAGAAGCCGACTGCTTGTCCGAGCAGGACAGTCAGTTAAAGGCAGAACTGAAAGTAAGCCGGAAATAGTAGAACTAAGCAGGAGGATATGTCGCGAGGCAAAAGCGGTTGGTCCCGTCAACCTTCAGTTCATCGAGTCCGTTGACGCATGTAACTTTATCGAACTCAATCCGCGATTAGCAGCCGGGGGCTTAATGTTAACGGTCGAAGCAGGTGCAAATATCCCAGTCATGTTGATCCGTCTGGCGCTAGGCGAGAGCATTAGTCCTGTTGCCTGCAAAGAAAACATTTGCATGGTGCGCTACTGGGAGGAATATTTTATAAATAGTCACTCCATCAAATGAAATCGGAAGCAATAGATAATTGAGAAAATAATGAACAGGAAAATTCTTGTCACCGGAGGATCTGGATTTATCGGATCTCACATAGTCGATAGCCTTGTTGAATCGGGCTGGAGCGTCAAAGTATACGATGATTTTTCTAGTGGTCACCTTGATAATCTGGAGGCCTTTAAAAATGACATAGAGATAATTAATGGGAACATTCTCGATTCTGAATCTCTCAGTAAAGCGATCAAAGGGGTTGACGCGGTCTCTCATCAGGCAGCGCAGTTAGAGATTTTTCTTGGAATATCGGAACCTAATAGAGATTTGGAAATCAACACGATCGGAACGTTGAATGTTTTGCGTGCTTGCCATCAACATGGAGTGAAGAAGCTACTAAATGCTTCCTCTGCTTGTGTATACGGGCAGGCGATAACCGGACTTCAAGACGAGGATCATCCGCAAAATCCGAACTGGGAGTATGGCGTTAGCAAGCTTGCAGCTGAAAAGTATTGCCAAATTTATCACGATGCGCACGGACTGAACGTTGCATCGTTGAGGTACGCAATCACCTATGGGCCTAGAGAATGGTACCGTAGGGTGCTAACAATTTTTATTAAGCGGGCGTTACAAATGAAGCTACCAGTAGTGTTTGGCGACGGAGAGGCGGTTCGAGATTTCATCTTTGTAGGTGATGTGGTTGACCTGCACAATAGGATCCTTGAACATGAATTCAATGGTCATGATATATACAATGTCGGAACCGGAGTTGGAACCTCTGTGCGTAACCTCGCAAGGGCAGTTTGCGAAGTAGCAGGAATCAGCGATGATCCGCTATTTGAACAGGTAAACGAGGGCGAGTTTTCAAAGGAGATTCCGGATAAGAAGCGAAACACTGCGGAACTTAAGAGTATGGTTCTAAATGCCGGCAAGGCCAAGACCCGATTCGGATGGCAGCCTACGGTAACTCTACAGGACGGTATTCGTCAGGAGATGGAATGGGCTAAGAGAAATCCCGGACGGTGGGAAAGAGTATATTCAACTCAATGGTAACCAATTCGAATTATGTCACGATCACTTGATGAAATCGGTAAAGATTGGTGCGAGGAGGAAGGATTTGAACGATTCCTCGTGGACCTTCGTATCGTAGAAGCCCGCAAACGTTCCAAGGGCAGAACCCTTTTGGATATTGGGTGCGGTACCGGTCTATTATGTAGGGCTTTAGCAGACCGATTTGAGAAAGTGGTTGGTGTCGACGGCTCTGCATGGAAGGTCAATAAAGCAAAAGAGCTGACGAAAGCTGGAAATGTTTCTTATTTTCATTCATATTTCGAGGTATTTGAGCCAGATGGCCAGTATGATACGATTATTATGACGAACGTGCTCGAGCACGTAGATGATCCCGTTACGATTCTTGCCCTTGCGAAAGATTGGCTTGCGCCTGAAGGAGTTATTCTTGCGACGGTTCCTAACGCTTTGGGACTACACAAGCGCATCGGCCTAAAGATGGGTCTGATTGACGATCTTTACGCTCTTACCGAAAACGATATTTCAAAAGGGCACAAACGAATCTATGATCCAATAAGCCTTGAAGAGGACTTCAGAAGTTCAGGATTCACTGTGCTTGATTTGACCGGATTGTTCTTAAAGCCATTGGCTGGAAACCAAATGATGGGGCTGGGCCGCGATTATATGAATGCGTGTTATGAGCTGGGTAAGGAATTGCCACATTATTGTTCGTCCTTACTTGTTGCCGCAACGCATACTTAATCCCTTAGTGTAGGAGAATCATGATCTTCATTGACCTAGACGGGCCCATACTCGACGTATCGGAAAAATATTACAGGGTGTATGTCGACTTAGTTAACGAACTTCGGGGTATACCTCTCGGAAAGGATGACTATTGGGAGCGGAAACGATCAAAAATGTTAGATTCTGAGATTCTATATGAAAGTAGACTATCGGAAGCTGACCATTCAGTTTTTCGTCTGCGTCGAGAGAAACGAATCGAGACCTCTGCTTACTGGAAGTACGATCAAGTCTGGCCGGAACTAAAGGAACTTATGCCAGGTTCTCCGTTGCGTGGAAAACTGGTGCTCGTCACACTACGAAATAGTTCAGACGCATTGGCTGAGGAGCTAGCAGCTCTCGGAATTCGGGACTGGTTTAAGATTGTACTTACCGCTGGCGGTGAAGCAGATAGTACTGGCAGGCACAATGGAAAGGTTCGTGCTGTCAATAGAATTTTTGGCGAACTATCTGAGGGTTGGTTCATTGGGGATACGGAGACTGATTTGCGAGCAGGTTCCGCGCTGGGGCTTAAGAGAGGAGCAGTGACATTCGGAATCCGGTCACGTTACCTAATTGAACGGGAATCCCCTGACAAAGTCTTTTTACACCCAAGTGAGCTCACAAGCTGGCTCAGGACACTATCTAAACAAATAACATGAAAATACCGTTTGTTGATCTTCACGCCCAATACCTGACAATAAAAGCTGAAATCGATGATGCAATTGCTGGGGTGATCCGGGATTCGGCTTTCATTCGAAGCCCCGAGGTAGACCGCTTCGAAATTCAGTTCGCCGCGGCCATCGGTACGAACTGCTGTGTTTCGTGCGCAAACGGAACCGATGCACTATTCATCGTTATGAAAGGACTGGGTATCCGTCCAGGTGACGAGGTAATCACCACAGCCCACTCATGGATTTCCACTTCGGAGACCATCACCCAAGCAGGAGGGCGAGTGGTCTTCTGTGACACGGATGAGAAAACATTCACAATCGATCCTGCGTTGATTGAGTCTAAGATTACTTCCCGCACCGTTGGAATTATCCCAGTTCATCTTTACGGTCAGCCAGCCGACATGGACCCAATTCTTGAAATTGCCCGGAAGAAAAATCTTTGGGTAGTAGAAGACTGTGCACAGGCCCATTTTGCCGAGTATAAGGGGCGGCAGGTTGGTACAATGGGGACCGCCGCAACATTTTCCTTCTATCCAGGAAAGAACCTCGGTGCCATGGGTGATGCGGGCTGCATAGTGACCAACGATAAAATATTGGCCGATTGGTGTGCGATTTATGCTCGCCATGGAGGAAAGGGCGAGCATCAGATCGAGGGAATTAACAGCCGCATGGATGGCCTGCAGGCGGCGATATTGTCGGCGAAACTTCCCCATTTACGAACTTGGACTGAGGGGCGTCGCCGCGTGGCGGCGATCTACGACAGGGCACTGGGAGGCTTACCTGGGGTGCAAATTCCAAAGGTCGCAATGGACCGGTCGCATGTCTTCCATTTGTATGTTATCCGATCGAGTACGCGAGACGCGCTACGGGAACACCTCATGGGGAACGGAATATCAACAGTAATAAACTACCCCAAAGCGCTGCCGTTCTACCCAGCGTATGGCTATCTCGGGCACAACTCATCGGATTTTCCCGTAGCACATAGACATCAGAATGAGATTCTTTCGATCCCAATCTTTCCGGAAATGACAACGGATCAAATAAATTATGTGGTTTCGTGTATTCTAGAATATGACAAAAAGAATTCAGAATCTTAGTTGTCTTTTGAAATGGACAGCTTATAAGTTACCGTGGTGGTTGTTAGTGGCAAAACCGCGCGGTAAAGGCAGCATCAGTGCCGGTCGAAACGCCCTGTTTCAAGGGGGGGTAATCAACGTAGACGAATCTTCAGAGTTTCATGTTGGCGAAAATTTCAAAAACTGTTCATTCATACGGATAGAGAACAGCAGTAGGCTGATAGCGGGAGATGGCTGTATATTTAAGAATGTGCATATCGAGCTATTGAATGGCGCGGAATTGATTCTTGGGGATGGGGTGATCGTCACGGCTCCTTGGTCAGAACAGGCAAGTATTAGTATCAATAACGGGCGGGTTGAATTGAAAAGAAACGTGCGGATTTTCGGCCAGATAAAGGTGCGATTTGCTGGCCGGTTAGTGGTTGGTGATTGGACTGGAATCGGAGTGCGTTCGGAAATACGCTGCGAAGACAGCATTTCTATAGGTTCATACGGACTGATCAGTTATGATGTGAGTATATTTGATACTAACGCACATTCCACGGATTGGAGAGAACGACGAAAGGCGATCGAGCGGGGGTACCCGCCAGGTGTGCAGGAATATGAAAGACCTGCGACAAAGGCTATTAGGATTGGAGACGACGTGTGGATTGGTAAGGGTGCGTCAGTAGCAAAAGGGGCATCAATAGGGAATCGTGTAATTGTTGGAATGAATACCAACATTGGTTCCTCGAATATTTCGGATGATAGTGTCGCGGTTAGTTCTAGTCCTAAGGTCTTTTCGCGAGTGCAGGCCATTTGATTGATGAGAAAGATAAGAGTGGCTACGTCAATCCTAGGAAACTCCGCATGGAACGTGTATGCGTCGCTCTTGGGAGTTGTTCTATTGATGATCACCACCCCCGCCTTTTTGAGGGTGCTGGGCGAGGAAAAGTTCGGATTGTATATGCTTTTAACTGCGGTGATTGCTCCGTTTGAGATACTTAGTGCAGGAGTTTCCCAGGCGAGCGTGAAATTCCTAGCGGGATGGTTACCGAGCGGGTTAATTAAGGAATCACGTAACATGGTGCGGGTCAGTCTCCTTTTAAATGGAATTGTGGGGGTGGCGGCCGTAGTGGGGCTTTGGTTTGCTGCACCGTGGTTGGCAACATCTGTATTCAAAATCAGCAATGAATTGCATGGTGACGCTGTTTTGAGCTTTCGGCTGACCGCACCTGTTTGGCTGGCAATTCAGATCTCAAGTGCATACTCATCCCATGTAGCCGCGCGCCAAGCCTTTAGGGAAATTTCGATCGTTCAAATGGTGCGTCTGGTGCTTCTATACCCAGGGGCCCTTCTTTTGGCAATGGAGTATGGAACTGTAGCATCCATTCAGTTGTGGAGTCTTTCAACAGCATTATTGCCCGTAGTTTACTGGGGGCGCAGCTTGAGTAGAGAGTTGGGGATAGTGGCATTGCTTCCGGGATTTGAAATGACTGCATTTCAAAGATCCTTCGGCTTTAGTGTTTGGCAAATGCTTAGCAGTTTATGTAGTGCGATCAGTCAGCAATCAGATCGTGTGCTTCTAGGGTCTCTTCTTGGAACATCTGCGGTCGCAGTGTATGGAGTCGCTATTAGTGTGCAACAAAAAGCTGTTCAGCTGGTGTGGAGTTCGATGGTCAGCTTGTTTCCGGCAATAAGCGAACATGCAGATGGAAACCCGCTTGAAGCAGAGAAGATATTCCGGATAAGCGGATGCCATTTGTCCTTTTTCGGTTGTTTATGCTATGGGCTTGGTGCTCTCTTTTCTTGGGATCTTTGTAGGTTGTGGCTTGGAAATGCCGAGATTGCTCAGCAGGCTGGGCAGATTCTTTCCGTTGCGTTCATAGCCGCTATTCTTGGTGCACCATCCGCTCAGTTTACGCAATATATACATGGCCACGGACTTACTCGTATTAATTTCATCAGTAATGCATTATTTTCGATTATTGCAGCATCGGTTACTTGGTGGTGCATACTGAAATGGGGGGTTATGGGTGCAGTCTGGGGTATTGTTATTGCAGTTCTCATTAGCCGGCCACCATTGCATTGGTGGATTGCCAAGAAATTTATGATGGCAGGTGATGGCGCGTGGGGCCGGCTAGTACCGATCTATTCTGTTCCGATATCGGCGATTATAGGATTTGGTTTCGGGATTCTTCTAAAAGTCGGCTGGGCCGAAGAGCCGGAATGGTCACTGGCGTCGATGGTCCAGATGACTCTTGTTGCATGCGCGTTCGTATTTACGGCAAGTGTTAGTAATCTACTTATGCTCCGTAGAGAGTCGACGGCAGCGATGGTAATAAGGGGAATTCGGGATACCTTTATTAAAAAAAGTCGAAATAGCTAAAGTTTAATCAGGCAACAGGAAATGAAACTATTCATAATACTGAACCACTATACGGCTGATGTAAAACGCTTGGAGGCAAAGGTTGTTGAAAGGATGAATGGACCGTCTTCATACGAAGACGCCAAAAAAATTATAGATAGCGATTATTCTATTATACACCAGGGGATTGCGGCCGCTTGCCAACGAATTCTTGGGAAGGATCGGGTTGAGTGGGTGTATGGCAATATTGGGGCAATTCAGCGAATGTGGTTGAAAAGTCATGTCTCGGCGGATTTCACCAACCTTATCTCACTCCCCGAAATTGTTGCACGTCAAATCGAGATACACCGCCCTGATATTGTTTTGTCATTTGGCTTAGGCCCTCAGTTTCCCAATACATTTTTTCGAGACCTCAAATCAAGATGGCGAAGTATGAGGATATGGATATGGGATGGTCGCTTTGGTCCAAAGTTCTCGTCCTATAGCGATATTGACGGAGTATTCACGTGCTCAAAGCGAATACGCGATGAATATCATAGTGAGGGGCGAACAGCCATGCTTTTGCCGTTTGCGTTTAATAACGCAGTAAATGATAAAATAGGGCAGGTGCAGGTAAGGCCAGTGGCGGTTTTCAGCGGATCGATAATGTTCTCGAAAGATTCCCATAACTTCCGTCTTCGGCTTTTAGGAGAACTTTCGAAATGCGAAAGATTTTGGGCATATTGCTCAATTGAGAATACAAGAAATATAGCAACCTGGGCAAGTGCTTTGAAGCACGGCAATGTCTTGAACTTCAGGAAATTGCTTACGCGCAATCAATCGCCCCTGTTCGGGATGGAGATGTTTCGATTATTCGCTAGCAGTCTTGTGACTGTGAATGCCCACATTGACGCAGCGAAAGAAAATGCAGGCAATCTAAGATTGTTTGAAGCGACTGGCGTAGGGAGCTGCTTGGTTAGCGACTACAAGAGTGATATTGGAGACTATTTCGAACCAGATCATGAGATTGTAATATATAACTCGGTAGAAGAGTGCGTCGAGAAGGTCTCGTGGCTACTTGATAATGAAGAAACTGCCAGAAGAATTGCAGAAATGGGGAAAGCGAAAGTTATACGTGCGCATACTGTATTTCATCGCGCAACGGAAGTGATAAACTGCTTGAAAGTTGTGTCATAGATTATTGCGTGGCGTGTCCTTCTCGATTTCGTTAAGGACCGACAAGCTAGACGCGGGTATTAAAGGAACTACGTTTAATGAACGCCATTGTTGTATTTGAGAGCTCATTGCACGGACATAGGGTGCAGTATGTGAAGCATTTGCTGGCTTATCTCGTGTCAAGCGGTCATCGAGTGATCGTTGTCCTTCCCGTGAATGCAATGGGATCTAACGAATTCCTGACTGAACTTTCCAGTTTTACTGGATGTATTAATTATGATTTCGCGATTCCGCCGCACCCGAGTAACGGAGTTAGTAACGTTATTGTTCGATGGCGCGCTCTTAAGGATGCGATGATCAGGCACGGGCCAGCGAACGTGATAATACCGACAGGTGACCTGTTAGTGGCGGGACTGTGGCTTTTTTGGTTCTATTGGTGGCGCAGAGAGGTTCGCAATAGTAACTTGCAGTGTGTATTATTGCGAATTCGCAATAAGAGAATTTCATGGCACGCGCGTGAAATCGTCCTGCGTGTGGGGACCTGGATAAGTATGACACTCTCGCCGTGGCGTCATTGGTGGTCCATCGACCCGCGTGCTGCTGGAACTCGATGGGGACAAAAGATCCGCTACCTACCTGACCCGGTTGCGGCTCCTCCATCCTTGTCACGCATTGAGGCGAGAGAAGCGTTGGGTTTGTCGAAAGTTGGCTCCATAGTTGTTTGCGTGGGTGTATTGGATGAGCGCAAGGGAGTCGATTGCTTGGTCCGTGCGTTCTCGACTGCAGTTTGTGATTCAGGTTCGATTTTGTGCTTAGCCGGTGAGGCCAGCCCGGGCGTGGCTCCTGTAATTCGCGAAGCGCAGGCGCGACTCCATCCATCGGGAAGGATACATTGGGTCAACCGACGACTTACAGACGAAGAGATAAACTACTGGCTTCTCGCGGCAAATGTGGTCTGCGTTCCCTATGTCAGCCACGATGGGTTGTCGTCGTTGGTGATAAAGGGAGCTTTGGCGCGGCGATGGCTTCTCGGTTGTGCGAGAGGGTGGATCGGGGAGACTATTCGAAGGTATCGTATCGGCAGAACCTGCGATCCAGAGAAAGCTAACGAACTATCTAACGCACTTATATTGGCGATTGAAATGGCCCGCTCTGGTGAGAGAGGTTACCCTACTCTCGACTGGCTCAAACAGCACTCGCCGCAAGCATTTGCCAAGGCATTGGTGAACGGCGAGCAAACCGGTTAATCGAACAATGTATGCCCTGTTGTCAGGCTAAACTGTGGACGTCATGGGTTATGTGAAGGTAAGGCCGTCTTCGCGTGGGCCGCGGGGCATTGAAGCGCAAGCATGTCGCGAAGAGTTACCAAGCAGATATCAGTTACCAAGATATGTGCGGAGGCGTAGATTTCCTGGTCATTTAACTTTAAAGAAATGCCGACAAAACGTATAGAACAAAAAGTTCACGCCAAGGCAGCGAAGTCTTCGCGACCCTCTGGGGTTGTACGTCCCGGCCCTGCCGGAAAATCTGGGTCACTTGCCCTTTTTGGGGTTGCGTTCGGATTAGTCGCTCTCGGGTCGCAGCTCAGTATTGATAATTCATTACTGTTTCAGGTTCTATTTGGTGGTGCATTCTCGCTGGCTTTGATAGCATCTCTTCTTAGATTCTCTCGGCTGGACGGAAGCAGGGTGAGTATCATGGCCTATTCGATATTCTTTTTGAATTTGTTCTATACTGTCCGGGGAGCAGCGTTCTTGCTGATTGGGGATAGTGAGCTAGCGCTTCAGGTCGGTGTTACCGATGTCGAAAAGGAGTTTGGTCTCGCGATGTCTTGGTTCAATTGCTTTCTCAGCCTGCTTGTTTTCGGGGCATGTATCGAGCGGCAGTTTAGGACTGGCAACGTGCTTCCCCCTTCGTTTGTTCCGCCGGGGGGGGGGCGCGACGACAGAACCGGATTCTGGCTTTTCCTAACCGGTTGTATTTTTTTGGCCCTAAACAAGCTAGTAGCACGTTATGTTGCTATTGAGGGAGTTTTCGTGATCATAGTTCCGTTCGGGTTCGGGTTGTGTTTGGCAGGTCTTGGCCGCTGGGTCGGTCACAAACGCGGCTCACGACTTGCTGTGCACTATGCGATTGCGATTTCTTTGGCTTTCCTTGTAACGTATTTTACGCGGGGGCAATTTAGCGCACGAATGTATTCTTTCGGCGTCTTAGCTATCCTCGGGGGTTTTATGATTGGGCACCTGCGGTGTAGTGGTGTCGCGATGCTTTCTTTGATTATTATATTTCCGATTATTCAATCGCTAGGGGAATCAAGATATGTCGATGTGG
The DNA here is from genome assembly GCA_965652375.1 of uncultured Opitutus sp. Lineage (GTDB taxonomy): Bacteria > Verrucomicrobiota > Verrucomicrobiia > Opitutales > Opitutaceae > Actomonas. The sequence continues at coordinate 40,766 of CBFGUO010000036.1, forward strand.
ACAGGGCTGGTGTGGCGGCGGCAAATATTACTCAGGCAAAGCTTGAGCAAGGTCCTTTACTGTTTTTACTCGAGCCTTACACTGCAGATAGCGGGGATTTTACAGCACTCGATATATTTGCATCTACTATTGCCGGCGAACAGACATACCGGCCGTGGGGCCTTAGCTTTTTATATGTATTTGTGCACTGGATTCCGCGAAACATATGGCCCAGCAAGCCGGAAGGGGGAATTCTAACGGATGAGGCGTCATTTCGATTGGCTAGGTTGGAATTTTCGAACGAGTTTGCTATGATTCCGTATGATCCAGGTATCGTTGGCACTCTTTATTTGGAAGGAGGTCCTGTTTTTATACTTCTCGGTGCGATAGTTCTGGGGTTTATCCTTTCCCGTTGGGACCGGCGTATCGCCGCCGCGGTCTATTCAAGCCGCTATCGGGTGCATGGGTGTTCATTGTTCGCTATGGCGATTTTTATTTTGTTCTTTACTGCTCGTTTTCGACCATACCAAGTATTTTACTTGATACTATCGTTGCATGCGGGATATTATGTCGGCGTGTATTTATATTCAAGATTCGAGTCCCGCTAAGAACATGTTTGTTGTCGCTTTCAACCGGAACCGAGACCAATACCAGGTTCCACTCGCACTTTGCGAATCGTCACGACTACATGGGTTGGTGACAGATATGTTTTTGCCATCGATCTTTGCGTCACTCTGCATTCTTGGCCACCGCACATGCGCAGGACTGCCTTGGCGGAAGGTCAAGTGGAATCTCCCGGCACTTCTAATACAATTGATTGGAGTTAGAGCAGCCAAGTCGGATCACGCGCGTAGACAGTTGTTCGCCTCTTTGGATCAAGGGCTTTCGATTCAAGCTGGGGCTACTGCGAAAAAGTATGGGGCCGATTTGCTCATGTATTCTGGATGTGCTCTTGAGGCATTTGAAAGCTGCCCGAAAAGTCGACGCATACTATTTATCTATCATCCTCACGGATTTGGGACGGATCCAATTCTTAGAGATGATTTGAGAAGATTTCCTGAAGTAAAGGTTTCTCACGAATGGCACATGAGCGAATCTGCCGCCCTTGAGTCGTCTCGGCTAGATAAGGAACTGGAACTCTCTACAGAAGTTATTTTTGCGAGCTCATTTACTCGGAATACTCTACCTGCTCATTTTCGGGCGATACCTCATCACGTCATACCCTATGGCTGCGATGCAAATGCCGATGCAGTAGAACGTAATTCCGGTCCAACCAAGTTTCTTTTCGTCGGCCAAGGAGTTCAGCGGAAAGGACTTCATCATCTTCTATATGTGTGGGAGGAGTTTCGCTCAAAGAATTCCGCGGAGCTTACCGTTATAACAAGCCGGTGTGACCCTTGGATAGAGTCAGAGATTGGTAGGCTAGGCGTGCGCAGATTTGCGAGCGTATCCGCGAAAGAATTAACTTCTATCTATGACGCCTCGGACGTAATGGTTTTGCCTTCACTGGTTGAGGGTTTTGGATTGGTTTTTATGGAGGCACTTGGGCGCGGGTGCCATGTCATAGGCACTAGCAACACGGGATTGCCTGATCTCGATTTGTCGAAATCGTCGGCGCAGGTTATCAGGCCAGGCGATCAAGAGGAACTGTTGAATTCGTTGCGGTGGGCACACAACGGAATTCAATCAAGAAGAATATTGCGGCGTTCGATTGTAATGGAGATGATTCCACACAGTTGGAGCAACTTTCGTAAAAATATCAACAATAAATTGTAGGGTGGCTGATGAGCATGCTAAACGGATCAAGACATTATACGGGTGAGGCGGGCGAAGCCTATTATCAATATCAGCGGGAGGCTGGTGAAGCCGCGGCGATTATTACTGCGAGATTCTTTCAACAATATGTGAATGCCACGGATGCGGTGCTGGATTTTGGGTGCGGCGGGGCGTTTGTTCTGGCGAACCTACGCGCTGCAGATAAAATTGGTGTAGAGCTGAATCCGATTGCGCGGGAGGTTGCGAAAGGAAATGGTGTGCCAGTGGTGGAATCCCTAGATGCAGTACAGGCTGGTTCCATTGATGTTGCCATATCTAATCACTGTGTAGAGCACGTCCCTCATCCAATTGCTGCTCTATCTGGAATTCGTCGAACCATGAAGTCGAACGGAAGGTTTGTTCTCGTTGTGCCACTGGATGACTGGCGCGTTCAAAAGGATTTTTCGGCACTTGATATTGACCATCATTTGCATACATGGACACCTCGCTTGCTCGCGAACACTTTGTCCGAGAGTGGATTTAAAGTGGTTCGAATTGCTGTATGGACTCACGCCTGGCCTCCGGGATATACTCGATTATCCAAGCTCCTTCCCTACTGGCTGTTCGATATACTTTGCTTTGTCACCGCATTTACTCAGCGGCGCCGTCAATTAGTGGCGGTCTCTGTTTCAAGATGAAAAAATAGTATAGTGATGGTCATTGATCTTGCTGAAGTTTGTCACGAGAGAATAGCGTGTCATGGCTGAAATTGCCGTCGCCATCTGCTGGAACTGTTGGGGGCCGTACCATTTTGCTCGATTTTCGGCGTGTCGAGAACGTAGGAACGATTCCTTGGCTTTTGTTGGACTCGCACTCGCACAGGAAAGTGACACTTATGCTTGGAAGCCCGAGAGTAAATTACTCGATAAAATTCATGTGCTTCAGAAGGAGGTTTCAGTCGAGCGTTTGTCTGTCGTGCGGTTGCTACCGCTGTTAATGCGTTGGTGGAGTGAGATGCGTCCTGAGATTGTTTTTATCCCGAGTTACTCGCCGTTCAGTTCCACAATCCTGCTAGGGATATGTGTTCTGACCGGAACGCCCGCAGTTATGATGAACGACACCCACGCTGGTACGACCGATACTGCGGGATGGAAGATGCTTCTAAAGCACGCCGTGGTGCGATTGTTCTCGGCGGGTTTGGTCGCCGGCACTCCGCACTGCCGATTTTTCGGCTCTCTCGGCATATCGAGCAATCGTCTCCGCATCGGCTATGATGTGGTTGATAACGAGTATTTCGCCGCGGCGGCGAGCCGAGTTCGTGATAATTGCGATCAGGTGCGGTTACGCAGGTCTTTGCCGAAACGGTTCGTTCTCTCACTGGGGCGATTCGTTGCGAAGAAGAACCTAGGGGTGTTGGTCCGCGCCTACGCTGCGTTGCCTCAGCGGCAAGAGGTGGCGTTGGTATTCGTCGGTGCGGGTGAGAAAGGTGACGAATTGCGGGCTCTTTGCGCTGAGATCGGCCTTGCCGTCGTGGATGGACCGTCGCCCGGGATGGCGCAAAGTTCATGCGGGTCTGTCTGGTTTTATGAATTTCAGGATATTGAGGCTTTGCCGGACTTCTACGCGCTGGCCGAGGCCTTCGTCCTTCCTAGCCGAATGGAGGAATGGGGCTTGGTAGTGAATGAAGCGATGGCATGTGCTACTCCGATTATTGTATCACGTGCGGCCGGTTGCGCTGAGGACTTGGTGATGGAAGGGGTAACCGGCCGGACTTTCGATCCGGGTTCGCCGAAGGAACTGACTGGCGTGCTTGAGGTATTGTTGAGCGACCGGGAAGCGGCCGGCGCACTCGGGCGTCGTGGCCAAGCGTACGTTCGTATGAAATTTGGCTGTAACCGATTCCAGCAGTCCGCAGTTGAATTGGCGACGGGTTTGTTGAAGGAAAAAAATGGAGGCGGGAATGCCCTCTGAACTCGTGCGGGTTATCGGGCCGCAGCCGCCGCCCCGGCACGGCGTTTCAGCAGTTAACGAATCGGTCGCGAGGCTTCTTGAATCGCGTGAATTTGAACTGGAGGTGCTGAACACGGCACCGGCCGGACTCGGCCGGGGAGTAGCGGTTCGGATTAGCCGATGGAGCCGACTGTTACGTGCATCGTTCGGATTGCTGCGTCGACGTGGCGGAGTGTCCTACTTTTCCCTGAGCGGTGGCTATGGGTTAATATACGAGATCGGCCTGACGGTCTTGGCTCGGCTCCGTGCGCAGAGGGTCATTGTGCATCATCACAGTTTCCGATACCTCGACGCACCGTTTTTCCCGATGCGGTGCTTGGTACGAGCAGCTGGACCGTCTGCCGTTCACATAGTGTTGGGGGAGATCATGGGACGCCGGCTGCGTGAAGGTTATCCGGAGGTCGGGCCGTTGCTTGTCTTAAGCAACGCCGCATTTATGCCGGGGCGGGACGAGTGCGCAATCTGGACACCTGAACGGGGTCGGCGCGTCGGGCATCTTTCGAATTTGTCACCTGACAAGGGATTGTGGGAGGTTCTCGCTACAGCGCGGGCAGCGCTACAGCGGGGCGATCCGTGGGAATTCGTTCTGGCTGGGCCCTTCGAGAGCACGATAGTGGAGGCTGAGTTTATTCGAAGGGCCTCTCGGCTTGATAACGTTCGGTATGTGGGGCCAGTTTATGGGACCGCGAAGGATGATTTTTTTGCGCAAGTTGGTGTGTTGCTTTTCCCGTCGCAGTATCGTAATGAGGCAGAGCCGCTGGTGATTCACGAGGGTTTGCGAGCCGGCTGCGCTATAGTAGCCTATGATCGTGGTTGTATCGCCGGGCTGCTCGATGAGTCGTGCGGGCGGCTGGTGTCGCGTATCGAGGATTTTTCGGCGGCGGCCCTCGACGCGATTGATTTATGGAGTGGAGCGGAGGGAAAAGGGCCTGCAATTTCCGCCGGAGCACGGCAACGGGCGAAAAAGCTGAAGCTTGAGGCCGAGGGTGCGCTCGAAAACTTTCTTAAATTGTTCACCCTTCAGGAAACGAACCTATGACCCGAGTGCGGAATGATCTGTTCGACCCTCAGCAAAATCTACACCGCGGACGCAGCAAAATCGTTGAAGCAGCTTGGTATATTTGCAAGCTAATCTTCTTCTTATCTGCATTCCCATGGTCAAGTAGCTGGAAGTCGCGCGTTTTGCGCGCATTCGGGGCTAAAGTGGGGCGCGGTGTAGTTATCAAACCTCGTGTTAATATTCATTTCCCATGGAAACTCGAAATTGGGGACTATTCTTGGATCGGCGAGGAGGTAAACCTATTAAACTTAGAAGCAATCACCATCGGCCAACACGGTTGTATTTCCCAGCGCGCATTCTTGTGCGCGGGAAACCACAATTACCGTGACGTCGCCATGAGCTATCGTAATGCACCTATTTTTATTCGGGAAGGAGCATGGATCGGTGCCCAAGTTTTTGTGGGCCCCGGGATTACTGTCGGTGTGGACGCCGTTGCAACGGCTGGAAGTATCGTTATAATGAATTTACCTAATGGCACGGTTTGCAGCGGAAATCCATGCATCCCAGTGAAGTCAAGGTGGAAGCTGGCCGATGACAGGTAAGCGCCCTGTATGGGATTGTGGACAGTGGATGAGGCTCGTTTCGATGGTCGCCGGTATCATTAGTAGGCGGACAATGTGTGGGAAAAAGTTCGATTCTATAACTGTGCAGTACCGTGCCGCCTGAGAGGCAATGAGGGAAGGAAATGGTTGGGATAGGAAGTGCAACGCATTGTAGATCAATGGCGGCAGCTGATCCCGGTGGAGGTAGAGCAGGGGGGCGAGGCGGAGGTTGTCCCACTAGCGTTTGACCAATTTTCGGGGATTTGAGAAAGCGCAGGAGCCAGCCGAACATAAAGCGGTCGGACCAGGGCGGAATGCTCACCTGGCCGCCGGGTACAAAGGCGATGGCGGCGCCTAGGCAGGTGATGCCGGACAGGTGCGAAAGCTCGCGCCGCAGTTAGCAGCCGGACCGTTCCTGTATGCCGCCGCCGATGTACAGCATGACGACCCGGTGGCGACGCGCTTCGATGCGGGCGATCGGTTCCGGGTCATCAATGCGGGCCGATCCGTAGAACGGGGCGATGTAGATGTCGTCATCAGAAACCGTATACCAGCGCGCTTCGAGCCACCGTCGATTGCGCTCGCTCTCGGCGGGTGACGGCATGTTACAGAAGGACCCATGCGGGGCTTTCATGGCGGGTTCGGCGGGTAGAGCGCAGAGGAAGCACAGGCCGGAAAGCCGGGGAGCTTTTCGCCGGGGAGAAGCCGGCAGAGCAGGATCATGTAGCCGGAGTCGGTGCTGGCGAGAGCGGCAGACTGAATCGTTTGGCGGTATTCTTCAAAGGCGAGTAAATCGACTGGCATCCCGACACCGGGAGGTGTGACGACCAAACCGCCGGCCAGGGTTTGGGCGACCGCCTGTTCGGCGCTGCCCACTAAGTATTCGACCCTCAGGAGACGCCGGGTGGGCGGCGGAGGCGACGCGCGTTTGACGCATGGTTTCGTCGAGAATTTTGGCTCTAGGGCTCGCGGGTCAGAACCAGCAGCCGTCGGCGTGTCGTTTGACATGGCAGGAATAGCCGCATGCGCCGCCGATTCGTCAATCGAGCTTTGCCAGTGGCCGGCGGGGCCGGTACGGTGGCGCCACAGGCGCTAGGGTATTCGCAAAGCGAGCAACGGTCTTACTGTCGACGAGCGGCGAATCCGCCTCGGTCCTTCATTCGAGGCCGCGAAGCCGACTTGCCGCCCTGCGGAGGACTGCGTCTGATGACCGAATGTCGATTTGGATGCGAGCCGCATTGGTGGCCAGCGCGGGTGGGGCGCTCTCATTGCTGGCGCTGCGCTCGTCGCCTTATCTCGGCGAAGTGGGATGGCTGCCGGCTTGGGTTGGCGAGATCGCGGACCGGTTCGGCGTCTTGCGCAATGTGCCTGCCTTTGGGCTGATGTTTCTCATCGTCGCGATCGGGTTGGGGCGGCGATCGGGTTGGATGGCACTGGCGGCGACTGTCGTATTTGCCGCCAGCTTGGAACTCTCTCAGCTTTCGATTCCCGGGCGAGTAAGTGATCCCAAGGATATCCTTGCTTCGTGGCTGGGTGCAACCGTCGGCTTCGGGGTCTGGCGGGGAGTTGGGTGGTGGCGGCGAAGTCACCAAGGTTTGAGACCGGAGATCTGAGAGCGGATGTCGAAATGTACGTTGCGCAGCGGTTGCATCGCGGGGCGCTGCAGCGGAAGGGAAGCAGGAGGTCGCACGTCCGCGTCCGATGCGGTGTGGTAAACAGACGGGGCAGTCCGTTCTCTTTGTCCTTCCTCCGTTCTCCGGTCTCTGGCCTCCGACTTCGGATCGTTACATGCGTTTCCGCTCGCCTCTGGGTTTTACCGACGACAAACCGCCGGGACTGATGCATTGGAGCAAGAAAGCAAGTTTGGTCGCAGTAGCAGGATTGTTCGCTGTTGCGGCGGGGCTGGTGCTCTACGGGACCACGATGACCTCTGAAAATCGCTTTCACGGCTCGGTCGCCAGTTTGCTTCCCGAACCACCTGCGGGATGGACCGTGACCGCCAGGCCGATTGCCCAGTCCCTCGAAATGCGGGAAGCGGTGGGTGAAATCCTGAACTATGACGACGCTGTGTTCGTCGACTACACCTATCCGTCAGGCAACCGGCTTTCGGTGTACCTCGCCTATTGGCGAGCCGGAAAAATGGCGACCAAGGAGGTTGCCACGCATACTCCGGATGTTTGTTGGGTGGGCAATGGCTGGATACGAGAATTCGGCGCACGGGTCGAAACGTGGAGCGATGGCCCGGTACCGGCTGGGGAAGCCAGAGTGTTCACAATCGGTGAGGTCAGGGAGCGGGTCCTCTTTTGGCACATTGTGGGCGGCGAAGTTGTGTCATACGGAACGATGGAACACCCGCCGTGGTACGCCCCTTTCACGGAGGTATTCCGGAATGGCCTCAGCCTGCGCAAAGAGCAGTTTTTTATCCGTCTGTCGTCGGCGCAGCCACTGGACAGCGAAGCCCTGCGTCCGTTAATGGACCAGATGATTTCGCAGGTGCGGGAGTTAGCGCCGGAGGCGCTGCGGACGGAGGACTGACGTCGGAGGACGGGCGCGACGTTCTCGCGGAAGATGGAGGAGGGGCAGTGCATTGCGCTGCACGGTGAGCGTCGGAGGCGCCACGGTGCGAGTACCGCTCAACGCAAGCTTGCGCCGGGAGGGCGCAGGCGGCTTGCATCAGGGGCTTCATGATTACCTATCGGCTGAGAGGTTTGGTTACGGCTTACGGGCTATTCACCTTGGCGGCGGCCAGTCTGCTGTTCCTCGCCTTGGCGGAAGCGGTCGATTTGGTGCCCTTTCTCGATCTGAGCGAGAACCTGAACCTCATGCCTTACGTGCTGGCGGTCGTGGTGGGTATGCTGGTGAGTGGACGCACCATGGCGGTGGAGGCGCAGCGGCTGCACCGCCTGCAGTTGCTGGACGCGATGACCCTGGCGTTTCGACAAACGCTGATCGTCGCCGCCTGCATCTTTGCGCTCATGTTTGCGATCAAGGATCGGGCGGTGAGCCGTCTGTTTCTCGGGTCCTACCTGATCGTGCTGTTTTCCTTCCTGTGGTGGAGCCATGCCAAGGTCCCCCGGGAGCTGGCTCGCCTGCTCTTCCCGGAACAACGGCTGCTGCGGACGCTGTTCGTGGGGCGATTCCAGGCCCTCGAGCGGTTGAATGAGTGGATCGAAAACCGCGAGCACCTGGGCATCCGGCCGGTGGGCTTGGTGAGCAACGATGAACCGTCGCGAGCGGACGAGTTGATTGCGCCCTACCTGGGCCCGGTGGAGGAGGCGCGGCGGTTGATTCAGGAGTTCGGGGTACAGCAGGTGATCGTGATGGAGATGTTCGACGATGTCGCCGCGATGGAGCGTGTGGTCAGTGCCTGCCAGCAGGAGGGCGCACGACTCCTGATCTACAACAACTATGCCGACCGGCTGGCCCAGACCTTTGTGCCGATCGAAGAGGGCGGCCACCAGTTCCTGGCCCTGCAGGAGGAGCCGCTGGAGGATCCGGTCAATCGTGCACTCAAGCGCCTGCTCGATATCGCCGTTTCGTTGCCCGTCGTTATTTTCCTGCTGCCGCCCCTCACGCTGCTGGTGTGGCTGGTGCAGCGCTGGCAGGCGCCGGGCCCCGTGTTTTTCCTGCGGCCCCGCGGCGGGCAGAATCGGCGGAAGTTCGACATGTACAAGTTCCGCTCGATGTATTCCGCCGATCGGGACGATCAGCGCGAGGCGAAGCAGGCGTCGACGCGAGACGACCGCATTTATCCCTTGGGCCGTTTCCTGCGCCGCAGCAGTCTCGATGAGTTTCCGCAGTTCATCAACGTGCTGCGGGGCGAGATGAGTGTGGTCGGTCCCCGGCCGCATCTGCCCCAGCACGATGAGGAATTTGCCCAGCAAGAGCGCACCTACCGGATGCGGACGCTGGTGAAGCCGGGCATCACCGGCATGGCCCAGACCAAGGGCTACCGCGGGGAAATCGACGATCCGGCCAAGCTCAACCGCCGCGTGTATTGGGATCTCTACTACGTCAACCGCTGGAGCCTCACGCTGGACGTCGTCATCATCCTGCGGACGTTCTGGCAGGTGTTCTTTCCACCGAAGTCGGCGTATTGACGCCGACTTCGGCGGGGAAAAGCTAACAGGCTAAAAAGCTAAAAGCTGAAATCAGGAAGTGCTGCCGGAGGCGCCACTGTCGGACAGTGCTGCCGTAGGCAGCTACGGTGTTCGCTTCGCGAACTCACGGTGGCAGCGCGGAGCACTGCAGGGTGAGTGGCGGAGCCACGCCAGAGGCGGGCAAGCCACTACAGTGCTCGCGCAGCCTTGCCCGCCTCGGGCGGGGAGCTACGGTGGCGAGCGAAGCCAGCACTGTGGGCGCCTGAGGCGCCACGGTCCGACCACGAGCGCGCGTAGCGCACCGTCCGCCGCGGCTTCGGCGAGGCGGGTGAGATTTTAGTTTTCAGCGTTTCAGCGTTTTAGCTTTTCCCGCGAAGCGGCGGCAGCCGCTCGCGGTGGCGGTAGAGCAGGGGGGCGAGGCGGATCGATGCGGCGTAGCGTTTGCCGAACTTGCGGGGATCGGAGAGGATGCGCAGGAGCCAGCCGAGCATGAGGCGGTCGGCCCAGGGCGGGATGCTGGCCTGGCCGCCGGTCTCGAAGGCGATGGCGGCGCCGAGGCAGGTGATGCCGGGCCGGTAGCTGAGTTCGCGTCGCAAGTAGCAGCCGACGCGTTCCTGAATCCCGCCGCCGATGCACAACATGACGACCCGGGGACGGCGCGCTTCGATGCGGGCGATCAGCTCCGGATCATCGATGCGGGCCGATCCGTAGAACGGGGCGATGTAGAGGTCGTCATCAGAAAGCGGATACCCGCGCGCTTCGAGCCACTGCCGGTTGCGCGCGCTCTCGGTCGCGGACGGCATGATCCAGAAAGAACCGCGGGGGGCCTTCAGGGCCGGCTCGTCGAGCAGCGCGCGAATGAAACGCAAGCCGGAGAGACGCGGTAGCTTCTCGCCCGTGAAGAGCCGCCAGAGCAGGATCATGTAGCCGGAATCGGTGAGCGCGAGGTCGGCCGATTGCACCGCTTCGCGATACTCCGCGGAATGGACCAGATCGACCGCCATGCCGGGACCGGAGGGTGCCACGACCAGGCCACCGGCGAGCGTTTTTGCGACCGCCTGCTCGACGCTGCCGATGAAGTAGTCGATCCCCAGGATGCGACGGGTGGGCGGCGGCGAAGCCGCCGAGGACGGATGGCGGAGATCGGAAGTCGTATCCGCCGTCGTCCCGCCATGCGGGACTATGGCGGATTCGTCCCGACGCTTTGCGTCTGGCGAAGAGGAGTCGGCGGCTGAAGCCGCCGCTACGGGGGGGCGTGGTGCGGGCGTAGTGCCGGCTTCAGCCGGCATTGGGTCGGGAGTCGGATCAGGCGCTCCAGCCTTCGCCGGCGTGTCGTTTGACATGGCGGGATAGCCGCAATCCACCGCCGTTTCGTCAATCGAAACTGTGGCGGTGGCAGCGCGGAGCCATGCCATAGGCAGGCAAGCGCTGCACGGTGGGCGCCGAAGGCGCCACGGTCGGCGCCGAAGGCGCCTACGGTGCTCGCTGCGCGAGCTACGGTGGCCAGCGAAGCTGGCACGGTGCTGCCGGAGGCAGCTTACGGTGCTCGCGGAGCGAGCTACGGTGGCGAGCAAAGCTCGCACGGTGGGCGCCGGAGGCGCCACTGTCGGACGGTGCTGCCGGAGGCAGCTACGGTGGCCGGCGGAGCCATGCCATAGGCAGGCAAGCCGGCACGGTGAGCGGCGAAGCCACGACGGTGGCGCGGAACGCGCCTACGGTGGCCAGCAAAGCGGGCACAGTGGGCGCCGAAGGCGCTACGGCGGGCAGGCCAGTGCTGCACGGTAGGACGGTGGACGAGGCGGTTGACTTGAAGCGATCGTCGGAAAAACTGAATTACCGATGAAGAGCCTGGAGAATCATTTGAAAACGCTCAGTTCGCAGGAAAAGCGGGCGCTGGCGGACTGGCTTTGGCGGGCAGCCGAGAGCGAAGCGGAACTGACCGATTCACAGACCGCCCTGTTGGAGCGGCGGGCGGTCGACGCACTTTCTGACGCGGGCAAGCGTTTTCCTCTCGGGGACGCGGAGAAGAAACTGCGTCGATGAAGGCGGGATGGGTCCAAGCGGCGGGTTACGCTGAGGACCTCCAAGCCGCCTACGATTACCACAAGGCGAGAGGTGGAGAGCGAGTCGCCGAGCGTTTCTTCGCACGGTACCAGTCCAGTGTGGCTGCATTGACGACGTTCCCCCGAAGCGCTGCCATCCGGGGGCACGGCTGGAGGCAGAAACCCATTCCAAGCTCGATTTTCAGTATTTTCTACGGGATGCGAGGGGGCTTTTGGATGCTGGTGGGTATTCAAAGTACCCTGCAAGACCCGGATCACCTGCAGGCGCTACTGCTTATCCGCGAGGTTGGAGAGACAACGGGCGGCGGAGGTGAGCTTACGTAGCGGACCTACGGAGGCAGCGCGGAGCCATGCCATAGGCGGGCAAGCGCTGCACGGTGGCGAGCGAAGCTCGCACGGTGGGCGCGGAACGCGCCTACGGTGCTCGCGAAGCGAGCTACGGTGGCGAGCAAAGCTCGCACGGTGGGCGCCGGAGGCGCCACTGTCGGACGGTGCTGCCGGAGGCAGCTACGGTGGCCGGCGGAGCCGGCACGGTGAGCGCCGAAGGCGCTACAGTGCTCGCGAAGCGAGCTACGGTGGCGCCACCGCGTTTCACTCCTTCGGGCGAAATTCGACGATCTGGGGGCGCCAAATTTCGATCGTGGTGGGGAGCACGCGGGGGCGGAGCTGGATCACCAACGATCCAAGATCATTGGTGGGAAACGCTGAAACACTGAAACGCTTAAAAGCTGAAACCGAACCTTCATCCGTATCGCTCCTTGGCGGGTCGTTCGGAAGGCGGCGCTCAGGGGCCCGCGAGTGGAACATGGGGGTGAAGTTCGTCCAGGGCTCGAGGTAGGTGCGGGACTCGGCGTGGGCCAGGAGGCGCGGCCAGACCGTCCAGAAGGTGCCGTTGGCGTCACGGAGGAGGAGCTCGAATTCTTCGAAGCGATTTGGCGCATGCGCCAAATCGGTGGGAAGGTGGGAAGGTGTCGGGTCTTCCTCCTTCGCCGAGGCTTCGGCGGATTCGTCCAGTCCCGCATTCGCGGGAGCAGGCGAAGAGCCGTCGGGTTGTGGCAAAATCAGGCGGTATTTGAAACTGAGGGCGGTGGTGCGACGCGAGGCGTCGCGGTCTGAAGGTCGCGAGTCTAAATGTCTTAAAGTCGAGTCCGGCTCGCTGGCGCTCGCGCCATTGGCGGAGATCAGGTTGGTCCAGCCGTCGGGTAGGGGCAGTTCGATTTCGGCGGGGCGGAGGGGTTCGGGGGGGAGGTCGTTGACCGTGATCCGCCAGCCGGTGGCAGTCTCTTCAATGTCCACGCCGGGCGTGCTGAGCCAGCGCTCGGCCGTGGGATGCGGATACAGCTGCGCTTCACCCGGGACCCGGGGACGCGCGAGCTGGCGCGCGCGGGCGGCCGCATTGTCCTCCGCGGTGAAATCCAGACGATCGAGGGTCTGCAGCCGGAAGGCGGCCGGCGAAGGATAGAGGCGCGTCGCTAGGCGCGCGTCGAAATGCTGAAACCTGAAACGCTGAAAAGCTGAAATAGAGTCATCAGCGTTTCCGACGGTTTGGGCTTGGGCCTCTTCATGCCAAACCGCCAGTAGTCGATGTGGGCGCAGTTCTTGATTGGGGAGGGTTGCGGTGAACTGGAGTTCCGTTCGCGCCATGGGCGCCAACATGAAATCTGAAACGCTGAAAGGCTGAAACGCTGAGTGCGGATTCTCTGCCGTCGATTCCGGTGGTACCACTTCGCCAGAGGAGGAGGCGTTCACAGGCTGGAATGCCTGTGGTACCGGGGAATCTTGTGGCACAGACATTCCTGTCTGTGGGGATTGCGCGTTCACAGGCAGGCTTGCCCGCCTGGGAGGGAATGCCTGTGGTACCGAGGATGCGGCATCCAAGAGCAGCTCCAGCGCCGGCGTGATGGCGTAGGTTTTGCCAGTAGTGGTGGAGATGATACGCGTGTCGTCGGTGGGCCAGTGCCCTTCGACAGGCTCAGGGCCATTGTTGGACAATGGGGTCGGCGGGCGGAGACTGGAACGTGGAACATCGGGACTCCGATAAGGCTCCGGCCTATCAACGATCTCCGGCTTCTGTCCTCCGTCCTCTGTCTTCCGCCCTCCGTCTTCCGACTTCTGTCCTCCGTCCTCTGGGCGCAGGGTAACTGCGCCTGACTCGAGCGAGAGCTCGAGTCTGCCGGTGATGGGTTCGTTGCTGAGGTTGTAGAGGACGAGGGTGAAGTTTCCGCAGGAGGCGGAAAATTCTTTTTGCTTAGCCGCGTCTTCGATGCGTCTGAGCAAATGCCCGTTGTACCGTTTGACGGTCTGCATCTCGTCGCCGGCGATGAAATCGAGGACCACCGGGCTGACCGCCGGGCTCTGCCCGGTGGAGTCTAAAAGTCTAAAAGTCTTAAGGTCTGAAAGTCGGGTCTGCGGGAGGTCCCGCTCCCCGATACTGGCGGAGCCGGTGGGGGCGGCAGGTCCGCTGGATTCGGAGGACTGTGTAGGGATGCCGGGACGGATTGGGGTGGATTCTGTGACCTTTAGACCTTTCGACTCTGCTTGAGCCTCCGGAACCTCCGCCAGCAGCCCAAACTCGTTCTGGCCGTGCTCGTAGTAGGGCATGAAGACGAAGGCCATGGCACCGGTGATGGTGCCGTCGGTGACGGCGGGCAGGGTCAGCTCAAAGAAACGTTGCTGGCGCGCACGGCCCTCGACCGTGTGCCGGTCGAAGCGGTCCAGGAAGCCGTAGCCGTATTCTGTCAGGAAGAGCGGGAGCATCGGCTCCGCCGATGCGGTCTTAAAGTCCGAAAGTCTAAAGGTCTGAAGGTCGTCAGCAGTCTTCTCCGCGGGCAGCGGCTGCACCGATGCGGTCTGAGAGTCGGATTGGCTTTGTGGCACAGACATTCCTGTCTGTGGGGACTTCGCGTTCACAGGCAGGAATGCCTGTGGTACCCCGGAATACTCTCCGTCCTCTGACCTGCGGGATCCGTCCTCTGACCTCCGGGATCCGTCCTCTGACCTCCGGGATCCGTCCTCCGCCGCCGCGCGGAGCGCAGCAACCCACGCGTCGCGGACGCCGCGGAAGTCTTCGGGGAAACCGTAGTAGTGGTAGTTGAAGGCCTCGGTGTAACGGAGCACGTCGTTGGCCACCAGCTCCTCCCAATACGGCCCCGGCGGCAAGGCCATGGGGGAGTGCATGATGGCGGAAGCAGCCGCTGGCTGCTCGGTCTTAAGGTCTAAATGTCTTAAGGTCTTAATGTCGTGAGACGAGTGGTCTAAAGGTCGCGAGTCTAAAGGTCTCGGAGTCGAGTCTGCGGGAGGACCCGCGCCCGTGGTGTCCTGGGGGGAATCTTCGGTCGCGAGCTTCTGCTCGCTGCTTCCGACTTTTAGACTTTCGACTTTGAGACCTTTAGACCGCTGGGCGTGTTCGCGTCCCGCGAGCACGCCCAGCGCGCATGCTTTGTGGAAGGCGGCGAAGGTTTCGGCGTTTTCGGGGACGAAGAGGATGTCGGGTTCGTTGTCGATTTCCCAGGCGTCGATGAGATCGCCGTAGGTGTAGGCGAGGTCGCGGCAGCGCTCGTAGGCTTCGCGCAGGTCGAGCGGCAGGTGCGCGGGGCTGGGGCGCTTGCCGCTTTCCCACGGCGACCAGCGCAGCATCGCCACCAGGCGATGGCCCCGCTCGCGCAAAGCGACCAAGGCCTCCCGCCGTTTCACGATCCGCGGATCAAGCGCCACAGCCTGGTCGAGTCTGTCCTCTGTCGTCCGACCTCCGTCCTCCGTCCTCCGACCTCTGTCTTCGTCGTACGCATGCACGACCGCAGAGCCCGCCATGCCGCGTATCCGCAGCCAGGTGCCGTGGGAGCCGTCGATACCGAGGTCGGCGAGCGTCGCCTCGGTCTGCTCGGGCGACCAGCCCATGTCGAAACCCAGTGGATTTGGCTTTGGCTGGGCCACCGCGGAAAAGCTGAAAGCTGAAAGATAAAACGCTGAAACCAGGAGCAGCCGCGAAACGGGTGAGGTGGCCGGGCGCAATGGGGCGTATCCGCCGCCGCCGAAGGGGATGGCGGACAAGAATGACGTTAAGGGGGGAAAGACGCAAAAAAAAGCCAGCCGCATGGGTTCAATGGACCACAGATTGCACCGATTGGCACGGATGGAATCCTCATCCTTCGCGTATCGATGAAACGGTTACAGGAGGACGTCGAGGCAGCGAAATGGCGGGAGGGGCGGTCAAAAGCGTTCCCAATCCGGTTTTTTACAGGAGCACGCAGAGGCAGCGGCGAGCGAAGCTCGCACGGTGGGCGCCGAAGGCGCTTCGGTGGCCGGCTGGGCCGGCACGGTGCTGCCGAAGGCAGCTTACGGTGCTCGCGGAGCCTTGCCCGCCTCGGGCGGGGAGCTACGGTGGCAGCGCGGAGCCTTGCCCGCCTCGGGCGGGGAGCTACGGTGGCAGCGCGGAGCGCTGCACGGTGGGCGCAAAACGCGCCTACGGTGCTCGCGGAGGCGAGCTACGGTGGCCGGCAGGCCGGCACGGTGAGCGGCAAAGCCGCTACGGTGGCAGCGCGGGGCGCTGCACGGTGGGCCGGCAAGGCCGGCACGGTCTGGCGAGCGAAGCTCGCACGGTGGGCTCGCAGGGCCGAGCCACGGTCGGACGGTGAGCGCCGGAGGCGCTACGGGTAACATTGACATGAGCCGCCAGCCGAGTGACCTAGTGCAGCAATGAAGTCGGTGGAAATTCAGCTTTCGGACGAGGCGTTCTTCGGACTTGATCGCGATCCGGCGGATTTGGCTGTCGAACTACGAGCGGCAGCGGCAGTTAAGCTGTATGAAATTGGGCGGGTAAGCCAGGAGGTGGGAGCGGAGATCGCCGGAATGAATCGCAGTGAGTTCGTCTCCCATTTGTCCCGAATGAACGTTTCGCCAATGCAGGAGACGGCGGATGAGGCTTGGGATGCAGCACGCCTGATTCTCGATCAGTGAAAGCGGCAGTCGTCAATGCGTCGCCGCTCATCGTGCTCGCACGTGCTGGCTGTCTCGATCTCTTGCCCAAGTTGTTTTCCTCGGTCGTCGTTCCTCGGGGGGTAATTGAGGAGATAACTGCAGGACCGGCAGAGGAACGTTCGATCATTGGAACTCCATGGCTGTCAGTCGTCGACATCACCCCAACTATTTCGCCGCTCGCGACCTCACGACTGGGACGTGGCGAAACGGAGGTGCTTGAATTTGCCCGATTGCATACGGGTACAGTTTCGATCCTGGACGACAGGGCGGCGCGTCGCGCAGCGCTAATGCTCGGACTTCCGCTCACCGGCACCCTGGGGATTCTCGCCGCAGCAGTGGAGGCTGGACATTTGGACGGGTTCGAAGCTGCCGCTGAAGAAGTGCAGCGTGCAGGTTTGTATATCAGTCCGGCAATCGTAGCCGATCTGGCTGCACGACTTCGCAAGTCGTGAGAATCAGCGGAAGGGAAGCAGGAGCGTTCCCAATCCGGTTTTTACAGGAGCACGCAGAGGCAGCAGAGAATCCTGTCAGCCCAGCCCCTCCTTCTCTGCTTCCTCTGCTCCCTCCTGTTCAAATACGGGATACCGAGAGGCAGAGAAGGAATTAGCCGCGGCTGGGCGGAGCCTAGTCACGCTGCCGCGGGACGCAAGGATCTCAACTGCAGGCGGACAGTTGCGTGCGTCTATAAAGGGAGGTCCTAAACGCGTGGGCGGTTTCCGGTGAGCGAACGGCCAAATGTCAGCTCCGCTTGTTCTTCTCCGCTCCACCGCAGACCGCGTCCGGAGGCCACGGTCCACCTTGCTACCTTTCAGGTGGATCGCCGCGGTCGCGGGACAGGTGTGGGCGTCCCCGACCGCGTCGCTCCAGCTCCCTCGCCGCCGTCCCGCGCACTCCAACGCAAACGGACGAGGATCACCGCGGCCGCGGGACAGGCGTCCGTTCTCCACCCGTCCACCGCAACCGGGCGCCGGCTAGCGGCGCCCCTACACCCTGTAGGGGTCGCGCTTGCCTGCCTCAGGCACGGCTCGCCGCGACCCGCCCTCTGCCTCTCAGCATCCGTGTCCACTTGTGCGCCTTTGGAGCATCCGTGAAATCCGTGGTCAAAAACCGCTTTGCCTCTCGGCCGCCGCTCCGTGGTTTAATACCCAGGCTGTTGAATAGCCGCAAACGTAGCGCGCAGCGCTGCACGGTGGGCGCCGGAGGCGCTACGGTGGGCGCGGAACGCGCCTACGGTGCTCGCGGAGCGAGCTACGGTGGCCAGCAAAGCTGGCACGGTGAGCGCCGAAGGCGCTACGGTGGGCGCGGGACGCGCCTACGGTGGCCGGCGGAGCCATGCCATAGGCAGGCAAGCCGGCGCGGTGAGTGGAGTGGGTAGGGCGTGTTCGCCGAACGCGCCGTGGTCGTGAAGAGTGAGGAGAACGGCGGCGGTGTGCGGCGCCGCGGGGCCTCCTTCGTTCCGGTAACGGAGCTGCGGAGGAATTGATTCCCGCCTTGCGGCACCGGGGCGCTTGAGGTTGATTGTCGTAAATGAGCACCACCCTCACCATTGATCTCGATCCGCGAGTCCTGCAATACGCCGAGCAGGAGGCTATGCGCCGTCACACCACGGTGGCAGAGATCGTTGGCCGGCAGCTTCAGGTCATGGCGCTTAACTGGCAGGACAGCCAAGCTCGGAAAACGCCCGTAACCGATGCGTTGCGCGGTGCGGTTCCGTTGCCAAGGGACTTTGATGAACGGGCGGCCCTGGTGGCGGAATTGACCGACAAGCATGCGTGACAGGGATGTTTTCTTGGACACCAACGTGGTGCTTGACCACCTCATGGATCGGCAGCCCTTTGCGGAGTATGCCCATCGGATTTTTGCTCTCGCCGAAATGGGCCATCTGAGGATCCACCTCTCGGCACTTTCGTTCAGTAATCTGTATTACATCCTGCGCAAACCTCTTGGGAACCAGTCGGCATTGGCATTGTTGAGGCAATTGCGACAGTTGATCGCGGGAGTGACGATGGTGAGCGAACGCGAGATCTTCGCCGCATTGACTTCGCCGGGCAAAGATTTTGAGGACACAGTCCAATCCGAATCGGCCAGCTCCGAGGAGCGTATCGGGATGATCATTACACGGAACAAAGGGGATTTCCCAGATTCGGGGCTGTCTGTTTTGGCTCCAGACGAGTTCTTGGCCAAGCGGGATCAGGAGTCTTAACAGGAAAGTCTTGGGCGGTGGCAGCGCGGAGCCATGCCATAGGTTTACCCGCCTGAGGTGGGCAGGCAAGCGCTGCACGGTGGCGAGCGGAGCGAGCTACGGTGGCCAGCAGAGCTGGCACGGTGCTGCCGTAGGCAGCTTACGGTGCTCGCGGAGCCTTGCCCGCCCACCTAAGGCGGGTAAACCTCGGGCGGGGAGCTACGGTGGCGAGCGAAGCTCGCACTGTCGGACGGTGCTGCCGTTGGCAGCTACGGTGGCATGAGGCATGGGACCGGGCGACCGTCGGCACGGCGGTAGATCTGGAAATCCTCCCGGTCGATCGTTATGAGCCGGGCGCGGGGAAACTGCTCCGAGAGGATCAACAGCGAAGCGTCTCCCGTGTCGGACCGCGGTGCGTAGGTCGTTAGGATTTCAACCGCCCGGCCGATCCGGTGGGGATAAACCGGACAAAACCGCACCAGTCCCCGATCGAGCGCGGCCAGCAGTTGCAGCAGGGCCGGCAAACAGGGCTTCAAGAGATGCGCCGCCTCAGCAAAAACGGACTCCGTGGTAAAGGCAGGGGCGTTCAGGGATGAAAGCGTGGCCCGGCTCCAGGTATGCCATTGATCGGCGGGCCAGAAGGCTCCCACCAGCGGCCCCGCATCGACGAGGAACTTAACCTCCGAAGCCTTCACGGGTGGAAAGGTCGCGAGGCGCGTCCGGGGGGAGTGAAACCGGGGGGTGCTCGGCGAAGAACTTCTCCCAGTCTGGCCGGGCGGCTTCCTTCAAAGCGGCTTCGATCATGAATTCGTTCGTGCTCATCCCGCGACGACGAGCGGCTGCCGCGATGCGTCGCTTCGCGTTCGCCGGGATGCGCAGGGAAGTCGGAGAACTCATGTGCTACAATTGTAGTGCAACATTGATGGAGTCAAGTCGCCGGCGGAGCCACGCCAGAGGCGGGCAAGCCGCTGCGGTGGGCGGTGGCAGCGCGGGGCGCTGCACGGTGGGCGGCAGGGCCGGCACGGTGAGCGGCGACGGGAAGTGGCTGCCTTGGAGCGTGGCCGACCACGTATCGATGAAGCGGTTACAGGAGGACGCCGAGGCAGCGAAATGGCGGGAGGGGCGGTCAAAAGCGTTCCCAATCCGGTTTTTACAGGAGCACGCAGAGACAGCAGAGAATCCTGTCAGCCCGGAGTCAGAAATGGTCTTAACGTCTAAAAGTCACCAGCGGCGGGAGGGCCCGCACCCCTGGAGAACGGACGTCCTCGTCCGTTTGCGTTGCCTCTCGGACGCCGCTCCTCCGCGCCTTTCCGCCGCAGCCCGTCCAACGCAAACGGACGAGGACGTTCGTTCTCCACCCGTCCACCGCAACCGGGCGCCGGCTAGCGGCGCCCCTACACCCTGTAGGGGTCGCGCTTGCCTGCCTCAGGCACGGCTCGCCGCGACCCGCCCTCTGCCTCTCAGCATCCGTGTCCACTTGTGCGCCTTTGGAGCATCCGTGAAATCCGTGGTCAAAAACCGCTTTGCCTCTCGGCCGCCGCTCCGTGGTTTAATACCCAGGCTGTTGAATAGCCGCAAACGTAGCGCGCAGCGCTGCACGGTGGGCGCCGGAGGCGCCACTGTCGGACGGTGCTGCCGTTGGCAGCTTACGGTGGCCGGCGGAGCCGGCACGGTGGGCGCCGAAGGCGCCACGGTGGGCGCCAGGGGCGCCTACCGCTCCGCCGGCCGCCGGCCTACGCCCGCCGCGGTTCCTGGGCGGGGAGGATGAGGGCGAGGGTGAGCGTGGTCGCGAGGGTGGCCAGGATGGCCGGGTTCTGCAGGGGGAAGTCCACCGCGGCGTGGGCGAGGGTGACGAAGCCGGCGCCGAGCAGGGTCAGCGCCGGCAGATGGCGGAGCCCGCGCTGACGGATGAACTGCCCGAGGGCCAGGAGCAGTCCCAGGAGCATCAGGCCGAGTCCGACTCGGCCGGTTTCGATCAGGAACTGGAGGTAGTCGTTGTGCGCGTGCTGCCAGAACATGAAGCCGCGCTGACGCCGTTGATCGGCCCAAAGAATCTCCGGATGGGCCCGTTGATAACGCGGAAAGAGGTAGCGGAAGCCGCCAGCGCCCCAGCCGTAGGCCGGATGCTCGGAGGCCATGTCGAGACCGGCCTGCCAGGCAATGCTGCGGGAGAGCACCGACGAGTCGATTTTCTCGGTATCGGTTAGCCGGCTCAGACGATCGAGGGTTCTCTCGGAGTTGACCAGCTTGCTTCCCACCACGCCGAACAGCGTGAGCCCGATCGCAAACAATGCCAGCGCCAGGGGCGCCCGGCCCAGGCCACCGATGAAGAGCAGGCGGACGACGCCGACCAGGGCCAGAACGGCGAGAAAGGCCGCGAGGATGATGATGGCGGCGCGGGAGTAGGAGAGCAGCACGGCCACCATGAGTATCATGGAAGCGAATACGAGCAGGCTGGCGGGGCTGCTGCGCAGCTGGCGGCGCGCCGCGCGCCGGTGCGCGTAGACGGCGAGCGCGAGGGTGATCGCGGCGGTGAGCGCAAAGAAACTGCCGGCGTGGTTTTTGTAGGTGAAGGCGGAGAAGGCGTAGTTGCGTCGACCTTCGACTAGCCAAAGGATCATGCCATTGGCGGTGTAGCGGGCGACGATGCCGATGACGGCGAGGATCGTGGCGTTGACCACGATGGCGGTGAGGAGGGCGATGACGGCTTTGCGGCGGGTGAGGCCGATCCAGAGGGCGCAGGCGAGGAGGAAGGGCGCGCCCCAGATCATCATTTGTCGCCAGGGGTTCATCATCGCAAAGGGCGTGCGCATGCCGGTCGGCAGCCAGGCAATGTGATCGATGCGCCGCATGACCCAGGTGGTCTCCTTCTGCACGAACTCCCAGGCGGGGTTGAGGGCCTGGGTCAGCACGTAGGTGAAGAAGAGCAGGCCGAGCCACCAGAGCGGCCAGCGGATGAGCTTGCGCCAGGGATAGAGGGTGAAGGCCTGGTGGCGACTGTAGTCGCCGGCGTAGGTTCGAGGGAGCAGGGAGCAGGCAAAGGCGAGCAGGGCCAGGCCGAAGCCGATCAGCTGCGCCCAGGGGCGCATGCTGCCGAGCATCCAGGGAAGGGAGCAGACCTGCAGGGCCGCGATCCAGACGACGGCCTTTTCCAGCGGATGGAGCGGCAGGGAGGCGCGCTGGTCGCCGCGGAAGGCGGCGAGCGCGGTGGGGCCACCGCGCTCTGTCGAACGTCTCGGGTCTAAACGTCGCGGGTCGGAGCCGGCAGCCTCCGAGGAGTCGTGTGACATGGCGGGATAGCCGCAAAAAGGCGCAAAAGGCGCAAGAAGGAAGGCGAGGGGCGAGCGGCGCCGCGGCGGCGGGTAGGGCGTGTTCGCCGAACGCGCCGTGGTCGTGGAGAATTGTGCCTCAGGCACGTCTTGTCCGTTTGCTGCGTTGGATTGGCGACGGAGAGGCAGGGTGTTTTTTAACCACGGATTACACGGAATGCACGGAATGCACGGATACCGGGAGGGCAGGTGGAACGACGCGGTCGGGGACGCCCACGTCCACCTAAAAGGCGGCAGGGTGGACCGTGGCCTCCGGACGCGGTCTCGGTGGAGTGGAGGAGAACAAGCGGAGCTGACGTCTGGCCGTTCGCTTACCGGAAACCGCTCACGCGTCTATAGACGCACGCAACTGTCCGCCTGCAGTTGCGCCTCTTCAACCCCGTGTTTTTTGACCACGGAATGCACAGAAGGCGCATCGCGAAAAGGTAGGGCGTGTTCGCCGAACGCGCCTACGGTGCTGCCGGAGGCAGCTACGGTGGCAGCGCGCTGCCGCGCGCCGCCACTTTCCGCTTTCCGTTTTTGGTCGGGTGCGCACGCTTTGTTTCGATGCAACGCTTGGTGACGATCGTGATGGTGGTGGTGTTCGTGGTCATGGCCATTGGGTCGACCACGGTCTTCCTCCAGACGCGCGCCGAATACGAGCAGCGCAAGCAGACCGAACGGCTGGTGAAGGAGCGTCTGCGCATCGCCCAGAACCGGCTCAAGGAGCAGGAGGAAATGCTGCAGCGACTCCGCAATGACCCGGAATACGTGTCCCTCGTCATCCGCCGCCGTCTCGGCTACGCCAAACCCGACGAACTGGTTTTCCGGTTCGAGAAGTAGCGGCAGCGGGCAGCGCGGTGGCGGGAGGGCCCGCACCCCGGGGGATGGGATAGCCGCAAAAAGGCGCAAGAGGCGCAAAAAAAGCCGAGATGCAGATGAAGAAATTGATTTTTTGCCGTCCGGTCACCGGAACCAGTCCACGCGTCTATAGACGCACGCAACTGTCCGCTCGCGACGCAGATATTTTGCGCATTTTTGCGGCTATTCAATAGGATGGGTTTTCAACCACGGATTGCACGGAATGCACGGATACCGAGGGGCAGGGAAGGAATTGGCCGCAAAGAGGCGCAGAAGGCGCAAGAAAAGCCGAGAGGCAGATGAAGAAATTGATTTTTTGCCGTTCGCTCACCGGAGACCGCTCATGCGTCTATAGACGCACGCAGCCGTTCGCCTGCAGTTGAGATTTTTTGCGCCTTTGTTCAGTCGGTTGCCCGAAGGGCCCCCACCTCCATCACCCCTTCGGGGCGCGAACCTTCGGTCGCACCATCTCCGCGCTTCGCGCTACGTTTGCGGCTATTAAACGCTGCGTATCCTGAGAGGCAGAGAAGTATTGGCCGCAAGAAGGCGCAGAAGGCGGAAAAAGGACCGAGAGGCAACGTAAACGGACAAGATGTCCGTTCTCCCGGGGCGCGGGTCCACCCGCCGCTGGTGATCCCGCGTTCGCGGGACTGAGCTGCGCTCAGCCGACCTCTAGACTGCGGCGCATGCGCCGCTTCCGACGTTTAGACGTCTAGACTTTTTTAGATTCCGCGGGCGGGGAGCAGTAGTAGCGCGGAGCGAGCTCCCTTTCACTCCTCCCTTTCACTTTCACTCGCCCTGCCTGCTTGAGGCGGGCAAGCCGCCCGGTGAATCTTCTGTGAAGTGGGCGGAGCGGGAGGAGGGCGGTGGGAATTTACGTGCGTTTGGACCAAAGCGTCACAAGGTGAACCGCTTATGTACCAGCGTTACTACGGCCTCGAGGAGATGCCGTTTAACATTACCCCCGACCCGAAGTTCCTCTACCTGAGTCCCACCCACCAGGAGGCGCTGCAGCATCTGCTGTACGGGCTGCAGGAGCGCAAGGGCTTCATCGTGCTGGTGGGCGAGGTGGGCTGCGGCAAGACCACCTTGTGCCGCCGCCTGCTCAACGAAATCGAGCACTCCGAATGGGACACGGCCCTCATCCTCAATCCGCGGGTGAGCGAGACCGAGATGCTGCGCGCCATCCTGCGCGACCTGGGCGTGGAGACGACGCGCGACGACAGCCTGCACGACCTCATCGCCCACATGCAGGAGGTGCTGCTGCACCGCATCGCCGCCGGCCGCGAGATCGTGCTCATCGTCGACGAGGCCCAGAACCTGTCCTTCGAGGTGCTCGAACAGATCCGCCTGATTTCCAACCTCGAGACCGACAAACAAAAGCTGCTCCAGATCGTGCTGATGGGTCAGCCGGAACTGAAGGACATCCTCGCGCTGCCCGAGCTGCGCCAACTGCGGCAGCGCATCCTGGTGCACTACGAGTTGAAGCCGCTCACGCGCAACGACGTCGCCCACTACATCCGCCACCGCCTCACCCTCGCCGGCAGCCAGGGCCGTCCGCAGTTCACGTCCTGGGCCGCGCGCAAAATTCACCGCTTCTCCGGCGGCATTCCGCGCATCATCAACAACGTCTGCGACAAGTCACTCTTGGCGGCCTTCATCCGCGAGTCGGATGAAGTGACGTACTGGGACGTGGGGCGCGCGATCCGGGACGTCAGAAAGCTGACGTTTTGACGTCCCGGTTCGCGCGTCGGAAACGCTGAAACGCTGAAAAACTGAAAAGCTGAAATTCCCGATATACTGAAACACGGTACCGAGCACGGAGTGCGACGCTGACTGCCGGATAAATCTTTAACCCCCAAAATCCCAACCCCCGACGGTCAGTACCGTCTCCCAACGAAAGGAACATCCATGAGCAGATTGAGCGAAGAACTACGGCAGCGCACGAAACGCTTCGCTTCGCGGGTCATCCGATGCTTCATCGGACTGCCGCGTCATCGCGAGGAGGTGAAGGTCCTGGGCAGGCAGATGTTGCGCGCGGGCACTTCGGTCGCGTCCCACGCGCGGGAGGCGTCCCGGGCCCGGTCGGACGCCGAGTTTTGTTCCAAACTGGACGGGCTGCTGCAGGAGGCCGACGAGACCCAGTTGTGGGCGGAGCTTTTGATGGAGGACTGTCAGCTCAACGACGCGTCGCTGCAGTGGATCCAGACGGAGGCCGGTGAACTCATCGGGATCTTCTCCACGATGGTCGCAAAGGTGCGGCAGACTCCCTGAGGTGTTTTCAGCGTTTCAGCTTTTCAGTTTTTCAGCATTTTACGCCAGATGAGTTTAATCAACGAGGCCCTGAAGAAGGCGCAGAAGCAGCGGGCGGCGGATGAGGCGGCCAGGAGCGGGGCCGTGCCACCGCCGGGGGTGG
>CBFGUO010000037.1:0-64780 GCA_965652375.1 uncultured Opitutus sp.
AGAGGCAGCGCGAACGGACGGGGACGTCCGTTCTCCAACGGGGGCGTGTCGGTTGGGGGGGGGAGAACGGACATCCTGTCCGTTTGTGGTGGAGGGTGGCGGAGAGGCAGCGCGAACGGACGGGGACGTCCGTTCTCCAACGGGGGCGTGTCGGTTGGGGGGGGGAGAACGGACATCCTGTCCGTTTGTGGTGGAGGGTGGCGGAGAGGCAGCGCGAACGGACGGGGACGTCCGTTCTCCAACGGGGGCGTGTCGGTTGAGGGGGAGAACGGACATCCTGTCCGGTTGCGGTGGAGGGTGGCGCCGAGAGGCGGCGTCAGGCGCGGTCGGCCGTGGTTCGCAGCCGCACGGTGTGCCGTTCGCCGTCGGTGATGCCGAGGTCGATGTGCCAGGTTCCGACCGGCAGCCAGCCGGCGATGCGTTCGGGCCACTCGATGGCGGCGATCCAGGGACTGATGAGGAAGTCCTCCAACATGAGCGCCTCGACCTGTTCCTCGTGCTCGAGGCGGTAGGCGTCGAGGTGCAGCAGGCGACGCGGCCCTTCGTGCAGGGTGTAGAGGTTGAAGGTGGGGCTTGTCACCGGATCCTGGATACCGAGGCCGCGGGCGAGTCCCTGCACGAAGGTCGTCTTGCCGACGCCGAGGTCGCCGTGGAGGGCGAGCACCGTGTCGTCGGGCAGGACGGCGGCGAGGGCGGCGGCGAGGTCGCGGGTGGCGTCGGCGTGTGCGGTCGTGACCCCGGCGCGGAGTTCAGCGCAGATGTTCGAAGCCATTGAAGCGGGACAGGTCGATCTCGTCGGCAAAGACGGGACGGGCGCGGCGTTTGACGAAGCGGCCGATACAGGTGAGGCGGCGGCGGAAGCGTTTCCGCCACTCGGCGACGAAGGCGTCGGGATCGGCGTTGCCGCTGAGGGTGAACAGCAACTCGTAGTCCTCGCCATCGGTGAGCGCGTGCTGAAGGACGGGCTTGCCCGTCTGGCGGGCGAGTAGGCGGGCGGAACGGCTCAGCGGCACGGCGCTGCTGCAGAGGGCGGGCCGGCAGTTCGGCGGGGTGAGGGCGTGCACGTCCTTGGCGACGCCATCGCTCACATCGAGCATGGAGCGCACGTGCGGGTGCTGGGCGAGCCACTGGCCTTCGGCCAGGCGCGGGCTGAAGCGATAGTGCCAGCCGAGGATGCTGCCGCCGAGCGAGCCGGTGACGAAGATCCAGTCGCCGGCCGCGGCGCCCTGGCGGGTGAGGCAGCGTTTTTCCGGGCTCTCGCCGACGATGGTCATGGTGGCGATGAGGCCAGCGGCGTGGTGGGCAATGTCGCCGCCGATGATCGGCACGCGATGCTTACGGGCAATGGTGGCGAGACTGCGGTAGAACTCGCGCAGCCAGTCGATCCGCACCTGTTCGTTGAGGGCGAGGGCGACGACGGCGGCGCGCGGACGGCCGCCCATGGAGGCGATGTCGCTGAGGTTGCGGTTGAAGAGTTTGGCACCAACCCCGCGGGCGGGAACGGAGTCGTTGAAATGTTCGCCGTAGATCACGGGATCGACCGTGATGAGTTGGTCGCGCAGGGAGCCGGCCAAGACCGCGCAGTCGTCGCCGATGCCGCCCGGCGAGCGCGGGGAAGCGTTGCCCAACCAGCGACTGATTTCCTTGATGAGCTGCGATTCGCCGAGCGATGCCACGGAGAGGCGGCGTTGGGTGGTGAAGGGTGTCATGGCGGTGGACGGAAATCAGAACTTCACGCCGGCGAACAGCAGGAGGATGGTGTTTAGATTGAAGAGGGCATGGGCGACGATGGGCACACTGAGGCGACCCGTGCGTTCGTAGGCCAGCGCGAAGACGACGCCGAGCAGCACCAGCGGCAGGAAGGCGACGAGGTTGCCATGCAGGGTGCCGAAGACCAGAGCGGGCAGGATGAGCGCGATCGGGCGCGGCAGTCGCGTGCGCAGGTAGCGGAAGAGTCCGGCGCGAAACACCACCTCCTCGGTGACGGGTGCGACGATCACCGCGAGAAAGGTCATTCCGGCCAGCACGGGCCACGATTCGCTGGAGGCGAAGATGTCGACCATCGGCTGCTTGTCGGTGTTGAATCCGAAGCGGTCAAGTAGCGCGACCCAGCCGATGTTGGCAGCGAGCAGGACCGGCAGGGCGGCCAGCAAGGTGAGCGGTCCGGCGATCGCTGGCGAGTGGGTGATCGGCGCCACGTGGTCCGGCGGCAGGGCGGGGGGATCGCGCGGGGCGGGTTCGTCGATGGCGATCGGCGGCCGCGATTGATTCACGGTGAGGCGGGCGATTCCCGCGCCGGCCAGCATGCCGAGCTGAAATCCGGCGCCGAGGACCGTGAGCTTTTCCTCCTCGTCGAGCGGCAGACCGCCGACGATGAGGTTGGCCACGATCTGACCGGCCACGGCCCCGGCAAACACGACAAAAACCGCCAGGGCGAATTCGAAGATGTTCCACGGCAGCGGAGCGAGCGGGCTCGGCTGGCGCCAGCTCTCGCGTCCGCCACGAGTAAGAAAAACGCGGACAAGCACGACCAGTCCGGCCAGCAGCAAAAGGACCTGCCCGGAGAGGGCGACCAGAACGGGGGTGGTGAACTCGGCCAGATCCATTAGCTCGGATATTTCACACTGTAGGGCCGCCGCTTGTCGGCGTGCCGCAGGTTGACGGAGGGCTGAGGGGCAGGTGCGTTCCCGCGGCCGCGGGAACAAGCGGCAGCCCTACAATTTCATCGTGTGAGCAGTTTCCCATGGGAGTGTGAAGTATCCGGGTTAAGCGACGCAAAGGTGAGCGATCAGAGCAGTCCTCGTGGGAATGCCAACGATGGAAAAGGGCAACCCGGTGGAGAGTGAAAGGGAATAGTGGGAGGGGGCGCGCCTCCAGTGAGGCGCTGTCTCAGGCCTGGACTACGGACCATGGATCATGGACTGATATCTCCGACAACAGTCCCAGCGAGGCGCGCTTCAGAACGCGTCCTTCGTGGTTGGATAGTTTCAATCGGCATTGCTCCCGGTGCGGGCTATCTTCCGGTCCGGCGCGGGAGGGGGCGCAGGGCGATACGATGCGGGCAGGTGCCGTCGGGCTTCACGAACTGATCGCCGCAGCGTGGGCAATAGGCGCAGGCTTCGGCGCTGTCGGGGGCGGGCGCCGCCAGCAGGGTTTCCGGATAGAGTTCGGCGGCGCGCAGAACGGTTTCGAGCAAGGGGCGAAATCGGGCGCGGTGATCGCGCGCGATCCGGCGAGGCAGGTCGTCGCCCTCGACTGCGGGAGGCAGCGGCCAGTGCAAGTCGGCCAGCACGTCGAAGGCCGCGGCGCGGCGTGCGGTCGGGGAGCCGAAGGCCAGCGCCGCGCTGAGCGGATGCATGGCCGGCCACAGGCTTTCACCGAGCAGGGCGCGCAGGTGAAAACTCTGCGGCGGCAGGAAGAGAACGGCTCCAAGGGTTTTCGACGGCGGCGCACCGCCATGCCGGACGAGGCGACGGCCGGCCCGCCAGGCGGTGGCCAAGGCCGTGACTTGCAGGAGCACGGCGTAAGCCATCATCCAGGGCGCGCCGCGGGCGATCGCCTCGCTGACGCGTTCATCCAGCAAAGCGGGAATGCCGCCGGCGAGGTAGAGGGAGCCGAGGGCGAAGAGGTTGAAGGCGACGAGATTGCAGGAAACGGCGGTGCCGGTCGACAGCACGAGCACGCGGTGCAGCCGGCGCAGGCGGAGCGGACGCAGCCACGATGTCATGAGAACCTGAATACGATCGCTGCGCGCGGTGGGCGCGGCGGCGGCGAGTTGGCGAAGCACGGCTGCGCTCACGTGACCGGTGTCGGGCGCGAAGCGGCGACCGTTGATCCACAGGTGGCCGCTGCGCGACTCGACCTTGCGGATGTCTTCCCAGCGCCAGGCCTCGAGCTGGTCGGGCAGCGGTGAGGGCCGGGCGAGCGCGGCCACCGGAAGATTGGTGATTCCCTCCGTCGAGAGGGACAGCGGCACGTCGTCGCTGCGCAGGCGCCAGCCGGTGGGCAGGAAGCTGAAGACGCTCCACGTGGACAGGCGCGGTCGCGGTCGGCTGCGGGCGGTCCAGGCGACGAAGTGGAACCGGGGCCAGCGTCGCCACACGAAGCCGTGCAGCGCGTGCAGCGCCCAGGCCACGAGGAGGAGACTGGCCCAGTCCGACATGCGCGGCGGCGCCTACTTGGACTCGGCGGAATCGTCGGCGGTCGCGACCGGCTGGCTGCCGGTGATGCGGTTCCAGAGGTTTTTCAGAAAACCGGCTACGGCGAGTACGCCGATGACGATGAACTTCCAGAACTTGGCGAGGATGCCGGTCTTGGCCGCGACCGCACCGGCGCCGCCGAGGACGAGGGCGGCGAGGCCGTATTTGGCGATCTTGTCGCCTTCCTTGAACTCGGCGTAGCGCTCGCCGGCCACGTAGGTGAAACCGTCGGCCAGCAGCGCATCGGCGGCGGTCTCTTCGGCGGCGAAGTTGGCGGGATTGCCGACGAGGGTGACGTTCATCACGCCGGAACGACCGAGGAGGCGGATGTTCTGGTTGATCCAGATCTGCTGGTGGTCGTCGGACGAGGACGAGAGGTTGAAGGCCCATTTGAGGTTGTGCGACTTCTCGTCGTAGTGCGGGGGCTGCACCCAGCCGCGCACGCGCATCT
This sequence comes from uncultured Opitutus sp., assembly GCA_965652375.1. Lineage (GTDB taxonomy): Bacteria > Verrucomicrobiota > Verrucomicrobiia > Opitutales > Opitutaceae > Actomonas. Next base: position 4,651 of record CBFGUO010000037.1, read on the forward strand.
CATCCCAGCCGCGTTCGCGGCGGGCGGAGTTGGCGGCTTCCTGACCGTCGGTCATCGACTCCATCAGCGCGTCGGCATCGAGGGAGTTTTTTTCGTCGTCCTTGACGTAGCCGATGTCCTCGAAGTCGAAGAACAGCATCCAGCCCTCGGGCGCGATGACGACACCGACCTCGTCGCCGCCCAGCATGTTTTCGGTGAGTTGATAGAACAGCTCGAGTCCGTCGGTGCCGACGAAGTGGTAGCCCTCGGGCAGCTGGATCTCGGCGACCGTGCCGAGCGGGGCGGTGACGGGGCCGACCGTCATTTTGACCCCGAGCGCCTGCAGTTGCTCGGGAAAACTCAGGTGGGCCATCGCCTCCTGGAGGGCGGCTTCCTGTTCGGGGGTGAGTTCCTGTTCGGGTTCGGGCGTGGCGGGGTCCTGGGCGAGGGCGGCGAGCAGGGTGGCGCCGCAGAAGAGGCCGAGGCGGAGGAGAGCGCGGAATGACATGAGCGGGAGGAGGGGGAGAAAGGGAAAGAGTGAAAGGGATTGAGTGAAAGGGAGTGGGGGGGGCGGGTTTCGAGGTTTGGGCTCTAGCGGCGCTTCACGGACTTGCCGTCGAAGACGACCTTGCCGTTGACGAGGGTGGTCTTGACGCGACCGCGCAGATCCTCGCCGTGCCAGGGGCTGTTGGAGGATTTGGAGAAGCCGGCCTTGGCGTCGTAGGTCCAGCGTTCGTTTGGATCGAAGAGGCAGATGTCGGCCGCGGCGCCGGGCGTGAGCGTGCCGGCGGAAAGGTTCATGAGCGCGGCGGGCTTGCGGGTCATGAGGTCGATGACCTTGGAGAGCTTGAAGCGGTGTTTGCGGTGCAGGACCTCGAGGGTGACGGCGAGGGAGGTTTCGAGCCCGAGGATGCCGTTGGGGGCGTAATCGAATTCCTGGTCCTTCTCGTAGTCGGTGTGCGGAGCGTGGTCGGTGGCGATGATGTCGATGGCACCATCGCGCAGGCCCTCGATGATGGCATCGCGATCAGCGGCGGTGCGCAGCGGCGGGTTCATCTTGAACTTCGGGTCATAGGACTCGAGGCAGTCGTCGGTGAGCGCAATGTGATGCGGCGTGGCCTCGGCCGAAACGGAGACGCCGCGGGACTTGGCGCGACGGATGAGTTCGACGGAGTTGGACGAGGAGATGTGCTGCAGGTGAATGTGGGCGCCGGTGTAGGTGGCGAGGATGATGTTGCGGGCGACGATGAGATCCTCGGCGGCGTTGGGCCAGCCGCGCAGGCCGAGGCGGGCGGAGACCTCGCCCTCGTTCATGACGGCGCCAACGGTCATGGAGTGATCCTGGCAATGGTCCATGATCGGCAGGTTGAACATCTTCGCGTACTCGCAGGCGCGGCGCATGAGTTCGTTGCTCTGCACGCAGTCGCCATCGTCGGTGATGGCGACGACGCCGGCGCGGGCGAGGGAACCGATGGGTGCGAGTTTTTCGCCCTTCATGTCGACGGTGATGCAGCCGGTGGGGTGCACCTTGACGACGGCGTCGCGCTTGATGGCGTCGTTGATGTATTGAATCGTGCCGGGGTTGCTCGCGGGGGGCGACGTGTTGGGCATGCAGACCACGGTGGTAAAGCCGCCGGCGGCGGCGCAATGCGAGCCGGTGGCGATGTTCTCCTTGTGGGTCTGGCCGGGTTCGCGGAAGTGGACGTGGATATCGACCAGGCCCGGGCAGGCAACGAGGCCGGCGGCATCGATGACCTTGGCGCGCTTCTTCTCGGCGGCGGAGAGGCTGTCGACGATCAGGCCGTGGTTGACGAAGAGATCGCCGGCGGCGTCACGCTTGTTGGCGGGGTCGATGACGCGGGCGTTTTTGATCCAGAGAGCGGGCATGTTTAAAAAGCTGAAATCTGAAAAGCTGAAAGGCTGAAAAGGGTTTGAAAGGAATCCGGTTAAGAACCAAAGACTGCCTAGGCTGCGCTGCTGGTGACGTACTCCGGTTGGCCGCCGGCGCAGAGGTAGAGGACGGCCATGCGCACGGCGATGCCGTTGGTGACCTGGTCGAGGATCACGCTGCGCGGGCCATCGGCGAGTTCGCTGTCGATTTCGACGCCGCGGTTGATGGGACCGGGGTGCATGATGATGGCGTCGGGGTGGAGCCAGGAGGCACGTTCGTGATTGAGGCCGAACATGGAGGTGTATTCGCCGATGGAGGGGAACATGCCGGCATTCTGGCGCTCGTGCTGTATCCGGAGAAGCATGACGACCTCGGCGTCGGCGAGGGCTTCGCGCAGTTTGTGCGAGACCTTGACGCCGAGCGATTCGAAGCGATGGGGAACGAGGGTGGAGGGGCCGCAGAGGGTGACGTCGGCGCCGAATTTGGTGAGGGCCTGGATGTTGGAGCGGGCGACGCGGCTGTAGAGGATGTCGCCGAGGATGACGACGCGGCGGCCCTTCAGGTCGCCGAGGCGCTCGCGCATGGTGAAGGTGTCGAGAAGGCCCTGGGTGGGGTGCTCATGGGCGCCGTCGCCGGCGTTGATGACGGGGATGCCGAGGATCTGGGAAAGGTAGAGCGGTGAGCCGGGGGCGGAGTGGCGCACGACGAGCATGTCGGCCTGGAGGGCCTCGATGTTCTGGGCGGTGTCGCGGAGGGATTCACCCTTGGTGGTGGAGGAGGACTTGGCGTCGAGCGAAAGGGTGTCGGCGGAGAGGCGTTTGGCGGCCATGTCGAAGGCCATGCGCGTGCGCGTGCTCGGCTCCATGAAGAGGTTGACGATCGTCTTGCCGCGCAAGGCGGGGACCTTCTTCACGCTGCGGGTGAGGATCTTCTTGAAGGCGGTGGCGGTGCTGTGGATCTGGTTGAGCTCGTTGAGGGAGAGCTCTTCCAGCGTGAGGAGGTGGCGGCGGGACCAGGACATGGAAAGGGGGAGCGTGAGGTCGGTGCTGACTGGCTAGTAGTTAACCACGGATGGACACCGATGGCTCCGGCTACCGCCTACGCACTGAAACGTGAAGAATGTGAACATAAATGGACTTAAATGAAACGGTGGTGGGACGAACGGTAGTGAGGCTTGTCCGTGTGCATCCGTGGTTAGAAAAGACTCGTTGAGTGGATTGGCTACGATTTGGCGGGGGCGATCGTGACGGTGTCCTGGGCAGGGTCGGCGGGATCGAGCGTGACGACGACCTTTTGGGTCGGGCGGGTTTCGACGGTGAGGCCGGTGTAATTGGCCGCGAAGGGCAGTTTCCGGCCGCCGCGGTCGATGAGTACGGCGAGTTCGACGGAGGCGGGGCGGCCATGGTCGAAGAGTTCATTGAGGGCGGCGTTGAGGGTGCGGCCCGAATGGAGTACGTCGTCGACGAGGAGGATGTCGCGGCCGGTGACATCGAAGGGAATGATGGTGGGGCGCGACTCCTTGGGGATGGGATTGCGGCCGATGTCGTCGCGGTAGAAGGAAATGTCGATCTCGCCGAGTTTTTCCTCGGTGCCGAGGGCGGCGTGGAGGCGGCGGGCGAGTTCGGTGCCGCCGTTGGCGATGCCGATGAGGGCGAGCGGCGGGCGATTGCCGTGGCGGTCGCGAATGGCGGTGGCGATCCGCTCAACGGCGGAGTGGATCTCGGGGGCGTCGAAAGTCAGCGGCGCAGGCACGGGTGCCGGTTTTGCCGGGAGGGTGCGAGAGCGTAAAGCGGGAAGTGGCGACGGAGGCGACCGAGAGGGCCTGATCCGCCAAAGTGGATGAGAATAGTTTACAGGAGGGCGCGGAGGAAACGGAGCCGGTTTGAGACTTCAGACGGACGGCTCTGCTGCCTCTGCGTCCTCCTGTGAGATTGCCTTGGATCCGACCTCGCCGGGTAGACTTCGAGAAGCCACTACGCTGAGGGCGCTGCCGTGGGGGTTGGGTTCGTCGCGGACTGTCTGCCGGGTGAAGCCGAAGTGAGCGAGGGCGGCGAGGATCTGGTCGCGTTCCATCCATTGGCAATAGGGGCGCGGGCCGCCGCAGAAGCCGGCCCATTGCAGGGCGTCGGCGTATTCGTGGCGGACCGACTTCGAGCACGCGGCGGTGGGCGATGGAAAGGCCGTGGGCGGACAGTTGGCCGAGCGCCCAGGTGATGCGCTCGTCTTCAAACAGCCCGGCCGTGCCGCCGGAATCGATGCCGAGGGAGGCCGGAAATCGGCTGGACCATTCGCCTTTGAACAGATCGATCAGCGTCCGCCCCGACGGGGCGTCTTCAGCGTAGTGCGGCATGGGCGGGGACGGCGGCCTAGGCGCAGGGGCCGCGATCTGTCGCGAGGGTTCCGGCTAGGGTTCGAGCAAGGCGGCGAAGAATCGTCATACTACCCACGACAGCGCAGTCGGGCGAAGACGCTATCGGACCGCCTAAGCAAAACGCCCCGCCGGGGTGGCGGGGCGTCGTGGTTCAAGCACTACGGCTGGTCAGCCGGAGAGGATCAGGGCACCTCGTAGATTTCGGCGAGGGCTTCGCCGTCGTTGCCGTCGGTGGGGGTGATCTGCACGGTGTAGTTGCCGGGGTCGAGCAGGGTGAGCGTCGCGGCGTCGGCGGTGCCGGCGCCCAGATCGAAGGCACCGACGAAATTCGTCGCTTCGAGAAGCTCGTAGACGAAGTCGGCGTTGCTCCAGTTGTCGTTGGCCAGGACCGAACGCTCGGCACTGTCGTAGATCGTCAGGCGGGGATCGACGATCGTGCCGGGGACGCCGAAGCCACCCAGGGTGGGACCGATGCCGCGCACCAGCAGCGTGCGCTTGCCGGTGCCCTGGAGGCTGAGGCCCATGATGAGCGCATCGGTGCCGCTGGCGGCCGTGGAGCGCACGGAGACATTGACGAGCTTGGAGGTGGGCGCCTCGTCGGCATCATAGACTTCGAGGATAAGCAGTCCGCCCTGGCCGTCGGCGCCGGTGACTTGCGCGGTGTAGGATTCTTCGGCCGGGAGGTCGACGATGAGGGCGGCGTCCCGGCTGTCGGGAGTGATGGCGAAGGCACCGACCGCCACGGCGTAGGGCATGACGGTGGTGGCGTCCCAATCGTCGTTGGAGGCGACGACCTGCTCGGCGCTGTTGTAGACGGTGACCTTGGGGTTGGGCATCAGTCCGGTGAGGCCGAACTGGGCGAGCCCGGGACCGATGGCGCGGATGAGGACGCGCTTGGAGCCGGTGCCGCGGATGACGAAGCCGGGGGTGATGACCTGGCCGGCGGCGGCGTTGGTGCGCACCGAGATGTTGCGCAGCGTGGATGCCGTGTTGCTGAGCGTGACGGTGGCGGTCTGCGAGGTGATCGAACCGTCGCTGTTGGTCACGACGACGTGGTAGTTGCCGGCGTGGGAAGCGCTGGCGCTCGTGCGCAGGAGGATGGAGCCGGTCTCGTTGGTGAGGGCGACACCGTTGCGATACCATTGGTAGCTGAGACCGGAACCGGCGGCGGAGCAGGCCAGGGCGAAGGTGCCACCGGGGGCGACGACCTTATCGAAGGGCTGCAGGGTGAAGGTCGGTGCGCCGGCGCCGTTCACCGCGACGGTGCCCCAGGTGTAGGTGTTGGCGCCGGCGACATTGGCGACGCGGACCGAGTAGGTGCCGGCGGCGGCCGAGGAGACGGCGGGAATGACGTAGGGATTGGCGGTGGCGCCGCTGATCGCGACTCCGTTCAGGTACCACTGGTAGGTGAAGGGACCGACGCCATCGATCTGGATGGGCAGCACGAGCCGTTGGCCGAGCGCGATGCTGGAGTTGGTGATGCTGAAGTTGGCGGCGGTAACGGGTGCGGTGGTGGCAACCTGGCCGATGGTCACGTTGGCGGCGTCGGCGAAGGAGTAGGAGCCACCCCAGGAGCCCCACGACCTCGAGGTCACGCCGTTGGCGGTGGAAGCGGGATAGCTGCTCTGGCCGGCGAGAATGTTGACGGTGACGGTCTTGGTCTGGCCGGGGGCGACGACGCCGGCGTGCACGGCGGCGGCGGCGAGGCTGGAGTCGTCGGTGTAGACACCGGAGCCCCAGACGGAGCCGGTGGTGGTGCCGGTGACGGAGAACTGGAGCGACTGGCCGACGCGGTTGCGGTAGCCGACCAGGTTGGGGGGGGCGGCGATCACGTCGTAGGTGATCGTGCCGGCGGTGCCTTCCACGTCGACGGCGGCGCCGACGGCGGTGCCGGCGGAGAGGCTGGCGACCTCCGTGGCGCTGAGGGCGCGGTTGTAGATGCGCACCTCGTCCAGGTGACCTTGGAAGAGGTCGAGATTGTTGTCGGAGCCGCCGATGGCGAGCATGGCGTTGGCGAAAGTATCGATGGCGCCCGCGCCGGATTGGGAGACGACCTCGCCGCCATCGATGTAGATCTTCACGGTGGAGCCGTCATGGGTCATCGCGACGTGAGCCCAGGGGGCGGCGGCCGTCGCGTCGGTCGGGATGCGGCGGGAAGAGGGCGATTCGTAGATCTTGGCGCGGTTGTTGTTGAGGTGGTAGCTGGCGACCGAGCGCGGGCTGGTGGAGGTGCCGGCGACATAGGCGCCGTAATAGTGGGTGGAGGTGCCGGGCTTCTGGACGGCGACGATGCGAGGGTTCCAGTTGCCGGGTCCGGTGAGCTTCATGAAGAAGGCGACCGTGGCGCTGCTGGTGCTGAAGCTGTTGTTAACGAGAGCGCGGAGACGGACGTTGTTGAGCGTGATCGCGCCGGCGCCGACGGCGCCCGTGGTGAAGCCGGGCGTACCGTTGACCGGGGCGAGCGTGACGCCGCGACCGGAGTCGTCGTTGAGGAGGTTCTGCGGATTGTCGAAGGAGTAGTAGGCGAGCAGATCACCGGAGGTGCCGCCTCCGCCTCCTCCGCCTCCGCCTCCTCCGCCACCGCCACCTCCGCCCGAGCCCCCGCTGGTGCCGGTGAAACTGGTGCTGCCATTGATCTTGTAGCGGCTGGTGCCGTTGGCGACCAGGGCGCCGTAGTCGGAACTGAGCACACCGTTGGCAATCGTGGCCGAGGTGATGCCGAGGTTGGAAAAGAGCGAACCTCCGGAGAAGGTGACCGCGCCATTGGCGTCGACCGTGCCGGTGAGCGTGCCATTGAAGTTGATGTTGCCGCTGGTGTCGACGTCGGCGAAATAGACGCCGAAGCTCGACTCCACGGCGAAGGGACCGGCGCTGACGGACGTGTTCATGGTGCCGATGTAGCGGCCGGCGAATTGGGCCTGCGCCAAGGCCAGCGCGGGAAGGGAAAGACTGGCGACGAACACCGCAGTGGTGCGCCACAGCCTGCGAAGGGGAGTGAGGTGATTAGGCATGGTGTGTGCGTGTTGATGGCGAGGGTTGAGCCTGCGCCATCCTATGGCAGGCGGGGGCAGGCCACCATACGCACACTTGCGTAGCAGCGGGTGGCGAGGGGGCTGGGCGAGGGGCAGGGCACACAGACAGGAATGTCTGTGCTACAACGTGGGCGGCCCTACATCGGAGCCGTCGGCGGCGGCGACGCGAGCCAGGCTTCGAAGGCCGCGTCGTCGTTGAGGTGCACGCCGAACTGGTAGTCGCGGGCGAGCAGACGCGCGAAGGGTGTATCCAGAAAACGGCGACAGTGGAGCAGCACGCGCGTGTGTTGCCCGGGGGCGCGCACGAGACGGCCGAGCCCCTGGTTGACCTTCTGCAAACCCGGGATGCGATAGACCCGATCGAAGGCCTCCTCCCGCGAGGCGCCGGTGCGTTCGAGTTCGGTGAGGCGGGTGCGCTGACGGGCGTTGACCTCGGGCAGGGCGGGGCCGACGACCATGGCGTGGGAGACGCGTCCGCCGAGCAGGTCGATGCCTTCGGCGAAGCTGCTGCCGAGCACGAGGAAGAGCACGTCGGCGAAGGCGAGGTTCTGTTCGACCCAGGCGGCCTGGGCGGCGAGGTCGGGCAGGCGCGGCTGGAGCGCTACCCGCAGGGCGTGACCATCGGCATCCAGTTGACGCTCGATGGCCTCGGCGTAGGCATAGCTCGGGAAAAAGACGACGACCGCCTGGGTGGCCGCCTCGTGCAAACGCGCGATGGTGGCGGCGGTGAGCGGGTGGTGGCGCTGGCGGTGCTGGAAGCGGGTGTCGACGCGGGCGTCCATGGCGACGTCATACGCGTGCTCGCGCCAGGGGGTCAGGGCCTGGACGGTGCCGAGCTCGCCGCTGGCGAGACCGAGTGAGGCCGTGAAGGCCTCGGCGGGGCCGAAGGTGGCGCTGGCGAGCATGACCTGGCGAAAGCCGCGCAGGATGCCGCCGATGACCGGCGCGGCGTCGAGGCAGGTGAAGGCGATTTCGCCGTCGCGCGGGGCCCAGAGCAGGCGGGTGAGTTGCGGACTCTGCAGCCACTCGACCAGATCGGCGCATCGCCACAGGGTGTCGGCGAGGTCGGGTCCGAGCGCGGCGGTGTCGAGGGGAACGTGGAGCAGTTGATCGGCGACGCGGGCCAGGATTTCGGCGAGGTCGTCCTCGGTGGGCAGGTCGAGGGCCTCGCAGGCGCGCTGGCCGGAGACGAGCAGGGTGAGCGATTCCCAGGCGCGCAGGAGCGGTCCGGGGGCGCGCAGGTGATCGAGTTCGGCGAGCACGGCGCGGCAGGCGGCGGCGGTGAGGTCGTGGGAGTGGGCGTCGGCGACGCGGGCCGGCAGGTTGTGCGCCTCGTCGATGATGAGGAGGGTGCGGGCGGGGTTCCAGCCGGGTTGGTTCTCGAACAGGCCGCGGTTGCGCGGGGCGAAGACATAGTTGTAGTCACCGATCCAGACATCCTGGAAGGCGAGGGCGGTGCGGGTGATTTCGTAAGGACAGATGCCGACCTCGGTGCCGGCGGCACGGAGCGTGGGCAGATCGCGGGGGTGGTCCTCAAAGAGGTGGAAGCGGTCGAGACCGCTCTGCGGCCAGCGTGGTTCGAGATCCTGCAGGAAGCGGCACTCGTCGCGCACGCAGTGGAAGGTGTGGTTGACGCAGTGCTCGGCCTTGTTGCGCACGTGCCAGATGGCAAGCGCCGTGCGGCTTCCGAGTGCCTCGGCGCCGGCCGGTTCGGTCGCGTCGGGCGCCGGGGCGGTCATGCGTTGGAGGGTGTCGACGACCTGGAGTTGGCCGGTGGCCTTGCTGGTGAGGTAGAGGATGCGATCGACGCGGGTGTCGCGCAGGGCATGCAGGGCGGATTCGAGCATGACGCCGGTCTTGCCGAAGCCGGTGGGGGCTTCGAAAGCCACAATCGACTGGCGGGCGAAGGCGGCTTCGAGGAGGGCGCGGGTATCCTCCTGCCCGGCGCGCAGGGTGGCAAAGGGCGGCGAGAAGCGGAGGTGGCGACGCCGTTCGAGGGCGCGGAGGTTGAGGTCGAGGAACTGCGCCACGCGATCGAGCCGATGATCGAGCAAGGCCTCGTCCTCGCGGGTGAGGACGAGGGTCTGCGAGAGGCCGCTGGCGGTTTCGACGAAGACCAGTTCACCGCGCAGGCGCTCGGCGTCGCCGGTGGAGGGCGCGTGGATGCGGCGCAGGGTCAGGTAGATGGCAAGCTGGGCGAAGTAGTGAGGATAATCGGCCCGCAGTTCGGCGTCGGGGATGGGGACGGCGCGGGTGACGGTCTTGATCTCGCGCAGGACGGTTATGCCGCGCTCGTGCAGCAACTGGTCGATGCGCCCAGAAAGCTGGAGACGCCAGCCGCGGTGAAAAATCTCGCCGTCGATCGCGACCTCAAAATGGGCGTCGGGGTGTTCGGAGGTCGTTTGCGCCTGCATCTCACGATGCCAGTGCGAACCGAGTTGGGCGCGCCAAATGCCAGTGGGACCGTCACCGCCGTCGCGCGGGCCGATCGCGAAGTCGGCGAGTTCGCCGACGGAGAGGCGGGCGGTTTTGGCGGCGAGATCGAAGTCCATCAGGGAGGGAGAGCGGAAAGGGAGTGAGTGAAAGGGAAAGGGAGTGAGTGAGGGAAAGGGAGTGAGTGAAAGGGGGGAGGAGGAGGGAGTGAGGGAGTGAGTGAAAGGGGGACGGATGAGGCGAAATGGCGGGGAGCGAACCTGCTTTCCCCTCATTCCCTTTCACTTTCACTCATTCCCTTTCCCTTACTCCCTTTCACTCCACCAGGATGTCGGTGTGGCCGCGGAGGTAGTCTTCGAGGCGGCGGTGGAGGTGCGCGACGCGATCGGCAGCGGTATTGAGATCGGCCACGGCTTGACTGAGCAGGGCGGTGACGTCGGTGCGATCCTCACGCGGGAGCGTGGGGAACCAGTGCTGCTTGAGCGGATAGCCTTCGTCGCGGGCGAAGCAGTAGAGGCTCTTGAAACCGACGATGTCGGGACGGGCGGATTCTGCGAAGGCGGCGAGGGCGGTGTGCAGGAGTTGGTCGACGGCCTCGCGGCTTTCCTCGTGTACGGGATTGCGGGCGATGAGGGCAGTGAAGGCGGAGGCGTGCTGGAGCCGGCGGTAGTTTTGACCGATGCCGGTGTGCCGGTGCAGCAGGCGGACCTCCTTGACGAACCAGGTCTCGTGGGAGCCCGGGTCGAGAACGAGGGCGACGTGGTCGAAGAGGTCGAGGGTGAGGTGGTCGGGCTTCGGTTTGCGCGGCACGCGTTGGAGGATGCGGAGCGTGCCGTGTTCGGCGGAGAAGGCCGTGGCCGGCTGAAAGGCTTCCTTGGGCGGGGCCTTCTGCAGAATGTGGGCCTCGGTGTGGATCGTCGGGCCGGCCACGGAATCAGGCTCCCTCGCCGCCGGTGATTTCCTCGAAGGGCGGAGTGGTCGGCGGAGGCGGCGGCCAGGGCGGTACGACGGTGCCGCCGGAGATGATGAGCTTCATGCCTTCGCCGACGGTCATGTCGAGTTCGGTGACGCGTTCGCGCGGATAGAAGAGCAGAAAGCCGGAGGTGGGGTTGGGCGTGGTGGGCACGAAGACGGTCCACATTTCCTTGGCGGTGCGGGACTGGATCTCGCCGGTCGCGCGGTTGGTGAGAAAGCCGATGACGTGCACGCCGGGCGTCGGGTATTCGACGAGCACAACCTTTTCGAAGACGTTGCGCTTTTGCGCGCTGAAGGTGTCGACGATCTGTTTGACCCAGCGGTAGACGGAGCCGATGCCGGGAATGTTGTTGATGAAGCGCTCGGCGGTGCGGCCGAAGTAGGCGGTGAGGAAGTAGCGTGAAACGTAGCCGAGGAGGGTGACCAGTCCGACGACGATGACCGTGGTGAGGATGTTCCAGACGAGGTCGAAGCTGTCCTGGCGGAGAAACTCGGGGGCAAAGACCTGGAAGACGGGGCGGAAAGTGCCGCCGACCTGGGTGATGAGCCAGGAAAAGACGAGCCAGGTGACCGCGAGCGGGGCGAGCAGCACCAAGCCGGAGAGAAAGGCGTTGCGGGCCCGGAGGATGCCGGACTTGGGAGGAAGGGAGGACTTGCTGGACTTGGCCGCAGACATGGACCGCTCAGCGTGTGAGCGTGGCCCGGGTCCGCAAGTGCAAGCGCGCGATCAATCGCCGGGATCGACGGGGGCCTCGATCCACCACATCGGATAATCCTGGAGCGATTCAGCCGTTTCCGCGGAGACCTCGTAGATCTCGATCATGACCTCGCCTGTGGCGCCGGAGGCGGAACGAACGGTGGCGGTGTAGGCGCCCGGTCGCAGTGCCACGAGCATCGCGTCCTCGGGGGCGGTGGGGTTTTCCTGCGTGAACAGATCGATGGTGGTTTCGGCACCGGTGGCGGCGAGTTGGACCTCGTCGCGCCACCAGCTGACGTTGGTGGCGCCCGAGAATACCTCGGCAAGTTTCAGTTGCAGGCGGGTGCCGGTTTGGATGCGGGCGACGTTCCAGCCGGGAGGTGGGGCCTGAATGAAAACGATCTCGGTCCCGAGTTCGATGGTCTGTTGGGGCGGGAGCAACCGGGTCCCGTCAACGACTTCAAACGTATCGGCCTTCATCGCGGAGGACAGGCCGAGGCTGAGGGTGAGGAGGGCGGCGTTCAGGCGCGCGCGCCGGTCGAGCAGGGTGTTCATATCCGGGGGGCAGTTCAGGTGAAGAAACCGCCCCGGTATGACCGTGCCGGGTGAGCTAGTGTTTCCAGGAAAAATCGGGTCGTAACCCGGCTTCCCGCAGGAGCTTCATGGCGCGGGCTTCGGCGGTCCGCATGCGGCGCTTTTTGGCCGGTTGCAGGTCGTCGTAACCGGCGAGGTGGAGCCAGCCGTGGACGACATAGAGGGTGAGTTCTTCGCTGAATTCCTTGCCGTGTTGCCGAGCAAAGGCGGCGGCGGTGTCGGCGGAGACGCAGATCTCGCCGGCGGTGCCGAAGGCGGGCTCGCCCTCGAAGGTGATGACGTCGGTCGTGGTGGGGTCGTCGAGGAACTGGTCGTGCAGCTCGGCGAGCGCGATGTCGGTGAGGAAGGCGAGGGACAGTTCGCCGGCGGGCGGGCCACCGAGAAAGCGGGTGGCGTGAGTATCCAGAAGGTGGATAAGCCGGGTGACGGCGCGGCGATCAACGCGGAGACGCGGGTGGGCGTTGTGGATGGAAACCGGTCGCTTCTGCATGTGAAATGTGCGATGTCAGATGTAAAATGTGCCGTCAGCCTGAAACGGGCGGCGGAGCCAACACCGCACATTCCACACATCCAACATCTGACATCTAAGATCTGACATCCGACATCTCACATCCGACATCCCTTACAGTCACGCCCGGGCGTGCTCGGCGGCCTTGGGTTTTTCGCCGGAGGGGTAGGCGACGCGGGAGTGGAGCATGTTGAGCAGGGTGAAGTTGAAGCTGCTCTTGATGCGGGTGACTTCGGCGAAGGTGAGCGCCGATTCATCGAGCTGGCCGTCGGCGATGTGGTCGGCGACAATTTTGTCGATGAGTTCTCCGAGACCCTGCGGGGTGACTTTGGCGAGCGAGCGCGAGGCGGCTTCACAGCCGTCGGCGAGGAGGATGATGGCCGACTCCTTGAACTGCGGGCGCGGGCCGTCGTAGCGGTAGGTGGACTCGCTGACGGGCACCGGTTCGAGGCCCGGGAGCGGAGGCGTGCTGGGATCGCGCAGGTGACCGTTTTCGGGGACCGGGAAGGGCGCGTGGGTCTGGCCGGGCCCCTTGATGGCGCCCATGGCGCGGTAGAAGAAATAGCGGATGAGGGAGGTGCCGTGGTGCTGCCGGATGACGTTGATGACGACGCGGGGGAGGCGGTGCTGCAGGGCGAGGTCGACGCCCTCCTTGACGTGGCTCTTGATGATGAGGGCGGAGAGCGAGGGGTTGTTGGCGTCGTGGGGGTTGATGCCTTCGCGCTGGTTTTCGGTGAAGTACTCGGGTTTCACCATCTTGCCGATGTCGTGGAAAAGGGCGCAGACGCGGGCGCGCAGGGCGTTGGCGCCGATGGCGTCGGCGGCGTTTTCGGCAAGTTGGGCGACCACGAGCGAATGGTGGTAGGTACCGGGCGCCTCCATCTGCATACGGCGCAGGAGCGGATGGTTGAAGTCGGTGAGTTCGAGCAGGGTGATGTCGGTGGTGCGCTTGAAGAGCGACTCAAGCAGCGGCAGGATGCCCACGACGACGACGCCGGTGAGAATGCCGGTGGCGAGACCGGCGCCCATTTGCTGCAGGACGCTGAAGGGGGGCAGGCGATCGATCACGCCGATGAGCAGGGCAAAGGTGGCCACGACCACGCCGCCGAGGGTGGTGGCCCGCACGATGGCGCCGCGCTTGCGGGTGTGGCGGGCGGTGAAGATGGCGACCATCGAGGCCAGAAAGGTGAGCACGAGCAGGTCGAGGCGGTTGCCGTAGATGACGCCGGTGAAGATGGAGATGAGCAGGGCCATGAAGACGGCCGAGCCGGCGTCGATGAGCAGGGCCACGATGACGGGCGCGAGCATGGTGGGCGCGACGTAGGGCAGTACGGCCGCGGCGCCGGAGTGCTCGACGAAGAAGGGCAGCGAGCCGGTCTCGTAGCTTATACGCACGGCGGTGAGGTTGATCATCACCACGAGCGCGAGCAGGCCGAGGCGACTGTTGCTGCGCAGCGTTTCGAGGTCTTCGAGGCGGATGTAGATCGAGCAGGCGAGCACCATGGCCAGCACGAGCAGGACGCGGCCGAAGAGCTGGAGGCCCTCGTCGATGATGGCTTCGCCCGAGCGGAGAACGTTTTCGCGGTGGGCGACCAGCATCTCGTATTGTTCGGCCGTGACGCGGGTGCCCGGTTCGATGATGGTCTGGCCGCGCTGAACTTCGACGACGACCGGTTGGAGGTCGGCGATGGCCTGCTGCTGGAGGGCGCGGGTGGCCTCCTGATCGTAGACGAGGTTGGGCGTGACGCCGTTGCGGAAGATGCGGAAGAGAGCGAGCGTGGTGGGCCGGCCGATGCCTTCGGCGGCGAGGTTGATGCGCAGGAGGGTGAGCGCTTGCTCCATCGACTCCACGGCCTGGTTGGAGACTTGGTCGGCCTTGTTGATCTGGAAGACCGTGATGCCGCCGGGGGCGCTGTCGGCGGCGAGGGCGCTGTCGTCGTGCACGCCCTGGGCATAGATCTCGCGCAGTACGAGCAGGGCGTTTTCCACCACGGCGAAGCGTTGGGCGGCGTCGCCGAGGAAGAGCAGCGCGCGGATGTCGTCGACGGTCGTGCGGTAGGGACCGGCGGCGTTGAAGTCGGCGGTGAGGGCTTCGAGCTGTTCGTGAGCGGCGGGCGTGGAGGCGGCGTCGGCGGGGAAGGTCTGTTCGAAGCGTTCGAAGGCGACGAGCAGGTCCTTGATGTTGGCTTCGAACTGCAGGAGCGGTTCGAATTCCAGCCGGTAGACGGGCGGGGTGCGGTCGCGGATCTGGTCGCGCTGGACGCGGGTGAGTTCGGCGCTTTCGTAGCTGAAGGGGGCGTTGGCCACGATGCGGACGGGGGCGGTCTGGTTGGGCAGGACCGGAACATCGCTGGTGCGTACGCCGACGAAGCTGATGAGCACGATGGCGGCGACGGTGGCGATGAAGATGAGCGCGGCGATGACCCGGCTCTGTTCAAGGAATTGAACCAGGCCGGGCGGCGCCTCGCGCTTGCGCACCCGGCGCGGGGCGGGGCCGCCGCGCAGGAGCTTGAGTTTGGGCAGAAGGGACACGAGTCGAGTTGGGGGCCAGGGAAGGGGAGTGAGCGAAGGAGGGACCTGAGGGGTCAGACGCGCGAATCGTTGCCGGCGTTCATCGGGTTTTGGAATCGGTCGTAGGCCTCGATGATGCGCTGCACGATGGGATGGCGCACGACATCGGCGCCGGAGAAATGATGGAAGGCGATACCGTCAATGTTTTGCAGGATGCGTTCCACCTCCAACAGACCGGAGGTCTTGGAGCGGGGCAGGTCGATCTGGGTGGTGTCGCCGGTGATGATCATGCGGGAACCTTCGCCGAGGCGGGTGAGGAACATCATCATCTGTTCGGAGGTGGTGTTCTGGGCCTCGTCGAGGATAATGTAGGCGCGCGAGAGGGTGCGGCCGCGCATGTAGGCCAGGGGGGCGATCTCGATGATGCCCTTTTCGGTGAGCTTGTTGACGTCGTCGCCCGACAACATGTCGCCCATGGCGTCGTAGAGCGGGCGCAGGTAGGGCAGGATCTTCTCGCGCAGGTCGCCGGGCAGGAAGCCGAGGGCCTCGCCGGCTTCGACGGCGGGGCGGGTGAGGATGAGGCGCTCGACTTCGTTGCGGAGCAGGGCGGAGACGGCGTGGGCGACGGCGAGGTAGGTCTTGCCCGTGCCGGCGGGGCCGATGCCGAAGACCACCGGGCAATGCTGCATCGATTGCAGGTAGAGCTTCTGGCCCAGCGTCTTGGGCACGATCGACTTGCGCTGGGTGGCGATGACGAGCGGGGCGTCGAAGAGGGCGGCGAGTTGCTCGTCCTCACCCCGGGCGAGCAGATCGACGAAGCGCTGAAAGTCGGGACTCTGAACCACCACGCCCTGGGCGCGGGCCTGGTTGAGGAAGTCGAAGAGTTTTTCGACGCGCGCGATGGCGGCTTCGGGGCCCTCGACCTTCAGCCATTCCTCGCGGGTGGTGAGGGTGGCATTGAGGACGCGTTCGGCGTAGCCGAGGTTTTCCGCCCGGCCGGCGTAGAGCTGGTTGAGGTGGCGGGGATTGGGAAAGTAGAGGGTCTTGGAGGCCATGATGTTGCACCGGGAAACGGACGCGGCGGGCGGGTGGGCAAGTCCGGCCCTTACGAGACCGATTTGGAGCCGGTCAGTTCGGCGGCGGTGGCGGCGAGTTTTTCCCAGGTCGATTCGAGGGCCTGGGGCAGGGTGCGGGTCTGGCCGAGGACCGGCATGAAGTTGGTATCGCCATTCCAGCGGGGGACGATGTGGCCGTGGAGGTGGGGGATGCTGCCGCCGGCGGCGGAGCCGAGGTTGAAGCCGACGTTGAAGCCATCGGGGCGGAGGGCCAGGCGGACGATCTTTTTGCCGAGGGTGATGATGGCCATGAGGTCGGCCGATTCCTCGGCGGTGAGTTCCTCGATGTCCTCGACCGCGCGGAAGGGGATGGCGAGGAGGTGGCCGGGGTTGTACGGAAACCGGTTGAGCATCAGGTAGGACAGGGCGCTGCGGTGTACGATGAGGGCGGCGCGGTCATCGCCGAGGGCGGGCATATCGCTGAAGGGCCGGTCGCTCTGGGGGAAGCGCGGCGCCTCGATGTATTCCATGCGCCAGTAGGCGTGAAGCTGATCCATAGTTGCGAAGCGGCAGTGAAGGCGGAGCCGCGGGGCTTGTCAAAACCCCGGTCACGCCCGATCGGCGGTCTCAGCGAGCCCGGACTCTCCGTCAAATCGGGGGGTGACAAACGCGTGGCCTTGGCTCACGGGTGTCGGTTTGCACGTTATGAATGCAGTTCAATCTTCCCGTCGTGTTGTCATCACCGGGCTGGGTGCGGTCACGCCGCTCGGCCTTTCCGCCGCGGAGACCTGGGCGGGCTTGGCCGCCGGGCGCTCGGGCATCGGGCCGATCACGCGCTTCGATGCCGAAGGGTGTGCCGCCCGGATCGCCGGGGAGGTGAAAGGCTTTGAGGTGACGGCTCCCCTGGCGGCGCCGCTGCAGCCCTATGGCGAAGGCCGGCCGCCGCTGGAGGCGGTTTTTTCGCCCAAGGATGCCAAGAAGTTTGGCCGCTTCACGCACCTCGGGGCGGCGGCGGCCGTGGAGGCCTATGCGGATTCCGGCCTGGACGGCCACCGGGCCACGCTCAATGCGGAGCGGTTTGGCGTGAACCTCGGCGTCGGCCTCGGTGGATTGCCCGAAATCGAGGCGACGCAGGAGACGTGGAAGGCGGGCGGCTTCCGCAAGATCTCGCCGTTTTTTATCATCCAGATCGCGCCCAATCTGCTGGCGGGTCAGGTGAGTCTGCTGCTCAACGCCAAGGGACCGAACACGGCCGTGGCCTCGGCCTGCGCGACCTCGGGGCATGCGCTGGGCGAGGCCGCCTCGGCGATCGCCCGCGGCGATGCCGATGTCATGGTCGCCGGCGGGGCCGAGTCGACCGTGACGCCGCTCGCTGTCGGCGCCTTTGCCCAGATGCGCGCGCTCTCGACCCGCAACGACGATCCGGCGCGCGCCTCCCGGCCCTACGACGCCGATCGCGACGGCTTTGTGCTGTCGGAGGGCGCGGTGGTCTGTGTCCTGGAGGAGTATGAACACGCGAAGGCCCGCGGCGCGCGCGTGTATGCGGAACTCTCCGGTTACGGCGCCTCGGCCGATGCCTTTCACCTGTCGTCGCTCGCGCCCGGAGCGGAGGGGTCGCAGCGCTCCATGCGGGCGGCGCTGGCTTCGGCCGGCATGGGGCCGGAGGCGATCGATTTTGTGGCGGCGCACGCCACGTCGACGCCCGGCGGCGACGGCGAGGAAGCCGCGGCGATCGCCACTGTTTTCGCCGGACAGCTCGACCGGCTGCACGTGAGTGCCGTGAAGTCGATGACGGGCCACCTGCTCGGCGCGGCGGGGGCGATGGGGGCCTTCACGGCGGTGAAGGCGATCGAGACCGGCGTGATTTCGCCCTCGATCAACATCGAGAATCTCGACCCCGCGGTCGCCGCGTTGGGGCTGAATGTCACGCCCAATGAGGCGGCGAAGAAGGCGGTGCGCGGTGCGCTGGCCAACAGCTTCGGTTTTGGCGGCACCAACGCCTCGCTGGTCTTTCGCGCCGTGTGAAGTCGGCTCCGCGGTCGGGACTGATTTGACTGGCCCGGCTGCAGTGCGATCAGCAACGTGCGCGCTTTCCCTCCGTGAAGTCGTATTGGAAACAAGCGGTTGAGTTGCTGGGGTTGCCGCTGTTGCTGGCCCTGCTGCTGGCGGCCGGTTTCATGGCCTTCGTGGCCTGGGATCACTCGCACTGGTGGAGCGATCGCGAGGACTACGGCTTCGGTTGGCTGGTGCCGGCCTTCGTGGCCTTTGTGGTTTATGATCGCTGGCCCCGGATCGGCGCGGCGGTGCAGGCCTGCCGAGAGCCCGGCAGTCCGCGGGCGGGCGGCTGGCGCAAGGGGCTCATGGGCACGCTGGTCGGCGGCGGCATGCTGGGTGGCGCGCTGATGTTCCTGCTGGGGGCGTTCTATCGTGCGGGGGCGGGTCCGTCGCATCCCGGTTCGCTGGCGCTCTCGCTGGGCTGCGGCGTCATCGTTTTGACGCTGCTGTGGGTCAACGCGCCGGAGTCGCCGTCGGCCCGTCGGGCCGGCTTCTGGGAGGATGCGCGGGTGCAACTCGCGCTGCTGTTTCTGTTTCCGGCGCTGGTCTGGCTGGTGTCGGCGCCGATGGTTTCAGTCATCGAAAATCAGCTCAGCCTTTTCCTCCTGCGCAAGGTGACAACGGTGGTGTTTTTTGTCTTCGACGCGCTCGGTCTGCCGCTGCGGCAGGAAGGCAACGTGCTGGTGCTGCCGCCGCTGGCGAACGGCGAGGACAATCGGGTGGGCGTGGAGCAGGCCTGCTCAGGGATCCGTTCGCTCACCGCCTGCTTGTTTGCGGGGTCCTTCCTGGCCGCGGTGTTTTTGGGCAAGTTGTGGAAGAAGGTCGCGTTGGTGGTGGCGGCGATGGCCTTTGCCTTCCTGACCAACCTCGTGCGTTCGCTCTTCCTCACCGGTTGGGCCTACCGTTACGGACACCGCGCGATCGAGGGCACGGTGCACGACGTGGCGGGTTATTCGGTGCTCGGGCTGACGGTGGCGGGCCTGTTGTGCCTGCTGCCCTTGTTTCAGATCCAATGGACGGTGGGTGAGGACGACGACGAGGAGGCATCGCCCCCGGCCGAATCGACGAGAAACGCTCCGGATGCCTGACGACCGGGTCGTTGCCTCTCGGCCGTAGCAGCGACTTCAGTCGCCGGCTCGCACCAGCGAATGCCGGCACGACGTCGTTCCGCCGTGCCGGGGCGGGATCTTTACTCCGGCAACACGATGACTTCGAAGGCGCGTTCGTCGCCGAGGTAGCGGGTGGCGAGTTCGTTGATCTCGTCCACGGTGATCGCCTCGTAGTCGCTGTACCGGCTGCGAGCCCAGTCGAGCCGCTGCGGAAATTCCTGACAGCTGCTGAGGACGGCACCGAGCCAGTACCCGTTGGTGCGGGCGCTTTCCCGCAGGCCGGTGAGGACGGGTTGAATGGCGCGGGCCAGTTCGTCCTCGTTGGTGCCGTTCTGCGCGAGATCCGCGGCGAGTTCGCGGGTGGCGCGCGCCAGCTCACCGGCGTCCTTGGGATCGACGACGATCGAAGCGTTGATCGAGCCGTAACCGGGGTAGGTGTCGCTGGTTTCGCTGCCGGCGCTCGGGCTGTAGGATCCGCCGAGTTCCTCGCGCACCTTCAGGCGCAGGCGGTCGTCGAGGATGTTGGCCAGCACCCGGAGGCGGCGGTCGACCTGTACCTCCATGCCGTCGGTCGTGGGCCAGTAGAGCGAGACGATGCCTTTGGGAATCTCGGTCGGCACGGCGTAGTTGCGGGTGAACGGTTCGGCGGGGAACGAAACCTCGCGGCGTTCGGGCAGCAACGGCTTGGCCTGGCGGGCGGGCAGGGCGCCGAAGGTCTGGGCCACGGCATCGATGGCGGCGTCGATGTCGAGGTCGCCGACGAGGCCGATCTCGATCGGGCCGGTGCGGAACTCGGGCATGAGCCAGGCGCGGGCTTCCTCGAGGGTCCGTTGGTCCAGCACCTCCTGCGGCGGCAGGCCGAAGCGCGGATCACCGTTGGCGAGCAGGCGGGGAACCTCCGTCTGGAGCGGTCCCTGGGGAATGTGGGCGAGGCGGGTGTAGTATTGGGTGATGGCCTTGCGCATCTGGCGGTCGGCCTCGGGGCGGAAGCCGGGATCGACGACATGGGCGGCCGCCAGCTGGAGTTGGAGCAACAGATCGTCGGGCGTGGTGCCGCCACTGAGCACGAAGGCATCGCTGGCCACACCGAAGCCGACGCCAACGTTTTTGCCGGCGAGGATGCGGCGCAGGTCGTCGGTGGAGTGCTGACCGAGTCCGCCGAGGGTGAAGGTGTTGGACGCGTAAACGGAGAGGCCCGGCTGGTCGACCGGCTCGGAGAGCTGACCGGTGCCGAGGCGGATGTTGAGGCTGATGCTCTGGGCGGAAAAATCCGTCTTCTTCAGGTTGAGCCGCACGCCGTTGGCGAACTCGACGAGCGTGAGGTCGAGGTCCTCCACATACTCGCGGGACTGCACCTCGCCCGGAGGGCCGAAATCGGTATAGGCGAAGGCGGTGTCTTCGATCTCCGGCGGAGGTTCGAGGGTGGTCGCGTGGGCGGCGGCATACAGTTGACCAATGCGGGCCTCGGGATCGGCGGGTTGTTCGGCGCCGGTGTTGCCGATGACGGTGACGTAACGGTGGCCGACCTCCCAGGCCTGGCGGAAGGCGGCGTTGCAGGCCTCCAGTGAAACCTCCTCCAAGGCGGGCATGAAGAGCTCGTAGTTGGTCTGAGGCGTGGTGAAGACATTTTCGTCGGCGATGGCCGAGAGAATGTCCATGGCGAGGCCGTTGGAGCGACGGGTGGGGGCGCGGCGGACCGCCTGCTCAAGCCCGTTGCGCATGCCGGCGACGACTTCGCGCAGCTCGGCCTCCTGAAAGCCGAATTCGAGGGCGCGGCGCAGTTCGTTTTCAGCCACGGCGAGGGCGGCGGGCCATTGGTCGGACTGGGTGCGCAACTCGACCGCGCGGGTGTCGGCGACCTCGTAGAAGGACCCCGCGTTGGCGTGGCCGCTGGAGAAGGGCGCGCCTTCTTTTTTGGCGAGTTCGGAAAGGCGCCGGTTGAGCATGGCGAAGGCGAGATCGCGCGGCAGATCGCGGAGGCGGTTGGCGGCGGTGTCGGGCTCGTCGGTGTAGGGCAGCGAGACCTGGATGCCGACCGTGACATTGCCGGCCTCGGGCTCGTGGTGGTGGAGGACGCGCACGCCGTCGGCCTCCGGAGCCTCATCGACGGGCGGATCGAGCCGGGCGGGACCGCGGGCGCTGAGGTCGCTGAAGTGTTCGGTAATGGCGCGCTCCACCAGATCGATGTCGAAGTCCCCGACGGCGACCACGGTCATGCGCTCGGGGCGATACCAGGTATCGTAGTAGTCGACGAACTCCTCGCGATCGGCGTTGGCCAGGACCTCCTCGGTGCCAATGGGCAGACGATTGGCAATGCGCGTGTCGCCGTAGAAGAAGTTGAGTTCGGCGAGGAAGGACCGCCACTCAACCGAGTCGCGGGTACGTTTTTCGGAGAGCACGATGCCGCGCTCCTTGTCGATTTCCTCCTGCAGGTTGAGGATGCCACCGGCGTAGTCGCGAAAGACCTGCAGGCCCTCGTTGAGGTGGGCGGCGGTGGAGTCGGGCAGGTCGATCATGTAGACCGTGCGGTCGAAACTGGTGAAGGCGTTGGTGTCGGCGCCGAAGCTCATGCCCATGCGCTGGAAAAACTCGATGAGCGTGCCGGGCGGATAATTTTCGCTGCCGTTGAAGGCCATGTGCTCGAGAAAGTGGGCGAGGCCGAGCTGCTCCTCGGATTCCTGCAGTGAGCCGGTTTCGACGAGCAGGCGGAGGGCGGTGCGCTCGCGCGGCTCCTTGTTGACCATGAGGGCGTAGCGCAGGCCGTTGGGAAGCTTGCCGTAGCGGACGGAGTCGTCGGCCGGCAGATCACTGGTCTCGTGCACGAAATCGGCCGCGAACAGGGCGGGCAGCAGCAGGGGTACGAGGAGAGCGAGGACGAGAGTGCGGAGACGGTGCATACGCGGGAAATCAGGGGACATGATGGGGCAAACGATGCGCGTGTGACCCGAAACGCCAAATAATGTTTTGTGGGCAGGGCGGTTTTTCGCTTCCACAACCGGTTTCCTGATGGCGCTTTGGTTCTACCGCTTGGTCTTTCTGCCCGTCATGCTGCTGCTGGCGCCGTATTACTTGTGGCGCATGCGGCGGCGGGGAGGTTACGGCGCGGGCTTTGGGCAACGTTTCGGGGCCCTGCCGCCGGGCCTGCGACGATCGCGTGGCCCGGGCGAGAAACGCATCTGGCTGCAGGCGGTGAGCGTGGGCGAACTCCTGGCGATCGGCCCCCTGCTGGAGCGGCTGGCGCAGCGGGCGGGAGTGGAGGTCTACCTCACGACGACCACGAGCACGGGCTACCGTCTGGCGCGGGAACGGTATGGTGACCGGGTCGCCGCGGTGGGATATTTCCCCATGGATTTCTGGGGCTGCTCCGCCCGGGCGTGGCGCGGGGTACAGCCGGATCTGGTGGTGCTGACGGAAGGCGAGCGCTGGCCGGAGCATATTCACCAGGCGGCGCGACGCGGAGTGCCGGTGCTGTCGATCAACGCCCGGATGAGCGACCGCAGCTATCGCCGGATGCGACGGATCCGCCTGCTGGTGCCGGGGCTGATGAGAGGTGTGAGCCGCTTGCTGGCGGTGTCGGCGGAGGACGCGCGACGATTTGTGGCCCTGGGTTTCCCGGCCGAACGAGTGACAGCGGTGGGTAACCTGAAAGTGGATAACGCCATCGCCGAGATCGACGACGCGGCGCGACTGGCTTTGCGCTGCGAGTTGGGCTTCGGGGCGGCGGACCCGATTCTGCTGGGTTCCTCCACGTGGCCGGGCGAAGAGGCCGTACTGATCGACGTCTGGCGGCGCGTCCGGGACTTGCAGCCGGGCGGGGCGTCGTTGCGCCTGCTGCTGGTGCCGCGGCACGCGGAGCGGCGGGAGGAACTCGAGAGCTTGGCGGCGGAGACGGGTTTTCGCTTTCATCTGCGCTCGCGCGGAGCCGCCCCGGCGGATTCCGCCGAAGCGGCGGAGATCGCCATCGGCGACACCACCGGCGAACTGCAGCGCCTCACCCAGCTCGCCGAGCTGGTGGTGGTGGGTAAAAGTCTTCCGCCTCATCAAGAGGGCCAGACCCCGGTCGAGGCTGCGGGCCTGGGCCGGGCAGTCGTTTTTGGGCCCGGTATGGGGAATTTCCGGGCCATCGCTGACGAGCTTGTGCGCTGCGGCGCCGCGCGGCAGGTGCACGATGCCACGGAACTCGCTGGGGCGGTGGAGGATCTGTTGCGGGATCCGGCCCGGCGCCAGGCGATGGGCACGGCCGGCCGCGAGTGGCACCATCGGAACCGCGGCGCCCTGAATCGCACCGTGGCGGCGATTGAATCGGCTCTAGCCTCCTAATATACAACATTTTGCGATTGTTTACTGATTTGCATTGCCCGGTGGGGGCGCGGCCCTACGGTCTGCTTTTTTCTCTGGATGCAATCGCACGGCCCAAAGCGCGTCTACACCCCGCAGTCCCTGGAATTCTGGTTCGAGAAACTTGCCGACGAGTGGGAATCCCATTTTTCAACGCAGCAACTTGAGGTCGGCCATCGCCTCTATCGCGAGGGGGATGTGCGCGAGTTGGAGCTCACCGATCATGACGCGATCGTGCACCGTCGCGTCGACAAGAAGGACGAGTACGCCGTGATCGAATGGGCGGAGGGCAAGCTGGCGGTGCGTTCCTCCTCCACCGATCTGGACATCGCGCGGGCCCTCGCCGTCGCGGGTCTGCACGAGATCGAAGAACTCGTGGCCGACGAGATTTCGCCGCTGCCGGGCGACGAACCGCAACCGGTGGCCGGCATGAACGGGCACAGCAACGGCCACCAAAACGGCCATGCCAACGGCAACGGCGTCGCCAACGGCGGGCGTTCCGTCACCCGGTCGCCCTTGGCGGCGACGACGCCGACCTCCTCGCACCGCACCGGCGGGGCCAACGGCGCCCGCGGCCCGTCACGCACGCTGGTGCTGGTATTCAAGACCAAGGTCGGTGGCCTGAGCTTCCGCGCCTTCTGGCAGACGCCCGACAAAGAGCGCGCGCCGGCCCTCGGCGCCGCGGCGCACGCGGAAGGTCACGCCCACATCACCTCGGGCGAGCGCGCCAAGCTCATCGGCCTGGCCGCCTACGCGCGCAAGGCGCACTTCCAGTACGATTCCGAGTCCGGGGTCTACCTCCTGGCCAACGTGGCCGAGATCCCCAATTTCCTCAAAGGCACGCTCACGGCCTGGCGTCGGCTCTTCAACATCGAGCTCGATGCCAACGCGGCCAACCTGGTCAAGGGCACCAAACGCATCGAGATCGAGGCCGTGGCGGACCGTAAGCGCGGCGGCGGAAACGGCGAAGGGAGCGGCAGCGGCGGCGAGGGCGCCCCGGCGCTCGATCTGCGTTGGATCTTCAAAGCCGGCGAACAACTGCTCTCCGATCAGGAGGTGCGTTCACTCCTGCGGCGCGGCACCTCGCCGACCATTCTGCCCAGCGTGGGCATCGTCGAGCTGCCCACCGAACAACTCGAGGCGATCGAGGCCTGGCGCAAGAATGTCGCCGACACCCATGCGTCGGACGCCCTCTCGCCCTACCTGGTGTTTTCGCTGTTCAATGATTCCCGCTTCAAGCTGACCGTCTCGCCCGAACTCGAGCGCTGGCGCGCCGGGGTGGTCAAGCCTCAGCCTGTGCAGGCGCACCTGCCCGAACTGCTGCGTCCCTACCAACGACGCGGGGTCGAGTGGATGCACCACCTGGCCGACGTGGGCTGCCACGGACTGCTGGCCGACGAAATGGGACTGGGCAAGACCCTGCAGGTCATCTCGCTGATCTCCGCGCGCCCGCTGGCCGACAAACCGCACCTCATCGTGTGTCCGGCCTCGGTGGTGCCGGTCTGGCGCGAGGAGATCGAGCGCTACTTCCCGGCCCTGACCACCGATGTGCTCAAGACGGGGCATGATTTTGTGGAAAACACCCGGCCGGTGATCTGGCTCGCGAGCTACACGCAGCTGCGCAAGCACCGCGAGTTGCTGCCGAAGGTGGAGTTTGGCTACGCCGTGCTCGACGAAGGGCAGTTCATCAAGAACCCCGACGCCAAGGTCACCCAGACCACCTTTGCGGTACGGGCCCAACATCGCATCGTGCTGACCGGCACCCCGCTGGAGAACCGCCAGCTCGATCTCTGGTCGATCTTCCGTTTCCTGCTGCCCGGGCTGCTGGGCTCGCGGTCCAGTTTCGAGTCCCAGCTCAACAGCGACCGCCAGGGCACGATGGAGCGCCTGCGCGCGCAGTTGGCGCCCTTCATCCTGCGCCGTACCAAGAGCGAAGTCGCCCAGGAACTGCCGCCGAAGGTGGAGATGGACCTGCACTGCCCGATGAGCGACGTGCAGCGCGCGGAGTATGCCCGCATCTGTACGGAAGGCCTGCAACGCCTCGGCGACGACGTGGGCGCGGCCATGCGCGAGAAATCCTTCGGCTTCCTCGCGCTGCTCACGCGCCTGCGGCAGGTCTGCTGCGACCCCGACATGCTGCCCTGGCGCAAGTCGCCGCTGGAGGACTCGGGCAAGATCGGCCTGCTGGTCGAGAAGCTCGGCGAGATCATCGAAAGCGGCCACAAGGTCGTGATCTTCTCGCAGTTCGTGATGTTGCTCGACCGGGTGAAGGAGGCGCTGGCGAAGAACTATCCCGACCTCGCGCGCTTCGAGCTCACCGGCATGACGCTTGATCGCCAGAAACCCGTGCAGGACTTCCAGGGCTGCCAGGGACCGGCCGCAATGCTCGTCTCGCTCAAGGCGGCCGGCACCGGCATCACCTTGCACGCGGCCGATTACGTGTTCCTGCTCGACCCGTGGTGGAATCCCGCGGTGGAGGCCCAGGCGGTCGACCGGGTGCACCGTATCGGCCAGACCAATACGGTTTTCGTCTACCGCATGGTCACCGCCGGCACGATCGAGGAGCGCATCCAGGATCTCAAGGCTTCGAAGAAGGAGCTGTTCGACCGCATTGTCGGCGGCCTCGGCGGCGACTTCGACCTGAGCCAGCACTTCACCTCGCTGCAGGAACTCGTGACGCTCACGCAAGGCGCGTCCGACGTCGACAGCGAGAGCGCCGAGAACGGTAACTGATTGGCGACAATCGCGTGCCGGCGTGACGTGGCTGTCACGTATGTTACGCCGGCTTGTCGGGCGGGTAACATGTTGGTGGCGGCCCGTCATTCGGTTTGATCAGGGGGCTCGCGTCGTGGCGGTGTCGGACGCATGTTACGCATCCCGCGCCGCACCGGTGCCCGATTTGTTGTTCGTTGGATTTTCGCCCTCGCCGGGGCGCTGCTGTGCGCCACGGCCGCGCGCGCCCAGGAGGATCCGACCGGAACGATTTCCGGCCGGGTCATCGATGAAGGCACGGGCCTTGGCATTCCGCTCGCCAGCATCACCGTGGTGGGAACGAGCGAAAGCGCGACCAGCGACTGGGCGGGGTCGTTCAACATCGCGGGTGTGCGCGCGGGCGCCGTGGCGCTCTTCATCGACAAGTCCGACTACCAGCCGGCCAATGTGACCGACATCCAGGTGGTCGCGGGCGAAACCGCGCGCGTCGACGTGCCGCTCGCCACGGTGTCGTCCGATGTCATCCGGATGGAGGCCTTCACGGTTTCGGCCGACATCCTCGAGGAGTCCGGCATCGGCCTGCTCCTGACGCGGCAAAAATCCGTCGGCGTGAGCGACGCCATCTCGGCCGACGAAATGTCGCGCCTTTCGGTCGGCAACGCCGCCGAGGCTCTGGGCAAGACGCCGGGGACTTCCGTACTGGACGGCAAGTATGTCGTGATCCGCGGTCTGGGTGACCGCTACACCAACACCCAGATGAACGGCAGCAGTGTCCCTAGCGCCGATCCCGATCGGCGGGCGGTGCAGATGGACCAGTTTCCCTCGGACGTGATCGACAGCGTCACCACACTCAAGTCCTTCACCCCCGATCAGCCGGGGGCGTTTTCCGGCGGCAGCGTCAACATCAAGACCAAATCGTTTCCGGACGCCTTCTTCTTCCGCGCTTCGGTGAAGACAAGCTACACCGACGGCGTAACGGGCGAGGATCTGCTCACCGTTCCCGGCGGTGGCCGTGACTGGCAGGGGCGTGACGACGGCACCCGCGCCCTCGGCGCCGGCGTGCCCAATCCGGTGCCGCAGAACATCAACGCGGCGCGTGCCCGCATCCTCGCGACACAAGGTGATTTTTCGGTGGCGGAGCAGATCGATGCCATCGCGCACGGCTTCAACAACGAGGTCTACTATCCACACCTCGACGAGGCGGGGTGGGGCGCCGGCGGCGGCCTTTCGATCGGTGACAGCTTCGAGACCGAGTCGGGGGCCGCCTTCGGTTATGTCACCAGCCTCATCTGGGATCGCTCCTTCTCGCACTACAGCGACGGCATCAGCAGCCGCTATTCGCAGGGCAGCAACAATGCGGAAAGTGACGCTTTCGTCGATGTGGCCCGCGTGTTCACGCCGGACGTCTCGGAATACAATTTTGCGGAGCTGTATGAACTTTATCCCGACGTTCCCGGCGGTCCGCCCGCCTTCGGGGTCACGCGTTCCGCCGCTTCGGTCGACTGGGGAGCCTACGCGCAGATCGCCTGGCGGCCGCGACTCGATCACGAGTTCACGCTCACCGCCTTTCACAACCAGTCCGCCGAGGACCAGGTGAAACGCGGCATCGGCGAGGCGACCCGATCCGACTCCGGAGGAGAGTTTCGCGAGAACTACGACCTCCTATACACCGAGCGCGGGGTGACCTCGTTCCAATTGGCGGGCAAGAGCCACTTCCTCGGCGCCAACGAGAGCACGCTCGACTGGCGCATCTCCCGGAGTCGCAGCACGCAGGACCAGCCCGACTATCGCAACTTCGAGTTCAAGTGGTCGTTCATTCTACAGGCCTACGACCCCTCCGGACTCTTCTCCAACCGCTACTTCCGCGAGCTGCAGGAGGATTCGACCGAGTTCGCCCTCGACTACACCCAGCCGATCTCGATCGGCGACGGTGACCTCACCCTCAAGTTCGGCGGCGTCTACAGCGATGGCGAACGCACCAACCGCGAGCGCGCCTTTCTCGTGCAGACGGCGACGGTCGTGGATCGGGAGTCGATTGAAAGCTACCCGAACCCGGTCGGCATCGTCGATCGCACGGCCAACTCGGTGACCTTCGGCACGGTCATGCAGGAGGTGCAGGCCAATCTCAACTACGACGGGACGCAGGAGATTGCCGCCGGTTATCTCATGGCCGACTGGCGGGTAGACGACGCCTGGCGCCTCATCGGCGGCGCGCGTCACGAAACGACGTTGCTCACCACCACGCCGCTGACGACCGGCAATATCGAGGTCACGCCCGGTGAAATCGATCAGAACGATGTATTGCCGGCGTTTTCCACCATCTGGTCTCCGTTCAAGAAGCAGAATTTCCGTTTCTCCTACGGCCGAACCCTGGCTCGTCCGACCTACCGCGAGCTGGCCGATGTGGTGAACTACGAGGCCTTCACCGACGAGTTCATCGGCGGCAATCCCGAACTCGAGCTGACCCTGATCGACAATTATGACCTGCGCTGGGAGTGGTTCCCCCGCGGCGGCGAGGTCGTGGCGCTGAGCCTCTTCTACAAGCAGCTCGACCAGCCCATCGAACAGCGCTTCAACGCCGGCCGCATCTTTCCGGAGAACAACGCCGAGGGCACCGTCTACGGCGTGGAACTGGAGGCCCGTCGCAGAATGGACTGGATCGGACCGGCGTTCGAGAATCTCACCGTCGGGTTCAACCTTTCCTTCATCGAATCCGAGGTGGAGATCGCGCCGGCCGAACTGGCATTGATCCGGGCCGTGTTCCCGGATGCGAAGGATACGCGGGATTTGTATGGACAATCCCCCTACATCCTGAACCTCGACGCCACCTACGAGATCCCCGCATGGCGATCGACCTTCACCGTCGCCTACAACGTGACCGGCAAACGACTCGACCTCGTGACGACCGGTGCGCTGCCCGACGTCTACGAGCAGCCCTCCCCGGCGCTCGATCTCATCGTCACCCGCCGCTTCGGCGACCGTTGGAAGCTCAAGCTCAGCGCCCGCAACCTGCTCGATGCGGAACGCGAGAAGAGCTTCACGCACAACGGCACGACCTACTTCTACGAGCGCTTCCGCACGGGACGCTCGTTCTCCCTCAGCCTCGGCTACGACTTCAACTGAGGCACGCCGCGCCCCGTTTTCACGTTTCTCCCTCCCTGAAACCCAAACCACATCATCATGATTAAGCATTGTACGAAGATCATCGCTGCCTGCGCCGCCTCCTTCGTCGTCGCTGGCAGTGTCATGGCCGCCGACGTCACTGTCGCGCGGACCATCACCGCCAACACGACCTGGTCGAAAGACAACACCTATTTCCTCGAGGGTTACACCTTCGTCACCAACAACGCCACGCTCACCATCGAGCCCGGCACAGTGATCAAGGGCCGCGTCTCGACGGGCGCCGGCGCCGCCTCGCTCATCATCACCCGTGGCGCGAAGATCATGGCCGAAGGCACCGCCGATGAGCCGATCATCTTCACGTCCGAACTCGACACCCTGAACGGCAATCTCGGCTACGACCAGACCGGTCTCTGGGGGGGCGTCATCCTGCTCGGCAACGCCAGCATCAATTCCCGCGCCAATGGTCAGCCCGCTGGCACGCCGGCCCAGGACCAAGTGGAAGGGCTATCCGTCACCGGCGCCGAGGTCGACTACGCGACCTTCGGCGGCACCAATGACGCCGACAACTCCGGCGTCATGAAATACGTGTCCATCCGCCACGGCGGCGCAGTCATCGGCGGTGACAACGAGATCAACGGCCTCACTCTCGGTGGCGTCGGTTCCGGCACTACACTGGAGTACATCGAGGTGTTCGCCAACAAGGACGACGGCTTCGAGTTCTTCGGCGGCACCGTCAACGCCAAGTATCTCGTCGCCTCCTTCGGCAACGACGACTGCTTCGACTTCGACCAGGGTTACCGCGGCAGCCTGCAGTTCCTGTTTTCCATTCAGGGTGACGCCACCAGCGACCGCGGTGACAAGGCCCTCGAGTGGGACGGCGCGACCTCCCCCCTCGACGCGACCCCCAAGGGCGTGGTGATGATCTCCAATTACACCGCCATCGGCATCGGCCCCAGCACCCAGCCGAATGGCGCCGCCGGCCGCGAAAACACCGCGGTCAACATCCGCGACAATGTCGAGGCGCACCTCTACAACTCGGTCTTCTGGGGCTTTGCCAAGGGCATCGACATCGAGAACGACATCGGCACGCCGATCCCGAGCATCAAGAACAACCTGTGGTTCAGCCATATCGAAGCCAACAACACGGCCGACGGCCTCAACGCCCGGCCGACCGGCGACACCGATATCTCGGCCTACTACACCAACGCCGCCAACGACAACCAGATCGTCGCGGCGGGTTTCAACAGCCTGTCTGCCAGCTCCTACAAAGCCCTCCAAGCGGCCCTTGACCCTCGCCCGGCCTCGCTGGAGTCCCCGATCTTCACGGGTAGCCGTACCGACCTGACCGGTGAGTTCTTTACCGACGTCGACTACAAGGGAGCGTTCCGCGGAGAGCTCTGGATCGCTGGCTGGACCAAACTGGCTGAACTCGGTATCCTTACCCTCAATACGGATCCCCTCTTTGGAGAAAATCCCGAAGAAGATCCCGCCGCTGATCCTTCGGTCACCACTTCCGTCGTTCGCAACTCCGCTTCCAAGCCGGTCAACATCTCGACGCGCGGCTTTGTCGGCACCGATCTGCAGGTCCTCACCGCCGGCTTCGTCATCACCGGCAATCAGGCGCAGTCCGTGCTCATCCGCGTGGCCGGTCCGGCCCTCGCCGTGGCACCGTTCAACCTGCCCGGCACCCTGGCCAAGGCGCAGATCAGCCTGTTCAAGGCGTCCGACCCGACCACCCCGGTTGCGGTGAGCCGTGTCGTGCGCGAGCAGTCGATCGCGCTGAGCGCGGAACTCGGCGCGTTCCCGCTGACCGAAGGACAGCAGGGGGACGCCACCTTGGTGGCCGTCCTGACGCCCGGGGTCTACACGGTCCAGGTGTCCGGTGTCGATGGTGCCACCGGTCTCGCCATCGTCGAGGTCTACGAGCTCGACTGATCGTCGCGGCCAAACTTCCCTTCGTATCGAGCGGGCCACTACGGTGGCCCGCTTTTTTGTGGGCTCCCCGGGGCGGGCAGGGGAGTGACGTTCGGGCAACGGCGTCACGCAATCGTTACGGGCTCGTCACGGAATACGCTGGAGCGTTCTCTGGCGCCGCGCTCACGCTGGGCCCGATGAAAACCTCTCTTCGTTTCCTGCTGGGTTGCACCCTGGCCGTCGCGGCTGTCCTCACCCCGGCTGCGGCGCAAAAGATCGTGATCAAGGGTTCCGATACCTTGGGCGCCAAACTCGTCCCGATCCTCGCCGAGGAATTCAAGGCCCGTCATCCCGGCGTGTCCTTCGAGATCGCCGCCGAGGGTTCCTCGACCGGCATCGCCGCCATCATCGACGGCACGGCCGACATCGGCATGTCGAGCCGCGAGGCCAAGCCGACCGAAAAGTCCGCCGCCATGGCCAAGGGCGTGAAGATGACCGAGCACGTGGTCGCTTACGACGGTCTGGCCGTCATCGTGAACGAAGGCAGCGCGCTCGCCGACCTACGCAAGCGCCAGGTCGAGCAGATCTTCACGGGCGACGTGACCGACTGGGCCACGGTTGGCGGCAAGCCCGGCGCCATCTCGATCTACACCCGCAACACCTCGTCCGGCACCTACTCCGACTTCAAGGACCTCGCCATGAAGCGCCGCGACTACGCCCCGTCCTCCCAAAAGATGGCGGGCAACGAGCAGATCGCCTCCGAAGTCGCCGGGAACCCCAACGGTATCGGCTACGTGGGCCTGGCCTATTCGACCGCGCCCGGGATCAAGGTCGTCACGATTGATGGACACCTGCCCGAGCCGGCCTCGGTCAATTCCGGCGACTACCCCTATGCGCGCCCGACCTTTTTTTACACGAACGGTGAGCCGACCGGCGTGGTGGCGGAGTTCATCGCGTTCACGCTGAGTCCGGAGGGACAGAAGATCGCGGCGCAGGTCGGCTTTGTGCCGATCGCGCAATAAGGCGGTCAACTCGCCTCCGGTCCATTGTTTCCGCCGAACCGCCTCCGCCCGTGGAGGCGGTTCTTTGTTGTTCAAGGCCGGCATGAGGCCGGCCATTCCTGTTACGGACCGGCGGCAATGTTACGGAAAGTCGGCAAAACGGTGACAGAATGAGCGAAGTTCCCGCACCGTAACGCGGCTGTCACGAAACTGTAACACAAGCCCGTCACAGTCGGCGGCGTTCTGGCCGATCGCTGGCCGGCGTCTCACTACCAAACCCATGACCAACTCCACGATCCGACTCCTGGCGCTCCTGGGCGCCTTCCTCGGCACCCTCGCCACCTCCAGCTTCGCCCAGGACAGCGGCGCGTTGCTCAACATCCTCGTCCGCAAGGGCATTCTCACCGACCAGGAGGCCGAGGACATTCGCGCCGAGTTGACCGCCGAGTCACATGCCGCGGTGATCAGTTCCATCTCGGGCGGGAAATCGACCCACTCGCTGTCGATCAGCGGCCGCCTCCAGGCCCAATACGCCGGCATCAACACCGATGCCAACGCACCCGACACCAGCCACGTCTTCCTGCGTCGCCTCTATTTCGGCGCGACCGCCCAGCTCGGCGCGGGTTGGTCGGCCAATCTGGTCTATGACTTCGCGGGCGAAAACTTTGACAAGGCCTACATCGAATACGCCGGCTACCTCGGCGAACAGCTGCCGTTCGCCCTCGATGTGGGTGTGCGCAAGGTGAACTTCGGCATGGAGGAGTGGACCTCCTCCGGCAGTCTCGATGCGATCGAGCGCTCCGGCGCCACCCGCTATTTCGTCGAGGGTAACAACGGCCGCCGGCTTGGCGCCGGCTCCTACCGCACGGGGGTGTTCTTCGAAGCCCATCCCAACGCGCGCAAGCAGAAGACCTCCGGCGTCTACTGGGGCGCGGCCATCACCAACCCGGAGCGCACCGAAGGCCCCGGCGGCGCCTCGTCCGCAGGCAACGACAGCAACAACGTTTTCGCCTACTGGGCCGACGCCGGCTACGCCCATGCCGGCCCCGCCGACGGGATGTCCTACCGTCTCGGCGCCGCCGTCGGTCTGCTGCCCGACCAGGGCGGACGCAATCCGACCGAAAGCAGCGACCTCTCCGTTTTCAATCTCTACGCCAACATCGGTCAGGGGCCGTGGAAGCTGGCCGGCGAATACCTCTACGCCGATGTCGATGACGGCATCGCCGCGGGCAGCGACGCTTCGCCTTGGGGCATGTGGGTGCAGGGTTCCTACGCCATCACCGAGCAATTCGAAGCCGTCGCCCGCTACAGTTACACGGACTCCGACGGACGCGGCATCCGCGTCTCCGACGGCGTGCGTTCCGCGCCGGGCGTGCTCACGGGGGACAACCTCTCCGAATACTATTTCGGCTTCAACTACTACATCGTCGGCCAGGACTTGAAGCTTCAGTTCGGCTACGTCCACGGCACTGCCGAACGCGGCAACGCCGAAG
Source organism: uncultured Opitutus sp. (assembly GCA_965652375.1). Taxonomy (GTDB): domain Bacteria; phylum Verrucomicrobiota; class Verrucomicrobiia; order Opitutales; family Opitutaceae; genus Actomonas. The sequence continues at coordinate 38,442 of CBFGUO010000037.1, forward strand.
AATCCGCCAACGGCCTGCGCTCCCAGATGCAGGTTAATTTCTAAGCCCAACCTTTCCCGTCATTGCCATGAAAAAACTTCTCTCTCTCGTCGCCCTTGCCGGCGTCCTGGCCGCTCCCGCGACGGCCCAGAAACTGGTGATCAAGGGCTCCGATACGCTCGGCGCCAAGCTTGTGCCGCTGCTGGCCGAAAGCTACCGCGCCAAGCACCCGGGGGTCTCCTTCGAGATCGCCGCCGAAGGCTCCACCACCGGCATCTCGGCCGTGATCGACAATACCGCCCAGATCGGCATGTCGTCGCGTCGCGCCAAACCCACGGAGATGTCCGCCGGCCGCGCCAAGGGCGTTACGCTCAAGCCCATCATCGTCGCCTACGACGGTATCGCGATCATCGTGAACGCCAACAATCCGTTGCAGGAACTCACCCAGCGCCAGGTCGAGCGCATTTTCACCGGCGACATCACCGACTGGTCCGCCGTCGGCGGCAAGCCCGGCGCCATCTCGATCTACACGCGCAACACCGCTTCGGGCACGTATTCGGATTTCAAGGACCTCGCGATGAAGCGCCGCGACTACGCCCCCTCGTCGCAGAAGATGGCCGGCAACGAGCAGATCGCCGCCGAGGTGGCGGGCAACCCCAACGGCATCGGCTACGTGGGTTTGGCCTACGCGGACACGCCCGGGACCGCCGTCGTCGCGATCGAGGGCACCGCGCCGAGCAAGGAGGCCGTGCAGTCGAAGGCCTATCCCTATGCGCGCCCGACCTTTTACTACACCAATGGCGAAGCCGAGGGCGTGGCAGCCGACTTCATCGAGTTCACCCTCAGTCCCGAAGGCCAGGCCATCGCGGACCAGATCGGCTTCGTGCCGGTGAACTGACGCGCGACGGTTTTTCCGCTCTTCGCACAATTGTCACAAGGGGGCCCCTTGACGCTCGTCGGGCGGGCCCCTGTGCTCACTCGTCCAACCGGCTCCTTCGCCTCGTCGCCACCGCATGGATAGCACGTCCGCCACCCGCCCGACCTTTGCCATCACCAAGACCCGCACCCGGTTTCTCGGGCTCACGCTCGACGAGTGCATTCAGGCGTTTTTCGGCGGCAATGCCCTGGTCGCTGTCGTCGTGCTCGGCCTGATCACGGTCTTCCTCTTCCGCGAGGGCGCGGGTTTCTTCGCCCAGAACCGCGCCAACCTGGAACTCTACCGCAAGGCCGGGCTCGAGTATGTCGACTACATGCGGCAGCAGGAGGAGGACCACACGGCCCTCACCCGCTATCTCTTCGACCTGCGCATCCGGGCCTTCCAACACCTCACGGAAGTGGAAGGACTGGAACTGGCCGAAGCGAATCGCCGTCTCGTGCCCTTCGACGACTACTCGTATGATTTCGGGGACACCGTCGAACCCCTGCGCGGTGCGGTGATGGACCTGGGGGACCTCGCCTCTGCGATCAAGACGCGGGCGCTCGTGAACGAGGACCGTCTGGAAGAACGCCGCCAGTTGCTGGACGAAGGCCTGACCGCGGAGGCCGCGGCGGTGACGATCGATGAGATTGATTTCGGTGCCGAGGTGCAGGTGCTCACGGAGTTCCTGCCGGTGTATCGCGAGCTCAACGCGGAGTTTGCAGCCAGCCTCGACCGGGTGCTGAGCCAGCCCGAACCCGGGCTGCCCACGCCGGCCTTGGAGGCAAGGCTCGATCGCTTCAAGCAGCTGGTGCACGACTACGTGGCCGGGTTTCCGACCATCGAAGCGAAGATGGCCGCCTGGGATTACCAGGAGCCGGTGCCGTTTTCGAAAGCCATTTCGAGCTTCCTCACGGGCAGTCGTTGGCTCACCGCGAGCTTCTGGCAGGACTGGTATGGTGTGCTGCCGCTGTTCACCGGCTCGCTCATGGTCTCCGCGGTGGCGCTGGCCATCGCGGTGCCACTCGGTGTCGGCGCAGCGATCTACGTCAACCAGTTGGCGAGCCAGCGGGAGCAGCGTTTCATCAAACCCTGCATTGAGTTCATCTCGGCCATTCCGTCGGTGGTGCTCGGCTTTTTCGGCATCGCGGTGCTCGGCGAAGCGTTGCGGGTCATGTCGGGCTGGGAATGGCTCGATTGGGTCCCGGGCTTCCCGGTAGCCGAGCGACTCAACGCGCTCACCGCAGGCGTCCTGCTGGCGCTCATCGCGGTGCCCACGATTTTCACCCTGGCCGAGGATGCGCTGCAGAACGTGCCCCGCGCCTTCAAGGAAGCCTCGTTTGCGCTGGGTGCCACGCGCCTGCAGACGATCCTGCGCATCATTCTGCCGGCGGCGCTTTCCGGCATCATTTCGGCGGTGCTGCTCGGCTTCGGCCGGGTGATCGGCGAGACGATGGTCGTGCTGCTGTGCGCCGGCAACCGCATCGCGATTCCCGACTTTTCGGCCGGCTTCGCGGCCTTCACCCAGCCGGTGCATACGATGACCGGCATCATCGCCCAGGAAATGGGCGAGGTGGTCCAGGGCGGCATCCACTACCGGGCGCTGTTCGTGGTGGGCATGCTGCTGTTCTTCATCGCCCTGGTCATCAACTATCTCGCGCAAAAGATCGTGCAGCGCTACCGCATCTCCATCGGCTGAGGCCCCCGCCATGAGCGACCACCCGAAGCACCTCTTTTCTCCCCGCCCCAGCGTTCGCCGCAGCGCCGAGTCCGGCGTCGCCTGGGTCTTCCGCCTTGCGACCTATGTCATCCTGGTGGCGGGCCTCACTGTGTTTGGCGACATCATCTTCAAGGGCGCCCGCACCGTCTTCCAGACCTCGTTTCCGTTCATCAACGTCGCCTTTCTTACCGAGGCACCGAAGTCCCTCTACGTCTTCGAGTATCAGGGAAAGAAATACGAGCTGGCCGACGACGACTACCGCGCCTTCCGCGCCGGGCTGGAGGCGCAGGCCGAGGCTGCCGGTGAGGCCGCGCCCGACCTCGAACCCAAGACCTACGTGTATTCGGCCGGCGGCATTTTCCCCAATATCGTGGGCACCGTGCTGCTCGTGGTGGGGTCGATGACGATCGCACTCGTGCTGGGCGTGGCCAGCGCGATCTACCTCAACGAATACGCCAAACAGGGACCGGTGGTGCGGGCGATCCGCCTGGCGATCCTCAATCTGGCCGGCGTGCCGTCGATCGTCTTTGGTCTCTTCGGCTTCGGCATGTTCGTCATCTTCTTCGGCTGGAACGTCTCGCTCATGGCCGGCTGGTTCACGCTCGCCTTCATGGTCCTGCCCGTGGTCATCACCGCCTCCGAAGAATCCCTCAAGGCCGTCCCCAAGGGTTTCCGCGAAGGATCGCTCGCGCTGGGCGCCACCAAGTGGCAGACGATCCGCAAAGCCGTGCTGCCCTACGCCACGCCGGGCATCCTCACCTCGTCCATTCTCGGCATCGCCCGCGTGGCGGGCGAGACCGCCCCCATCATGTTCACCGCCGCCTACGTGGTGCGCGACAAGCTGCCCTGGGAGGTGGAGCGCTTCATGGACTTTCTGTTCCAGGGCGTGATGGCGCTGCCGTATCACATCTACGTGGTGAGCTCCAAGATTCCGCAAAACGACTACTCCGAACGCGTCCAATACGGCACCGCCTTCGTCTTCCTCGCCATCGTCGCCCTCATCGCCACGACCTCGATTATCCTTCGCAACCGTCTCCGCGCCCGCTACCGCTGGTAGGCGGCGTGCCCTCCGACCGTCATGCCCACACTCGTCACCATGGATTCTTCTCCGTCGAGCAAACCGACCCCTGCGCCGACCGTCGCTTCGACCGGCGCGAAGAAACCGCCCGCACCGGCGGACCGGACGATCATCGACATCAACCGGGTCGATTTCTCCTACGGCGAGAGTCAAGCGCTGCACGACATCACGCTCCGCATCCCGGAAAAGAAGGTCACCGCCTTCATCGGCCCTTCCGGTTGCGGCAAGTCGACCCTGCTGCGCTGCCTCAACCGCATGAACGACCTCATTGACGGTGCCCGCGTGACCAAGGGCGGGATCAAGATCCATGGCATCGACATCTACGGGACCGACGTCGACGTGATCGAGCTGCGCAAACGCGTCGGTATGGTGTTCCAGAAGTCGAATCCCTTCCCGAAATCGATCTACGAAAACATCACCTACGGCCTGCGCCTGCAGGGTGTGAGCAACAAGGCCCATCTGGACGAAGTGGTGGAGCGTTCCCTGCGCGGCGCCGCGCTCTGGGATGAGGTGAAGGACCGCCTGCACGCCAGCGGCCTGGGTCTCTCCGGCGGTCAGCAGCAACGCCTCTGCATCGCCCGCGCGATCGCGGTGGAGCCGGAGATCATCCTCATGGACGAGCCCTGCTCCGCGCTCGACCCCATCGCCACCGCCAAGGTCGAGGAACTCATCCACGAGCTGAAGTCCAAGTTCACCATCGTCATCGTCACCCACAACATGCAGCAGGCCGCCCGCTGCTCCGATCGCACCGCCTTCTTTTATCTCGGCAAGTTGATCGAATACGACGAAACGCAGACCATCTTCATGAATCCGGGCAACCCGCAGACCGAGGCCTACGTCTCCGGTCGTTTCGGCTGAACCCATCCGCGGAACTTTGACCACGAAATACACGAACCACACGAAACCAGCAGGAAGGGCCCGGTCCCTTTCGTGTCTTTGGTGTGTTTCGTGGTGATCCAAACCTATGAAACGCTTCTTCGATTCCGAACTCGAAACCTTCCGCTCCCAGCTCGTGCTGATGGGTGAGATCGCCGTGCGCCAGGTGCGACAGGCGGTGGAAGCGGTGGTGGAGGGGAACATTTCCCTCGCCGACCAGGTGACGGCCGCCGACGACGAGTTGGACGAGCTGGAGGTCACGATCGACGAGGAAGCGGTGCGTTACATGAGCCTGCGCTCGCCGGTGGCCACCGAGTTGCGCCTGGTCATTGTCGGCATGAAGGCCAGCCACGATCTCGAGCGGGTGGGGGACGAGGCGACCAACATCGCCCGCCGCGTCGCCAAACTTGCGGCGCATCCGCCGCTCAAGCCCTACGTGGACCTCCCGCGCATGGGCCGCATCGCGGTGGAAATGCTGCGGGACGCGCTCGACTGCTTCCTGCAGGAAGACGAGCGCAAGGCGCTGGCCGTGTGCAAACGGGATGCGGATGTCGATGCCATCAACCGGCAGCTGTATCGGGAGCTCAGCAGCTACATGATCGAGGATCCCTCGACCACCAGCCGGGCCCTCGAACTCATGTTCATCTCCAAGTCGATCGAGCGCATCGCCGACCACGCCTCCAACATCGCCGAGGAAATGATCTACCTGGCCAAGGGCCGCGACGTCCGCCACACCGACATCACCAAAAACGCCCCGGAGGCCTGAAGCCCGGGGGGGGGGCTCGCTGGGCCGCCGCTTTTCCCGCGAAACTCTGCATTGACAGGGCCCAACCGGGCCCCGATTTTTCCCGCCCCTCACTTGTGGCGACCATAGCTCAGTTGGTTAGAGCACTTGATTGTGATTCAAGGGGTCGCGGGTTCGAATCCCGTTGGTCGCCCCATCTCTTACGAAAAGGGGGGGAAGGGAGGGAGTGAAAGGGGCACAGGGAACGTAGCGGTGGACCGTGGCCTCCGGACGCGGTCTGCGTGGGCGTGGCTGCGGTGCAGAGGTGGCGTGGTGCGGTGGCCGGGAGGCAACGCAAACGGACAGGATGTCCGTTCACCGCGTTGGAGCGGCGAGGCACATGGAACGACGCGGTCCGGAGGCCCACGTCCACCTGCCGGACACTGCGGTATGGGCGCGGTCTGCCTCAGGCCAAATCCCGGCCGGCGCGCAGGCCCGCGGCGTAGGCTTCGAACACGAGCTTGATCTGGTCGCGCACCCGGCGGAACTTCGCCATGATCTCCTCCTCCGTTCCGGTGGCATGGGCGGGATCGTCGAAGCCCCAATGGTGACGGTGAGCCTGGCCGGGATACATTGGGCAGGCCTGGTCGGCGTTGCCGCAGACGGTGATCACGGTGTGGATGTCCCGGTCGAGGAAGTCGTTCATGTGCTTCGACGTGTGGGACGAAATATCTATGCCGAGTTCGGCCAGGGCCGCGATGGCCTTGGGATGCACGTAGCCGGCGGGCTTGGAGCCGGCGCTGTGGACTTCGACGAGATCACTGGCGGCGGCGCGCAGCAGGCCTTCGGCCATGTGGCTGCGGCAGGAGTTACCGGTGCAGAGAATCAATACCTTGGGTTTCATCGCTACGGAAAGTCGGAGTGAAGGGGAGGAGTGAAAGTGGGGGAGTCGGAGTGAAATGGCTGATGGAGTAACGGGGAGAGGGCCGGACATTGACGGTGCAATGGGCTGCTATGGCTCCCTTTCACTTCTCTTTTTCACTCTCACTCAACGGTCGCCGTTGCGGTCCAGCGGCGGCGGAACCAGAAGGCGACGTGCACGAGGCTGATGAGCGCGGGCACTTCGACGAGCGGGCCCACCACCGCGGCGAAGGCGACGGCCGAGTTCACGCCGAACACCGCAATGGCGACGGCGATGGCCAGCTCGAAGTTGTTGCCCGCCGAGGTGAAGGCGACCGATGTGGCCTGCTCGTAGTCGGCCCCAAAACGACCGGCGAGGACGAAACTCACCACAAACATCACGACGAAGTAGATCACGAGCGGGAGGGCGATGCGCAGGACGTCGAACGGCAGCTGCACGATGGTGTCGCCCTTGTAGGTGAACATGACGACGATCGTGAACAGCAGCGCCCCGAGCGTAAGCGGGGAGATGCGGGGCAGGAAGCGCCGCTCATACCAGTCCTCGCCCTTGAGCGGCACGAGCACGATGCGGCTCAGCGCGCCAGCGGCGAAGGGGATGCCGAGATAGATCATCACGCTTTGGAAGATCTCGCCGATGGAGATGGACACGACCATGCCTTCCAGCCCGACCAGCGGCGGCAGGACGGTCACGAAGATCCAGGCGTAGAAACTGTAGGTGAGGATCTGCGCGATGCTGTTGAGGGCGACCAGCGCCGCGGCGTATTCGCGGCTGCCGTGGGCGAGGTCGTTCCACACCAGCACCATCGCGATGCAGCGGGCGATGCCCACGAGGATGAGACCCACCATGTAGCCGGGCTGGTCCCGCAGGAAGATGACGGCCAGTCCCCACATGAGCAGCGGACCGACGAACCAGTTGAGCAGCAGGGACAGGCTCAGGACCCGCGGATTCGCGAAGACGCGCGGCATCTGCCGGTAGCGCACCTTGGCCAGGGGCGGATACATCATGAGGATGAGGCCGACGGCGATGGGCACATTGGTCGTGCCTACGGTGAAGGGCGCAAAAAACGCCTCGGGATCGGCGATGACAAAATGGCCGAGCAGGACTCCGACGGCCATCGCGGTGAAAATCCAGACCGTAAGGTAGCGGTCCAGAAAGCTCATGTTCTTGGCAACGGCTTCACTCATGGTGGGCGGAAGGATAAGGGCAGGGGGGCGGCAGACGTGGGACGCGGCTCTTCCGAGCCGGGCGAGTCGGTGAATCTCACCATGTAGGGCTGCCGCTTGCCGGCACGCCGTAGGCTGACAGAGGGCTGAGAGGCAGGTGCGGCATGCCGCAAGCGGCAGCCCTACAATTGTGGAGTGTACTCATTTTCGTTCGGAGTGGACGGCATCAGCAGCAACCGGAGCCGGGCAGGCAGACGTCCTTGGCGAGGCAGTCGGTGTGCTTATGGCCGAGTTGGATGACGAATCGATCCGCTTCGCGCCGGATCTCGGCGACCTTGAGCTGCACGACGTTGCAGGCTTCATATTCGAGTTCGACCGGGAGGTCCTCGGCACCGAGGATTGGCGCGGCGTGGGCGAAGGCCTTCAGCAGTTTGTCGGCGGTGATGCGATGATCGGTGTCCGGCCCCACCCAGGTCTGCAGCAGGCAGGTGACCTCGCGCCGCACGGTGCCGCCGCAGTCGACGAAGTCCTTTTGCACGCGACCCACTTCGGTGATGTGAAAATGGGGCTCGATCGCTTCGCCGTCGGTCCAGATGACCGTGAGTGGCAACTCCGGTGCGGCGGCCAGGGCGGCGGTGAGGCGACGGATCGTGAGAGCGGCGGCGGTCGTGGCAGTGTCGGTGTTCATGAGAGGGACGGGTGGTTCAGGAAGCAGCTTTCGCCGGCCGGGCAGGGCGACGACGGGCCGGCGGAACAGCGCAAAGCGGGTGGTCCGAATCCAGTCCCGCCATCACCTCCGCGCGGCGGGTAAGGTCGGCGCCGAAAATCGGGTTTTCGCGGGCACAATCCTGCAGGCAGGCGAGGTTTTTCTGCAGGGCGGGGGACGTGCGTTTGGTGATGGCGTGGATCATCCAATGGCCCCGGCGCTCCGCCACGACCAGTTTACGGTCCTTGAGGTAGGCCAGATGCTTGGAAATCTTGACCTGATTTTCGCCGAGGATCGCCTGGAGATGGCAGACGCAAAGCGGACCCTGCAGCAGAAGGTTGAGAATGCGCAGGCGGGTCAGATCGCAGAGACACTGATAGATTTTCACCAGCTCCATGGCCGACTTTCATTCCAATACGGGAATATAATGCAAGCGGAATATTCGTCGCGGCGGATGCGAACTTGAACCGCGGAGGGAGCTGGGCAGATTGAGCCCGATGCACCGGGTGCGGATCGTGACTTTCAACATCGCGCATGGGCGGGGCCTCAACCCGATCCAAGGCATCACTTCGGCCGAAAAACTGCGGCGCAACCTGCGTCGGATCGGCGACCTGCTGGGGCGGCTCGACGCCGATATCGTGGCCTTGCAGGAGATCGACCAGCGATCGCGTTGGGCGGGCAACTTCGACCAGCTCGACTTCCTCAGTCAGCACACCGGGCTGCCCTATTCGGTCTTCGGGGTACACAACCGGCGGGAAGGCCTCATCAATCTCGCCTACGGCAACGGCATCCTCTCGCGCTTTCCCATCATCTCTTCGGAGACTGTGAGTTTTGGTCAGCGTCAGGTGGGGGAGAAGGGGTTCATTTTTGCCGAGATTGATCTGCACGGGTTGCGACTGCCGGTGGTCAACCTCCACCTGCACTACCGCTCCCGCAACCACCGCTTCCGGCAGCTCGATCAACTGCTCGACTTTCTCCGCGAAAAGCGCCGCGCCCACGGTGGCGAGTGGCCGACGCTGCCCATCGTGTGTGGTGACTTCAACACGCCGGGGGTCGCCTCCGATGTCACCGCGGCGCTCAATCGCCACCTGCAGGATCTCGGCCGCTATACCCTGCATCCGCGCCAGGGTCGCACCTTTCCGTCGCCGCTGCCGGCGCGCCTGCTGGATTTCGTCTTCATCCCGCCGCGGGCGCGGGAGCCGCACTGCCGCGTCGTGCGCTCGCTGCTTTCCGACCACCGGCCCGTGCTGGTCGACTTTGAGGTGAGTTGATCCGGCAGGGCTGATTCGTCTGGTCGATTGTTCGGAGTTCCGCCTTCAGGCGGGCGAAACTCCGAACCGGGCTTATCGTCGACCTTCGCCGGCGGATCGGTCGGATGAAGAGCCCTGGCTGACCCGGCCTCGGCCGGAAATTGGCTTTGCCCCCGCAGCCGGATTTTGCCGCGATGGAGGGCTCATGGATCGCATCGCCCAAGCCTTTGCCCGCGCCCGGGACCAAAACCGTGCCGCGTTTGTGGCCTACCTCTGCGCCGGTGACCCGGATTTCGAAAGCTCGCTGGAGGCCTGCCGCGCTCTGTTGCGCAACGGCGTCGATCTCCTGGAGCTGGGCGTTCCGTTTTCCGATCCGCTGGCCGACGGCCTCACCAACCAGCTCGCGGCCCAGCGCGCGCTCGAGGGCGGCATGACAGCCGAGCGGGTCTTTGCCTTTGTGGCCGAGCTGCGTCGCGAGTTTCCTGAGACGCCGATCGTTTTCTACACCTACTACAACCTCGTCTTCTCCAACGGCGTGGATGCCTACGTGCAGCGGGCCAAGGCGGCCGGACTCGATGGTTTGCTCACTCTCGATCTGCCGCCGGAGGAGGCCGGTGAACTGGCCGCGGCCTGTCGCGAGCATGATCTGAAAACCATCTTCATCGTGGCGCCCACGACGCCGGAGTCCCGCCTCGCCACCATCGCGGACGCGGCGACCGGCTTCATCTACTACGTCTCCCGCGAAGGCGTCACGGGCGAGCGCGATACGGTCGCCGCCAACGTGCCCGAGGCGATCGCCGCGATCAAACGCCACACCGGATTGCCCGTCGTGGTGGGGTTCGGCATCTCCCGCCGCGAGCACGTCGCCCAGACCGCGGCGCATGCCGACGGCGTGGTGGTGGGCAGCGCGTTGGTCAATGTGATCCGCGACCATCTCGACGCCCGGTCGGAAATCGGACCGGCCATGGCCGCGAAGGCGACCGATCTGGTCGCCGGGGTCGCCCGGGGCTGAGGGCGGAGAGCCCGCCGGCCCGGCGGTCCTGGCGACGGGCGGGTTTAACGCTTGAAGCCGGCCGCGCCGCAGGCCCTCTTTGGGGGGATCGAAATGGAGCCTCGCACGTTACTCTTGATCGACGACGACCGGCTGCAGGCCCGCATCGTGCAGCAACAGTTGAAGGCGTTTCGCGGCGAGGCCTACACCTTCGAATGGGCGGCGACCTATGAGCAGGGACTGGAGCGGCTGCTCAGTGGCGACCACACTGCCTGCCTGCTTGACTTCCAGCTCGGTCCGCGTGACGGCCTGGAACTCATCCGCGAGGCCAAGGCCAACGGCTGCGAAGTCCCCATCATTTTTCTGACGGCCGAATCCTCCTCCGACATCGATATCGAAGCCATGAACGCTGGCGCCCTCGACTACCTCGTGAAGGGCGAAATCTCGGCCTCCATGCTGGAGCGTTCACTGCGTTACGCACTCAAGCTTAGCGAAACCTTGGCCGAACTCAAGCGACTCGCCACCCATGATGCCCTCACCGGGCTGCTCAATCGCCGCGAATTCAACCGGCTGCTGGCCGAGGAGACGGAGCGCGCGAAGCGTTTCGGCCGACCGTTTTCGTTGGTGCTGCTGGACCTCGACCATTTCAAGGCGATCAACGACCGCCATGGCCATCCGGCCGGCGATGCCGTGCTGCGCGAGACCGCCCGCCGGCTGGGCGGCCTGATGCGCAAGGTAGATCGGCTGGCCCGTTTCGGGGGCGAGGAGCTGGCCGTCCTGCTCGTCGAGCTCGATGCCGCGGCGGCGCACGACACCGCGATGCGCCTCATCAATGCGGTGCGCAAGCAGCCGTATGAGATCGACGAGGACGGCACGGCCATTGCGGTGACCACCAGTGCGGGCGTCGCCTCGATGCCCGAGCACGCGGGTACGGCCAAAGCGCTGATCGACGCCGCCGACAAGGCGCTCTACCGCGCCAAGGCGGCCGGCCGCGATCGGGTCGGCGTGACGGGATAGTTGCGGTCGTCGCCAGGACGTGAATACGCGACGGCATCGCCGCGGCTCAGGCGGCGCTCGTCGCGCGGGCGATCGTGGCGGGATCCGCGCCCGCCTCCGGCGCATCCGCCCAGTCGGGAACGTCCACACTTTCGACGTCCTCGCCGGTGGCCATCGGATAGGTCTTCACGAAATCGGCGAAGTCGATGATCTCGAAACGTCCGTCCTCGTGCTCGACGATGGCGGTGAGCGATTCCACCCAGTCGCCACTGTTCAGGTAATGGACGCCTTCGCAGACCTTGTCGGCGGCGGTGTGGATATGGCCGCACATCACGCCGATGCAGTCGCGACTGCGGGCGAGTGCGACGATGTGCTCCTCGAAGTTGGAGACGTGGTTGACCGCCTGCTTGACCCGCGCCTTCACCGCCTTGGAGAGCGAGTAGTATTCCTTGCCGCGCCAGGCCCGCCAGTGGTTGTAGAGGCGATTGATGCGCATGAGGAGGCGATAGCCCCAGTCGCCGAGGTAGGCGAGAAACACGAAGTTTTTGGTCACGGTGTCGAACACGTCGCCGTGCAGGACGAAGTAGTTGCCGCGCGGGGTTTCGTGCACGTAGTCCTCGACGATCTGCAGGTTCTCGAAGGCGATGGGCAGGAACTTGGCCAGCACGTCGTCGTGATTGCCGCGCAGGTAGATGACCTGGGTGTTCTTCTTTTCGAGCTTCTTGAGCACGAGCCGGATGAATCGGGTGTGACTCTTCGGCCAGTGCCCCGTTTTCTTCAACCTCCAGCCGTCGATGATGTCGCCGTTGAGAATGAGCTTCTCACAACGCGTGTGTTTGAGGAAGTGATTCACCTCGCGCACCTTGCTGTCCAGCGTGCCCAGGTGCACGTCGGAGATGATCACGGTCCTCACCCGTAACGGTTTTGGTGTCATTGCTGGCGCGAGCGTAACAGGTTTGCGGGGCGCTTGCCTAGGGGCCGGGCGGATTCGTCACGCTAACGTTACTTCGGCGATGGAACCAGGACGTGCAGGCTGGCGGGGCGCACGGCTACATCGACGACGGCGTCGGTGAGGTGAACCTCGCCGTCGGTGTGAATGGGGCCGGGGCCCGGCCGGATGATGGTGAAGTGGGCGCCGGCGAGGCGGGCGGCGTGGGGGCTGCCGTCGAGTTTGCCCCGGAACAGCCGCCAGGCGAGCGGCAGGGCGGTGAGGGTGGAGACGCGCTTGAGGACGGTGAGGTTGAGCTGACCATCGTCGACCCGGGCACCGGGCGCGATGAAGCAGTCGTTGCCGTATTGGTCGGAGTTGGCCACCGCGACGATGAAGGCCGGGGTTTCGAGCCGGGCGGTGCCGTTCTCGATCGTATAGGTCTGCGGCCGGTAGCCGATCCAGGCGCTCAGGCCGGTGCGCACGTAGGCCGCGAGTCCGCGGCGGGTGAGCAGATTGAAGCGGGAGCTGATCTCGGCGTCGAAGCCGATGCCCATGGCATTGAAGAACGGATGACCGTTGGCGACGCCGGTATCGATCGTGCGAATACGGCCGTCGAGCAGATTGCGGAAGGCGCCCCGGCCGGGATCGGGAATGCCGAGGTGCCGACCGAGACCGTTGCCGGAGCCGCAGGGAATGAGTCCGAGGGTGGCGGGCGAATCCACCAGGGCGGTGGCGACTTCATTGAGGGTGCCGTCGCCGCCGATGGCGACGACCAGCCGACAACCCTCGGCGATGGCGGCCTGCGCGAGTTCGGTCGCGTGGCGCGGCCGCTCGGTGAGCCGCACCTCGGCCGGGAGTTGGTGCTCGGCGATGAAGGCGCGGGTGCGCGCGAGCAGGGAGGGATCGCGCCGGTTGTGCCCGGAATGAGGATTGAAGATGAAGCAGGTCCGGGTGTTCCGGGGATCTAGCCGGGAGGTCATGGGCGCGGAGCGGAGGCGATCACACTCAGCAGGTCGCGTTCGAGACCGTCAATCACCGCGTCCCAGGGGATCGTCTCCGCGGTCGCGCGGGCGGCGGCGCCGTAGCGGCGACGGGCCGCGGGGTCGACGGCGAGGGAGCGGGCGATCTGCAGGAAGCGCTCGGCATCGCCGAAGGGAGCGAGCCGTCCGTTGTGGTGATCAGACAGGTAACGGCCAGCGGCGGCGTAGTCGAAGGCGGCGACAGGCAACCCGGAAGCCATCGCTTCGAGCACGACGTTGCCGAAGGTCTCGGTGAGACTCGGGTAGAGGAAGAGATCGGCGGAGGCATAGTGCTGCGCCATTTCATCCCGGGGCAGGAATCCGGTGAAGCGCGCCCAGCGTTGGCGACGCTCGAGTTTGCGGCGCTCCGGCCCATCGCTCACGATCACAAACTGCGCCCGCGGGTCGCGCTGGAGGATCGCCTCGTAGCAACGGAAGAGCAGGGTGTAGTTTTTTTCCGCGGCGAGCCGGCTGACGTGCACGACCACGAGGTCGTCGGGGCCGGCGCCCCACGACGCCCGCAGGTCGACGGAACGATGCTCCGGGGAAAAGCGGTGCGTGTTGACGCCGCGGGAAAGGAGCCGGACGTCCCGGAAGCCGTCGCGCGTGAGTTCGGCGTTGAGATCGGGCGACGGCGAGAGCGTGATGCGGGTGCGGTTGTGAAAATGCCGCAGGTAGGCGAGCACCGGTCGCGCCAGCCAGGCGAAGCCGTAGTGGGCGCTGTACTGGTGGAAGTTGGTGTGAAAGCTGGAGCTGACCGGAATCCCGAGTCGCCGAGCGGCGAGCAGCGCCGCGTAGCCGAGCGGGCCCTCGGTGGCGATGTGCACCAGATCGGGCCGCCGCTCCCGCCAGGCGCGCAGCAGGCGACTGCGCACGGGCAGACCGAAGCGCAGAAAAGCGTAGCCGGGAATCGGCAGGCTGGGGTGCCCAATCTCCGGGTAGCGAAGAGGCGAGGGGGCGTCCGCCCGTTCGCCGCGCTGGCGCGGCCGGTGCACCACGACGTCGTGGCCCCGTTCGGTGAGGCCCTCGGCGAGGTGCCCGAGGGTCATGGCCACACCGTTGATCTCCGGAGGAAAGGTTTCGGTGACGAGAGCGAGGTGCAAACTTCGGCTCGTTGCAACCGGCGGCCGGGAGCAGCGCGAGGCCAAAAGAATCGCGCCTGGTCGATATCACGTCCTTGTAACAATGGACCGACCGCGGCCTACTGGCCGGCATGTCGCCGGAACGGCCGATTCTGCACGTGTTGACCGGACCCACCGCGGTGGGGAAAACGGAGTTGGCCTTGCGCTGGGCCGAACAGAACGAGGCGGAGATCGTGTCCTGCGACTCGCTGCTGTTTTACCGCGGCATGGACCTCGGCACGGCCAAACCCACCACGGCCGACCTCGAGCGGGTGCGGCACCATTTGGTCGATATCTGCGCGCCGCGCGAGGCGATGAACATCGCGCGTTACGTCGAGCTGGCGCAGGCGGCGGTGCGGGACATCACGGACCGGGGCCGGCGCGTGCTGGTGACCGGCGGCAGCGGATTCTATCTCAAGGCCTTCTTTGCGCCGGTGACCGACGCCGTGGAAGTGCCGGGAGCGCTGCGCGAGCAGATCGAGCGCCGTCACCTGCGCGACGGTCTGGAGCCGCTGGTGGCGGAGCTGCGGGCGCTCAATCCCGATGGTCTGGGCAATCTGGATACGGCCAATCCGCGGCGGGTGATGCGGGCGCTCGAGCGCTGCCGCGCCTCCGGCCGCACGCTGGCCGAACTGCAGGCGGAATTTGCGGCGCAACCGGGGCCGTTCGCCGACTGCACGGTGCGATGCACGCGGCTGGAGCGGACCGCGGCCGATCTCAACGCACGCATTGAACGCCGGGTCGAGGCCATGCTTCGGGATGGTCTGGTCGACGAAGTCGCCGCGCTCCTGGCCGAAGGGATCGAGGAAAATCCCAGCGCAGCGCGCTCGATCGGATATCGCGAGACGATCGCGATGCTGCGCGGCGATCTGCCGGCGGGGGAACTGCCGGCCGAGATCGTGCGCAACACGCGCGCGTTGGTGAAGAAGCAGCGCACCTGGTTTCGCACCCAGCTACCACCGCATCGCGAAGTGGACGCCGCCGGCGCGACGGTGGATGACTTGTTCGCTGACTAAGACCGGCTGATGATGTGGCACAGGCATTCCTGCCTGTGTACGGCGGAGGGGCAACGAGCACAGACAGGAATGTCTATGCCACATCCACGAACGAGACCCACAAGAACGCCCCATGGGTGCCGGCTGAAGGCCGGCCCTACGGTGGACGGGGGTAGTGCCGGCTTCAACCGGCATTGAGGGCGGTGGCCTGGCGGATGGAACAGGGCCGGCTGAAGGCCGGCGCGACGGTTTACTGGACGGTGTCGAGGTCGATGCCGTAGCGCACGAGGGAGCTGCCCTCCAGGCGGGCCAGTTCGGCGAGGGCAATGCGCAGGTTGACGGCGGCCTGCAGTTCGTTGACGCGGGCGGTGTCGAGGTCCTCCTGGGCCTCCTGGACGCGGCGGAAGGTGGAGAGACCGGCATCGAAGCGGGCTTTTTCCAGGTCGAACTGCTGTTGGCTCAGATTTGTCGCCAGTTGGCTGATACGGAAACTTTCGGCACTGGTCTCGACCGAGCGGATGGCGGCGCGCACATCGACAATGATGTTCTGATCGATCTGCTTGAGACGCATTTCCTCGCGGCCGAGGGCGGCGACCGCCTGGGCGTGACGTGCCTTTTCCTCGCGGAAGCCCCAGGGAACGTTGAGTGAAAGGCCGAGTTGCCAGGCGTAGCCCTCGGCGTCCCAGAGGTTGCTGGTCGCGTCGGTGGCGTTGCCCTCGTTGCTGTTGAGGCCGACGCCGGCATCGAGGTTGAGGGAAGGCTTGCGGCCGTTGCGGGCGGTGCGTTCGTCGATGCGCAACTGCTCGACGGCGAGGGCGGCCGAGGCATAGTCGGGCCGGTTGTCCCGGGCGAGGCGGTAGGAATCGGCGAAGGAAACCTCGGGTTCGACGACGTCGCCCAACTGCACCTGACCGACGGGGCGATCGAGTTCGAACTGGGAGATGAGGTCCTTGAGCGCGTCCTCCCGGTCCTTCACTGCCTGCTGGGCGAGCAGCACGTTGCGGTTGGCGTTGGCCACGCCGACTTGAGCCTGAAGCACATCGAGGTCGGTGGCGACGCCGGTTTCGCGTTTGGCTTCATTTTCCTCGAGGAGGTCGCGGGCGACGGCGAGGCTGAACTCACGCACTTGAAGTTGCTCGCGGGCGAAGGCGAGGTTGTAGTAGGCGCCCTCGACGTTGCGGACGATGTCGAGCACGGTGGAGCGAAAGTCGAGGCCGGCGCGCTCCAGGCCGAGGCGGGCGCGCTGCAGGGCGGCGCGATTGATCGTGGAGCCAAAGCCGCGCAGGAGGGGCTGGCTCACGCTGAGCGAGACATCGCTGTTGAAGGCCGGGTTAAGCAGGGCGTTGCGCGAATTGGTGGCGCGGCGGCCGAGGTTGGCGCCGACCTGTACGGTGGCGCCGGTGATGAGTTTCTGTTGGGCGCCGGCCCGGTAGGAGGTGTTGTCGGAGCGCGGGCCTTCGACCGTGACGCCGTCGAGCGTGCTGCTGGGCTGGGCCTGTTGATTCACGCTCCGGGTGGCGGAGAGCGTGAGGGTGGGGTCGAAATCCGCGTCGGCGATGTCGACCGCGGCGGCGGCGGATACGGTGGCGTAGCGCTGGATCTGCACCGAAAAATTCTGCTCGAGGGCGCGGGCGACGGCTTCCTCCAGCGTGAGCACCGGCTCCTGGGCAAAGGCGGTGGCGGTGAAACTGAGCGCGGCGAGGCACGCGGTGCGAAGCAGTCGGGACATCATGGAACAGGGAGAATCGGTGGTGAATACACGTGACGCCCGCAAAAGTCGCGGGGTTTCAGCGCGTTGGTTCAATTTCTGGGCGATTGGAACGGACGACCGCATGGATTGGGAACGAAGCAATCGCGCCGACTCTGGCGACGGTTAACCGGATGGACGGTTTGACGCCCGGATGGACGGGCCAGCAAAAAGGCGCCCGCGAGGAGCGGGCGCCTGGTGGGATCGATCGCGAAGGTCGCGCGCGGCGGCTTACTCTTCTGCGGTGGCGCCTTCGGGGGTGACGCCGAGCTCGCGGGCGATGAGGGCCCGAATCGCAGCCGTGGCCGTGGTGGCGCTGTTCATGCCGGCGACCTGCTCCTTGATTTCGGCGAAGCGGGGATTGCTGCTGTCGAGAGCGGGCGGAGTCTTGGCGGCCGCGTGCGTGAGAAGACCCTCGTTGCCCGAGATGACCATGGGCGAGACCTCGCCGGCTTCGAGGTTCTGCAGGGAGGAGGCGGCGGCGAAGGGGAAGTCCTGCGGGCGGGAGCGCGGAGTGAAGTTCTCGAAGCTCGAGGTGGTGACGGTCGCGCCCTGGGTGTTGCCGAGGTTGGCGGCGGCATCGGCAAAGGAGGTGCCGGCGGCGAGCTGGCTTTGCAGCGAAGAACGCAGCTGACGGCCGAGCTCCACGAAGCGCTGACGCTTCTCGTTGGCGACGTAGTCGGCCCGCACGCGATCGGCGACGGCTTCAAATTCGGAGGGCGCGGGATCGATGCTTTCCTGGTAGACCATGACCACGGCGCCGGCGGGCGTGGCGAGGGCGTCGGAGAGCGGCCGGCTGGCGTTGAGCTGGAATGCAGCGGCGGCGGCCTGCGGAGAACCGCCGAGGAAGGCGGGCGGGGCGTTGCGGGCGAAAGGCTCGGCGTTGCGGAGGACTTCTCCCTTTTCGGCCACGAAGGCGCCGAGGGCGTCTCCCTTGAGCTTGGAATCGAAGATCGCGACGCTCATGTCGGCCGCGGCGGCCTGGGCGAGGCGGCGGGCGCGTTCGAAGCGCAGGGCGGCGGACACCTGGTCGCGCACGGCCAGGAAGTCGGCCTCGGTGGTGTCGGCACCGACGACCGGCGTCTCGGGGCTCGCGGTCTCGGGCTTGGGGAAGCGGGCGGGGTTGGACTCGTAGTAGGCGCGGATCTCCTCGTCGCTGAGCTGCACCTGGGCGAGGTAGCGGGTGGCCGGGAACTCGATGTAATTCACGCGCACCATGGCCGGAGTCTCGTAGCGGAAGGCGTTGTTTTCGAAATAGGTCCGCAGTTCCTCTTCCGAGGGCTCGATGGTGGGGGCGAAGGCCTCGTAGTCGACGCGCGCGATGTCGACGGACCAGGTGGTGTCGGTGCGCTCGAGTTGGAAGGCAACCTCGCTGTCGTCGACGTAGCCGGGACCGCTGAGGAGATCGCTGACGCGGCGCACGCGGTAGTCGTCCTCGAGCACGCGCTTGATGTCGGCCTCGGTGAAGCCGGCGCCGCTTTTGAGGTTTTCGCGGAAGGTCGTGTAGGCGTTGGCGTCGAAGTTGCCGTCGGGGCCGGCGAAGGTGCGCACGCCGCGGATGAATTCCTTGAGCTGCTCTTCGTTAGGGCCGGGCAGGTTGAGTCTCCGCGCAAGATGCAGGCTGGTGTAGCGGAAGAGGGCGAACTCCTGGATCTGGCTCTGATCGAACTGCATCGAGCCGGACTGCAGCATCATGCTCAAGGTGGCATCGTCATAGAGGGCGGCCTGGCCTTCGGGCGAAGAAAGATTGAGGTCGAAGAACATCCGGGCCTGGGTCCGTTCGTCGCCGCGGCCGATGCCGGGAGCGGCGCCGATCGTGAAGACGAAGGAGACGATGAGGACCGCCAAAAGCACGAGGAAGATGATGCGGAAGTGCCTTTGGAACGTGATCTGAATCCAGGAAATCATGGGGAGAAAACGAGCGACGCTAGGTCGGCCACCAAGGGTGTCAACCGGCGAGTGGGGGCGCGCGGCGGCGGGAATTCAGGCCGATGCGGTGATCGGCTGCGGCTGGTCCTCGTCGGGGGCGGGCAGGGGGAACTGCTCGAAGAGTCGGTCGAGCGGGGTCTGGAAAAGGTCCCCCTTGGTCAAGGCGCCGGTGGCGGCGTTGTAGCGGACGAGCAGCGGTTCGTGGTGGGCGAGCAGCGGGCCGGTGGGATCTTCGCCGAGGTCGTCGTCGCGATTCTTGAAGTGGGCGAGGGTGGTGCGACCGAGGGGACGGGCGGGCAGGTAACGGTCGTCGACCGAGGCCTGGCCGGAGGGGGAGGGAATGGGCGTGAGCAGCCGCATCAGGACCAGGCGGTTGAGGCACTCGTTGAGCAGCTGGTCGGGCACGCCGAGCATCTCGCCGAGAGCGGAGGCGGTGGGCGGTTCCTGGCAGGCGTGAAAGCGCCGACAGACGGCCAGCAGCACGACGAGGGAAAGGCGTTCGCGCATGGATTCAGCCAGGGTGTTCCAGGCGGCCTTGGAATTGCGGAAGCGGGCGTTCTGGACGGCGTAGCTCACCTGGCCGCCGAGCAGCACGAAGAACCAGAAGATGTAGAGCCCGAACATCAGCACGATCGGGATGGCCAGCGAGCCATAGAGGGCGCGGGAGAGCAGGACGCGGCTGATGTAGAGGAAGGCGAGGTAGTTGTTGGCAATGAGCAGGACGCCGACGATCAGCGCGCCGACCGCCGCCGGGCCCCAGTGAACGTGGGTGTTGGGAATGGCGCGGTAAAAGATGGTGAGGATGACCACCAACGCCGTGAACGAAATGAGCGGGAGAAAATACTGCATGAGCGCCACGACCTGCGATCCGAAGGGCAATATCTCCTCGAAGGTGTTGAGAAAGGCGCCTCCGGCCAGGCCGGTGAGGGCGGCGAGAAACAACACGGCCCCGAGCGTGAGCACGGTCCAGTAGTAGGCGATGCGGGTGATCCAGGCGCGCCCGCGGCGGACGCCCCAGATGTCGTTGAAGGTGCCTTCAATGGTGATGAAGAGCTGCAGGACAATGACGATGAGGGTGATCGCGCTGCCGGCGCCCACCGCGCCGCTGCGGGAGCTGGCGACGAAGCCGTTGATGAAATCGACGAGTTCGGGCCGGACCTCGATGTTGGCGGCTTCGGCGGCGGCGCCGTGTTCGGCGGGGTCCGCCTCGGAAGGCCCGTCTGAAGCGGCGCGGCCGTTGGTGGCGGCTTCATCGGCGGCGGCCTGCTCGTAGAGGTCGATCTGGGGCGCGATGTAGCGGATGAGTTGATTCAGCTTTTCGACGGCCAGATCCGGGTTGTCGTCCTTGAGGGTGAAGCCGGCCACCATCATGGTGAGGGCGATGAGCGGGCCGATGCCGATGAGCGAGCTGAAGCTCAGGGCGGCGGCGCGGCTGATGGCCCGGTTTTCCCCCAGACCCGCGACGGTGATGGACAGGACGCGCAGGAAGGCGTGCAGGCGGCCCCGGGGATTGGTCTGGCGCAGCGAGTCGGTGGACCAGATGTCCACGCGCATGAGACGCGACAGGGCGGAGAATTGGCGCTTGAACCAGTCCATGGGCAAAGAAGGTCCGACATTCGGGGGCCGCGCCCGGGATTGGTGCACGGGAACTCAGGAATTGAGCACGGCCCAGGCGAAGGCGCTCATGCCTCCGATGCCCACGACGGCGGTCAGGATAACGGCAAACAGATTGGTGAAGATAGTGGAAAAGTAGATGCCCACGCAACCGAGCACGGCATACAGGGCGGTCTGGGGTTCACCTTGCACGTAGAAAAAGAGACCGAGAAAACCGGCGCCCAGGGCGGCGCGGAAGCGGATGAAGGGATAGAGTGCGACCGCCTGCAGGAGCATGAGGAGGAAGAGCAACAGGTCGACCGCGCCGAGGATGGCAAAGGGCTGGGAGAGCAGCTTCGGGTAATTGCCGGCCACGATCGTATCGATGGAGGGCGCGATGAGCGCGAGGCCGCTGATGAGCAGGATGGCGGTGTTGGTCCACATGCCTATGCGGGCGGCGCGGGCGAGGGCTTCGCGGGGGTCGGCCTTGTCCTTGGTGTCGGCGGAACGACCCTCGGCGGCGGCGAGCATGTCGGTCACCTCGATGGGCGGCATGCTTTCGCTGGAGGCGTTGAGCGACTGCACCTGATCCTTGGGCCGGACCTTGAGCTTCTTCTTCTGCGGGAAGAGCTGGGCCATGAGCTCTTCGTTCTGGCCGACGCCGACCCATTTCTCGCCGGCGACGTCGTAGTAAACGGTGTCCTGGGTCACCTGGCCGTTTTCGGCGAGCGAGGAGAGTTGCTCCAGGTTGAACGGCCCGCGGGCCTCGGTGTCAGACGCGTTGCGGATATAAAACTCCTGCGTGGCCATTGGCGCGACGGTGTTTCAGGCGATGCAGGTCCGCAAGGCTGTTTTGGCGAGGTGCTTCGGGAGCGGGGCCGGGCCGTTACATGCGCGTGAGGGTGCGCAGGCCGAGCAGGTGCAGGCCGGTTTCGAGCAGCAGCAGGGTGCGGGCGCAGAGGCGCAGACGGCGGGCGCGGACCGCAGGTTCGTCGACGGCCACACGATCGGCGTTGAAGAAGGCGCTGAATTCGCCGGCCAATTCGTAGAGGAAGAGGCAGAGTACGTGGGGACGGAGCGGCCCGACCGCGCCGCGCAGGGCTTCAGGGAACTTGGTGAGCTTGCGGGCCAGCGCCAGTTCGGTGGGGCTTTCGAGGGCATCGGCGGCGGCGAACGCGGATTCGTCGGCGGGATCGACCTTCAACTTCCGGAAGATCGAATGATTTCGCGCGACGGCGTAGAGCAGGTAGGCTGCGGTGTTGCCCTCGAGGGAGATCATCTTGTCCCAGGAAAAGACATAGTCGGACGAGCGGTTCTGGCAGAGATCGGCGTATTGAACGGACCCGACGCCGACGATGGCGGCGACGGTGGCCTGCTCGTCGGCGGAAAGCTCGGCGCTCTTCTCGGCGACGAGGCGGGCGGCGCGTTCGGTGGCTTCGTTGAGCAGGTCGCGCAGCTTGATGTTTTCGCCGGAGCGGGTCTTGAGGGGCTTGTTGTTGTCGCCGAGGACGGTGCCGAAGGCGGTGTGCTCGAGACGCGGGAGTTTGCGGCCCGTCTGTTCAAACCACTTTTTGGCGGTCAGGAAGAGCTGCTCGCAATGGTCACTCTGGCGCGAATCGATCACGTAGATCGAGGCGTCGGCATGGAAGTGTTCGGCGCGGTAGAGCAGGGTGGCGAGGTCGGTGGAGGCGTAGTTGGCCGCGCCGTCGCGTTTGCGAATGAGGAAGGGCTGTTTGTTGAAGCGCGGATGCTCCGGATGAAAGACGACGAGGGCTCCTTCGCTTTCCTCGGCCAGGCCGAGGTCGCTCAGCTCCCGGTAGACCCGGTCGACCTTGTCGTTGTAGAAGCTCTCACCGAGCGTGTAGTCGAAGTGTACGCCGAACTGGTCGTAGATCTTCTGGAAAGCTTCCAGGGAGACTTCGTTGATGCGTTGCCAGATGGCGAGGTTCTCGGCGTCGCCGTTCTGAAGCTTCACGAGTTCCTGACGGGCGGCCTCCAGGACGGTTTCGTCGGCATCGGCGGCGGCATTGCCCACCTTGTAGAGGCGTTCGAATTCCTCCAGCGGATCGGCGGCCAGCGCGGCAGCGTCGAGGTGACGTTTATAGGCCCAAATGAGTTTGCCGAAGCCGGTGCCCCAGTCGCCGATGTGATTGTCACGAATGACCTTGGCGCCGGCAAAATCGAGCAGGCGGCAGATGGCCTCGCCGATCACGATCGAGCGCAGGTGGCCGACGTGCATCTGCTTGGCGGTGTTGGGCGAGCTGAAATCGACGATGAAGGTCTGGCCGGCTTCGCCCTGGGAGGCGCGGGCGCCCTCGCGCAGGCTGTCCTCGGTGGCGTAGGTCGCCAGCCAGCGATCGAGGGCGGCGGGCTGGAGCGTAAAATTAAGAAAACCGGGTCCGGCGATCGCCACGACGAATTGCTCGTTCAGCTCGGGGGGCAGCGCGTTGACGAACCGCTCGGCGAGGGCGCGCGGATTCTGCTGCGTGCGCTTGGCATAGGGCAGAACGCCGTTGGCCTGGAAGTCGCCATGACGGGGATCCGCCGCCCGCACGTCGGGCGCAAAAAGAGCGGGATCGAGCTCCAGGCTCGCGGCTGCACTGTTGAGCGCGCCCTCGATCGAGGTGGCGAAGTTGAACGGGACGGACATAGCCCTCAACTCAACGGAGCGCCCGGCGGGCCTCGCAAGCGCGGAGTTCGAAGCTTCTTGGCGTCCCCGATAGGCAGATTTCCCGGCGGACGGAGCAGTGTAAGTCGCTGACCCCGAGAGGGAAGGTCGATACGGAGGCGTATTAGCATCGGTTATTTTGACTCGACAACCTGGGTTTTTTTTGCCTAACCTAGTCGGTTTACGGCCAGACAGGTCCTTCGAGATATCAACCACCACACATGACGAAACGCACTCTGCCTCCACGCAGGTTCATCAAGCCGACCTTCGAGTTTCTGATCGAAAAGAAGCGCGACGGCGGCGAATTCACGCAAGAAGAAATTCGCTACATCATCGACAGCACCCTCGATGGGGATCTGCCGGAGCACCAGCTCGCGGCGCTGCTGATGGCGATCTATTTCCAGCAGATGTCCGCCCAGGAAACGGCGGAGCTGACCGAGGAGATGATGTTGTCGGGTGAGGTGATCGACCTTTCCCACATCGCGAAGCCGAAGATCGACAAGTATTCCACCGGTGGCGTGGGCGATAAGACCTCGCTCGTGCTGGTGCCGCTGGCGATGGCCTCCGGGGTCGTCGTGCCGATGATGTGCGGCAACGAGCACGATTACATCATCAATACGCTGACGAAGCTTTCCGCGGTTCCGGGTTTCCGGGCCGAGCTCTCCATCGACGAGTTCGTGAACCAGCTCGGTAAGATCGGCGGCGCCATCGTTCGCCAGGACAAGGACCTCGCGCCCGCGGACGCCAAGTTCCACGACATGCGCAAGACCACCGGCACCATTCCCAGCCTGCCGCTCATCACGGGTTCCGTGCTGTCCAAGAAGCTCGCCGAGGGCTCCGAGGGTCTGGTCATCGACGTCAAATGGGGCAATGGCTCCTTCATCAAGGACCTCGAGCAGGCCAAGCAGCTCGCTCGCTCCATGACCCGCGTCGGCCGCTCCATGAAGCGCCGCTGTGTGGCGCTCGTGACCGACATGAACCAGCCGCTCGGCGACACGGTTGGCACCGCGCTCGAGCTCAAGGAAGCGATCAAGCTGCTCAAGGGCGAGGGCCCGGAGGACCTGCAGGAACTCGTGCTCAAGCTCGGCATGGAAATCGTGCGCCTCGCCGGGGTCGCCGGGTCGACTCTCTCGGCCAAGCAGACCGTACAGCGCCATCTCACCGATGGTTCCGCGCTGGAAAAGCTCAAGGACCTCGTCGGCGCGCAGGGCGGTGACACCTCCTTCATCGACAACCCCGAGAAATTCCCGGAGGCGAAACACATCCGGAAACTGCCCGCACCGAAGCGCGGTTACGTGCACACGATCAATGCCGCCATGATCGCTCGCGGCGTGCATTTGCTCGGTGCCGGCAAGAACGGCAACCCCAAGGCCAAGATCGACTACGCCGTCGGCGTTTCGGAGATCAAGAAGGTCGGCACCCAGGTCAAGCAGGGCGAGCCGCTCATGATGATCCACTACAACGACGAGGCGAAGCTCGAGCAGGCGCTCGAGTACTTCAAGAATGCCTACCGCCTCGCGCCGAAGCGTCCGACCCCGCCACCGCTGGTGGTGGAGCGCGTCGCCTGAGCGCGACCGCGGGTTCCTCGCGATTCGCAAGCACTTCCTCCCGGGCCGGCGCCTCCGCGCGCCGGCCTTTTGCTTGCACTCCCGCGACGCTCCGCTCCGCATCTCCCTCCACCATGTCCGACCACGAACCACCCGCGCCGATCGATCCCGCGGAGCGTCCCACGCCCTGGGCGCAGCTCAAGTTCTTCACCTTTCAACCGGCCATTTTTCCGCGCATGCTCGGCGCCACCTCACCCGGCGCGAAGCCGGGTGACTGGGTGACCGTGTACGACAAGGCCGGCCGGATCTGTGGTTCGGGCCTGTTCAATCCGCGCGCCAAGATTCCGTTGCGGGTCGTGCGCCATGGTCTCGCGGCGCGGGACGAGGCGGACTACTTCAATGAAGCGCTGCGGCGAGCGGTGGCCTTGCGCCGGGAGGTGTTGAAACTCGACGAGGTCACCGACGCCTATCGCCTGATCAATTCCGATGGCGACGGGCTCAGCGGGCTCACCGTCGATCGTTATGGCGACACCCTGCTGTGCGAAGTCATGAGCCTGGGTATCGCCCAACGACTGCCCGCGTGGCTGCCGCTGCTGCACGAGTGGGCCGGGACGAAGTATGCCCGCGTGCAGGTCGACCACGATCTCGGCAGCCTCGAGGGCATCCGGCCGTCGACCTTCAACGAGACCAACGCCGCCGCCCCGCGCAAGGTGAAGATCACGGAGCACGGCGTGCGCTACGAAGTCGATTTTACCGAAGGCCACAAAACCGGCTTCTTCTGCGATCAGCGGGAGAACCGCCGGATGCTCACGCGCTTCACCGCCGGCGCCCGCGTGCTCGACCTGTGCTGCTATACCAGCGGCTTTTCCCTCAACGCCAAAGTGAGCGGGGGCGCCGAGGAGGTCACGGCGGTCGACCTCGACGAGGCGGCGATTGCCCAGGCCAAGCGCAACGCCAACCTCAACCAGGCGCGCATCAAGTTCGTGCATGCCGACGCCTTCGCCTACGCCCGCCAGATGCAGAGCAACGGGGAGTCCTACGATGTCGTGGTCTGCGATCCGCCCAAGTTCATCCTCACCCGCGAACCGGCCGGAGCCGCCGAGGGCCGGCGCAAATACGAGGACCTCAATGCGCTGGCGATTTCGCTCGTGCGCCCCGGCGGGGTGTTTGTGACCTGTTCGTGCTCGGGCCTTCTGTCGGCCGAGGTGTTCGAAGAGATCGTCACCAAGGCGGCGCACCGTCAGCACCGGCGTCTGCAGTTTCTTGATCGGACCGGTCCCGGCGCCGATCACCCGGTGTATTCAAATGCTCCCGACCAGCGGTACCTCAAGGTGCTCTGGGCGCGCGTGGTTTGACAGGCTGCGGGGTGCGGGTGGCGGGGGGCGGGTGGGCTTTGGGGCGGGAGCGCCCACATACCACCACACGCAAAACCGCGCACCCCCCCCCCCCCCGGCCCCACGTAGGTAAA
>CBFGUO010000038.1:0-59217 GCA_965652375.1 uncultured Opitutus sp.
TTTTCTCCTTTTCCCTACCTCGGGGGGTGTTGGGGTTTTTGGCGGCGGGGTGGGGGGGGGGGCCCGCGGGGGCCCCCCCGCCGCGCGCCCCCCCGCGACAGCGTGAAGAACTCCGGCCTGGGCGGCGCGTGGCTTTATTCTGCGCGCAGGGAGTCGATCGGGTTGATGCGGGCGGCGCGGCGGGCGGGCAGGTAGGAGGCGAGCAGGCCCGCAAGGATGAGTACGATGACCGAGGCGACCAGGAGCCAGGGATTGTCCAGGTGCATGTTGGGGAAGCCCATGGCGATGAGCCGGGTCAGTCCCACGTCGCCGATCGCGCCCAGGATCGCACCGGTGAGAGCGAGGCGCAGGCCGGATCCCAGGACCAGCCGGGTGATGTCGGCCACTTGCGCGCCCAGGGCGAGTCGGATGCCGAACTCGCCGGTGCGCTGGGCCATGGTCCGGGCGATCACGCCGTAGATGCCCAACGCGGCGAGTCCGAGCCCGAGTCCGGCGATGCCGGTGAGCATGTCGCGCAGCACGCCGAGTTGATAGTTGGCGCGGAAGACCCGGTCCTCCGCCGGCTTGAGGTTGCGAATGGGGAGATCGGGATCGAGTTCGCTCATGAGGGCACGGATGGCCGGCACCACCGTGGTCGCCGTCGTGCTCCGAAAACGCACTGCGATTTCGTTGTAGGTGCGGGGCTCCTGGGTCATGGGCACGTAGAGCTGGAAAGGCACGGTCACCGCCTCGGGCAGAACGTTGCGCACGTCCTCCACCACGCCGACGACCTCTCCCCATTCATGGCCGGTGTCGGAGACCTGCGCGATGCGCCGGCCGATCGGGTCGGCGCCGGGAAAGAGGGTGTTCGCCATGGATTGGTTGATCACGAAGACGCGCGGCGAGCCGGTCCGATCGCGCTGATCGAAGTCGCGTCCGGCCAGAAGCCTCGTGCCCACCGTTGAGAGATAATCCGGCGTGATCGCGTTGATCATGGCGGCGGGTTCGCGTCCTGCTTCGGGCGGGAGCTGGCCTTCAACGATAAAGCGGCGCGATTCGGACCAGTTGAAGAAGGGTGGGCTGGTGGACAGTCCCGCGGCGGCGACGCCCGGCAGCGCGCGCAGACGCTCCAGGGCACGCGTCTGAAAGGCGGTGATGTCGTCAGGATCCGGATACGTGCCATCGGGCAGCAGAAAGGTCCCGGTGATCAGGTTTTCCGAAGTCCAGCCCGCCCGGCGATGGTTGAGGTCGTTAAGTCCGTAGACGAACAGGGCCGCGCCCGAGAGCAGCACCATGGCGAGCGTGAACTGGCCGACGATGAGCGCGTGACGGAAGCGGTTTTGCGCGCGGCTGCCCGCGCTGCCCCGGGCGCCGCTTTTGAGGGTCTCGTTGAGATTGAGCCGCAGCGCAAAGAGGGCAGGGGCCAGACCGAAGGCCACGGCCGTCGCCAGCGAGGCGGCCAAGGCCCAGCCGAGGACCCGCCAGTCGAGGTTCATCACCACCTGTTCGCCGTTGTCACCCGTGCTGCGCACCGCGAGCCAATCGGAAACGCCGGCGGCGACGACCAAGGCGACGGCGCCGCCGACGCAGGCAAGGAGGAGGGCTTCGAGCAGCAGCGGACGCAGCAATTGCGCGCGGGATGCGCCCAGCGCGGCGCGTACTGCAAATTCGCGGGCCCGGGTCATGGTGCGGGCGAGCAGGAAGTTGGCGAGATTGGAGCAGGCGATGAGCAGCACGAAGCCAGACAGGCCTACGAGCATGGCGAGCGTATACTTGGCGCTGGGACCCATGACCACGATCGGTAGCGCGAGCGTCGTCCAGGTGCTCTCGGCGAGCGCGGCGGGGTAGTCCTGCGCCAGGCGCTGACCAAAGGCGGCAACCTCGGCGGCGGCATCGGCGGGGCTGGCCCCCGGGGCGCGCCGGCCGATGGGGTACACGAGGCTTTCCGCGCGGTCGGCCAACTCGGTGGGAGTGAAGGCGAGGGGACGAAAGACGTCGACCCAGCCGAGGTGGCGCCAGTCATTGAATGACTCGGGCAGCACACCGACGATCTCATGCGGTTCACCGTTGATGCGCACCTCGCGTCCGATCACATCCGTGCGTCCGGCAAAATGGTTTTGCCAAAAGCGGCGGCTGAGCACGACCACCCGATGGTGGCCGGGCGTGACTTCTTCGTCGCGAAAGGCACGCCCGAACGACGGAGAGATGCCCAGAACCTCGAAGAAATTGGCCGACACGCGCAGCGCGTCCGCGAACTCGGCAGGGTGGCCTGGCTCGGCGACACTCACGTTGTCGTAGGCATAGCCGAGAACCGCGTCGTAGGTGGTGGTGGCGGCGCGAAACTCCTGGAAATCGGCCGCGGAAACACGGCCCTGGGGATTCTGAGCCGTCTGCCGATAGATGCTGTCGAGCTGGTCCGGCTCCGGGTAGGGCAGGGGCTTGATCACGACGCCGTTGACGAGGTTGAACATCGAGGTGTTGGCCCCGATGCCGAGACCCAGCGTGACGATGGCAGTGAGCGTGAAACCGGGCGTGCGAGCGAGAGACCGGGAGGCCAGAACCAAGCTGCGCCAAAGGTCGGCCAGCGCCGGCGGGCGCCAAGAGTCGCGCACCTCCTCGCGGTAGGCTTCGATGGTGCCGAACTCGCGGTGGGCGGCGCGGAGCGCGTCGCGTTCGTTCAGGCCGCGGGCGCGAAACTCGGCGACGAGCTGGTCGAAGTGGAAGCGCAGCTCGGCATCGAGGGCGGCTTCCTGGCGGCCACGGCGAAAGAGACGGTTGAACCGGGTGCGCAGCCAACGGAGACGCGAAGGGAGACGGTCCGTCATTGGTCGGCCTCCATGGCGATCACGCTGCTCATGGCCTGGGCAAAGGACTGCCAATGCGAGATCTCTTCCCCGAGCTGGCGACGGCCGGTGGCGGTGAGGCGGTAGAACTTCGCACTGCGGCCGGCTTCGGACACCCCCCATTCCGCCTCGATCCAGCCGCGACCCTCGAGCCGGTGCAGGGCCGGGTAGAGGGATCCCTGTTTGAGCGAGAGCCGGTCGGCCGAAACGATCGCGATGCGTTTGGCGATGTCCCAACCGTGCAGCGAGGCGGTCGAGAGGGCCTTGAGAATGAGCAGGTCGAGCGTGCCCTGCAGGAGTTCCTTGCGAACCTTTTCCATATGGGACGCGGACTTAGTGTCACACATCTACAACAAGCAAGCCTTTTGTTGTAGATGTTCGACAGCAAAGGTGCGTGATCCCACCGCGCGATTCCGATTTCTAGCCGAACAGGGGCGCGATCGTCGCGTGCACCCGGCGCACCGAGACGCGCAGGTGCAGCACCCGGCGGGTGAAGCGGCGGTTGGCGCGTTGGCGACGGAAGTCGGCCGATTCAATCCGGAGCTGATCGAGCGACCGGCAGCGCCCCACGCAGTCGAGATAGGTGCGATCGGTCGCAAAGTGCAGCGGGAAGAGGAGCAGCAGGAACGGCCGCAGAAGGCGGCCGGGGCCGTGCAGGGTTCGTTGGAGCAGATGCGTGGTGAACTCCGCCGGATTTATCCGATGCAGACGGCAGTAGCGTTCGATGACTGTGGGAACCATGATGGGAATCGTGCGTCCTCGCAGCATGAAAAGTGCCGCGAACACCGTCCCAAACGTCTGCCCCGGGAAAGCGAAGCGCTATGTAAACAGGGGAGTAACGGCTTCGTGCACGCGTCGGACCGAAACCCGCAGGTGAAGGAATCGGCGGTGAAACCGGTGGTTCACCGTATCATGATGAAAGAAGTGGGTTTCGTCGCGCAGCTGATGAAGCGAACGAGCCCGTCCCACACAAGCGAGATACATGCGGTCGGGCGCAAAGAGATTACGGGCTACCGGCTGCATCAGGGAGGCCAGGATGCGGCCCGGCGGGTGGAGACTGCGCTGCAGCAGGTGATCCGTGAAATCGCGCGGATCGATCCGGTGCCGGAGGCAATAACGTTCCGCGACTGTGGCGGCCATCGTAAGGAACAGGCTACCCAGATCAAAATAATGTAAAATAGGTAAGTTCAGGCCTATAGTGGCGAATTGTGCCGGAATTGCCGCGAAACGGTAAAATGAGCGGGTCACCCGGGAAACGACGAGGGCGAGCCGGGGAATCCCGACTGCCCGGGCCGCACAGGCCGATTAAAGCTCCTTCTGCAAGGCCTCCAGCGCTGCGGCCTCAGCGGGCCGTCCGCGTTGGCGGGCGATGTCGGCGTGGCGCCGTAGCAGTCCGCGGGCGTCGTCGGACCTTCCGCGGGCGGCGAGAGCGCGGGCGAGCAGGGGCACGGATGCGGGGTAGGGGAGTTCGCCGAGCAGATCGTTTTCGGACGGCTGCAGGTCGGCCGGCAGGGCGAGCAGTTGGGCGAGTTGAGCGGTCGCGGCTTCGTCGTCGCCGCGCATCATGGCGAGACGCGTGAGCAACAGTCGGGCTTCACGATGCAGGGTGACGGTCGCCGCCGGGGCGGGGGCGCCGTCGCGGCTCAGTTGCCGGGCGAGCACCGTTTCCAGGGCGGAGCGGGCGTCGCGGATGCGACCCTGCGTAAGCAACGCGCGCGCGAGTTGGAGGTGAAGGCGCGGGTCCTGATCGTGGGTACCGAGGCCGGCCTCCAGGGTGGCGACGGCGCGGGCGGCCTGGCGGCGCTGGAGCTGGAGGGCGGCGAGGGCCGAGCGCAGTTCAAAGTCGTCCGGTTGATGCTCGAGTCCGCTCGCCAGCACGGCATCGGCATCGGCGGCGGCGCCGGTCTGCAGGAGGAGGCGGGCGAGGTTGAGCCGCGTTTCGACCAGGAATGGATCAATTTCCAGGGCGCGCCGATAAAGGGCGAGGGCGGTGGTGGCTTCGCCGCTGCGCTCACGGAGACTGGCGAGGTTGTTGAGGGCGAAGACGTGGGCGGGGTCGATGGCGAGCGCGTTTTGGTAGGCGACGACGGCGTCGGCGGTGCGGCCCTGGTGATCGATGGCCACGGCGAGGTTGAACAAGGCGTCGGCGGAGGGTTCACCCGAGTCGATCTGGTAGCGGGCCTGGGTTTCCTCGAACTTCGGGATGTCGGCGAAATCCTCGAGCAGGAGCTGGATGACGGCCGAACCCATCTCGTCGAAGGTGCTGTTGCCGGCGTGCACGTCGACCGGCGGATTGCGGGGATTGCGGGGATTGGCGGCGGAGTTGTCGTAGGTGTAGCGCATGTCGATGCGCGTGCCGGCGGGCAGGGGCAGGGGCTCGACGTAGCGGTAGTCGCTCTGCCAGTTGAAGTCCCAATCGGGAATGTGCAGGAGCCAGCGCTGCGTGCCGTCGGGCAGCGTGGCGGTGAGGCGCATGTCGCGGCCGAGGTAATGAGCGTGTGGATACAGCCCGAGCACGGCGGCATCGGCCGGCAGGGTGATCGACTCGGCGATCTCGACGTCGCGGGAGCCGGCCGGGAGGTGGATCTCGTCCTCGCGCAGGAGGAGGCTGAAGCCGGCGCGGGTGGGCGGCTCGTCGGTGAAATGCAGGCCGATGCGCGGGGCGAGCTGCTCGGGGCGGCCGGAGGGCAGCAGGTGCAGCTGCAGGACGAGGTCGGTGCCGGGGTCGACGGCGAAGGCGGTGCCGGGGAAAACTTCGTAGGGGTGCTGGCCGGGGGTCCAGCCGATGATGTGGCCGTTGGGATGAATGCCGCCACCGGTGTCCATCGATTCGAAGCCGGGACCGGGTTCGGCGGCATCGAGTTCGCGGCTTTGCGTAGTCGGATCAAAGGCGATGATGGCGTGGTGGACGATGAGCGCCGATTCGGGCAGAAACTCGACCGCGCGCACGTAGCGGCGGCGCTCGACCGGAATGCGCAGCACGAAGTTGCGGAAGATGTCCACGCCCTCGGCGGGTACCGTGAACGGCCCGTCGAACGTGAGTTCCAGGTCGGGAGCGCCGAGCGCCCATTTGCCGGAGGGCGGCGGAGGTGGCGTGAAGGCAGCGAGGTCGCCGGACGGAGCGTCGGCCTCGAGCCAGGTCCGCAGCAGAGCGATCTGCGCGGCCGAGAGCGTGCGTTCGCCCTGCAGCGGCGGGGTGTGTTCGCGGTCGGGTTTCCACGGCGGCATGTAACCCGAGGCGGTGACTTCAGCGATCTGCCGGGCGCGCCGGCGGGCCTCGTTGTAGGTCACGAGGGGAAAGGGACCGATGCCGCCGTCGTGGTGGCATTCGACGCAGTTCGCCGCGAGGATCGGCGCGACATCGTCGACGAAGGTGGGGGGATCATCGGCAGGCGTGGCGACCGTGGCCGTGAGGGACAGCAGGATAGCAATGCGGGGGCGGTGCGAACTCACGGGCGCGGGATGTAGCAGCCGATGGCCTTGGTGCGCACGAACTCGGGAACCTCGCCGGCGGCGATACGGTCGAGCGTGGCGCGGAGTTCCGACGTGGTCGCCGCGGGTCGGAACGTGTTGTAGCCTTCGTATTGGTCGTCGATCCGCCCGCGATAGACGAGTCGGGGAGCCGACTCCGGCGAGGGACGAACAAACACGGCGGCTTCGGGCGTGACGTCGGCGCCGGCAAAATCGGCCATCGTGAAGTCCCGGTCGATCAGCGTGGCGATGCCGGTGAGGCCGAACTCGGCCTGGTTTTCGCGAATGCGGGCGGGATCGGCCTGATCGTCGGAATACACCAGCCACACGGCGATGCTGCGCTCGGCGCAATCGGCGGCGAGTCGGGCGAGCGTCGGGGCGTAACGATTGGAGATCGGGCAGTCCGGCGCAACGAAGACCAGCGCGATCGCGCGCGCGGCGGAATCGGCCCACGGGGAGGCCGTTGCACCGTCGAGGGTGGTGCCGGTGGGGGGCGGGGCAGCCTCCAGCGCGGTGCAGACGCCAAGGAGGAGGAGCAGGCGGCGGAGCAGGGTCATGGGCGGGGTGGGGATCAGGCTAGGACATCACTCGTCGCGAGGACAAGAGCTGGGCGCGGTTGGCCAAAGCTGCGCCGCCTCGCCGATTCACCCCGGGCGACAAGTTCGGCCATGGATTGCTCGGATTGGCACGGATCCACTCCGCCGCAGACGCTGGCGTCCACCCTCCTGCCTTGCAGGTGGACGTGGGCCTCCGGACCGCGTCGTTCCAGTGCGTCAGCCTTTAGCGATCTCCTTTGCGGACGTGCGCTCGATCCAGCAGCAGCTGCAGGATGCGGGCATCAAATTGATTGAGACCGCCGATGCCGCCACGACCGGTCCGGCCTACCTCACGATGGAGGATCCGGACGGCAACCCCATCCTGATCGACCAACACGTCGGCTGACCGACCGAGTCAGTCGTCCACCACCTCAAGTTCGCCGATGTCCACTTCGGCCTCGGGCATTTGGGTGGCGGGGTTGATCAGTCCGCCTGAATCCCGGCCGAAGTAGCGCGAGGCGAACTCGCTCATTTGCGGCACCGCAACGTCGAACGTCGTACCGCGACTGCGGATGCTGTAGCGCACCGACCACAGCGGGCGGACATCTTCGCTGCGTTGCGCCGCCTGGTAGTCGAGGGCGACCAACGCGATCCAGTAGCGGCTCTCCTCGAGATCGTCGAAGAGCATGGCCCGACGATCCGACACGTTCGAACCCGGGACGAGGGGCAGCTTTTCGATGGCCTCCTCGAAGCCCAGCAGCCGAGCGTTCTTCCGATTGAGTTCACCCCGGTTTCGATGACTCAGCGGGTCGTAGGTTTCTTCGGCGATGACGGCCGGATGTTCATCCGCCGTGGTTGCGCCCCAATAGATCATCACGACCAGGTCGGTGGCATCGGCATCCGTGGATGGTTCGTAGCCCTGCGCCTTCATGGCGGGGGCGATCATGCGGGCCAGCGTTTCAAACATCATGTCATCGATCGAGCCGTCGGCCACGGGCGAACTGCGCTGAAACCCGCCTTCACTGAACGCGTAGGTTTCGGGTAAAAACCGACCATCCGGCCCCTTGCGCCGCGCGTAGCCGTTGAACACCCGCGCGTGGACGGAGGTGGCTGCATTCACTGCGACGGCGCGCACCGCGGTGCTTGTCGCCGCGTCGGCCCGCCGCTGAAGCCGGCGGATGGTCCCGCGGGAATCGACGATGTCCAGGGCGACGATGTTGCCGGCTCCGTCCTGGACAAAGCGGAACGTGAAGTCGGCGTCACGCATGACGAACACGCCGGGCTCGGATCGCGCCTGCAACCGCGCCGGCGGGCGGCCGTGACCGGGATCGGCCCGCAACTCCGTGCCTTCGCGCGTGACCGTCAAGGACTCGACCGTGCGGTGGGTGTAGGTGCCGACAAACGAGTCGAGGTAGGCCGGCGTCTCGTGCAGGTCCGGGGACGGTTCGGCGCCGTGAACCAGTACGACTCCGCCGAGCCAGGCGGTCAGGCGAAGCAGTCGCAGGGGTAGGGGCAGGCGGGGCATCGGGGTGGATAGTGGGACGACGGTGAAGTCGCGATGTTCCGACGAGGCAGAAGCGGGAGCGAAAACGGGCAGTCGGGCTTTTGCCGTCTTTCCGTTCCGCCCTTCGCCTGCTCCACTGTAGGGCTGCCGCTCGCCGGCATGCCGCTGGCTGACAGTTGCTGACGGTCGGCTGAGGGGCAGCTGCGGCGTGCCGACAAGCGGCAGCCCTACAGTTACGAGAGGGTGCTCCATCAACGCTTCGAGTATCTTGAGAAGGTGTCAGCGCTTGCCGGAGAACGACGGGGCAGTTCCACCGGTGCCGGTCGGGGTGAACCCGGTTTTGGCTCCCGGTTTAGTTCATGATGCGAACCGTTTGCGCGAAGACCGGTCGATTCGCGCAAACGCATGGGCGTCGGCTCCCGAGCCGCTGCCCGCTCTCCCAAATGCAACCCTTGATAATATCATGAAACACGAACCTCGCGCCGCCTCGCGTCGCCTGATGCTGCTGGTGGCGCTGTTGCTGCCGGCTGTTCTGAGCCCGGCCGCCACCCTGGGCCCTGACCTCAAATCCCGCCTGACAAAGGCTCTCCCCGATGACCCGCTCGGCACCGTGATTGTCGCCTTTGAAGACGATGAGCAGGGCCTCCAATCCGCCCACCTCTCCGTGCTCGAGAGCCTGGGCCTGAGTGCCGGCCAAACCCTGCCCGAACTGGGCATGGTCGCCGTCAATGCCACCGCCGCGCAGGTGCTGGGCCTCGCCGATAAGCCCGCCGTCCGCTCCGTGTACGCCAACCGCGCCCTGCATTACACGATTCACGAAGCGCGGGTGGTCACGGGCGTCGAGGCGGTGGAAACTAACGCCGCCTTCACCGCCGCCAATGGCGGGCTGCCGCTTTCCGGCGCCGGCGATTTTTCGGTCGTGATCAACGACAGCGGCATCGACGCCACCCATGCCGACCTGTCGTTCGGCGATCACGTCGTCCAGAATGTCCAGATCGTGGCCGACACCAGCCTCACCGGTTTCAATCCGCTGGTCTTCGTTGAGAACGTGCCCAACACCGACACGCACGTGGGTCATGGCACGCATTGCGCCGGTATCGTGGGGGGCAACGGCGTCCAGTCCGGTAGCAAGTATCGCGGCGTCGCGCCCGGTGCGAAACTGATCGGTACCGGCTCCGGCGTCGGACTTTTCATTCTCAACGCGCTCGGTGGCTTCGAGTGGTCGCTCGCCCATCAGGCGCAGTATGGCATCCGCGTCATCTCCAACTCCTGGGGCAGCACCGGCCCCTTCGATCCCGATGATCCCGTCAACATCGCCTCCCGCCGAGCTTACGAGCGCAACATCGTGGTGGTCTTCGCTGCGGGCAACGAAGGGCCCGCCCCCGACACCCACAACCCCTACGCCAAGGCACCGTGGGTGATCTCGGTGGCCGCGGGCACCAAGGAGGGCGGACTCGCCACTTTCTCCTCGCGCGGCACGCCCCGCGAGGTGCGGCTGACCGATGACGATCCCCACAACGATTTCGATGCGCCCACGATCACCGCGCCGGGGACCGGTCGCGAGTTCGAGACCAATGCCGAGGATCTCACCGCCGCGATCGTTTCGACGCGGGCACTGAGCAACGTCGTGTCGACCGGCCTCACCGACGACACCGAGATCGAACCCGGCAACATCCCGTTCTACACCCAGATCTCCGGCACCTCCATGGCCTGTCCGCATGTGGCCGGGGTCGTGGCGCTGCTGCTCGACGCCAACCCGCTGCTCACGCCCGACGAGATCAAGTCCATCCTCGTGCGCACCGCCACCGCCATGCCGGGTTACGCCGATTGGGAAGCGGGCGCCGGCTACATCAATGTCCGTGCCGCCGTCGACGCCGCCCTGAACGGCAACGCCGCCGACTACGGTCCGCTTCAGCCGACGACCTTCAACGCCCAGGTCGAAACCATCGCCGCGCGGACGGAGGTGTTCCAGGTCGAGTTCGATCCCACGGCCGAAACCGGCGGCGCCAACGCCCGCACCTTCACCGTGGCGGACGACGTGGCTGTGCTCGAAGTCACCGCTTCCTACGGCAACACCGATCTCTCCTCACAGGGCAATTTGATCATCCTCGTCGTGACGGCACCCGACGGCACGCGCTACACCGATGCGAGCAGCGTGCTCTTCGTGACCGAGGAGCCGCGGCGCTATGTGAAGGTCGTCAATCCGCAGCCGGGTGAGTGGATCGTCGAGCCGCGCGGCGCCCGTGGCCTCGCAGCGGTGCCCGAGGCGTCTTCCCCGGTTGCGCTGGCCTTGCCCGACCGGATCGCCCTCGCGATCGATCGCGCCTCGGTGACGGTAAGCGGCGTCACCGGCATCGCGGGTCACCCGGACGAGGCGGCCATCCTGACCGCGATCGGATTCCGCTATATCG
Organism: uncultured Opitutus sp.; assembly: GCA_965652375.1. Taxonomy (GTDB): domain Bacteria; phylum Verrucomicrobiota; class Verrucomicrobiia; order Opitutales; family Opitutaceae; genus Actomonas. The sequence goes on from CBFGUO010000038.1 coordinate 10,745, forward strand.
ACACCCTGGGCAGCGGCAATTTCCGACCCGACCGGGTGTTAAGCCGACTGGAGTTCGCGCGTCTGCTCGGACTCAACACCCCGCTGCGCCAGACCGATGACGACACAACCTGGAGCGACGTGCATCCCAACGACCTGCCGGTGGTGCGGGCGGTTGTCGCGCCGGGGGCGACGCTGCGCCAGTTCGACTATACGTCGCCCGGCCTGCTCGCGTTGAACAACGGTGCGTTCGACGCCCAGCCGCGGGTCACGCGCATGGACACCGCCATTGCCCTGATCCGTGCGCTCGGCCGCGAGGACGAGGCCGAGGCGCTGGTCGGCATGATCGTCACCGCGCCCAACCGTGCCGGCCAGACGGTGGCCGTCGTAGACCTGCTGGACATCCCGTCATCACAACGTGGATACGCGCAACTCGCGCTGGACATGGGGTTGATCCGCCCGCGCTTCACGACCCTGGGCGCGCCGCGTTTCGACCGCACTGGCGGAGTCACCCGCGCCGATGGCGCCGTCGCCTTCCTCGCCTACCGCGACTACTTCTCGCTGATGTAAGAGGCGAACCCCTGCAGTGAGGCGCCACCGTCCCGGCTCCTTCGGGCCGGAACGGTGGGCCTGCTCGCAGGGTGCGGTGTGCAGATCGGAGGTCACATACCGCTGGTCGTTGTAGGGCTGCCGCTTGCGGCATGCCGCAGCCTGGCGGGCGGCGGAGAGGCAGATGCGGCATGCCGCAAGCGGCAGCCCTACATTCACGTTGCGGGGGCGCGCACGCGGCGCGCCCCCGACACTGATCAGATACGGAGCATCGGGATGCCCACGGGACGATTCGATGGCGGTTCAGTCGTGGTCGTGGCGGTCGCGGCGGTCCGGGCGCACGACCGTGACATTATCGGGCAGGGGCGGGGTCTGCATGTTGGCGCCGATGAAAAACGACGGATGCGGAGGCTGGTTGTATCCGTTGTTCTGCCACGCCACCGCGAGCCGGTAGATCGGGTCGTGCATGAGCGTCACGATGCGCAGGTCCGTCGGATCGGTCGTTGTGTATATGCGCAACTCGGAACTGTCGGCGCTGCGGAAGACGACCTCTTCACGCCAATCGCCCAGCAGATCGGCCTGGACGGCGCAGGTCGCCTTGCTGCCGTTGTTGGAGGCGGTGCCGACGGCGTCGAGGATGACGACCTCGTTTTCCGCCACGTAGTCCCATTTGCGGATCGTGGTGCCGTCGTTCAGCTCGCGCAGGGGGTCGCCGTCCCACCAGATGGCGAAGTTGATCGAGGGACGATCGATGCCGATGACATCGCCCTGGGCGCTCCACACGTTGACGTTGGCCGCGCCCCAGACCTCCTCACCGGGATAGCTCGGATTGATGTCGGCGGAGAGGCCGCGGCCGGTGTCGCGGAAGTTGAGCCATTCCCAGATGAGCGCGCCGGTGGCGGCATCGCGGTATACGACCCGACCGGCGTCTTCCTTGGCGGCAAAGACCTCACGGCCGGGGCGGGTGGGATCGAGGTCGCCGTAGTGGAAGGCGTCGCCGGTGCCGAGCTCGGTACTGTAGAGACCGGTGCCGTCGTCGTCGACCACCATGCCGCCGTAGAGAATCTCGTCCTTGCCATCGTGATCGACGTCGCCGACCGAGAGTTGGTGATGTCCCTGGCCGGCCCATTCGCGGCCGTCCTCGAGCGAGTCGAGCACCCAGCGCTGCACGAGCTCGCCCTCGACGAGGTCGAAGGCGGCGATGACGGTGCGGCCGTCGGTGCCGCCCTGGCCGCGGTATTGGCCACGGCAGGCGAAGAAGCTGGGATGTTCACCATCAAAGTAGGCGACGCCGTTGAGGAAGCGATCGACCCGGTTGCCGTACGTGTCACCCCAGATGGAGAGATCGCCACGCTGGGGGACGTAATCGACGGTGTCGATGATCGTGCCGGTGAGGCCGTCAAAGGCGGTGAGAAACTCCGGACCGTCAAGGATGTAGCCGGCGTCATTGCGCCAATCGGCGTCGGGATCGCCGATGACGGTGCCGATGGCGTCGGTGGTGCCGTCGGCGGTCTTGCAGATGAGTTCGGCGCGGCCGTCACCGTCGAAGTCATACACCATGAACTGGGTGTAGTGGGCGCCGGCGCGGATGTTGATGCCGAGGTCGATGCGCCACATGAGTTCGCCTTCGAGGGTGTAGGCATCGAGGTAGACCGGGCCGGTGTAACCGCCCTGCGAATTGTCCTTGGAGTTGCTCGGGTCCCACTTGACCACGAACTCGTAGTCGCCGTCGCCGTCGAGGTCGGCGACGCTGGCGTCGTTGGCCGAGTAGGTGTAGTCCTCGCCGGCGATGGTGGTGCCGCCGGCCGGGATCTGGAGGGGGATGGGCAGGTAGTTCTGCGGGAGAACCGGCGTGGTGTCGCGGTGGCGGCCGCGCCAGTCGCGGCGGCCGTGCCCGCGATCATCACGGTCGTGGCGACCGATCACTTGTACGGCGTAGACGTCGTCGGCGTCACCGTCGGGATCGAGGAAACTGGTGGGACCGTCGTCACGCACGAAGTCGATCCGGCGGTGGTTGCGGAAAACGACGTAACGGGCGTCGGGTCCATCGGTGACGAGCCAGCGCCAGCTCACGAAGACGCCGGCGTCCGTCTGCACCGCCACCAGGCCGCGGTCGAGGTCCTCCATCTCGCGCTGCAGCGTGAGCAGCGCGTTCGCCTTTTCGGGTCGGGAGGCAGGCGACATGCCGCCGAGGCCGACGGCAGCGACCTCGTAGTAGTAATCGTGCTCGGGGAAGACCGCGAGAGCGTCGGTGACGGTGGGTTCGGTCACGACCGCGACGCGACGGAAATCGCCGTCGCGGCGGGTGGAGCGGTAGACGTAGTAGGCATCGGCGTCGCGCGAGTCTCGCCACGTGAGCGTGACGGCGAGGGGATCGCGCTGGGTGACGGCGAGATGGCGCACGCGTTGGGGGCGGCGTTCACTGGCGGCGAAGCGCGGGCCGACCTCGAGCGGTTCGCTGATAGCGGAGAGGCCGCCGGCACCGACGGCGAGCACGGTGTAGTAATAAGTGGCGTAGTGGGTGACGCCGGTGGTGTCGGTGAAGCTCGGCTCGGTCACTTCGCTGACAAGCGTGAAGTCGCGGTCGGGTTCGATGGAGCGGTAGAGTTTATAGAGGATCGTGTCGCTGCTGACGTCCCAGGAGAGCGCGATGCTGGCGGGTTCGCCGGAATCGAGGGTAAGGCCGGCCGGGCGGCTCGGCGTGGGAGCGGAGGAATCGGCGATGGCGACCTCGACCTCGGGCGACAGGATGGAGGTGCCGGTGTCGGTTTCGACGGCGACGGCGTAAAGGTAGGTTTGCAGCAGCTCGACGTCGGCGTCGACGAAGGTGGTGCCGGGCTGGGTGCTGACGAGGGTGAGTTCGGTTTCGCCGGGAGCCTGGCGGTAGAGTTGGTAATTGATCGCGTCGGGCACGGCATCCCAGGCGAGTTCGAGCACGGGATCGGCCGTGAAGGTGATGGACTCGGCGCGGAGGTTTTCCGGAGGCGAGGGCAGGCTGGCGTCGAAATAGACGAGTTCAAGCGTGGGGCGCAGGGTTGCGTCGGCGTAGGTGAAGGAGGCGTAGCTGACGGACTTGTTGTTGTTGAGACCCTGGCTCGGCATGGTGAGGAGCAGGGTGGCGAGTCCGCCGTTTTCGGCGCGGTTCTGCAGGAAGGTGGTGAGGGCCTCTGGGTTGAGCGTTACGCGATTGCCGCTGATGGATTCGTCGGCGGAGAAGTCGGCGACGTTGGCGAGGTTGATGGCCACATCGCCGCCGGAGCCGCCATTGTCGTAGTACATGGCGAAGTCGGTTTCGGCCCCGGCCGGGAAGGAACTGGTGTTCCAGTCCTGCGGCGTGTTGCCGGGCAGGTCGAGCAGGCCGTAGATCGCGACGCGGCCGGTGGAGAGGCCGTCGCCGCCGACGCGGTTTAGGGTGAGGGTGGCGGACTGAAAGCTGGGGTTGCTGAGGGTGGAGAGGTCGAAGCGCAGGTAGTGGATGTAGCCGCGCACGGCGACACCGGTGGGGTTGTCGAGGGAGCGGGTGTAGATCTCGGTGCCCTCGGGGGTGGCATTGCCGATGGAAGGGGAGCCGGCGTTGCCTTGGATGTAGATGCGGGAGACCGCTTCGGGGAGGAGCGTGACTTCCTCGGAGCGGAGCAGCGGGGTACTGGCGATGGCCAGCAGCCCTCCGAGAATCGGACGGAGCATTTTCATGGGGAGTGGGACGGGGTTGGATGGATCGCCGTCGGTCGGCGCTGTGACACGCGGCGACGGCGGGAGAATGGCGCATGCAAACACACGTGGCCCGCTCGCTATAAAGCCGGAGTCTCAGACAGTTCGGTTTGGCCCAGTATGAGAATCTCCCCGGATGGCTTGGTCGGAGTAAGCCCCGATGGCCGACCATGGCCCTCCCCCCGGGAGATCAAAAAAGAAAGCCCGCAACCTCGGCGGTTGCGGGCTCGTGGGGAGGTACGGTTGAGTGCGCTCAGAACGCCCAGCGGACGGTGGCGCCGAGCTGGCGCGGGTCGGCGGGGGATTCGTAGCGGGTCTCCAGCCAGTCGGGTCCGGCGTTGGCGAAGTAGAAGATGCGTTTCTCGTAGGCCTCATCGAGGAGGTTGCGCGCCCAGAGCGTGATGCTCCAGGCCCCGACCCGGTAGCCGATGCTGGCGTTGACGACATCGAAGCCGCTGCGCTGCTCGGTGTGGGTGTTGGACTCGTAGTAGCTGTCCCGACCGTTCAATTCGGCACTGGCCCAGAAGCCCCGGCGCGTGTCGTAGCGGGCGCCGAGCGAGTAGGTCGTGCTGGGCACGTTGGCCAACTCGCGGCCACCGGCGGGTGTCATCGCCGTGTTGTTGAGCGTGAAGGGATCGAGGTGCGAATCCATCACCCCCAGGCTGCCGTAGGCGGTGAGGCCTTCGACCAGCTCGGCGCGGAAGCTGGCCTCGGCGCCGGTGATGTGGGCGCTTTCGCCATTGTCGACGAAGTAGGTGAAGGTGCCGCCGTAGCCGGCGGAATCGCGCACCTGCGGGTCGTCGCGGTCGATGTAGAAGGCGATGAGTTCGCCGGAGATCCGGCCGTCGGCCGTGGCGGTGCGCAGGCCGAGTTCGTAGTTCCAGAGGATTTCGGTGGCGTAGGTGTCGGGACCTTCGTCAGGCACGGCGAGGTAGTTGTAGATGTTGACGCCGCCGGCCTTGTAGCCGCGGGTGGCGGAGGCAAAGAGCATCGTGCGTTCGCTCAGGTCGTGCTCGAGCACGAGCCGGCCGCCGAAGAGGGTGTCGTCGAAGGTGTAGGCGCCGCGGAATTCGACGTCGGCGTCGAGGGCGTAGTCCTCGACGCGCAGCCCGGCGATGAGACGGGTGCCGGGGGCGAGGGTTTGTCCCCACTGACCGAATACAGCGGCGGTTTTTGCCTGGTAGGCGGTGGTGGAGTCGCCGAAGCCTTCGGTGAGAAAGGTGTCCTCGTCGAGCGTCTCGTAGTAGGCGCCGAGGGTCCAACGCGGGGCGCCGTCGTCGAGTTCCGTGACGGAGTCGACCCGCAGTTCCTGGTTGAACGTGTCGCGGTCGCGGTGGACTTCGAGAAAGAGATCATAGCCGCGCGGATCGGCGGCATCGGTCCAGTCGGAGTCGTAGCTGTAGAGCGAGTCCGCGAGCGTGAAGGCGGTCTTGGTGGTGAAGGCGAGGGTCTGGCCGGTCCAGGTGCCGCGCAGGGAAGCGGCGAAGGATTCCTGGGTGTCGTAGCCGGGCTGGTCCGAGTGGGTGGTGAAGCCCGTGTTATCAAGCGAGAACTCGTCGTAGCCGTTGTCCTGCTGGGCGTAGAAGGCGGTGGCGTCCCAGCGCCACGCCTCCGTGGGTTGGATACGCAGCTTCAGCCGCAGGTAGGTTTCGTCGATCATGTTGGTGTCGTCCCGATTGAGGAAGGCGTTGTGGCGCCAGCCGTCGGCGGTGACGCGTTGGGCGGCAATGCGGAACATGGCCTTGTGTGGTTCGTCGCTGTTGATGGGGCCGCCCACGGCGACGCCGCCACTGAGATGGTTGTCCTCGGCGACGGTGGCCTCGGCGTAGCCGGTGTAGAAGGGCGTGGGGTCGACGGTAACGACCTTGATGACACCGCCGGCGGCGTTGGCACCGAAGGCGCCGGCCTGCGGGCCGCGGAGGACCTCGACCTGCTGGGCGTCGAAGAGGGTGGCGGCGCCGCCGAGACCGGTGAAGTCGAGGTCGTCGATGAGGAAGCGCACGGAGGAGTCGGGCGACTCACCCTCGAATTGGGAGTTTTCGCCGATGCCGCGGATCTGGAAGTAGCGGGCGCGCGAGGTGCCGCCGGTCCAAGTGAGGTTGGGGGTGGCGTTGACGAGATCGCCGAACGCGGCGTTGCCGTGGGCGGCGAGGTCGGTCGGACCGAACACGGTGGCCGAGGCGCTGGTGCGGGCGAGTTCCGACGACCAGAGGTCGGCGGTGACGACCAGCGGGTCGAGTTCGACGGCGGTTTCGGTCGCGGGTGCGACCTGCGCGCGGGCGAGCGGAGCCGCGAGGGCGGCGATGAGCAGGCTGCCGGAGGCAGCGAGACGGGGGGAGGGTTTCATTTTGGATCTCAAGTTTGGAGGAGTTGAGATCCGGCCTGTGGGCGCTGAAACGGACGGGGTATGGTTCCTTTTCCTACGCCGGTATCAACCGGATCAGGTTCAAAGGGACCGCCACGCTGCCGAAGCGATGTGGACATCTCAGACCCATGACGGGTCGCCCCTAAGGACAGCGCAACGAGTCAGGGGCCGGATGCCGTTTGTCAACGGGGAAGTCCGGCGGCGGTTCCCGACCTATCTCGCATTCATGAAGCAACCGCGAAAGGCGCGAAGGGACGCGAAGTGGTGACGACATGAACGTGCGTCCGTCATCAGGTTTGAGTTGCCGCGCTGCGTCGGAGGCTCTTTGGATGCCGCGCACTGGCCCTCCTTCAGCTTCTATTATGCCATGAATTCTCGGTGGATTGGATCAATCTTCCGCGCGATGGCCGGTGCGTTGCTATGGCTCGCCGGGCCGGATCTCCGCGCGCAGTACGACGAGGCGGACCTGCTGCCCGGCATCGACGAGGGCTGGAGCCGTTACGCGTCGCCCAATTTTGAATTGTTCAGCGATGGAACGGAAAAGGCCTCGCGGGGCCTGCTGCACGACCTGGAGCTGCTGCGCGCCGTGTTTCTGGGGGAGCGCGGCGAACACGAACGCCGACACATTCCGGTTTCGATCTTCGCCTTCCGCAGCGACCGGGAGTTCGAGGCGTATTCACATCATCGTGACGACAGCGACAATCGCATTGCGGGACTCTACCTGGAGGGGCCGGACCGGGCGACGATTCTGCTGCGGCCGATGGGCGACAAGGCGGCGGCGCGTGAGGTCGCCTTCCACGAGTATGTGCATCACCTCTTCCGGGCCATCGAGGAGGAACCGCCGCTCTGGTATAACGAGGGCCTGGCGGAACTCATGGCAGGGATCCGCCTGGAGGGCCGGAATCTCACGCTCGGCCATCCCGTGCTGGGTCGATTGCTCGCCCTGCAGCACGAAAACCTGCTGCCGTTCGAGTCGCTCTTCTCGGCGGACAAGGGCTCGAAGTTCTATACGCAGGCCAATCACACCGGCCTTTTCTACGCCCAGTCATGGGCCTTCATGCACTACCTGCGGTTCGGGAAGCATAAACTGGATCCCGAAGGGGTGAAACGCTTCCTGACGACGGCGGGCGACGAGCGCCGGCTGGCGCAGACCAACATGCGCTCGCTGTTCGAGGAGTGCTTCAAGATGGACTACGACCGGATGGAGAAGGATCTGGCGCGCTACGTGCGTCGCGGCACTTACCTCTACGGCAAGATTCCGCTGCCCGAACTGCCGGGGCCGGAGACCTACGAACGCACTGCGCTCGACGTCGGCCAGGCGCGAGCGCGGCTGGCCGAGGTGGCCCTGCGCACGCACCAGTCCGCCGCCGCGACGATCGCCCTCCTGCAGGAAGCGGAACGGCAGCCGGCGGATGCACGCATCTACGAAGCCTTGGGCGCGGTCGATTGGCAACGGGGCGAACCGGAGCAGGCGCTCGAACGCTGGGCCGAGGCCCGCAAGCGTGGCTCGAAGAACTCCGCCCTGCTGTGCACCCTGGCCCGGCGTGAATGGGACCGGTGGTTTGTGCGATCCAACGGGGAAATGTGGATCGACCAGGCAACCGCCAACCACCTGCGGGAACTGTTGGTCGCGACGATCCGGGCCGAGCCCACCCGGGACGAGGCCTACGAAATGCTCGCCTGGGTCGAGTCGGCGGCGCCCGAGCCGCGCCAGCCCAACATCAATGCCGCCATTGCCCAGCTGAAGAAAATGAAACACGGCGGCCGCACCGTACTGGCTCTCGCGCTTTGCACCGAACGCACCGGCGACAAGGAAACTGCGATCCGCTTGATCCGGGCACTGCCCAATTACGCTCCCGATGACTGGACGCTCGACGGGGCCGAGGAAGCGCTTGCGCGCATCGAAGGCGTGCCGCGTGAAATGATTTCGCTGGTGGACCTCGCCAACGCCAAACGCGAGGGCGTGCAGCGGGTGACGGCCAATTCGCGCCGATTCCCTTCCGTGGAAATCCCCGACGATCTTTGAGCCATGGCCGCTGCTTTCCTTTTCCGGTATCCGAATCTCCGCGCGAAAGCGCGCGGCGGGTGGACGCTGGTCCTGATGGGCTGCGCCGCGCTGCTCCCTGGTCATGCGCAGGAGACGCCCACCGGTGGCGACGTGGTGATGATGTCGCCCTATGAAGTGAGCGCGCACACCGTCGAGTTCAAGGGCTGGACCAAGCTCCGGTCGCCCAACTTCATCGTCTACACCGATGCTTCGCTGAAGCAGGTGCGTCCCTTGATCCGGCAGATGGAAATGCTGCACCTGGTGGCGCAGGTGACCTTTGGCCGGCGCCCGCTGGCAAAGTCGCCGGCGATCGTGGTCCTGCCGACCTCGTCCTCGGATTGGAAGAAGGTGCGCTCGAAGGGTGAAGTGGAGTGGCGTGTGGCCGTATCGAGTCTGGGCTGGGTGCAGCCCGGAAGCGTCGTGGAATACGACTGGCAGGCGGACGGGGCGTCGGTCCTGTGGGCGTCGCTGACGCGCACGGAACTCTTGTGGCTCGGCATCGAGCTGCCGCTCGCGCTCAACAACGGCTTTGCCTACTATTTCGAAACCATCCGGCAGACCAAGGGCGGCCTGCAGGTGGGGCGCGGCAACTCGCGCATCGCCTGGCTCAATGGCGCCAAGTGGTTCGGTTGGGACGAGCTGTTCACGATCACGGGATCGTCACCGGTTTACACTCAGGACGGCAGCGGCATCAGCCGTTTCAACGCCCAGTCGGCCCTTTTCGTGCACTACCTGATGACGCGTGACGAGCCCGAGCGGCTCGATCAGCTGCTGCGCTGGGCGGCGCTGCTGCGCGCCGGACGCGAGCCTGCGGAGGAGCGATTCACGGAGGTGTTCGGCCTGAACTGGACGGAGATCCGCGCACGGCTCGACCGGTTTACTTCCGGAGAAAAATTCAATACCAAGCTCTATCAGTTTCCGCCCGAGTCGCTCGACTTCGTGGTGACGGAAATCGACGTGAAGGCCCAGGAGATGCGTGATCTGTTTGTGCTGATTCAGATCTGCAACCAGCGCGTGCCCGCCAGCGAGGCCTCGCTCGACGTGCTCCTGGCCAAGGGCCTGCAGACGCCGGAGCTGCGCCAGTTGTTGCTGGAAGCCTGTCGGGAGTGGAAACGCAGTGAAGGCGCGTGGACGCAGCTCAACCTCATGCTGCAGGAGGATCGCGCCACGCCGGAAGTCTACGACCTGGCCATGCACCTTGCTTTTGAAGAAGGCGGCGGAAGCTACGGTGTCGACGCCAGGCTTCCGGAGGAGGCCGTGGAGACCGCGCGCGGCTGGGGACGGCAGGCGCTGGCGCGGGAACCCCTGCAGGATTGCATCAACCAAACCCTGTGCTGGGTCGAAGCCCTGGCGCCGACCGTCAATGCGCAGTCGCTCGATGCGATCAAAGACCGCCTTGCCGCGCTTGATGGCAACGGCGACACCGACGTCGGACTGGCGGCCTTTGCCGTGGCGGCCTGGCGGGCGGGTGAGCCGGCGCGGGCGCGCCGCGCGTGCGAAGCGCTGCTCAACTCGGACTACAGCGGCGAGCGGTCGCGGGCGATCGCGCGCGAAGTGATGCTGAAATTGGACGCGGCGGAGGCGGCAGCGCGGTAACGGGAGAGAAAACAGGGGCGCCTATTTCATGTTGTAGGGCCGCCGCTTGTCGGCGTGCCGCAGGCTTGACTGCCGATGGTACGGCTGACGGAACGCCGTGAGGCAGGTGCGGCATGCCGGCGAGCGGCAGCCCTACATTGCGCGGTGAAAATGGGTGACAAGGTGGGGCATCAGTTGCCGCCTCCCTCGTCCTTGGGGGTATTCTTGGGTTTGTCGCCGCCGAGGAGGCCCTGGAGGAGGCCGCCGGCCTTGTCGCCGAGCTGCTCATCGACTTTTTCGCGAAGCAGGTTCTGGCCGGTTTGTTTGGCGATGCGGGTGACCAGGTCGCTGGGGATCTTGATGGCGGGATTTTCCAGCGAGCCGGTGAGACCGATGGGGAGCGTGAAGTTGTCGAGGGCCACGTCGCGGCCGGCCACGTGGGCGGTCGTGTCGTGCAGCGTGACTTCCAAGGGGAAATCGATCGTGCCGTTGATCGGCGCGTAGGAGCCGGCGAGGGCGAGGTCGACCGTGCCCCCCTGGAGGAGGGGCGAACCTTCGGCGCTGTGTTTAAGCGCGTCGGCCAGCTTTGCGGCCGGGAGGCCGCGATAGTGCGCGGCGAGTTCGTTGGTCGCGCCGGCGGCGATGCGGGCGCCGAGGGTGTCGTTGGAGGAGGTGATTTCGAGATGCGCGGGCTGGTCGAGCAACCAGGGCTGGGTGGAGAGGTTGCGGCCGGTGATGGCGAGGGTTTCGCCCTCCGGCAGCCATGAGGCGCGCACGCCGGCGGCGTCGAGTTCGCGGATCAGCAGGAGCGGCGAATCGGTGACGAGGTGGCTGGCGTCGACGCGGGCATAACCGCGTTCGGCGGCGATGCGGGCCAGGCGGTCGGACCACGATTCGGAGGGATCGTCGCCGATTTCCTCGGGTGAGCCGGGGGCGATGCGATCGATCCATTTTTTGGCCTGCGCGAGGCGTTCGCGCCAGATGCGGGCGTTGGCGATGTAGTCTTCGATCGAGCCGGCGTCGGGAAGCTTGATGAAGGGTTCATCGTCCACGTCGGGCGGAGGCACGGTGCGGTCACCGGGCACGCGCCGCTCGGTCTGAAGGCGGGCGTTGTGCAGCACGAGCCGGTCGATGGTGAGGCGCTTGCGCAGGAGATCGCTGCCGCTGATATCGGCCTCGACCCGGTCGGCCACAAGCAGGTTGGAATCGAGGTTGTTGGGATCGGTGACGGCGAGGTCGGTCACCATCAAGCGACCGGCGCCCAGGTCGAGTTCGGCCGATTCGAGGTCGACGGTGGCACCGTTGGCGCGGGCGAGGCCGTCGCGCAGGGTGGTGGTGACGATGGCGGGCGCGAAGAACCAGGCGCCGACGACGATGAGGACGGTGGTGAAAACAACGAGGGCGGCGCCCAGCGGACGGATGGGGTTGCCGACCCGCTTCTGGGCGAGGGCGGCGTAGTCGGGATCCTTGAGGCCGCCGCCGGCGAGGAGGAAGACACTCCAGCGCACCCAGGTACGGTCGGCCCACTTGCGGTAGTTTTCGGAGTCGCGGGACGCGGCCATGCGCTGGCGGAAACGGGTGACGCCGCGGCTGACGGCCCAGCCGGTGAGCAGACCGAGCAGGGCGCCGAGAAAGAGGCCGCCGGTGGCGGCGTAGTTTTCGAAGCCGAAGAGCGCGAAGACGGGCGCGTTGATGAGGGCGCGGAACAGCGGCTCGGTGGGGCCGTCGACAAAGAAGCGACCGATGTGGAAACTCACTGGCAGCAGCGCGAAGGAGAGCAGCTTGGCGAGCGCACCCACCACGGCCGCCAAAAGCAGGTTGGCGTTGATGAGAATGAGCAGGAGCACCAACACGACGGTCAGGCCCGGGGCGAGGGCGAAGCCGGGCAGGAAGCCCAGCATGGCCCCGAGCATGCAGCCGGCGAGGAGTTGAAAGGGCGTGGCCTTGCCGCGAAGGATGGCGCCGATCTTGCGGGTGATAAGCATGATGAAAGGAGGTCCTAGGCCGCACAGACCCGTCCGGAGCGGATCGGCTCCCGAAAACCCGGGATCCGCTTTCCCGCCCGTCGGAGGCGGTGTGTCGCGCATTTGCGGCATTTCGTCGCGAATCGATGGTAATTCGACGCTGCCGGCGACAGGGTAGGGGGCACCGCTTGATGAGAAAAGTCACGCTTCGCCAATTAGTCGCAGGATTATGGATACGATGCCCGGTGGTGGCCGTGGCCGCGGCGTTGGGCAGCGGCGGTTGCGCGACGTCGTCGCTCTCACCCGAGGCGCAGAAGGTGCGGTCGGAGACCTATGAAACCGTCTACACGGTGGGCAGTCACATTCCCCGGAAAGTGCGGCGCGGAGAGGATGCCGCCAGCAACGACGGGGCGAGTCCGGTGGCGGTGATCGAAGGTGAGAAGGCGCGCGAAACGGTGCGGCGTATGCAACGTCGCAACTGAGGCGTTTTTTTCTGGCCAAGTCCGCCGGGTGCGGTGATCGCTGGGGCACTGGCCGTCACGTTCCCTTGTTTGCACCAGGTGTATGTGGTTTTTTATGACAACGCCGATGGATCCCGCTCGGCGCTGGTGTTCGCGAAACAGATCACCTCGCACGGGATGGGGGAGTCGTTCGGCCGCGACCACTACCTCAACATCGTGCACTTTTGAGCCGTAACCATGCAGTACCGCTGAGCGCACGTCGCGTCAGTTTTCCAGCGCCCGGTCGATCATGTGCAGGATGTCGGCCGTGCGCCGCTGGGGATACTGAACGGCGAGCTGGCGGATGAAGCGCAGGTGGTAGGCGCGCTCGTCGGTCGCCCAGGGCGCGCGGGAGTCGGGGGCGAGGCAGTCGATGCCGCGATTGGTGCGCTGGCGGACCTTGGCGAGGCTCTCGCGGAAGGTGACCGGGTCGAGCTCCTGATCGATGCCGTCGACCCGCACCAGCAGACTGCCGTCGGGCTGGCGGCGAAGTCGCGTGAGCTGGGTGTAGGGATTGGAGGCGTCAGTGTGTTTGCGCTGATCGAGCGGATTGAGAATGCGGGCCTCGATCAAGTGGCGGCGCAGATTGGCCGCAGCCGTCTGCCGATTGAGCAGGAAGGGATCCTGCGAGAGATTGCCCTGGGTGAGTTCGTTGATGATCTCGAGGTCATCGGTGGCGAGCGAGCGGTAGAGTTCGAGCAGGTCGATGAGGTGGTGCTCCACGAGCAACAGCACGGCGGCGAGAAAGGTGGGTTCCTGCCGGTGCATGCGGTCGAGCAGCGCGCGGATGAGGGCGCGATCGCGCAGGACGGCGGGCGGCAGTTCGCCGCGGTCGGCCGCTTCGACGAGGCCGCGGGCGACCCGGTGCGGCATGGGAGAGTCGAGCAGGGTGTGAAGCTCGGCGAGGTGTTGCGGGGAAGGCAGGCAGGGCTCGCCATTCAGCCAGCGGTGCAGGTGGTCGAGCCAGTGGCGGGCTGCGGGCCGGGTGGAATGATCGACATAATAGATCGTCCAGGCGTCGTCGGCGGAGGGCCCGGTGCGCCACGAGAAGGGGGCACTTTCGAGTACGCTGCGGGCGATGAAATCGGCATCGGGGTCGGCTTGCGGCACGGCGAGCAAGGCCCAGAGGCCGGGCGCGATTTCCATGTCGGCGCCGAAGTTTTCCGCCTGCTCGGCGATGAAGTCGCGGAGGAAATTTTCGCCGGCGGCGAAAGCGTTGGGAGCAATGGGCGAGGTGAGGGCTGAGAGCTCGGGAGCGGGAACGGCCATGATCGGGGAGGGGTGGGGTACATGGCACAAAAGCGAACAGAGAAATAGGGTAAAAGCCCTATTTGATGTCGCGACTGATTATAAGCGGAGGTCATCAAACGACGTGCCGTTTCCAACGTCCGCTGCGGAAGAGAATCCAGCTCCAGACCGTGAGGGCGGTGAAGGAAGCGGGCACGGCGATAAAGACACCGGTTGGGCCCAGACCGAGGGGGGAGGACAACAGCCAGCCGAGCGGCACCTGACCCAGCCAAAGGCAGAAGAAATTGAGGCGGGTGGGCGTCCAGGTATCGCCGGCGCCGTTGAAGGTGCCCTCCAGGCACATGCCGGCGGCGTAGAGCGGGAAGGCCAGGCTGACGATCCAGAGTGAGCGCACGGCGTGGGCGTAGACCTCGGGTTCGTGGGTGAAGAGGCCGATGAGGGGACGGCAGAAGACGATGAAGACGACGCCGACCAGGCCCAGGAAGATGACATTGTAGCGCGTGGCGATGAGCACGGCGCGTTCGGCGCGATCGGGTTGGCGGGCGCCGAGGTTTTGGCCGACAAGGGTGGCACCGGCGTTGGAGAGGCCCCAGGCGGGCATGAGGGCGAAGATGATGAGGCGGATGGTGATGGTGTAGCCCGCGACGGCGGCGCTGCCGAAGACGGCGAGGATTTTGAACAAGCCCACCCAGCTCGTCGTGCTGATGAGGAGTTGGGCGATGCCGTTGCCGGAAGTGCGCAGAATCGTGACGAGGCTCTCGGGGCGGGGGCGCAGGTCGGACCATCCGAGGTTGATACGACCCTGGCCGCGCGTGAGGTGCCAAAGTTGATAGATGACGCCGATGCCGCGGCCGAGGTTGGTGGCCACCGCAGCGCCGGTAAGGCCGAGTTCCGGGAAGGGACCCCAGCCGAAGATGAAGCACGGATCGAGGATGAGGTTGAGTCCGTTGGCCAGGATGAGCGTGCGCATGGCGATCGCCGGGTCGCCCGCGCCGCGGAAGACGGCGTTGATGAGGAAAATGAGGAAAACGGTCGCGTTGCCGCCGAACATGATGGCGGCGAAATCGTGGCCGAGGGCGGCGACGGCGGGCGTGGCGCCCATGAACGCGAGCAGACGGCCGGCGTTGAGCCCCAGGGCGAGGCCGAGCAGGGCGGCGAGGCCGGCTCCCAGCAGGATGATCTGGCCGGCGGCCTGGGCCGCGAGGGCGGGATTTTTTTCACCGATGCGGCGCGAAACGATGGCGCCGGCGGCGAAGGAAATGCCGATCGCGACCGCGTAGATGAGCGACATGAGCGACTCGGTGAGGCCGACCACGGCAATGGCGTCGCGGCCCAGACGCGAGACCCAGAAGACGTCGGCCAGCGCAAAGAGCGACTCCATGATCATCTCCAGCACCATGGGCACGGCCAACAAGAGCACGGCGCGGTTGAGCGGCAGGACGGTGTAGTCGTGCGCGACACCGCGCAGAGCGTCGATGATGGCGCGTCCGACGGAGACGGCCGGTTCGTCGGCGGGGGCGGCAGTGACTGACGGATTCGGTTCGGCCATCGGAGGGCGGAGAGAAAAAGAGGGAAACGGTCCGGCCCAAGGCGCCGTCAAGTCGGAGCCGGCGGCGAGGTTCGGAGTGTCTGATGTCGATTTGCTCGGAGTTCCGCGTTTACGCGGTGGGATTCGGTGGGCGGAGCCGGCCGGGGAGTCGTGGCCGCCTAAAGGCGGAACTCCAAACGAGGGGCGGGTTTTGAGTACCGCGTTTACGCGGCGGTTGCGGTGGACAGGACTGGCTCGAAGGTCGAGTCGGGGCCGCCTAAAGGCGGAACTCCGAACGAGGGGCGGGTTTTGAGTACCGCGTTTACGCGGCGGTTGCGGTGGACAGGACTGGCTCGAAGGTCGAGTCGGGGCCGCCTAAAGGCGGAACTCCGAACGAGGGGCGGGTTTTGAGTACCGCGTTTACGCGGCGGTTGCGGTGGACAGGACTGGCTCGAAGGTCGAGTCGGGGCCGCCTAAAGGCGGAACTCCGAACGAGGGGCGGGGTGTGGACTGAGTGGGTTCGGAGGACCCTTCTTACGCGGTGGGATTCGGTGGACGGAGTTGGCCAAAGTGCGGAGTGAAAGCCTGGACGGCTCAAGTGTCGGGCTGATCGAGGTGCTCCAGGCGGCGGGCGAGATGCACCTGTTCGGGGGCGACGCGGGCGAGCGCGAGCGCGCGGCGGAAGCAGGTGGCGGCGGCGGCGTGTTCGCCGAGGCGTGAATGCAGTTCACCGCGGACCGCGTGCAGGAGGTGCTGGGTCTCGAGTCGGTCGACATCGGGGATCTCGTCGATGGCGGCGAGCCCGGCGCGGGGACCGTCGCAGTTGGCGACGGCGACGGCGCGGTTGAGGGCGACGATGGGCGACGGTTTCAACGCGAGTAGCGCATCATAGTGAGCGAGGATGCGCGGCCAGTCGGTGCGGTCGGTGTCGGGTGCGATGCAGTGGCAGGCGGCGATGCCGGCCTGGAGGTGATATTCGGTGAGGCTCTCGCCGGCGGCGGCGCGGTCGAGGTGGCGGAGGCCGGTGTCGATCAAGGCCTGGTCCCAGGCCGTGCGGTCCTGGTCGCCGAGGCGCAGGAGGGTGCCGTCGGCGCCGAGCCGGGCGGGGAAGCGGGCGCTGTGCAGCAGCATGAGCGCGAGCAGTGCGTGGGCGGCGGGTTGATTGCCGGCGGGGTGGGCGACGAGCAGGCCCGTGAGACGAATGGCTTCGCGACAGAGGTCTTCGCGGAGGAGGGTGTCGCCGAGGGACGCCTTGTAGCCCTCGTTGAACAGAAGGTAGAGAGTGGCGAGCACGCCCTCGAGACGGGGGGCGAGTTCGTGTGCGTCGGGGAGCGCGAACGGCACCTGGGCGTCGCGGAGGCGGGCTTTGGTGCGGGTAAGTTGTTTTTCGACGGCGGCGTCGCTGGCCAGAAAGGCGCGAGCGATCTCGGTGTTGGTGAAGCCGCAGAGGGTCTTGAGCGCGAGCATGGCCTGCGCGTCGGTGGGCAGGGTGGGGTGGCAGCAGGTGAAGAGCAGGCGCAGGGTGTCGTCGGCGATTTCCTCGGCGGTGTCGGGAGCGGTGGAAGTCGAGTGGCGATCCTCTTCGAGGCGGGTGACCTCCTCCTGCTTGGCGGTCGTCGTGCCCTGGCGGCGGAGGGCGTCGTGCACGTGGTTGATGGCGACGCGGCTGATCCAGGCCGAAGGATTGGGCGGCACGCCGCCCATGGACCAGGAGCGTAGGGCGCGCAGCATGGCCTCCTGCACGGCGTCTTCGACGAGCGAGAA
This sequence comes from uncultured Opitutus sp., assembly GCA_965652375.1. GTDB lineage: Bacteria > Verrucomicrobiota > Verrucomicrobiia > Opitutales > Opitutaceae > Actomonas. The sequence goes on from CBFGUO010000038.1 coordinate 27,974, forward strand.
GTTGTGCATGCCGAAGCGCCGGAGCAGGGCGCCGTGCAGACGGCCGGCCTCGTGGCGGAAAAAATGCTCCACGAGGGCGCCGGGCGGGGCGCCGGAGGGCGGCGGCGGGGGAGCGCCATCATGATCGTCGTCGGCGGGCGAGTCGGACGGAACGAGAAGAGGAGGCATGGGCGGAAAAGCTGAAACGCTGAAACGCTGAAAAACTGAAAAGCGGAACTGAGGAAGGGACGCTCGTTCTCCTACGCCGGGCCGGTGACGACGCCGAGGTGGCAGGTGTCGGGCATGGGGCGCACTTCGATGATGAGGCCGTGCTCGAGGCCGGGGTGGCGTTGGGCGATGGCGGTGGCTTCATCCATGTCCTCGACGTTGAGCAGGACGTAGCCGCCGACGGCTTCGTTGGCCTCGGCGAAGGGACCGTCCGTGACGCGTTTGCCGCCGGGGCCGGCGATGATGCGGCCGGTGAGTTCGAGCGGGCGGCCATCGAGGGCCTTGCCGGCGTTGCGCAGACCGACAAACCAGTCGTTCCAGCGTTCGATGAGTTGCTGGCGTTCATCGGCGTTGAGGTGTTCGTGGGTCTCGGGTCCGGTGTTGCGGAAGAGAAGGAGGATGGGTTGTGGCATGGGAACGGGAGGGATGGGGAGAAGTTAGGGACTCAACGGGTGGACGGAAGCCGAGCGGACATTTTTTCGGAGAAAGTCAGCTTTTTGTCGGATGGACTGGGTGCAGTTTCGGGATAGTTGTCCCAGCAACAACCCCGCCCCGAAATTCTGAAAAAATCCGTCCTGCGATGTCCGGCCAAGCCAGGACCGGGCGTTGAGAGAGCAGAGAACGCAAACTTTCCCGCCGAACCGAACCCATCATGAACGAAACCCAATCCTACACTCCGCCCCGCGCCGCCAGTCCCGATCACGAGATCGTCTCGACCCGCGTGCTCCCCTTTCCCCGCTCCCGCGTCTTCAGCGCCTGGACGCATCCCGAACTTCACGCCGCCTGGTGGGGACCGGCCGGCTTTACCAATACGTTCCGCACCTACGACGTGCGACCCGGCGGCGAATGGCGTTTCACGATGCACGGTCCGGACGGGACGAACTATGAAAACCACAGTGTGTTCGACCATGTGGCGGACGGCGAATGCATCGTGTTTCGCCACCTCAGCAATCCGCAATTCACGGTCGTCGCCACCTTCGCCGATGAAGGTGAAGGCACGCGACTGGAGTTTCGCATGATCTTTGCCACGGTCGAGATTCGCGCGGCGGTCGCGGCCTACGCCGTGGAGAAGAACGAAGAAAACTTCGACCGACTCGAAACCGTGCTGCGGGACACACCCGCCGATGATCCGCGCTTCCGCGAGCTCGTGCTCCTGCGCGAATTCGCTGCGCCGCCGGAGGTCGTCTGGCGCGTGCTGACGACCCGTCCGAAGGAATGGTGGTGTCCCAAGCCGTGGAGCACGCCGGTGGTCGAGTGGGATCTGCGCGCGGGCGGTCGCAGCCGCACGGTCATGCGCGGGCCGGATGGCGAGGAGTTCGATATGGAGGGCGTATTCCTCGAGGTCGTGGAAAACCGCCGCCTCGTCTTCACCGACGCCTATCAACACGGTTGGCGCCCCACGACGAAGCCCTTTATGACGGGGCTTTTCGAGCTGTCGCCCACCGCCTCGGGCGGGACCGCGTACCGGGCCGCGGCGCGCCATTGGAACGACGAGGCGCACACGCAACACGTGGCCATGGGCTTCCGTCCCGGTTGGGGCGCCGTGGCCGATCAGTTGGTCGAAGTCGTGACCGACGAACTCAAGTCACGCGCCGACGCCTGAACGTCTTCGTCCGCTTTTCTCCTCAACCCTCCCCCCCCGAACCCAACCTCCCCATGAGTGATTCCACCTCCCTGCCCAAATGGCGCCGTATCCTCACCCACCTTGTCCGCGTCCTGCTCGGCCTCGGCTGCACGATTTTTGGCCTCAACGGTTTTCTCAACTTCATCCAGCCGCCGCCCGACATGGTGATGCCGGAGAAGGCGATGGCCTTCTCGGTCGCCCTGATGGAAAGCGGTTACATGATGCCGCTGATCGGCCTCACGCTGCTCGTCCCCGGCCTGCTGCTCTTGACCAATCTCTTCGTGCCGCTCGCCCTCGTCCTGCTGGCGCCGTTCTTCCTTAATTCGGTCGCCTTTCATCTCTTTCTTGAGCCGACAGGACTGCCCAACTCCCTCGTCTTCGCCGCGATGGTGCTCTACCTGGCGTGGACCTATCGCGGTGCCTACGCGCCGCTGTTCGTCGCGCGACGACCGCTCGGCTGAAGCCTCAATCGTCAACCCACAATCCTCAACCCTCAATCCCTGTATCCTATGCCTGAATACGTAGATGGATTTGTCATCGCGGTGCCCGCGGCCAACGTGGACGCCTACCGCAAAATCGCCCGGAAGGCGTGCAAGATCTGGATGGAATTCGGTGCGCTCGATTATCGCGAATGCGTGAGCGACGACCTCGCCGTGAAGTGCGGCACGCCCTTCACCAAGCTCGCCAAAACCAAGCCCGATGAGGTCGTGATCTTTTCGTGGATCGTCTACAAGTCGAAGGCGCACCGCGACAAGGTGAACGCCAAGGTGCTGAGCGATGAGCGCATCCAGGAAATGTGCGGCGACGGCATGCCCTTCGACCCGAAGCGGATGAGCTACGGCGGCTTCAAGTCGGTGGTGCACGCCGCGGCAGAATCGCACGGATGATCAAGCGCGGTCCGGCAGTGATCCGCTAAAGTGGCGTCGTGACTGAAACCGAACCTGTTCTCGACCAGATTGGCCGCGTGCTGCGGGCGATCGAGGATCATCTCGATCGCCCGCTGGCGGTGGAGGAACTTGCCCGCCGGGCCGGTTATTCCACCTGGCATTTCCAGCGCGTGTTTCTGGCGCTGGTCGACGAACCGGTGGCCAGTTACGTGCGCCGGCGCCGACTCACCGAGGCGGCGCGGGTGTTGCGAGCCGAGCCCCGACGGCGGCTCCTCGACGTCGCGCTGGCGGCAGGCTTCGAGTCCCACGAAGCCTTCACGCGGGCGTTTCGACGAGAGAGCGGACACACGCCGAGCGGGTTTCGTGATCACCCTCAACCGAACCTGTCGTGGCTGCGCCCCCCGCTCGCGCCGGAGCATCTGCGACTCCTGCCCATCAACATGAACCTGGAACCCACGATCATCGAACTGCCTGCCTTTTCCGTTGTCGGCCCGGCCGACCGTTTCATCGCCGCCATGTCGCCCGATTCGAACAACCTCGAAATCATTCCGCCGCTCTGGGCCGGCTTCAAACAACGCTTCGGCGAGATTCACCGCGCTTTTGCCCTGCCGAAGCCGCACGAAGCCTGGGGCATCTGTCGTTGCCTGCCGGCCGATCAACGCTCCCGTGAGGATGAACTGGAATATCTCGCCGGCGTGCAGGTCGCACCCGGCGGCGGCCCGCTGCCGGCCGGCCTGGTGCGCTGGGAAATCCCCCGTCACCGTTTCGCCCGATTCACCCACCGCGGCCCGATCGATACCTTCTGCGAGACGATAAGCTACGTCTACGGGGCGTGGTTTCCACGCTCGGAGTATGAAACCGACATGGGCCTCGAACTCGAACTTTACGACGAACGATTCAAATTTGGAGAGAAGGACAGTGAACTTGATTACTACGTACGTATCCGACCCAAAACCTGAGCTGGAGGCCGAGCTCGGCCGGCTGCGGCTGGAGCTGATCGAGCTCGCCTTCGAGCTCGACCGGCGCCGGCAGCCCGAAGCCGCCGACGTGGCGAACGGCGTGGCGGTGCGGCTGGCCGAGCTATTGCCGTTGAAAGATGAAGCGGACGCGTAAGGCTGCGCCGCAACCATGAAGAAGACCTTTGCTCTCACTGCTCCCGGCAAGGACGACGCCCGCGTGCGGGACAAGATTCGCCACGAGGTGAACAAGTATGTCCAACGGGAGCGACGGAAGGAACTGCCGGAGGGGGCGTTCCGCTGGGATTTCAACTGCCGTGCAGGGGCGAGCGCTGCTGCGGCAAGTGCGCTGCGTCTGAATGGGATGGCGGCGGCCATAGACCGCATCGCGGCCGAAGGAGCCAGCGAGGTTTACGTGGAGATTGTGGCTACGCCGGTGGTGCAGCGCGCCAAGACGACGTGACCGCCTGCAGGCGGTACCGAGCGAAGCGACATAAGACATTCCGAACCGGGGGCCGCCTGAAGGCGGAACTCCGAACGGTTGCGCTGCCGACCCGGGGGGAAGCCGTGGTGGTGGATGGGTTCGGAGTTCCGCGTTTACGCGGTGGTTTTTTGGGGGCCGCCTGAAGGCGGAATTCCCAACGGAGAGGAGTGAGCGCTGATACTCGGGCGGAAGAAAGTTTGGAGTTCCGCCTTCAGGCGGTGGGACTAAACCTATGGGCATGTCCGGGCCGCGATATCTTTGGCGCCAACTCTCCTCGGCGGAGCGTGAGGAGTTGCTCGCGTGGCGTCAGACGAATCGACGTCCGTGGCATTCTCCGCCGCATCGACCGAATTTCGGTCATCTGCAATTCCACGTCACGGCCGCCTGTTACGAGCACCAAACTTTCATTGGTAAAAGTCCGGAGCGGATGGACGCGTTTGCGCACGATCTGCTGACCATATTCGCCACGCGGGTGAGCCAGACGTTCGCGTGGTGCGTGCTGCCGAATCATTACCACGCGCTGGTCGAGACGCCGGATGTCCGCGGCTTGTTGCGTGAGCTGGGCCGGCTGCATGGACGATCGGCGCACGCCTGGAACGGCGAGGAGAACGCCCGAGGGCGCAAGGTATTCTTCCGCGCGGTGGAGCGGGCGATGCGCTCCGAACGGCACTATTGGGCCACGTTGAACTACGTGCACCACAACCCGGTGCGCCACGGCTACGTCGAGCGATGGACCGACTGGCGCTGGAGCAGTGCGGCCGACTATCTGGCGCAAACCGGCGCTGAGGAGGCGAAACGCATCTGGCGGGAGTATCCGCTGAAGGACTACGGGCAGGGCTGGGACGCGCCGGAAATGTAGAGGGCGGACGCTCGGCGTTTGGGGAGGGTTAGGGTCTGTCGTGTCTGAGGTCGCCTCGCTGGGGACTGCGTTTACGCGGAGGGTCTCGGAAGGCCGCCTGAAGGCGGAACTCCCAACGGTTGCGCTGCCGACCCGAGGGAAGCCGTGGTGGTGGATGGGTTCGGAGTTCCGCGTTTACGCGGTGGTCTTTTGGGGGCCGCCTGAAGGCGGAACTCCGAACGGTTGCGCTGCCGACCCGGGGGGAAGCCGTGGTGGTGGATGGGTTCGGAGTTCCGCGTTTACGCGGTGGTTTTTTTGGGGCCGCCTGAAGGCGGAACTCCCAACGGGTGTTCGATGTGGCTTTGTTCGGCTCCGCGTTTGCGCAGGATCGCTTATTCGACCGGCGTGTTGGTGTCGTTGACGCTGGCGAGGATGTGGGCGGCGAGTTCCTTCGGCGTTTCCAGCATGGCGGTGTGGCTGCCGGGATAGGGGCGGATGGTCCAGCCGCGGGCCTTGGCGCGCTGCCAGGCGGGATTCTCGGCGGCGCGCTTGGCCTCATCCTCCGCATCCTTCACGAAGGGAACGTAGGTGACGTTGAGGGCGTGGGCGGCAGGATTATCGTAGGAGACGGGCTCGGTGAGGGTGCCGGCCGGGTGGCCGACGTTGTGCGGCCAGGAGGTCGGGTTTTTGGGCAGCCAGTCCATCATCATGCGGCCGTTCTCGATCTTGGGTTCCGGGCGATTGCCGCGGTTGCCGAAGGAGTCGCGGATTGATTGACCGTGCTCGGGCACGGCGGCGTCGAAGAAGTAGACATGGCGAATGCGCTCGGGGATGCGGTTCATCACCCCGGTGATGACCATGCCGCCGTAGCTGTGGCCGGTGAGGATGACGTCGTGCAGGTCCTCGAAGAGAATGGTGTTCACCACGTCGTTGATATGGGTGGTGAGGTTCACGCCTTCGGCGCTGAGGTGGGAGCGTTCGCCGAGGGCGGTGAGGGTGACGCGGTAGGTGTCGTGGCCTGCCTCTTCGAGGTAGCGGGCGGTTTCCTTCCATTCGTAGCCGCCGGCGGTGGCGCCGTGCACGATGACGAAGGTGAGTTTTTCACCGTCGGCGGATTCATGGTGCGCGGCGCGGGCGGCGATGGCGGTGAGGCCGAGGCTGAGGAGCAGGGTGAGCGTGCGGAGTAGTTTCATGGTTGGAGAGAAGGGGTTGAGGGTCAGGAGGTGGGGGAATTGGTGTCGTGCACCGCCTCCAACATGAGTGCGGCGAGATCCTTGGGGTTTTCCAGCATGGCCGTGTGGCTGCCGGGGAAGGTGCGCACGGTCCAGCCGCGGGCGACGGCGTTTTGCCAGTTGCGATCACGGGCGGCGCGTTCGGCGGGATCGGTGCCCTCGGCGATGAACGGTACATAGGTGACGTTCAGCTTGAAGGCCTCGGGATTGTCGTATTGGACCGCTTCGAGATAGGGGCCGAAGGGCTGGCCGACGTTGTGCGGGTAGGACGTGGGGTTTTCGTTGAGCCACTCGGGAATGCGGCGACCGTTCTTGACCACGAGATTGGCCGGAGGACCGTTGCGCGAGAACCCGGTTTCGCCGTGCTCGGGCACAGCGGCGTCAAAAAACATCACATGTTTGATGCGCTCCGGGATCATGTTCATCACGCCGGTGATGACGCGGCCGCCGTAGCTGTGTCCGGTGAGGATGACGTCGTGGAGGTCCTCGAAGCGAATGGTGTTCACCACGTCCATGACGTGGGTGGAGAGGTCAACGCCGACGGCGCTGAGGTGGGAGCGCTCGCCGAGGGCGGTGAGGTTGACGCGGTAGACGGTGTGGCCGGCTTCCTTGAGGTAGCGCGCAGTTTCTTTCCATTCGTAGGCCCCGGCGGTGGCGCCGTGGACGATGACGAAGGTTTCCTTGGCGGCGGGTTCGTGGTGGTCGGCGCGGGCGAATGGCGCGAGCAGGCAGGCCAATAACCAACACCAGTAGCGAGGGGATGGAGTTTTCATGGGGTGGGGGTGGAGCACGTTGAATGGGGATGCTGCCAAAGTCAGCGAAGCGACGAGCTAATCGTTATCCTGATGGTTGCGGCGCGATGCGGTGGCATGGAGCTACGCAGCTGTGCGTATGGCTCAGGCCGCACATCTGCGATAGACTGCGGGGCGATGCACGCACGTCCGACCCTTCTCCTTTGCACGGTGACCTGCTTCGCCGTTTCTTCGCTCGCGCAAGTTGTCGACATCACGCTCATCGCGGACACCAACACGCCGGTGCCGTTCGGCAGCGGCAATTTTTACGGTTGGGGTGCGACCAACATCGCGGTCGATTCCGCGGGCCGGGTGGCGTTTACGTCGGCGTTGGATGAAGGCGGGGTTTCCACCGCGGCCAAGGAAGGTGTCTATCTCTACGACGCGGGCACCCTTTCCCGGATCGCCGACCTGAACATGGCGGCGCCGGGGCAAGGCGGGGCCAACTATTCCCGATTCGCCTACCTCGATATCGACCAAGGCCAGGTGGTTTTCGGAGCACAAGTCGTGGGCTCCAGTGCCCAGGACCTGTTTCGATATTCGGCGGGTGCGACGAGTCTCTATTTTTCAGCGGCGTCCCCTGGCCCGGCCGGAACGATCATGACCACTGGTGGACAAAGCCCGGCGATGTCTGGCGGCACCACGGTGTTTTCGTCCGCCTACTACAACCCGGATACCACTGCCTTCGGGTACGGCTATTTTTCCTTCGATGGCACCTCGACGACTCCCGTGGCGACGAGCCTCGATACGGTGATTGGTGCGGGTGGCAGCAAACCCAACGGTTTTTCGGCCCAGACGGTCGCCCAGGCCAACGGCACAGTTGGTCTTTGGGCCAATTTGAGCGGGGGCACGGTCACCGGCGGCGCGATCCTCGGCTATCGCGATGGACTCGGCCTGAACCTCATCGCGAATGCCGCCACGTCGGTCCCGGGTGAAAGTGCGGTGTTTGATCGGGGCGTGTCGTTTGCCGGCGTGATGGGTCAGCAGGTCGTCTTCAGTGGCGGCTGGACCGGCGGCGAAGGAATCTTTGCGGCGAACGCCGACGGCTCGTCCCTCCAAAAACTGATGGATCTGAACAGTGTGGTGCCGGGCACCAGCACGCCTTTTGAGGACATCTCGTGGGTGGTCGTAGGCGACGATCATCTCATGTTTCAGGGCGCGATCGGCGGGGGCGAGTACGGTCTCTATTCGATGACCGACGGCGTGATCCACACCCTCCTCGATACGACGATGAGCCTGGGCGGGAACGAGATTTCGTCGCTCTCCACCGAAGGCATTCATGGCGTGGGCGGTGACTATGTCGCGTTCCGAGTCGGCTTTGAGAGCGGGCTGGAAGGACTCTACCGTTTCCAGCTCGCCTCGGCCTCCGCGGTGCCCGAGCCCTCGACGTATGCGGTCCTGTTGGGGATGCTGGCCTTGGGCTGCGCGATGCACGGGCGACGCAGACGGCGCCTTGTCGGCGGGAAGTGATGAGTTCCGCCGCAATAGATCCCAATGGCCCCCGGGGTTTGGGTGTAGGTGTCAATCGCTTCGTCGTGATCAGGCACGAAAAGGCGTGACGGCTGCGAGGTGCCGGCGCGCGTGGGACCTTAGCCGATCCAACTGCGGGCGTTTTGAAAGAGCTTCATCCAGGGTGAGTTTTCCGGCCACTCCGCGGGGGCCCAGCTCATGCAGCGGCTGCGGAAGACGCGCTCGGGATGCGGCATCATGATGGTGACACGGCCGGTGGTGGTGGTGAGCGCGGTCATGCCGAGGGGACTGCCGTTGGGGTTGAGCGGATACTTTTCGGTCGGCGCGTGGTGGTTGTCACAGAAGCGCGCGGCGACGAGACCGCTGGCGCTGAAGGCTTCGGCGGCGGCGCGGTTGGCGAACTCGGCATAGCCTTCACCGTGGGCGACCGCGATGGGGAGCACACTGCCTTCCATATCCTTGAAGAGAAGGGATGGTGAGTTCTCGATCTTCAGTGAAACGTAGCGGCCTTCGTAGCGTTCGCTTTGGTTTTGCACGAAGTGCGGCCAGGTTTCGGCGCCAGGGATGATGGACTTGAGGTTGCTGAGCATCTGGCAGCCGTTGCAGACGCCGAGGGCGAAGGTGTCCTCGCGGGCGAAGAAGGTCTCGAATTCGGCGCGGGCGCGCGGATTGAAGAGAATGCTCTTGGCCCAGCCTTCGCCGGCGCCGAGCACATCGCCGTAACTGAAGCCGCCGCAGGCGGCGAAGCCACGGAAGTCGGCGAGCGAGACCCGACCCTCGATGATGTCGGTCATGTGCACGTCGACCGCGCGGAAGCCGGCCCGGTCGAAGGCGGCGGCCATCTCGACCTCGCCGTTTACACCCTGCTCGCGCAGGATGGCGATGGGCGGACGGGCGGAATTCTTGATTTTGGATTCTCGATTTTCGAGGGCGGTGAAATCGAACGTGATCTTCGGGCTGATGCCGGGGTCGGTGGCGTCGAGTTTGTGCTGATACTCCTGTTCGGCGCAGGCGGGGTTGTCGCGGAGGGCGGCGATGCGGCGGGTGACGTCGGACCAGATGGCGCGCAGGTCGCTGAGGTTTTCCTCGAGGAGGGCTTCGCCGCCGGCGGTGACGCGGAAGGCGTAGTCCGTATTGAGCGTTCCGATACGGGTGGTGCAGTCGCCGAGGCCGGCGGCGGCGAGGGTGTGCTCGACGGCGGCGAGGTCGGAGTTGGCCACCTGAACGACGGCGCCGAGTTCCTCGGCAAACAGGGCGGCGAAGGGATCGGTGCCGGCCGGAAGTTCGAGGGTGACGCCGACGTGGCCGGCGAAGGCCATCTCGACGGCGGTGGCGAGCAGGCCGCCATCGGAGCGGTCGTGGTAGGCGAGGAGTTTTTGTTCGGCGCCGAGTTGCTGGATGGCGTTCCAGAAGGCCTTGAGGTCGGCGGCGCTGTCGACGTCGGGCGTGGCTTCGCCGAGTTGCGAGACGACCTGGGCGAGGATGGAGCCGCCGAGACGATTCCGGCCGCGGCCGAGGTCGATGAGGAGGAGGGTGGAGCCCTCCTGCTGGCCGCGGGCGTCGGCGAGCGACGCCCCTACAGGGTGTTGGAGCTGCGGGGTAAGGGACTTGGTGATGTCGGCCACCGGCGCGAAGGCGGAGACGATGAGCGAGACCGGCGCGGTCATGCGCTTGGTGGTGTCACCGTCCTGCCAGACGGTGCTCATGGACATGGAGTCCTTGCCGACAGGGATGGTGATGCCGAGGGCGGGGCAGAGTTCCATGCCCACGGCCTTCACCGCGGCGTAGAGGTCGGCGGCGTCGCCGGGCACGGCGGGGGCGGCCATCCAGTTGGCGGAAAGGTTGACCTTGCCGAGGGGGCCGATCTGGGCGGCGGCGAGGTTGGTGAGGGCTTCGCCGACGGCGAGGCGGGCGGAGGCGGCGGCGTTGTTGAGGGCGACGGGGGTGCGTTCGCCCATGGCCATGGCCTCGCCGGTGTTGACGTCGAAGGTGGTGGCGGTGACGGCACAGTCGGCGACGGGGACCTGCCAGGGGCCGACCATCTGATCGCGGCAGATGAGGCCGGTCACGGTGCGGTCGCCGATGGAGATGAGGAAGGTTTTGTCGGCGACGGTGGGGTGGGCGAGGACGCGGCGGGTCGCTTCGCGAAGTGAAAGGGAAAGGGATAAGGGCAGGAGGGGGCGGCGGAGGCTTTTCTCGCTGCGGTGCATGCGCGGGGGTTTGCCGAGCAGGACTTCGAGCGGGAGGTCGATGGGCGTGTTGCCGAAGTGGGGGTCGTCGACGACGAGGCGCTTTTCCTCGGTGGCTTCGCCGACGACGGCGAAGGGCGCGCGTTCGCGGGCGCAAATGGCGGCGAAGGTTTCGAGGCGGTCGGCCGGAACGGCAAGAACGTAGCGCTCCTGGGACTCGTTGCACCAGATCTCGAGCGGGGACATGCCGGGCTCGTCGTTGGGGAGGGCGCGCAGGTTGAAGTGGCCGCCGCGGCCGCCGTCGTTGATGAGCTCGGGCAGGGCGTTGGAGACGCCGCCGGCGCCGACGTCGTGGATGAAGGAAATGGGGTTCTGGTCGTCGAGCGCCCAGCAGCGGTCGATGACCTCCTGACAGCGGCGTTCCATTTCGGCGTTGTCACGCTGGACGGAGGCGAAATCGAGGTCCTCGCTGCCGGAGCCGCTGGCCATGGAGGAGGCGGCGCCACCACCGAGGCCGATGAGCATGCAGGGGCCGCCGAGGACGATGAGTTTGTCGCCGGGGTTGATGAGGCCCTTCTCGACGTGGGCGGCCTTGATGTTGCCGAGGCCGCCGGCGAGCATGATGGGTTTGTGGTAACCCCGCAGCTCGGTCGCTGGCGCGGCCGAGCTGATTTCAGATTTCAGATTTAAGATTTCAGATTTGGGGAGTGCGGCCGGGACGGCGGCCTCGAAGGTGCGGAAGTAGCCGTTGATGGCGGGGCGGCCGAACTCGTTGTTGAAGGCGGCGCCGCCGAGCGGGCCTTCGATCATGATGTCGAGAGCGGAGACGATGCGGCCGGGTTTGCCGAAGTCCTGCTCCCAGGGTTGAATGGCGCCGGGGAGACGGAGGTTGGAGACGGTGAAGCCGGTGAGGCCGGCCTTGGGTTTGGAGCCGCGGCCGGTGGCGCCTTCGTCGCGAATCTCGCCGCCGGAGCCGGTGGCGGCGCCGGGGAAGGGGGAGATGGCGGTGGGGTGGTTGTGGGTTTCGACCTTGCAGAGGAGGTGAATGTCCTCGGGATGGGCGGCGTACTCGTGAGTCGTGGGATCGGCGTAGAAGCGACCGCCGGGAGTGCCGACTAGCACGGCGGCGTTGTCCTTGTAGGCGGAGAGGATGCCTTCGCTGTGCAACTGGTGGGTGTTGCGGATCATGGCGAAGAGCGACTTGGCCTGGGCCTCGCCGTCGATGTCCCACGAGGCGTTGAAGATCTTGTGGCGGCAGTGCTCGGAGTTGGCCTGGGCGAACATCATGAGCTCGATGTCGTGCGGGTCGCGGCCGAGTTTCTGGAAGGCGGCGACGAGGTAATCGATCTCGTCATCGGCCAGGGCGAGCCCGAGGTCGGTGTTGGCGCGGACGAGAGCGGCGCGGCCCTCGGCGAGGACCGGCACGCTCGTCATCGGCCGGGGGGATTCGTGGCGGAAGAGGACGGCGCAGTCTTCGACGGTGTTGAAAACCGTCTGGGTCATGCGGTCGTGCAGGGCGGTGCGCAGGGCCTGCAGCTGCGGGGCGGAGAGCGTGGAGAGGGGTTTGGGCAGGGCGGCGTTGTCGAAGGCGATCGTGTAGGCGATGGTGCGCTCGATGCGCTTCACGTTGGTGAGACCGCAGATATGGGCGATGTCGGTGGCTTTGGACGACCACGGCGAGATCGTGCCGGGGCGGGGGGCGACGACCTGCGTGAGGCCCGAGAGAGGCTGCGCGGAGCGTTTGGGTCCGTAGGTGAGCAGTTGCTCGAGGACGGACTGGTCGTTGGCCGAGAGTTCTCCTTCCGCTTCAACCACATGCACAAAGTCGGCCGTGATCGCGCGGACCGGGACGCCCGCGGCGGTGAGGCCGTCGAGCAGTTTCTGGAGCCGGAAAGGCGAGAGAGCAGGGGAGCCGCGCAGGATCAACATGGTCTGGAAAGCGGTGACCGTTCCAAACGAAACCGGCCCGGTCAAGCGGGGGGCGGGGGCCGTGACAAATTCGTGTCGCCAGCTGGAAAAAGCCGTTGACCGCCCCCACCATCCTCCCGTGATTACGTCCCTTTGACGCCCGTGAGAACTTCCTACGCTCGACTGGCCGCCCGATCCGGCCCCGTTAAAACCCGCGGTGCTGCGCCGCGATCTCACCGCACCCGCTCCCGATGAGCGACAAGATCACACACGAGTGTGGCATCGCAATGGTGCGGCTGAAGAAGCCGCTCCAATACTATCAGGAGAAATACGGCAGTCCGCTCTGGGGCTTCACCAAGCTGTTTCTCCTCATGGAGAAGCAGCACAACCGCGGCCAGGACGGCGCAGGCGTGGCCTGCGTGAAGTTCGACGTCCCGGCGGGCGAGCCCTTCATGTTCCGCGAGCGCTGCGTGAAGGCCAACCCACTCGATCGGATCTTCCGCAACCTGCTCGACCAATACAACAAGTTGATCGCGCATGGGGACGCCCACCCGGAGTTTGCCCGCACCGTGAAGGACCAGTTCGATTTCGGCGGCGAGCTGATGATGGGCCACCTGCGCTACGGCACCAGCGGTGGCTACAACATGAGCTCGTGCCACCCTTTCTTCCGGCGCAGCCCGTGGCCCACCCGCAACCTGGCCCTGTGCGGCAACTTCAACCTCACCAACACCACGGAGCTCAACCGCACGCTCATCGCGATGGGCCAGCATCCGATCTTCGCGACTGACACGCAGGCGCTGTTGGAAAAGGTCGGGTTCTACCTCGATGAGGAGCACGAGGACCTCTACCGCAAACTGCGCGACCAACAGCTGCCGGGCCGCCAGATCTCGGCTCAGATCAGCCGCGATCTTGACGTACACCGCGTGATCGAGCGCGCCGGCGAAAAATGGGACGGCGGTTACGTGCTGGTCGGCGCGATCGGCAACGGCGACGCCTTCATCGTGCGCGATCCGTCGGGCATCCGCCCCTGTTTCTATTTCGAGAACGACGAGGTCATCGCCGCCGCCTCCGAGCGCGCGCCGCTCATGACGGTGTTCGATCTCGATCTGGCCGACGTGGAGGAGATGCCCGCGGGCAGCGTGATGGTGATCAAGAAGGACGGCACGCGCACCGTGAAGCCCTTCCGGCCGGAACTGCCGCGCACCTCCTGCTCCTTCGAGCGCATCTACTTTTCCCGCGGCAACGACATCGACATCTACCGCGAGCGCAAAGCCCTCGGCGCGCGCCTGGCCGATCAGGTGCTCGCCTCGGTCGACCACGACTGGGCCAACACCGTTTTCAGCTTCATTCCCAACACCGCCGAGGTGGCCTACTACGGCCTGCTTTCCGCGCTGCGCGAGCGCCGTCGCCTCGAGGTGAAGGACGAGATCCTGCGCAACGCCGAGGCCGGCACGCTCACGGCCGAGAAACTCGACGATCTCATCCTGCGCAACTGGCCGCGCAGCGAGAAGGTGGTGAGCAAGGACATCAAGCTGCGCACCTTCATTGGGCAGGAGGGCATGCGCAACCATCTCGCCAGCCACGTCTACGACATCACCTACGGCTCGGTGGAGTCGGGGAAGGACAACCTCGTCTGCGTCGACGACTCGATCGTGCGCGGCACCACATTGCGCAAATCCATCCTGCGCATCCTTACCCGGCTCAACCCGCGCAAGATCGTCGTCGTATCGACCGCGCCCCAGATCCGTTATCCCGACTGCTACGGCATCGACATGTCCGAGATCGGCAAATTCATCGCCTTCGAGGCCGCCGTCGAACTGCTCAAGGAAAACGGCAAGGACGACGTCCTGGGCGAGGTCTACCGCCTCTGCCGGCGCGCCGTCGATCGCGACGAACCGGTCAACTACGTCAAAAAGATCTACGAGCCGTTCACGCCGGAGGAGATCTCGGCCCGCATCGCCCGCATCGTGTATCCTCAAAACGTCGACTGGGCCGGTGAGGTGGAGGTGATCTTTCAGACGGTGGAAAACCTGCACGCCGCCGTGCCCAACCACTCGGGCGACTGGTATTTCACCGGCGACTTCCCGACTCCCGGCGGCTTCCGCGTCGTGAATCAGGCCTACATCAACTTCTTCGAAAAATCCGACCGCCGGTCGTATTGAAGTCGGAACGATGCCCCGAAAGAAAGCCGCACCCAAACCCGTCGCCCCGACCATTCATACCGTGCGCAGGCAAAAGGTGGTGCTCGATAGCGATCTGGCGGAGCTGTATGGGGTAACGACCGGTCGCTTGAATGAAGCCGTGCGACGAAACGCCGAAAAGTTCCCGGTGGAATTTTGCTTTCAGCTTACAAGACAGGAGCTTGCAAACTTGAAATCGCATTTTGCGACCTCAAGTTCGACCCACGGTGGCCGCCGTTCGCCCCCCTATGCTTTCTCCGAACACGGTGCGCTCATGGCGGCCACCGTGTTGAGGAGTGACCAGGCCGTGCAGATGAGCCTCTACCTCGTCCGGGCGTTCGTCCGCATGCGCGACGAGATGCTGGCCTCGGCGTCCATCCTCAAGCGTTTGGCTGAAATCGACCGTCGTCTGCTCGAACACGATGTCGTGCTGCAGGAAGTTATCGCACGCATCCAGCCACTCCTCGACGCCACTCCCGTGGATGACGAGGAGGCCAAACCGAGGATTGGCTACCACCGAGGCAATCGTTGAAAGTCCCCGTTCGACGCCGTCCTGAATCGAGAATCCTGTACCGAGCGAAGCGACACCCACATCGAAAATCCAAAATCCCATGTCCCTTTCCTACGAATCCGCGGGTGTCCGCTACGATGAACTCGATGCCTTCAAGCGCGCCTGCCAGAAGGCCGCCAAGGGCACGGCCGACCTGCTGGCGGCGCACGGCTACGCCGAGCCGGCGACGACGCGCGGCGAGAGCTGCTACCTGATGGAGGCGGCCGACCACTACCTCGCCCACGTGGAGGAGGGACTCGGCACCAAGAATCTCGTGGCCGACGCGGTCTACGCGCAGTCGGGCCGGTGCTTTTATCGCGAGGTGGCCATCGACACGGTGGCTACGATCGTCAACGACCTCATCACCTGCGGCGCGCTGCCGACCTCGCTGGCCATGCACGCAGCGGTGGGCGACTCGAGCTGGTTCGCCGACGCGAAACGTACGCAGGCGCTGGTCGACGGCTGGGCCGAAGCCTGCCGCCTGGCGGGCGCGGTCTGGGGCGGCGGCGAGACGCCGACCCTTCGCGGTATCATCGAACCGAATACAATCTGTCTGGCCGGTTCCGCCGTGGGTCGCATCGCGCCCAAGTCGCTGCGCATCACGGGCGACGCCAAGGACGGCGACGTGCTGGTGTTTCTCGCATCCTCCGGTGTACAGACCAACGGGCTCACCCTGTGCCGCAAGATCGCCGACCAGTTGCCCGAAGGCTACGCCACCCCGCTCGGTCACGGCGATGCGCGCAGCTACGGGGAGGCGCTGCTGGCGCCTTCGGTCATCTATGTGGCCTTCGTGCGCGAATGCCAGCAGCGCGGCATCAAGCTCAACTATGTTTCGCACGTGACGGGCCACGGCTGGCGCAAACTCATGCGCCTCGACGAGCCCTTCGTTTACGAAATCACGGAGGTGCGGGACGAACCGGCCCTGTTCAAATTCCTCATGGAAAAGGGCCCGATCGAGCTGAAGGAAGCCTACGCGACCTTCAACATGGGCGTGGGCTTTGCGGCCTATGTCGATCCCCAGGATGCCGAGGCCACGGTGGCCGCGGCGCAGGCGACGGGCTACGACGCCTGGATCGCCGGCCGCATGTACAAGGACGGTGATCGCAAGGCGGTCGAGATTCCGGGCAAGGGCATCAGCTTCGGCGGCGAAACCCTGCAGGTGCGCTGAGCCCCGAGCCCTGTGAGGGCGCAGGACCGCTCAGCTGGAGCCGCCTGAAGGTGGACGCCGGCCTCCGGACGGCGTCGAATTGCCCGGCTGGCCAAGTCGCGGAGGGGCATCTGAAGCAACCGCGTCCGGAGGCCACGGTCCACCTCATCGCGCGGTGTCCAATTCCTGGCGGGTGTAGAAGCCCTGCTTGTCTGTAATCGAAGCCCGGATACGCGCGACGGTGGCGGGGGTGGTCAGGCTGCCGTGGCTCCAGGTGCCGAAGCGGGTGCGCACGTAGGTGAGGACGGCGGCGATTTCCTCGTCGTCGAGCAGGTGTTCGAAGGGGGTCATGGGCGGGACGCTGCTGGGCGTGCCATCGTCGTTGGTGGCTTGCCAGAGGCCCTTGAGCACGAGTTTGACGAGCCGTTCCTCGTCGCCGCGTACCCACTCGGAACCGACCAGGGAGGGATAGCTGGGAGGGAGTCCGCGGCCGTCGGGCTGGTGGCAGGTCGTGCAGTGGGCTTCACGGCCGTAGACTTCGCGGCCGAGGTTGTAGAGATGCTGGCCGGCCGCGGAGAGGTTGATGACCGGCGCGGGCTCCTGTTGGGCGGGAACAACGAAGCGGGCGGTGCCGGCGAGGTAGGCGGCGGCGGCGGGACTTTCGCTGAGATCGATGTCGCCGGAGCGGAGGGCGGGGCCGAGCATTTCGAACGCCGCCTCAACACCGGCGGCGAAGGTCTGGTCGACGGGGTGGCGGAGGGTGGCGAGCAGCACGCGGGCGCCGGTGCGGGCATCGTCCAGCCAAGTGGCCAGCGCGATGGCCTCGGCGCGGACGCGGGGATGGGAATCCTCGGCGGCGCGCAGTGCGCGATCGGCCAGGTCGTCGCCGAGCTGCCGGCGTTGATGACGGAGTACGCGCATGGCCGCGGCGCGCACCCGGTGGTCGGCATGGGTGAGGCAACGTTCGAGCAGGCGATCGTCGAAGAAGGAGCGGTTGGCGCTCGCCCACAGGGCCTCCAGCAGGGTGCGGCCGTCGGTGTCGGCCAGGTTCGCCACCCAGGCCGTCCACGCGGGCGCGACTTCGGCTTCGGGGCGGCCGCGCAGTTCGCGGCGGGTGCGGGCACGGGTCTGGTATTCAGGCTCCGTGAGATTGGCCAGCAGCCGGGCGACGGAAGCGTCGGCCACCGGCGGGGGTGTGACCAAGGGCGAAGTTGAATGGGTTATACGCCAGATGCGGCCGTGCTGATGGTCGCGGTTGGGATCGCGCGCGGAGTGCTGCATGTGGCCGACGAGCGCGTTGTGCCAGTCGGCGATGTAGAGCGAGCCGTCCGGTGCGAATTCGAAGTCGACCGGGCGGAAGTTGGGATCAGTTGACGAAAGCAGGTCGTGCCGCAGGCGGCCCGTGAAACCGGCGCCGTCCTCGACGACGGTGTGTTGTTTGAGGCCGAGAAAGCCGATGGAGTTGCCGAGCAGAAAGTCGCCCTGTTGCGCGGCGGGAAAGTGGCGGCTGGACACGAAGGCGGCGCCGGCGGTGGGGCGGACCTTGGTGGTGGTGAACTCGCGTTGTTCCGGGTGCTGCGCGCCGTGCGGAAGGCGGCCGGACATGGGGGTGAGCCAGGTGTTGCGACCGTTGGAGGCGTCGGCGAGGAAGGGTTGCCCGTAGTCGTCGAAGACGAGCCCCCAGGGGTTGTCGTAGTCGCCGGCGCTGAATATTTCGAGACGCCAGGTGTCCGGTTCGAAGCGCCAGACGTTGGCCTCGACGCCGCGCTCGGTGCCGTGCGGGGTTTCGATGGAAGAGTGAAGAAAGGTGCCCTCGAGCAGGTAGAGCGCGCCGTCGGGACCGGTTTCGAAGGCGCCGATGGCGTGATGGGTGTCGTGGCTGTCGAAGCCGGTGAGCAGGATGTCCGATTCGTCGGCGCGGTCGTCGCCGTCGGTGTCGCGCAGGCGGATGAGCTTCGGTTGCTGTGAGACGATCACGCTGCCATCGGGTTGATGGGCGAAGCCGATGGGGAGGTGCAGGCCGGCGGCGAAGGTGGTCTGACGATCGGCGCGACCATCGCCATCGGTGTCTTCGAGGATGAGCAGTTTGTCGTCGGGGCGGTCGTCGCCGGGCTGGTAGTGTGGATAGCTCGGCATGACGGCGACCCAGAGCCGGCCGCGATTGTCGAAGCTGAGCTGGACGGGATTGGCGAGGTCGGGGAACTGAGCTTCGGAGGCGAAGAGTTGAACGGCGAAGCCGTCGGGCAGGGTGAAGTGCGCGCGGGCGTCGGCCTCGTCCAGGTAGCTGATGGGGCGGGTGAAGTTGCTGGTGACGGGTGAAAGGGGCCGGGTGGCGGCGTCGTCGGGCACGGCGGGCGATTCGCCGCGAGCGACGGACCAGATGGCGGCGTCGCGGAGCGCGACCATCTGGGTGAGTTTTTCGATTTCCTCGGGGTAGTTGAAATCGCCGAAGGGTTTCCAGCGGCGGCCGAAGGCGTGGACGCCGTTGCGCATGCGGTGGAGCTGGTCCCACATCCAGTCCTTGTCGGCGACGGCGTTCAGCAACGCGGGGGCAGGTGTCGGCGGGGACTGGCCAAGGAGGGCGGTGGCGAGAAAGGTGGCAAAGCGATCGTAGCCCCGGTCGTTGAGATGGCAGCCGTTGACGGTGAGGGGCTCGTCGCTGGCGGCGTACCAATCGAGCGACGGCGTGAACGCGTCGATGGCGGCGACTTGCTCCTCGGCGGCGACGGCGAGCAGGGCGCGGGTGTAGGCGTGGAGCGTGGCGTTTTGGGCGGCGAGGGGGAGAGGCGCCGGGTGGAACGGTTGTCGTTCGATGGCGATGGGACTCACCAGCACGATCTGCGGCGGACCCTGGCCGTCGAAGACGCGGGCGCGCTGGTGGCGGATCCAGGCGCGAAGCTCGTGGGTGAAATCAGCGAGCCCGGCTTCGCCGCGAAACGATTCGGAGTAGCCGAAAAAACCGATGACGACATCGGCCAGGGCGGCCGCGAGCCATTCATCGGTGGACGGGAAGTGACCTCTACCGCGATGCGCGAGAATCTCCGGATGGAAGCGATCGGCGCCCGGAAAAGCCCAGGGCGAATCGCGGGCGGCGTGCGGTTGCAGGCCGGCGGTGAAGCCGGACTGGGCGAGGTTGCGCACGCGCAGGCGAGCGGAAGGGAAGGCGCCTTGGAGCAGGGCTTCGAAGCGCGGGTGGTATTGCAGGCGCTCGCCGAGCGCGTTGCCTACCAGGGCGATGGTGGCGTCCTCGCCCAAAACCAGGGGAAGCGCCGTGGGCGCGGCGGCGCGCGGATCGGCATATCCCGGCTGGGGATGGCGCGGGCGTTCCGGGTCGGGTTCGCGGGGAGGAAAGTAGTCGGTGGGGTAACGGCCGGGTTTGTAGTGCTCGCGGCCGAAGCCGGAGTTGGCGGGCTCGTAGGGGACGACGGGATCGGTATTCACGCCGGCGGCGGGAATGAGGGCTTCGCGCCCCAAGGCCCAGAGGATGCCCTGGAGGGCCAGTCGACGCATGTTGGCATTCTTGAAGTCGTAGGAGTGGCCGAGCGTGGTGGTGAAGACGCGGGCCGGCTGGTTGGGGTTGAACGAGTGGGTGCCGGTCCAGGCGACCGGGTTGTCGAGCGGGTAATGGTCGAGGCGCTTGTTCTCGGCGTGGCTGGAGCGCAGGGCGTGGCCGGTGAGCAGAAAGTGCGGGTCGCCGGCGACGGTGTGTCCGCCGCCCTCGACATGGTAGAGCCAGGAGTAGGCTTCGAAAGGCTCGATGCCGCGCAGGATCGGGTGGCCGGCGGCGTCGGGGAGCAGAGCGACCGCGGTGAGCGGATAATCGCCATCGTCGAAGTGGCCGTGGTGGGTGATCCATTTCTGGCCGACGAGCTCGCGCATGCGTTCACCGCCGGTGAAGCTGTGAATCCAGCCCGGATCGTCCTGCCAGCCCCAGGCGGCGTGCGGGGAATCGGCGGTGAAACGGAAGGCGTGCGTGCTGGTGCGGAAGGCGACCACGGGTTTGCCGGCGGCGAGGTAGTCGAGGATGCGTTGAAAGGTCGCCTCGTCGGGCCGGCGAAAGCGCAGAAAGAGCACGAGCAGATCGGCGTCGGCCAACTCTTCGGTGGCGGTGAGCGATTCGAGCGCGACGGGATCGACGAACCCGTCGGCATCAACGGAGAAACCCACCTTCACCGCAAAGTCGAAATCGCGCCGCAGGATGCGGGCGATCATGGGCATCGATTCCTCGGAGCGGTATTCCTCGTCCCCGGTGAGGAACACGACCTTGGGGCGGGCGGGCGCGGAAGCGGCGGGTTCGGCCGGAAGGGGGCCGGCGCAGACGAGGCCGGCGAGCAGGAGACAAAACGAGCGGGAATGAGTCATCGGGGGCGAAATGACAAAGCTCAGTCACCAATATCCGGATACTGTTCGCGCCAGACGACCCAGCGGTCGCGCTCGGCGTCCGGGTCGTTGGTGCGGGCGATGTTGAGCGTGATCTGGAGTTCCTTCAGCGCGGCGTCGAAGCGGTTCTTTGTGCAGCGGGTACGTTCCATCGCCAGGGCGCGAATTTCCGGGGTCTCGGCGGGATCGAGGCGGATGATGTGGTGGATCTTTTGGGCCAGTTCGCTGCACTCGGCCACCGGGCGGTGGGCGGCGGGATAGTGGACGGTGCGCAGGTGATCCATCGACATGAGCACCGCGAGGCCTCCCTTGATCTTGCCGTAAAACACCTCGTCGGGATAGGCGGCGGGTAGTTCGTTTTTCCAGGCCCAGATGGCTTCGACGCGGGCGCCCCACTTGGTTTTGCCCCCGCGGCGATCGGGCAGATCGACGACATCCCACAGTGCCGGCACCTCCTTCAACCTGCTGCTGAAGAGGGTGCAGAGGCCGACGCGCTGGACGTAGGCGAGCGCCTGTTCGCGGGTTTTGACCCGGTGGGGCATCGACCGGTGGGACAGGGAACTCAGCGGCGGGAGGCGAGCAGGATGCGGATCACATACCAGAGCATGAGCATGACACCGGAGAAAAGGGCGAGCGCGGCGGCGACGGGCTGGTCGGTGCGGTAGTGATGGATGATGTTGGAGGTCGTGTAGAGGATCGAACCGCCGGCAAAGAGCACCATCACGCCGGAGAAGAAGAGGCCGAGTTCGAAGCCGAAGATCATGCCGGCCACGATGATGCCGAGCGCCACGAAGCCGCCGACGGTGAGGATGCCGCCGAGGAAGGAGAAATCCTTGCGCGTCATGAAGGCGGTGGCGGTGAGACCGGCGAAGAGCAGGCCGGTGATGAGACCGGCCATCGGGATGACCTCGGGCGAGCTGTGGTAGGCGGCGATGTACAGCAGCGGCAGAAAGATGAACGCTTCGGCGACGACGAAGAGACCGAGTCCGAGGTACTGTTTGGCGGGAGAGGTGGCGGATTTGGCCCAGCTGTCGGCCAGCCAGGAGACCCCCATGAAGGCGCCGAGTACGATGAGCCAGCTGAAGCGGCCGCCGAGCATGGTGTTGACCAGACCGGGCGCCCAGGAAGCGTTGAGGAAATAATACTCCAGGCCGATGAACGCGAGGATGGCGCCGGCGAGATGCAGGTAGGTCTTGCGAATGAAGGCGGCGCGGAGATCGGCGGGGGCCTGGGCGACGACGAAGGGATTGCCGGAGTAGCTTTGCATGTGCGGTTGGGGACAGAGGGGGTTTCGGTGCGGTCCAGTCTCGCCTTGATGCGGTACGACCGGGTCCGGCTCAATGCGAAAGCAAATGGCTTCCTGCCGCGGTCCGAGTCAGAAATCCGCCGTGAACGCCAGGGCGGCGAGCAGCGACGGGTCGTAGTCGGTGCGGGCCAGCCGGTGGCCGCTCGCGTCGTCCCAGGAAAGTTCGCCGCCGGCCACGGTGCCGAGGAACAGATCGAAGCGGGCGTCGCTGCCCACATCGCGGGTGGCCCGCAGGAAGACGGCGACGCCCTTGTCCTCACCGTAGACAGGAGAACCGGCGCCGGTGGTCTCGAGTTTGAAGCGTTGGGAGCGGTAGCTGGCACCGAAGCCGAGTTCCCAGGCTTCGAGTCCGGTATAAACCAGCTCGATGCCGGCCGGTCCGGCAGGACCCGGGCGGAAGGGGTTGCCGAGGCGCCAGGTGTCGTTGAGCTGCCAGCGCACGAAGACCACCGGAAAGACGCTGCTGTCTTCGAGTCCCAGGAACACACCAGCGCCGGCGCCCAGGGTGAGTCGGGAATCGATCTGCCGGGAGTAGCCGAAGATGCCGCCGTAGCGGAGGCTGTCGCCGTCGGCGGCGCCGGATTCGGCGGAGAGGCCCAGGCTCGGGGCGGCGAACAGGGAGGATGTGCGGTCGAGCGGATGGCTGTAGCTCAGGCCCAGATCGATTTGTTCAACGCTGTCCCAGCTGGCGGGAGCGCCGGGACGGGCGGAGAAATCGTAGTCAAGGAGCTGATACGACAGGCTGGCGCCGATCGAACGGTTGCCGGCCAGCCCGCGCCGGGTGCCGAGTTCGAGGCGGTAGTCCCGGCTGGAAACATCGCCTCCGGCGTCGAGGTCGGCGCCGGCGCGCCAGACCCCGGCTGCGGTGAGGGTCCAGGCCTGGTCGCCGGGCGCGGACGGCTGGCCGGGTTGGGCGAGCGCGGCGACGGCTCCAAGAGCCGGGAGCAGCAGAAGGAGGCGGGAAAAGGAGAGGGAGGGCATGTCGGCGCGGAAAGACGCCGAGGCGTTTGCCGGTGTCAAATGACGCGCGCCGGATTTCATCGTCGGTCTCGGGCGTTGCCATGCGCGGGCGGTCGGCTTCGCTTTGCTGACGATGCAAACGGTGCCGAACGACGTAACTGCCCGCGCGCTCATCGAGCGCCTGGGCCTGCAGCCGCTGGACCAGGAAGGCGGTTGGTTTCGGCGCACGGCGGAGGCGGGCCGGTGGGTCGCGCCGGCGGGCGGCGAAGGCGAAGCTGGAGCGGAGCGGGCGTATTCGGCGATCTATGCCTTGTTCACGCCGGAAGCCTTCTCGGCCCTGCACGTGCTGGCGAAGGACGAGATCTGGTGCTGGCATGCCGGTGACGCGTTGGAGTCGCTGCGCCTGCAACCGGACGGCCGGGGCGAGTGGGTGCGGCTGGGGATGGACGTGGCGGCGGGCGAACGGCCGCAGGATGTGGTGGCGGCGGGGGTGTGGCAGGGCACGCGGCTGGTGGCGGGTGGACGGTGGGCGCTGGTGTCGTGCGTGGTGGCGCCGGAGTTTCGCTGGAACGACTTCACGCTGGGCGAACGGGCGGCGCTGATCGAGCGGTATCCGGATTATCGTGACGGTATCGCGGCGCTCACGCGGGACGATCCGGCGCAGGGCGGGCGGTGACGGGGTTGCTGTGCGGAGGGTGCTGGTTCTGCCACTCGCTCACGCGCGTAGCCACGCCTGGCCGACTCACCCCTTGGTGACTGTTGTAGGGCTGCCGCTTGCCGGCATGCCGCGGGTATACCTGCCGATGGCACGGCTGACGCTGGCTGAGAGGCAGGTGCGGCATGCCGGCGAGCGGCAGCCCTACAAGGGGGACGTAGCCGCTCAACGGCGACGCCGCGGAGGTCGCTGGGGGGATGGGGTCTTGTTTTTGCGGGGAGTTTTGCGGACGGGCGGCTTGGGCGGGGTAGCACGAGGCGGGCGGATGGGCTGGCGGGAATCGACGCGGGGCGGGGCGCCGCCTTCGTAGGTGAAGCCGGGCAGAGACAGTTGCCTGATGCGCTTGCCGATGAAGGTCTCGATCGCATGGACGAAGCCGCGTTCCTCCGGGGTCGCGAGGGTAAAGGCGTCACCCTCGGTCATGGCGCGGCCGGTGCGGCCGATGCGGTGCACGTAGTCCTCGGGGTTGTTGGGCACGTCGTAGTTGATGACGTGGGAGACGCCGGAGATATCGAGTCCGCGGGCGGCGATGTCGGTGGCGACGAGCAGCGGATAGCGGCCGTCCTTGAAGCCGCGAAGGGCCGTGTTGCGCTGACCCTGGGAACGGTCGGAGTGCAGCACGGCGACCTTGTGGCGGGCGTCCTTGAGTTGGCGGACCACGTCGTCGGCACCCTGTTTGGTGCGGGTGAAGATGAGCACGCTCTGGAAATCGAGGCGGCGCAGCAGGGCGAGCAGAAGGTCAAATTTCTGCGGGGCGCGGACGGGGAAAAGCGTGTGGCTGACGGTGGCGGTGACGACCTGTTGGCGATCGATCACGATGCGAGCCGGGTTTTGCACGGCGAACCGGGCGAGGCGGTCGACGGCCTTGGGCACGGTGGCGGAGAAGAACAGGGTCTGCCGCGTCCGCGGGGTAAGCGGGACGATGGCCTTCACGTCGGGGATGAAGCCCATGTCGAGCATGCGGTCGACCTCGTCGAGGACGAGAACCTCGAGGCGGGAGAGGTCGAGGGATTTGTCGCGGACAAAGTCGAGCAGGCGGCCGGTGGTGGCGATGACGATGTCGGTGCCGGCCCGCAGGGCTTCGCGTTGGCGGCCGTGACCGACGCCGCCGTGGATGACCGTGACGGAAAGATCGGTCGTACGGCCGAGGTCGGCGAAGACCTGTTCGACCTGCAGGGCGAGTTCGCGGGTGGGCTCGAGGATGAGCACGCGCGGCGGGGCGCCGGCGCGGTGGGTGCGGAGGCGCTGGAGGAGCGGCAGGACGAAGGCCGCGGTTTTGCCGGTGCCGGTCTGGGCGGAGGCCACGAGGCTGCGGCCGGAGAGAATGACCGGAATCGCCCGTTGCTGGATGGGTGTCGGCGAGGTGAAGCCGGCCGCGGCGACGGCGCGGAGGAGGTCGGCGGTGAGGCCGAGATCCGGGAAGGCCTGCATGGCGGTCAGGACGCGGGGAGAGCGCGGATTTGTCGAGGCCACTCGCTTGCGCTCGTTGCCACGGTGGAGGACCGGGAATCAGCGGCCGCGGCGGAGGCGGCCGCGCGGGGTGGAGGCGGGTTGGGCCGCGGGCTGGGCGGGTTTGTTGGCCGGACGTTGCGGGCCGCGGGATGGCTGCTGTCCGCGCGGTTGTTGGTGGCGACCGCGACCACCGCCGCCGCCGCCGCCGCCTCCACCGCCGCCGCCTTTCGAGCGGCGGGGGTTCTTGAAGGGGCGGGTGGTGTCGAGCGTGGGCATCCGGCCGCCCACGTAGGGAAAGCCTTCGAGCGTGAGCTGGGGAATGCGGGCGCCGATGAAGCGTTCGATGTCGTGCACGTCACCCTGCTCGTCGGGGCAGGCGAGCATGTAGGCGTCGCCCACGGCCATGGCGCGGCCGGTGCGACCGATGCGGTGCACGTAGTCCTCGGGGTTTTCCGGGACGTCGTAGTTGATCACATGCGACACGCCGGAGACATCGATGCCGCGGGCGGCGATGTCGGTCGCGACCATGACTTCGTAGCGACCGTTTTTGAAGCCCTCGAGGGCGGCGGTGCGTTGGTTTTGGGAGCGGTTGGCGTGGAGGACGGCGACCGAGTGTTGGGCGGACTTGAGTTTGCGCGCGATGCGGTCGGCGCCGTGTTTGGTGCGCGAGAAGATGATGACGCTCTGGTAGTCCTCCTTTTCCAGCAGGGCGAGCATGAGGTCGAACTTCTGTTCGTAGGCGACGGGGAAGAGGGCGTGTTTGACGGACTCATTGACCGAGCGGGTGCGGCCGATGATGACGCGCTCGGGATCGCGCAGGGCGAAGCGGGCCATCTCTTCGATTTCGGGCGGGATGGTGGCGGAAAAGAACAGGGTCTGGCGCGACTTGGGGCAGAGCTCGACGATGCGGCGTACATCGCGGATGAAGCCCATGTCGAGCATGCGGTCGACCTCGTCGAGGATGAGCACCTCGATGCCGCGCAGGTCGATGGACTTTTCCTGCACGAAGTCCATGAGACGGCCGGTGGTGGCGATGATGATGTCGGTGCCGTCGCGCAGGGCCTGGCGTTGTTTGCCGTAGCCGACGCCGCCGTGAAGGACGGCGGCGGTGAGGTCGGTGAAGCGACCGAGATCGCGGAAGGCGGTTTCGACCTGGGCGGCGAGTTCGCGGGTGGGCTCGAGCACGAGCACGCGCGGGCCGCGGGACTGGTGGCGGCCGAGGCGCTGCAGCACGGGCAGGGCGAAGGCGGCGGTCTTGCCGGTGCCGGTCTGGGCGGAGCCGATGAGATCGCGGCCCTCGAGCACGATGGGAATGGCGCGCAGCTGGATGGGCGTGGGCTCGCCGTAGCCCATGGCGAGGACACCCTGGACGAGATTGGATTGGAGCCCGAGTTGTTTGAAAGGCATAGGGCGAACCGGACGGGTTTTGGAGGGAAAGCGAGGGTAAAAGGGAATTGTGTTCGCCTGCGGCCGGGGGAAGGCCTACGGGCCGGGGCATGGAAAAACGCAAATTTGCCGAACTCGGCCTTTCTGACGAGTTGCTCAAGGCCGTTGACAAGATGGGCTTCGAGGAGGCGTCGCCGATTCAGACCGCGGTCATTCCGCTGCTCCTGGAGGGGCGTGACGTGGTGGGGCAGTCGGCGACCGGTTCGGGCAAGACGGCGGCCTTTGCCATCCCCGCGATCGAGCGGGTGGATACAAAGCTCAAGCGCGTGCAGGTGCTCATCCTGTGCCCGACGCGGGAGCTGGCGGTGCAGGTGGCCGAGGAGGTCAACAAGCTCGCGTCGTTCAAACGCGGGGTGCTGGAGGTGCCGATCTACGGCGGGCAGAGCTACGAGCGCCAGTATCGGGCGCTCAAGGCGGGCGCGCAGATCGTGATCGGCACGCCGGGACGCATCATGGACCACATGGAGCGCGGCACGCTGGCGCTGGACGACCTGCGGATGGTGATCCTCGACGAATGCGACCGCATGCTGGACATGGGCTTTCGCGACGACATCGAGCACATCCTGGCGGCGACCCCGGCGGAGCGGCAGTCGCTGTTTTTCTCGGCGACGCTGCCGCCGGCGATTCGCGAATTGATCAAGCGCTACACGCGCGATCCGGAGTCGGTGAAGATCGAGGCCAAGGCACAGAACGCGCCGCGGGTGGAGCAGATTTATCTGGAAATGGATCGGCGCTCGAAGGTGGAGATCCTGGCGCGGTTGATCGATCTGCACGACTTCCGCCACGGGATCATCTTCTGCTCGACCAAGATCATGGTCGACGAACTCGACGAGCACCTGCATGCCCGCGGTTACCAGACCGAACGGCTGCACGGCGACATCTCGCAGGCGCAGCGCAACCGGGTGACGGAGAAGTTCAAGAAGCGGGGCTTCGAATTTCTGGTGGCGACCGATGTGGCGGCGCGCGGACTCGACGTGGACGACCTCGAAGTGGTTTTCAACTACGACCTGCCCAACGATGCCGAGGACTACACGCATCGCGTCGGCCGCACCGGTCGGGCGGGCAAGTCGGGCATGGCCTTCACCTTCGTGAGCGGGCGCGAGGTATACAAGCTGCAGGCGATGATGCGCTACGGGAAGCTGAAGATCCGCCGCGAGCCGGTGCCGTCCCTCGACCAGGTGGAGGCGGCGCGCGAGAATGCCTTTTTCGAAAAGCTGCGGGGCACGCTGGAGAGCGGGGCGTATCGGAAATACGACCGCTTGATCGACCGCCTGCTTGACCAGGGTCATGCCAGCACCGACATCGCGTCGGCGCTCATCCATCTCATGAGCGCGGGAAGTGAGGCCAAGCGCGCGGAGGTGGAGGAGGCGGCCGGATTTGAACGCGAGGATCGGCGGGGCGGTCGCGGCGAACGGGAGGAGTTCGACGGGCGGGGCGGTCGCCACGAGCGGGCTTCGTTCGACCGGCCGGGACGCACCGGCCGCGAATCGGGGTTCACCACCGTGTTCTTCAACGTGGGCCGCAAGAATCTCATCAAGCCCGGCGATCTGGTCGGCAAGATCGGGGGCGTGACGAAGCTGCCGATCAACGTGGTGGGCGCGATCGACATCAAGCAGCGGCACTCGCTGGTCGACGTGGCCGATGACGCCGTCGATGCGGTGCTGCAAAAAATGGCGGGCGTGCGCATGAAGGGCGTGGTGCTGCAGCCCGTGCCGGCGGCGGAAGGGGATTAAACGCCGACGCGATCTTTCCTCTTTATCTTTTTCCCGGATGAGCGGGCGGGTTCCGGACCGCGGGGAGAAAGCGTTCCGAGCGAAGCGACAATCGGCCAAGATAAAGAGGAAAGTGAAAGAATGCGTTGGGGTCGTCACCGGCTCGTTACGGGCTGCTACTTGACAGGGCTTCGGGCGGCCACTACTCCGGGCACCCGACATGGATGCTGTCCTTGAACAACCCGTGTTGGTGTTGAACCGCCTCTGGCAGGCGGTGAACGTCATCGGCGCCAAACGCGCCTTTGGTCTGCTCGCCCGGGGGCATGCCCAGGTGGTGCATCATGCGACGGAGGATTTCCGCGTCTTCTCGTTCATGGACTGGATGGATTTCTCGGTCTCCAATCCGCCGCTCGACGCGATGGACGCGGTGCACACCCCGAGCACGGTGGTGCGGCTGCCGCGGGTGATTTTGCTCACGGTCTTCGACAAACTGCCGCGCAAGGAGATCAAGCTGACGCGCAACAACGTCTTCCAGCGCGACAAGAACACCTGCCAATACTGCGGGCGGGATTTCGAGCGGGAGGATCTGAATCTCGATCACGTGATCCCGCGGGATCGTGGCGGCAAGACGACCTGGGAAAACATCGTGTGCTCGTGCATCCGCTGCAATTCGCGCAAGGCCAACCGGCTGCCCCACCAGGCGGGCATGCGGCTCATCCGCAAGCCGGTGCGGCCGAAGTGGCGCCCGGTCATCTCGCTCGTGCTCGACACCAAGCAGCGCGAGCGCTGGAAGGATTTCCTCGACCTGGCCTACTGGAACGTGGAGCTGGAGGAGTAGTTTTTTTAACCATCCCGCGGCCGGGGGAGACACGAACTGCTTCGGCTACCGCCTACGCACCGAAACCGCGAGACAGGAAACCTGAATTCAACCTCGCACGAGTGGGGGTATCGCCTTGCCACGGGTTTCCGATCAATCCGCAAACAACGCTGCGAGATCGATGGTGAGGCCGGGGAGGAGTGAGGTGGAAAGGGTGGCGTCCGCGGGTAGTGTGGTGCGGGGCGTCTCCCTGTTGGCGCCGAGGTCGTAGATTTTGACCGTCTTGGTCGCCGGATCGATGATCCAGTATTCGCGGACCCCGGTGCGGGCGTAGACCTCCTTTTTTACCCCGAGGTCGAATTTGGCGGTCTGGGGGGAGAGGATCTCGGCGACCAATTCGGGTGCGCCGTGGGCGCCCTCGTCGACGAGGTAGGAGTAGCGCTGTTCGGAAAAGTAGCAGAGGTCGGGTTGGAATACACTGATGTCGGTGAAGTAGACATCGAAGGGCGCGATGTAGACGCGGCCAGTTTTGTGTGTCTGGAGGTAGTGGGTGATCGCGTAGTAAAGCCGGCCAAGAATATCTTGGTGAAACCGGTTGGGGGCGGGGGCCATATGCAGCTCTCCTTCGATAAGCTGGTAGCGCGGCCCGGACTCCGGCAGTTCGCGGTAGTCGTGGGCGGTGAGGGGTCGATGAGTCACCGTCAGCATGTCACCATGTTCGCCGGGAGGCGGAATTTGGCAAGCGCGTGGCTCATTCCCGGGGGCCGGCGCGGCGGGTGGCCCGGGAGGCGTTTTTTTTTCGCTTCGACGGCGGGTCGATGCCGATGCGTGGGTCGGCGGCGCGGGCGCGGTGAACGAGCCATTGGGCGTCGGTTTCGAAGCTGTCGGCGGCCTCGGCGAGGTAGAGCCACTTGGGCAGAACGGGGTGCGGCGCGAGGGCGGGGCGGTCGGCGATGAGGGAGGGTTGGTGTTCGCGTTCCGTGGGGACGAGCACGCCGCGCCACGGTTCGTCCTTGTCGGCCAGGTACAATACGAAGCGGCCATGGAGGTAGACGGCCTTGCCGCCGAACATGGGCCTGAGCAGAAAGGTCGGATCGTCCTCCAGCGGCTCGACCAGCCAGAGGTGGCGGTTGATGCGTTTGACGGGGCGGTCGCGCACGGGGTGGGGGCGAAGGGAACGGGCGGGGTCAGCGTTTGATCTTCTGGCGGCCGAGCAGCCAGAGGGCGGCGGCGGCGGCGAGGTCCGTCACCGCCACGAGGATACGCAGGGGCTTCGGGATCACGCCCGGCAGCATCAGGATGATGATGGCGAAGACGACGAGGAAGCCGACGCAGAACTTGAGCAGAAAAAGCTGGCGGTGGGGATCACCGGTGGGAGGAGGCATGGATGGAAAAGCTGAAAAGCTGAAAGGTGGTGGTGGGGAAAAACGAGGGGCGATTCGCGGGATGGGGATAAAGCGAAAGAGAAAGAGAAAGAGGAGCGGGCTGGGGCCGGCTTAGGCGAGGGGGAGGAGGATGGACATGGTGGTGCCTTCGGGGCCGGTGGCGCGGAGCTGGAGATCGCCGTGGTGGCTGGCGAGGATGCGCTTGGCGATTGCCAGGCCGAGACCGGTGCCGTCGGGACGACCGGAGAGGAAGGAGTCGAAGATGCGGCCGCGGAGCTCCGGCGGAATGCCGGGGCCGGTATCGGTCACTTTGATACAGAGCTGGCGGCCGCCGTCGGCGCGCTCTTCCACGCCGGTCGTCACGGCGATGCTGCCGCCCTGGGGCATGACCTGGGTGGCGTTGAGGAGGAGGTTGAGGAGGACCTGTTGGAGCTGGCCCTTGTGCACGTCGACGACGAGCGGGGTGTCGGGCGGAGTGTAGCTGAGCTGGATCTTGCCCTGGGTGAGTTTGAGGCGGATGAGAACGAGGGTGTCCTCGATGATCTCGGAGACGTTCCAGCGGGAGTGCAGGCTGGAGGGCGCCTTGGCGAAGTTGAGCACGCGCGAAA
>CBFGUO010000039.1:0-57149 GCA_965652375.1 uncultured Opitutus sp.
CGACGGTGGCCGTGGTGGTGGCGTCGTAGGTCTTGTTGGCGGCGGTGACGCCGGTCACGGTGAGGTTGGCGGCGGTGATGTCGGCCGTGGCGGTGGGCTGGGTGAGGGTGTAGTTGGTCGCGTCGGCGCCAGAGAGGGCGAGGCCGGAGACGGTGACGGTTTTGTCCGTGCCAGCGGTGGCGTCGGCAAAGGCGCCGGCGGCGGAGGTGAGATCGAGTTCAACCGTATCGGTGAGGAGGATACCGACCAGGCTGGCCGAGCCGGTGCCGAGGGTGGCGGCGGCATTGCCGTCGTAGGTCTTGTCGGCGGCGGTGACGCCGGTGACGGTGAGGTTGGCGGGGGTGATGTCGGCGGTGGTCGTGGGCTGGGTGACGCTGTAGTTGCCGGCGTCGGCGCCCTGCACGGCGATGCCGGAGACCGTGACGGCCTTGTCGGTGCCGACGTTTTTGTTGCCGAAGCTGGCGGCGAGGGCGTCGGTGTTGGGCGCGACGGTGTCGCCGTCGACGATGCCGACCAGGCTCAGACCGGTGGCGTCGGGCGTGGCGGTGGTGGTGGCGTCATAGGTCCTGTCGGCGGCGGTGACGCCGGTGACGGTGAGGGCCTTGGCGGTGATGTCGGCGGTGAGACCGGTGGGCTGGGTGAGGCTGTAGTTGCCCGCGGTGGTGCCGGTGAGCGCGAAGCCGGCGACCGTGACGGGCTTGTCGGCACCAACGGTTTTGTCGGCAAAGGCGGCGGTGACTCCGGAGGCGTTGAGGTCGACGTCGTCGGAACCGACCACGCCGTTGAGCACCGCGGTTCCGGTGAGGGTGGCGGCGGGGGTGCCGTCGTAGGTCTTGTCGACGCCGGAGAGGCCGGTGACGGTGAGCGGGGCGGGGCTGACCGTGATGGTGAGCAATTCGCCGGTGCTGTTGCCGGCGGTGTCTTCTACGGTGACCAGGTAGGAATCACTTTCGACGGCGGTCGGAGTGCCGCTGAGGGCGCCGGTGGTCGGGTGCAGGGAGAGGCCGACGGGCAGGCCGAAGTCGGCGGCGAAGGCGACCGGATCGCCGCTGGCGGTCAGCGTGTAGGTGGAGGCGGTGCCGTAAGTCAGGGCGACGGTGGTCGCACTGGTGATGACGGGGCCGGTGTTGTCGAGGGTGATCGAGAGGCCGGCGGAGGCGACCGAGGTGTTGTTGGCCGCGTCGGTGGCGCGAGCGGTGATCGTGTGGGCACCCTCGGAAAGTGCGCTGGTCGTGATCGACCAGGTGCCGCCGGTGGCGGTGCCGGTGCCGATCACGGTGGTGCCGTCGGTGTCGTAGAGGGTGACGGTGGCCCCGGCTTCGGCGGTGCCGGTGATCACGGGCTGAGTGCCGGTCGTGATGTTGTCGGTGTCGGACGTACCGTTGTCGGAGCCGGCCGCGAGGTCGGGCGTGGACGGGGCGGCGGGAGCGACGTCGTCGACGACGGTGAGGGCGAACGCCTCGACGAGGGTGCCGCCATTGCCGTCGTCGGTCTGAATGCGCACGGAGTAGGCGCCGGCGGCGAGGGCGGAGGAGTCGTCGGCGCGCAGGGTCGTGCCGTCGATGTTGAAGGAGTCGTTGTCGGTGTCGCCGGCGCCCGCCACCAGGGTGTAGGTATGGGTGTCACCGCTGTCGGCATCGGTGGTGGACAGGGTGCCGACGGTCGCGTTGGTGCCGGCGGACTGAGCGACCGAAGACGCGCTGAGGCCGATGTCGGTCGGGGCGCTGTTGGGTATCGTGAACGGCAGCGTGACGGTGGTCACGACGCTGTCAGCGGTGCCGTCATTCACCACGATCGTGATGATGCGAGTCGTCGTGTCGGGTGTATCGGCGTTGTTGTAATAGACGATATTCTGCAGAATCGTTTGGTAGGTGGAAAGTGCACCGGGGGAGTTGCTGACAACGTGAAAGACGCCGGTGGCATGAATGTAGGACAGGGTTCCCCCGCCCAAGCTGTTGTAGGCATCGAACGCGGTGGTGTTGACCGAGAGTCCCTCCTGGGAGCCGTTCTTCACGTTGGTGAGGATGGCGGTGAGGGAGGCGACGTTGGTGTCGTCGATATCGGTGATGGTCGCGTTCGGGGCAATCTCCTGGAAAGTGCCATGGGTGAAGGCGGTGGTGACATCGGCGCCGTCGTCGTCCCCATTGAGGTCGGTCACCGGGGCGTCGTTGACGGCGGTGACGTTGAGATTGACCGTGCCGAGGGCGACGTTGCCGGAGCCGTCGCCGTCGTTGGCGGTGATCGTCAGCGTGGCCGCCGGGGTGCCGTTGGCGTTGGCGGCCGGGGTATACATGACGTTGGTCGGCGTATCGAGGTAGGCGTTGATGTCGGCCGGGGCACCGGTGAGCGTAAAGGTCGACGTGCCGTTGCCGGAGGCGACGAGCGGCGCGGGGTTGGCCAGGCCGAAGCGGCCGGCGGAGGCGGCGAAGGTGACGGTGATCGAGCCGCTGTCGACATCGGCGAAGCTGGCGGCGGACAGGTCGGTTGCCCCCTGTGTATCCTCGGTGTAGGCGAGGCTGGCCGGCAGGCTGGTGACCGTGGGGGCGTCGTTGATGGCGGTCGTCGTGACCTGCACCTGGACGGGCGATGCGGAGGCGGCGGTGCCGTCCCAGGCGACGACCGTGAAGGCGTTGAGGGTGCCGGCGGCGTGGGCCGCGGGCGTCCAGGCGAGCGACTCGCCCGTGGAGAGCAGGGTGGCGCCGGGCGTGACGGGAACACTGTTCTTGGTGAGGGTGCCGGTGGAGACCGCTTCGATGCGGAAGGAGAGGGTGTCGCCGTCGATATCGGCCTCGTTTGCGGCGCCGGCCACGGTGGCGTAGCTGATGGCGAAGGGCGTGTCTTCGAATGCGCCGGTGAGCGCGTTGACGGTGGTGAGGGTGGGGGGGGCGTTGATGCCGGCGACGTTGAGGTTGACCGTCACGGTGTTCCCGGAGTCGGCGCTGCCGTCGTTGACCTTGTAGGTGAAGGAATCGGCGCCGCTAAAGTTGGGGGAGGGCACATAAATGACGCGGCGCGGGTTGCCGCCGGAGTCGGTGAGAGCGGTCTCGGTCGCGCTGATCTGGCTGCCGAGGGTGGAGCCGTCGTTGGTGTGATACAGGCTGCCATTGGTCGGCAGAGCGGTAATCACGGCGGCGGCAGCGGATTGGGATTCGGCATCGCTGCCGCCCAGGCGCAGGGAGAGGGAGGTGTCCTCGGCCATGGTCACGGCGTAGGGGATGTCGCCGGAGATCCACTCGTCGCTGTCGGGGTTCTGCAGGGTGCCGTCGAGTCCGCCGGTGGCGGTGCGGTTGGCGGCGGTGGTGCCGGAGCCGTCCTCGAGCGTCCAGTAGCCGACCAGCCCGGATTCGTTGCCGGCCAGCGGCGTGCGCATGTATTCGAGAATCTGTGACCCGGTGCGGGCGGTGTTCCAGAGGCGGACATCGTCGATCGAGCCGTCGAAATGCTCGTTCGGCCAGCCGGGCTTAAAGCCGATGCCGAGAGCGCGGGTATTGTTGATGTTGGCCGCGGTGGAGTAGGCGAGACTGTTGCTGAGGGTGCCGTCGATATAGATGGCGACCGTCTGGGCGCTGGCGTCGTGCACGCCGACGACGTGGTGCCAGTCCGTGTCGGTGATGTCGGCTGCGGCGGAAACGGAGTTGCCGGAGACCGAGCTGAACGCGGTGGTGAAGTTCAGGCGGTTGCCGTTGAAGCGGAAATACCAGCCGGCGCTGTCCTGTTGGGCGGCGACGGTGTAGAAGCCGGCGCCGGAGCCGGCGCGCTTGATCCAGGCCTCGATCGTGAAGCTGCCGGTGCCGAAATCGAGGGCGGAACCATCGGCGACCTGCAGGCCCTCGCTGTTGGCGCTCTCGACGTTCAAGGCGCCGCCGAGGCCGGCGACAGGGGCGGTGTTTGAGGGGGTGACGTTGATATCGACGGTGGCGGCAGAGGAGTCGGCCGTGCCGTCGTTGGCCACGATCGTGAACGTCGCGGCAGGGCTGCCGGTGTCATCGGC
Organism: uncultured Opitutus sp.; assembly: GCA_965652375.1. Lineage (GTDB taxonomy): Bacteria > Verrucomicrobiota > Verrucomicrobiia > Opitutales > Opitutaceae > Actomonas. Next base: position 3,992 of record CBFGUO010000039.1, read on the forward strand.
GGCGCCGGTGTATTGGACGTTGGCGGCGGTATCGAGGAAGGTGTGCAGGTTGGCGATGGTGCCGGCGAGGGTGAGGGTGCCGGTGCCGCTGCCGCCGATGGTTACACCGCCCGCGGAGCTGGCCGCGAAGGTGCCCTCGGTGGCGGTGAGGGTGAGGGTTTGCGAGTCGCCGTCCGCATCGGCGATCGTAAGCGCGGAAAGGTCCACATTTCCGGCGGTGTTTTCATCGACGGCGATGGAGGCCGGAGCGTTGGAGAGGGTTGGGGCGGTGTTGGTTTCGGCGGTGGTGAAGTTCCAATAGGTTGTCGTGGGATTGCCGGTCACGGCAACTCCGCCCACGGTGAACGCCGTCGCGTCCCAGGTGACGTAATAGCCGGTGCTGCCATCGAGGCCGGCAGGCGTGAAACTCGCTTGGGAGCCGGAGTAGTCGAGACTGCTCGCAGCCAGGGTGACAACGGTGCTGTTGTCACTGGTCTTCTTTATGTACACGTTTCCGGCGCCGGCGGCGACCGTGCCGGAGAAGGTGATCGCAAAAGTCGACGAGGTGCTTACGCTCAAGGAGTCGTCGACCGGCGAAAGCGCGGCGACCGAGGGGGGCGTATTGCGGCGGAAATGAATTGGTACGGTCGACGATGCGCTGTCGTAGTCGCCGAGGAAAAGGTCCAGGTCGCCGTCATTGTCGATGTCGACCAAGGCCGGATTCAGCCAAAGCTTTGGGCTGAAGCTAAGATCCGAACCGGGAAATGCGACTAACGGGGAGACCGAAACGAGGGTGCTGGCATCGTTGCGATAGAACTTAAGGTCCGAGGCCGAGCCGCCGCCACCGTATACACCCACGAACATATCCAAGTCACCATCGCCGTCGATGTCGGCGAAGGCCATCAACGGATAGGCCAGGCTCGGAAGGCCGTTGAAGGGAAGCGATTGTCCGGAGAAAGTGCCGCTACCGTCGTTGCGGTAGTAGGAGACGGCACCGCCTTTTCCCGAAACCACGATGACGTCCTGGTCTCCGTCATTATCGAGATCGACTATCCGGGCGGCGCCATAGGAGGCGTCAGACGCCCCGGTTTGAGTGGGCAGGCCGAGCGATGCAGCGGTCGCCTCGGTGAAGGTTCCATCGGAGTTCTGCAGGTAGTAGAACAGGTAGGTGATCGCCGAACCGTGGCTGCAATCGGCCAACACCACGTCGAATCGCCCATCATGATTGAGGTCGCCGATTGCCGGAATGCGCAGTCGCAGGCTATTGCCTGAACCGGCGGTGGCAGGAATCCCCCCGGGAATCGTGTCCAAGGCGAAACTCGGGTTGGCTCGCGTGCCGGTGTTGCGGTAGAAACGTAGTCTCGCATTCCCGTCCTGATCGCCCACCAAGAGGTCGTAATCCCCGTCGCCGTCGATGTCTCCAAACGCCGTCGCGGTGGACTTTGTGCCGGTGATTGAAAGGACCGGATTGCTGACGTCCGTAATGAAGGGTCCCGCTGCTCGGGCCGGGAGGCCGCCGAGCAGGAACACGAGACCCGCGACCAATGCGGCCCGGGTGAAGGGCGATGCGAGCTTGGCAGACCAGCGGTGAAGCATTCGCTGTGCTCGCTCGATCACGCTTCGGCGTTGTTCACGTGAGAGCCGGAAGCCCCGATTAACCCGCCGTTCGGCTTCGCCCAGGCAAAGGCGGATGAGGCGACGCTCCGCACGCTTTGCCTCACGGGATTCTCGGGCGATCGGGGCGGAAGGTCCGAGTGTTTCGCGGGTATAGGCTGGGTGACGCGTGTCCGGCGACTGGAGCGAGGCTGAAGCAGGATCAAGGTTTACTTCGTTGGCGGAGAGCATGGCGGCAAATGTGGCGGCTAGTCAGTTGGAGGGGGCAAATGGAGTAAGTTCGCAACAGAGGCTATACCCCGTGGCGGGAAGGCGGAGTGGGTTCAGGCACCGCCCCCCAGAATGTCGCGCCGGGAATCGTGACGGCGGCGCGATGCACGTCTTGGAGATGGCTGAGGATGTTGGGCCGGCGCCGACCGGGCAGCACACGCACATCATAAATTTCCTCACATGAATTCTGGTAGGCCAACTGGCCCACGATTGCTCCGGTGGGCAGATGGATGGCTGTGATTCCGCAGATCAGATCGTCGCGCTGTGCCAACGCCAAATCGCCGAACGTATGCGTCTTTCTGAGTCGCGAAGTTCCCACGAACAGATAGTTGCCGTGGTAATCCATGCCGCGCACAAACCCGGCGATTCTGTTCACCACGTTGAAGTCCCCGCTTCGCACATCGATTTGCACCACTTCGCCGGTCGCGGACAAAAGTAGATACAGTTCCCCGCCGACCAACCGCGGCGAATGCGGCATCGGAAGTCCTGAACTCACCATCTCGTTGGAAGGGACGTCGAGGAGTATGCCGCTGTGAGTCTTGGTCGGTCGCCAACCCTGGGGCACATTGGAGGGCGCGAACGCAGTCGCGTAACGCGGACCCGACTCGTCGACCGCCATGCCGTTGAGGTGGCAGCGATCTTCGTGAAGCAGATCGGTGATGAACGGCGGCTGCCAGATAGGGCGAAAGCTATGACTGGAAGCGATCTCACAAAGGCACGAAAAGCTCGTGTTGACGGCGATCAGTCGATCGCCGACCCAAGCCAGATCATGCAGGTTCAACTGCCCGGTGAAGTAGACAGTCCGCGGCAGGAACATGGCGTCATAGGTGCCTGGTTTCGACGGGTAGGTGGCCGCAAGTTCGGGGACGTCCACCAGGACGACCACTTCCTGCTGCGTGGCGACCGCCATGCGTGGCCCATCCAGCGCCACTCCCATCGGCACCTGGAACGTTCGGGGGAGCTGCACAATGCGTTCACCGTCCGATGAGAGGGTGATGAGTTTCCCCGCCTGATAGGTGCTCAGCAGCAGCGAGCAACCGAGCTGGGCGAGCAAATCGGCAAACGCGGGGGTGTAGGTGCAGGAAAACGGCGGAAGGGATGGGGCGGCCATCGAGCGAAAAGCGAAATTTAGCGGGAGGAGGTGCCGAACCGTGATCAGGCGAGGCACCTGAGTCGATGTTCGGCTAGGGGCTTCCGTCTTGCCAGTGCGGGCGGAGCGTCCGCTCGAACTGGGTCAATGCCAAGCTGGCAGGGCAGGGTTATGTGCTGCGGGGAGGACGGTCGTTGCGTCGAATCAAAGGATAGTCGCGCGGAAATTGACGAAGAAAATAGGAACACCAGGGTGTTGAATCGACCGCGTGGATTGTCGCTGAAGGGCTTTCTGGCGTTTGCTGCAATTTGCCACCCAGGAAGAGCGACGGTTCGCGCCAGGAGTGAGAAAAGCACTCGCGTTGGATCCGGCGTCGCAGGCGGTTTCTCTGCACGGTCGGTGCGTTTCGCTGCAGATGGACGGGGAGGGGCGTTTGGGGTTTTTCTTCATGCGGGAGGACAATGCCTACACGGCGTTACGGCGGCGGATTCACTCGCGGATACGGGCTGCGCGGATGCGCGCGGAGCTGGTTGGTGCACGCGCGGGCGAGCGCTGAATCTAACGGATCGCCCCAGAGTTGTGCCCCCCCCCTTCGAGGGGAAATCGTCAGTTCATATAGGAGACGTAACTCACAGCCTTCTCCGGGAGCATCCGATCCTGCCTCATCACCGAACGATTTATTGTGCTGGTGGCCGAACATGTTGGCCGGGTGTGGAAAGTGGCGCCCCGCGCCGCACGACCAGATGCCGTCGCCAAGGGCGTCGCTCCGCACTGCTTTGCCGTCGGCAGGGGAAAACGTTCGTTGTCAGGTCGCCAGTTCGATCGGTTGGGCGTGGAGTTTCAGGTCCGGATTTTTCTCGGTGAAATAGTCCATCGTCCAGTCGTTGGGGAAGAGGATGACGGGGTGGTCGAACTTGTCGGTGCCGAGGTGGACGCCGCCGGGCATGAGCAGGGCGTTGGGATCGTCGAGCAGCGGGCTGGGCTCGATCCAGCGCAGGTGTTCGAAGGGGGCGGGGGTGAGGCGCGACTTGGCGTTGTATTCACTTTCCAGGCGCGCCTGCACGACTTCGAACTGCAGGGGGCCGACCGCGGCGAGCAGAGTGGCGCCCGGCGGGGCGTTGCGCACTTCAAAGGACTGCATCACGCCTTCGAGCAACAGCTGCTCCAGGCCGGCGCGGTATTTTTTGGCGTCGGCCGGCGTGGGATTGCTGAGCCAGGCAAACACCTCCGGTGCGAAGCGGGGGATTTCATCGTAGGCGATGGTGCGATCTTCGGTAAGGGTGTCACCAATACCGAAGGCGTCGTGGCCGACCAGGCCGATGACGTCGCCCGGCCACGCCACGTCGACCGTCTCGCGTTCCTGGCCGAAGAGTTTGTGCGAGGAGGAAAGACGCACGTTCTTGCCGGTGCGCTGGTGGGTGACGACCATGTCGCGCTCGAATTTGCCGGAGCACACCCGCAGGAAGGCGATGCGGTCGCGGTGCTTGGGGTCCATGTTGGCCTGAATCTTGAAGACGAAGCCGGAAAATTTGGGGTGGGTGACGGGCACGGTGCGTGCCTCGGTGGGCGCGGGCAGGCCGGGCGATTGCATCGCAACGGAGTTGCGCGTGGTCGGAGGAATGGAGTCGTGCAAAAACCCCTGGAGAAGCAGTTCGACGCCGAAGTTGTTCACCGCCGAGCCGAAGTACACGGGGGTTTGTTTGCCGGCGTGCACGGCGGCGAGGTCGAAGGAGTGGCCGGCGCCTTCCAGCATTTCGAGCTGTTCGGCGGCGGTGGCGTAGTCGTCGGGGTCGAGCGTTTCCCGAATGGTGGGGTCGGTGAAGTCGGCCACGCGCTCGGGCGCACGGTAGGCGCCGCCGGGGGTGCGTTCGAAGAGATGAACGTGTTGCCGGCGCAGGTCGTAGACACCTTTGAAGGACGGACCGTTGCCGAGCGGCCAGGTGACGGGAACGGGCGCGAGGCCGAGCACGGACTCCAACTCATCGAGCAGGGCGATCGGATCGAGGGTGGGCCGGTCGCACTTGTTCATGAAGGTGAAGATGGGCACGCCGCGGCGGCGGCAGACTTCGAAGAGTTTGCGGGTCTGCGGCTCGATGCCCTTGGCGGCGTCGATGACCATGAGCGCGGCGTCGACCGCGGTGAGCACGCGGTAGGTGTCTTCGGAGAAATCCTTGTGGCCGGGGGTGTCGAGCAGGTTGACCGCGTGGCCCTCATAGTCGAACTGCAGCACGGTGGAGGAGACGGAGATGCCGCGCTGCTTTTCCAGGGCCATCCAGTCGGAGGTCGTGGCGCGCTGGTTTTTGCGGGCGGTGACGGAGCCCGCCAGGTGCAGGGCGTTGCCGTAGAGCAGGAACTTTTCGGTGAGCGTGGTCTTGCCGGCGTCGGGGTGCGAGATGATCGCGAAGGTACGGCGGCGGGCGATTTCCTGGGCAGGTGTCATGACGAGCCGGCCAGCGTCCGGGCCCCGCATCGGGGCGTCAAGTGTGGACGGGTGGAAGAATGCCCGGACCCCGGAGAGGGGGGAATCCCCCATATGTCGCTCTTATTTACCGATTTATAGCGACTGCTACCATGGACCGACGCCTCAAGATGAGTTACGGTGCAGCCGATATCAGTTAGGTACGCAACCCGTTCCCGGCATGACTACTCTCGTTATCATTTTCTGCAGCTATCTTGCGATCGCTCTGCTTATCGCCGCCATGGTGCGGCGGGCCCCGGTCGGTTATGAAGACGACACCGGGTTCCACCAAGGGGAGCGCCCGTCGAAGCGGACGACGGAGCGCGCTGCGGCGCATTCGCTGGCGGCGAAACGGTGACCGTCGCGCGGGAGGGCGGTGGCGTTCGAAAAGGCTTCCGTCGGGCAGGAGGGAGCCGATGATGCGGCGGCATGTCCGAGCCGCCCTTTCTCCAACTCAAACCCAATGCCAAGGGACGCGTCCTCCTGGGCCACCCGTGGGTCTTCGGCAACGAAGTCGAGGCGCTGCCGGACGCGGTCCATGACGGCGGGGTGTTGGAATGCCGCGACCGCCGCGGGAAACGGCTGGGGGTGGGCATCTACAACAGCCGCTCGCAGATCGTGTGGCGGCGACTCGATGCCGCGCCCGGGCCCTTGAACGAACGTTATCTGCGCGCGGCCCTGTCGGCTGCGGTGGCGCGGCGCGAGGCGCTCGGCGCGGGACGTTATCGACGGCTGGTGTGGTCGGAGGCGGACGGCCTGCCGGGCGTGGTGGTCGATCAGTTCGGCGACACGCTGGTGATGCAGGTGCAGACCCTGGCGATGGAGCGGTGGAAAGGTGTGCTGGCGGATCTGCTCGTGGAGCTGACCGGCGCGGCGGAGGTCATTCACCGCGACGATGCCTCGATCCGCCGCTTCGAGGGCCTGGAGCCCGAGGTGGCCACCCGTTCGGGAGGAAGCTGGGAGCCGCGCTGGGCAACCATCGACGGTTTCGACTATTGGCTCGACCTGATGTCGGGGCAGAAAACCGGTTTTTATCTCGACCAGCGGGAGCAGCACGCGCGGGTGGCGGCCCGGGTGGCCGGACTGGCGAAGGGCGGCGCGAAACCGCGCATGCTCGACGCGTTCTGCAACCAGGGGGCCTTCGCGCTGCAGGCGGCCCGGGCAGGGGCGGGCGAGGTGCTGGGCCTCGACAGCGCGGCCGACGCCATCGACCAGGCGCAGCGCAACGCGGAGCGTAACGACGTGGCGGATACGTGCCGTTTCGAGGTGGCCAACGTGTTTGACTGGTTCAGTGCGCACCGCGGCGAAACCTGGGACGTGATCGTGCTCGATCCGCCGCCCTTTGCGAAGTCGAAGAAGGCGCTCGACGGGGCGCTGCGCGGTTACAAGGAACTCAACTTGCGGGCGATGCAAAGCCTGTCGCCCGGCGGCTTGCTGGCGACCTATACCTGCTCGCATCACATGCAGGACGCGGAGCTGCGGCAGGTGGTGGCCGCGGCGGCGGCCGACGCGCGGCGGCGGGTGCACATCGTGGAATTCTGCCACCAGCCGGCAGACCATCCGGTGCTGGTGACGATGCCGGAGAGCGAATACCTGCGCGGGTATATCCTGCGGGTGGACTGAGCTGTCCGAGAGGCGACGACGCGGCGCATCAACATTGAGACGCGGCTTGCTTTTCGCGCTGACCCGGAGGGCTTGGATGGTCGATGCTTTGCGCATGATGCTCCGGTTCCCCCTTCTGCCGCTTCTTCTCCGGTTTGCCGTGCTCTGCGGCGGCGGGTCGATGGTCCCGGGCGCCACGCCACCGGGACCGTTCGTGGACCGGGTGGAGGAGTTGGAGGATCTTACCATCGCGGACTGGATTGCCCCGCCCCCCGACCTGAAGGAGACGAACGGCGTGTATCTGTTTCGGCGCACCTTCGAACTGGCGGAGGTGCCGGGGAGCTGGCCGGTTCTGATCACGGCGGATCCCCGCTACAAGCTGCACGTCAATGGCCGCTTTGTGGACTTCGGGCCCGTGCCCGGGGACCCTTTCAACTGGTCCTATGCCGAGGTGGATCTGGCGCCCTGGCTGATCGCCGGCCGTAATGCGCTCGCGGTGGAAGTATGGGATCCCGGTTCCCTGGCTCCGACCCGACAGTATTCGATCCAGACCGGGCTGTTGCTGCAATCCGCGCCCGGGGCGTCGCCTGCCCTGCGCACCGACGGCACCTGGCGGGTGAAGCGCAGCGCCGGCTGGGCGCCGCTCTCGATGGACGATGCGACGGTGGGCGGCGGCTACATCGCCGGCGCCACGGATCAATGGACGGCGGCGGCGCATCCCTGGGGTTGGACCGAAGCGGAGTTCGACGATTCGACCTGGTCGGCGGTCCGGGTGGTGGGCAAGGCCTCGCATGGCGGATTGGATACCTGGCTCGGCACCTCCTGGATGCTGCGTCCCCGCGCGATTCCGCCCCTGGAGACCGCGCTGCGATCGGCTGGCGAGGTGCGGGTCACGGAACTCGACGGCGCTTCCTCGTCGGAGGGGCGGGGAGCCGGCTGGCCGTTGGAGGTGCCGGCCCGCGGTCGCGCGCGGGTGTTGCTCGATGCCGGCACGATCGTGATGGGTTTCCCGCAGCTGACGGTGAGCGGAGGCGCGGGCGGACGGGTGCAGCTGCGTTACCAGGAGAGCCTTTTTCAGCCGAACGGCGGGAAGGGGAACCGCAACGCGGTGGCGGGAAAGGTAATGAAGGGGTACTTCGACCGCTTTTTCCCGGACGGACCGCGGCGGGTTTTTGAACCGGAATGGCTGCGGGTGTACCGTTACCTGGAGCTCAGCGTCGAAGCGGGGGACGAGCCCGTGAGGATCGAAGCGCCGGAGCTGCGGCAGGTACGGTATCCGTTTCATCGTTACGGCGCCTTCACCAGCTCGGACCCTGCGCTCGAGGCCATCCTGGAGGCGAGCTGGCGCACGGTCGAACTCTGCGCCCTGGAGACCTACATGGACTGTCCGTACTACGAGCAGGTCCAGTATGTCGGCGACACCCGCATCCAGGCCCTCATCTCGCTCTACATGACCGGAGACGATCGGCTCATGCGACAGGCGATCGAGCAGTTCCATCGCTCGCGACTGCCGATGGGTTTGACGCGGAGTGCCTTTCCCGTGCGCGGGGGTGGCACCCCGCAGGTCATCCCGCCGTTCTCTCTGGTATACATCTCGATGGTGCGCGACTACTATTGGCATCGGCCGGAGACGGATTTCATCGGGGATCTGCTGCCGGGCATTCGTTTCACCCTGGACTGGTTCCTCGGCCGTCTCGACGAAGACGGTCTCCTGGGGCCGCTCCCGTTCTGGAATCACACGGATGGCGGCGCGCGGGGATTTCACCATGGCTCGCCGCCCGGGGCGTCAACCGGCGGGTCCATCCAGCTCACGCTTTTGCTGGCCGCGGCGCTCGACGACGCGGCTGAACTCGCGGCGGCGTTTGGCCGGGAGGGAGAGGCCGAGGACTACCGGGAGCGTGCAGCGGCTTTAAAGGAGGCGGTGCATCGGCATGGCTACGATGCCCGGCGCGGCCTTTACGCCGAGACCCCGGCGAAGGGCGTTTTTTCGCAGCACACCAATGCCTACGCCATTCTCACCGGCACGGTGCCCGCGGCGGAACGGGCGGCGCTGGCCGAGCGCCTGGTGACGGACGAGTCACTCATCCAGGGCTCGCTTTATTTTCAGTTCTACATCTTCGAAGCACTGGCCGCCGCCGGTCGCGGCGAACTCATCGTCGGCGAGTTGGACCGTTGGCGGGAGATGCTGGCGGTCGGGCTGACGACCTTTCCGGAGCACGGCGTCGAAAGCCGTTCGGATGCCCACGCCTGGGCGGCTCACCCGCTTTATCACCTCCTGGCTTCGGTGGCCGGAGTGCGACCGGCGGCGCCGGGTTTTCAACGGGTGCGCATCGTTCCGGTGCCGGGCTCACTGCAGCAGTTGCGGGCGGTGGTGGCGCATCCGCGGGGGCGGATCGAACTCGACTGGCACGCCGTCGCGACGCCGGATGGCAGGCCTGCTGGCTACACCGTGGTGCTGCCCGACGGCGTGTCCGGTGTGCTCCACTGGCAGGGCCGGGAGCACCTCCTCCAGCCGGGGGACAATCAGGTTCCCCTCAACTCCCATGAAAACTGAACTGACGGTTCGGGTCGGCCTGGCCCTTGCGGCGACTGCGGTCGGGGCGGAGGGGCAGAGCGGCCCCGCTTTCGCCGAGACTCAAGCGCGGCTAAGGAAGGCGGGTGAGGGATGCAAGGGGGCTACGCGGCGCGGCGGCGGCGCTGGAGGAAGACGGCAAGCAGGGCGGCACCGATGCCGGCGGCGGCCCAGGTGCGGGGCTCGGGCACGGGCGTGAACGACACGAAGGTCTCGAACTTCTGGTAGTGCAGCTCGGCGTTGCGGTGGCTGTAGCTTGCCGCGATCACCTGACCTTCGGTGGCGACGTTGGCGCTGTTGGCGAGATCAACCCGCGGGGCGAGGATGGAGCCGTAGAAGCGGGACTGCCCGCCGAGGGTGACCGAGCTCGCCAGGCCGCCGTTCAACTCGGGCGTGATGTTCCAGAGGATCTGGTCGTTGTTGGTGCCCTGGTTGAAATTGATGCCGTTGAAGATGGTTTTGCCGCCGGCGTTCTTGACGTTGATGACGAAGTTGACCGAGGCCGGAACGTTGATGACGACCTGGCTGACGCGCTCGGTGTTCTGGTTCCACTGACCGTTGCCGTTGGCGTCGTAGAGGTAGCCGTTGAAGAGGTTCATGTCCAAGTTGAACACGACCACGCCGCTGGTGGCGCCGTTGGCGTTGAAGGAGAGCGTCTGGCCCTGCAGTTGGATGAGACCGGTGGCGGTGGCGTTGGCCAGTTCGGTGGAGGCGGCGGCGAGCTCGGCCTGGATGGTGGCGAAGTCCCAGTTGGCGGGCGCGGGGTTGTTGCGCGGGTCGACGGCGCCGAGCGCGTGGTTGGTGTTGCTGGTGCTCAGGACGCCGTTGCTCCCGGAAAGGCGTTTCTGGGTGCCGTCCCACGAGAAGTTGCCGGTGAGACCGGGCAGGGCGGCGTATCCGTTTTCCAGATGCACCCAGTTGTTCATGGTGAGGTTGCCGGCCACGTAGAGGGTGGGGTCGGAACTGGCGCCAAAGAGATACTGCTTCTGGGCGATGGCACCGCCGTCGAGGTGGAGGTTGCCGCCGACCGCGAGGGGCCCCCAGGTGTCGCCGTAGTTGGTGAAGCTGGCGTTGCCGAAGGAGATGAGGCCGTAGTTGCGGATCGTCTGGTTGACGGTCCACACGGCGTTGTTGACCGACACCTGGGCCGCCGCCGAACCGGCCCAGGCGAGGACCAGGGCGAAGGCGAGGGAAAGGCGTCGAATCGTTGTCACGGCAAGGATGGTTATTTCGAGGGAGGGAGGAGCGGTCAACGGGTCGGGGTTGCGCATCTTTACGCAGGGAGGTCACCTCACGCGCAGTGAGGGAAGCTCCCGGGGCGAGGCGCTGCGGGGGAGGCCGGCCGGGACGTCCAGATCCCGGGTGAGGCGCTCGCGTTCGGCCGAGAGCAGCGGCAGGCGCGCGAGGGCGGGGTAGGCGTCGTTGGGCCGGAGGGGCTGTTCGATCAGCGCGGCCCAGTAGGCGGCGTCGGGTTCGTGATCGAGCGACTCCCCGGCCAGGGCCAGGTGCTGGCGGGCGGTGTCGAGTTCCCCTTTTTCCCAGTGCCAGGCGGCCAGGGCGGCTGCGAGCCGCGGGCTGCGCGGCAGGGCCTGCAACAGCGCGGGGGCACGCTGCCGGACCTCGGATCGGGTGAAGGGCAAGGTGAGGCCGAGCCGCAGCCATTGGATGACGACGGTGAGGTTGTCGGGCTGCCGCACGATCCATTGTTGATAGAGTTCCCAGAGTTCGTTGGCGGAATCCCGCTGGATCAACTGGTCGCGCAGGGCGGCGTAGGCCCAGAAGGCCTCGGGCGAGCGGCGGAGGGCGGCGCGCAGGGCCTTCTCGGTCCACTCACGGCGATCCCACAGGGTGCTGACCCGAGCCAAAACGCGCAGGGCCTCGGGGTGCCGGGACGCGGCGGCGACCTGGACTGCCTCGTCCCAGGCGGCCTGGGCGGCGGCGAGGCGGTTGTTGGCTTCGAGCTGATGGGCGCCGGCGGCGAGGATGGCCGCCTCGGCGGGAAGCTGTCCGAGGGCATTTTCCAGCAGGTAGTAGGAGGTGGCCGAAGCGATGTTTTCGCGGATGGCGATTTCGGCGGCGACCTCGCGAACCGCCGGATGAGCGGAGACGGTGGACGGCAGGCTGTGGATCCACGGGAGTGCGTCGCGCCCGAGGCGGATCTCGGCCATCCACTCGGCGACGCGGGCGACGTCGGTCGGGTTGGATTTGGCGGTGGTCTTGAGACCCAGCAGGAGGCGGGGGAGATCACGCGCGGCGGTGGTGGTGTCCGGTGGGTAGTCGAGCGCGCCGAGGATGAGCGGCAGGATGCGATCGAACCGGGCATTGTCCTGGGTGCGGGCGGCGTCCTTGAGCAACTCGAGGGCGGCCTGGACCCGGTGCGCGGGGTGCGGGAGCAGATCGAGGAGGGCGTCGATGCCGAGTTGCCGCTCGTCGGCATGGTGACTCCAGAGGCGCGCCGCCGCGAGGTCGTAGGCGGCGGCGAGGTTGTCCGGATCGGCGGCCACCAGCGCGGCAAGATTGCGTTTCATCTCGGCGATGTCGCCGAGGTAGAGGGCGAGGGTGGCGGCGGCCTGCTGGTAGGCGGCATCGCTGTCGGCGACCGCGGAAGCGGCCTGCAGGGCGGCCTGGGAGGTTTTGTAGTCTCCGAAAAGCAGGGCGGTCTCGGCGAGTTCGACCTGGGCCGCCAGATCGTCGGCCGGCGCGAGGCGGATGACGGTTTCGCGGGCGCGCAGGGCATCGGGGGCGCCGAGTTCGGTGAGGTAGCCGGCGATATTGCGCCAGACCGCCAGGTCACGGGAACCGAGTTGCGAGGCGCGGCGGATGGAAATCAGCAGGTTGCGATAGTCGCCGGCGGCGTGAAACCCCGCGGCCTGCTGCATGGTGCGATCAACGCGCCAGGCCTTGAGGCGGGGCAGGCCCCAGAATTGAACCAGCGGCCAAAGTATGAGCCCGAGCGCAAGCAGCACCGCGGCGACGGTGGCAGCGGTTTGTTGACGGTGGGTGTAGCCCGCCCAGAAGTCGTGCCAGTGGCGTTGCCAGCGTGCAATCATCAGGGAGAGGGGCCGCATTTGGGCTCAATGGCCCGGTGAATGTGGCGATACATTAGGCGTTTCTCCCCTCTGTATCGGCGGATCCGATCGGTTCTTGAATGTCCACAGCAGTGAAAACCCTCTCCTCGGTGCGGGCTGAGGCCGCGAGCGTGCCCGGCGCCGTGGCGGCCGCGATCATGCAGTTGTGCCTGTGGGGACCGATCCTGTGGCGGATGCGGGAGGCCTGGACGGCGGATCCGGAGCTGGTGCACGGGCTCGCCGTGCCTTTTTTGGCGCTCTATCTTGCTTGGCAACGCGGGCGGTCGCCGGGGGCGGAGGGCGTTGTCCCGACGCGGCGTCAGCGGCGTCGCGGGGTGGCGGTTTTCCTGCTCGGGCTGGGCGGCGTCTGGCTGATGGTGCCCGTGCTCGAGATCAACGCCCTGTGGCCGCGGGCGCAGTGGATCGCGGCGGGCTGCGCGCTGGGCGGGAGCCTGGGCATGTTGTATTGGGCGGGTGGCTGGCCGCGGGTACGGCAGTTTGCCTTTCCGGTGTTTTTTCTGCTCACGGCGCTGTCCTGGCCGTCGGCGCTGCGTTCGGCGGTGGTGCAGACGCTCACACAGTCGCACGCCAGTCTCGCGGCGGAGATCGTGTCGATGCTGGGTTATCCGGCGGTGGTGCGCGGCAACGTGATCGAAGTCGCGGCCGGCTTGATCGGCGTGGAAGAGGCCTGTGCGGGGCTGCGCTCCCTGCAGGCGGTGTGGATGTTTGCCCTGTTTTTCGGCGAGTTGCACCTGCTCGGACTCTGGGCGCGCGGACGCATCGTGCTGGTGGCGGTGGTGGCGGCCCTGCTCGGCAACATTGCCCGCACGGTCTTTCTGACCTGGCGCATCGGGGTCGAAGGCATGGGGGCCAACGAAATTTGGCATGACGAGGCGGGCATGGCGGTATTGCTGGTGACGCTCGCGGTGGCCCTGGCCTACGCCCAGGCGGAGGCGGGCCGGCAGCGGCGGCGGCAGGGGGCGGAACCCGCCGTGGAGGCCGCAGCGAAGTCGAGGACAATGGCGACGGGATGGCCTCGGGTCTGGGGACCCTTGCTGGCGGCGCTCGTATTGGAGGCGGCGCTGGTGGAGATCGCGGCACGGTTGTGGTACGAACGGGGCCAGGAGGTGGTCGTGACCAAACGCTGGGCGCTGCGGGAACAGCCGGGCGTATGGGTGCCGGAGGAAATCAACCCGGCGACCCTGGACACGCTGCTGTGCACCAGTGCCGAGCAACTGTACTCAAACGCGGCGGGCGGCGCTTCCGCCATGGCGGCGATTTTCCGCTGGGAGAACGACCAGGCCGCGGCGAGCACCCTGACCAATTCACACGACCCCTCGGTATGCATGCCGGCAATCGGCGGACGGCTGCTGGGCCCGCCCGGCGAGATCGCGCTCGTGCTGGGGTCGCGGGAGCTGGTCTTCGATATCTATCGTTTCGAAACCCAGGGGCGGGTGCAGACCGTCTTCAATGCGGTGTGGGATGCCATGCGGGGCGAGTCGATGCCGCGTTCCTTGCGGGGAGAAACCCTGGCCGATGAGCGCATGACGCGCGTGTGGTCGGGGCAGCGTTATGCCGATCGCGACCGGGTCGTACTGGTGTTGGAGGGCGATTATTCCGTCTCGGCGGCCATCGCCTGGTTGCAACGCGAAGCCCCGCGGCTGCTCCAACCGACGGTCGGCAATCAGGCACGGGGCTGAGGAACCACTGACAAAGGGAGGTCCTAAAATCGCGCGGGATCAGCGGCTGGCCGCGAAAATCGTGATGCTGCCGCCGGAGGTGTCGGCGCGGACGCGGGCGCCGCCGGCGTTGACTTTGCCTTCGACGTGGGTGCGGGACATTTTGCGCGGGGTGAGGGAAAGATCGTTGATCGAGACGCTGCCGCCGGAGGTATCGGCGTTGATGTCGTAACCTCCCTGCGGATCGAGGCCGATCCGGATGCCACCGCCGGAGGTGTCGGCGTTCACGTCGGAGGCCTTGGGACCCACGTAGTCGATGCGAATGCTGCCGCCGGAGGTATCGGCGCGGACCTTCCCCAGCACCTGCTCGACGGAGATGGAGCCGCCGGAAGTGTCGAGGTTGAGGTCGCCGGAGCCGCCGGTGACCTTGATGGAGCCGCCGGAGGTGTCGGCCACCAGGTCGCCTTCAACGAGGCCGTCCACGCGGATCGAGCCGCCGGAGGTGTCGAGATTGAGGTGGACAAAGGTCGGGCAGGAGACGCTGACCGAGAAGCTGGCATTGCTGCCGCCCCAGCCGGAGAACCAACCGCCGCCGCCGCTGCGGTCGCGTTTGACGGCGAGGACGATCTGTTTGCCGCGTTGTTCGAAGGTGATGTCGTAATCCTCCAGGATGTCGGCGATCTCCGACTCGTCGTTGGTCTTGAAGGTCTGGTGGAGGGTGAGGGCGGCGGTATCGCCGGGCACGATCTCCACCTCGATGGATCCGCCGGAGATGTCGACCTGGATTTCGGAGCCGGCGGAGACCGGGAAGCTGCGGTCGACGTCGCGCTTGATCTTGGCGAGTCCTGCGGCGGGCGTGAGGACGAGGAGAGCGAGGGAGGGGAGAAGAACAGAGCGGAGCATGATAGAAAGAAAACCCGGCGGCGGGGCGCGGGGTTGCAGGAAACTTCAGTCCGGGCGAAAAAAAACGGCTCCGCGGGAAGCGGAGCCGTCGGGGTGCGGGAAGGGATGCGCGTCGCGATCGCGGGGGTCGCTCAGAGGCGGCCGGCGTAGATGGCGGAGGCGCCGAGCTGTTCCTCGATGCGGAGGAGCTGGTTGTACTTCGCCACGCGATCGGTGCGGGAGGCCGAGCCGGTCTTGATCTGACCGGCGTTGGTGGCGACGGCGATATCGGCGATCGTGGTGTCTTCGGTCTCGCCGGAGCGATGGGAGATGACGGCGGTGTACTTGCTCTTGTGGGCGAGTTCGACGGCGTCGAGGGTCTCGGTGAGGGAACCGATCTGATTGACCTTCACGAGGATGGAGTTGGCGGTGCCGGTCGCGATGCCCTTCTTGAGGAAGTCGACGTTGGTGACGAAGAGGTCGTCGCCGACAAGCTGGCACTGGCTGCCGATGGCGTCGGTGAGCTTCTTCCAGGTGTCCCAGTCGTTTTCGGCGCAGCCGTCCTCGATGGAGTCGATGGGATACTTGGCGACGAGGTCCTTGTAGTAGGCGACGAATTCATCGCCGGTGAACTCCTGGCCGGAGGACTTCTTGAAGACGTATTTCTTCTTCTTGGCGTCGTAGAACTCGGAGGAGGCGACGTCGAGGGCGAGCATGATGTCCTTGCCGAGCTTGTAGCCGGCGGCCTTGACGGCGGCGGCGATGGCGTCGAGGGCGTCGGTGGTGGAGGCGAGGTTGGGGGCGAAGCCGCCCTCGTCGCCGACGGCGGTGGAGAGGCCCTTTTCCTTGAGCACCTTCTTGAGGGCATGGAACACCTCGGTGCCGGCGCGCAGGGCGTCGGCGAAGGAGTTGAAGTTGACCGGGCGGATCATGAACTCCTGGAAGTCGATCGGGGCGTCGGAATGGGCGCCGCCGTTCATGATGTTCATCATGGGAACCGGCAGAACCTTGGCGTTGGGGCCGCCGAGGTATTTGTAGAGGGGCTGGCCGAGGGAGGCGGCGGCGGCGTGGGCGGTGGCGAGGGAGACGCCGAGGATGGCGTTGGCGCCGAGCTTCGACTTGGTCTTGGTGCCGTCGAGCTTGATCATGGCGGCGTCGATGCCGACCTGGTCGCAGGCGTCGAAGCCGGTGAGGGCGGGGCCGATGAGGCTCTTCACATTGGCCACGGCGCTCTGCACGCCCTTGCCGAGGTAGCGGGTCTTGGCGGTCTTGGCGGCGGTGCCCTTGAGGCCCTTGACCTGACTGTCGCGCAGTTCGTGCGCCTCGTGCTCGCCGGTGGAGGCGCCGGAGGGAACCGCGGCGCGGCCGAGGGTGCCGTCGGCAAGTTTCACGTCGACCTCAACGGTCGGGTTGCCGCGGGAATCGATGATCTCCCGGGCGGTGATGGCAGTGATCGTGGTATTCATGAGAGGAAAGGACGTTACGCGCGCCGGCTGGGCGCGGAGAGAACCAGCAGTGAAGCACAGCGAGGGGGCGAGGGAAGTCCAAATCGGCGCCTGCGCGATGCGCGGCAAAAAATGCGCGGTGGGGGGGCGGCGGACGATCGGGCCGCCGCGGGGGCTCCGTTTGTCTTCGGTCTCGTTCCCTGATGCGTTCTCCTGGTCGCTCTCGTGCTCGAATCTGAGGGCATTGCCTTTTCCGAAGGCGTTCCGGTCGGTGGGGATAAAGATAAAGAGAAAGAGTCGGGGCGTGAAAAAGCCCGGCGGTGGGGGCCGGGCTGGGGAGGGGGCGGACGAGAACGCGTGTTTAATACTGGGGGCGGACGATGCCCCAGCGTTCCATGCGGCGGCGGAGGGGGCTGAGGGGTTTGGGGCGCAGGGCGGCGGGCAGCTGGGCGGTGTAGCCGCGCACGACGGCGGTGCGCAGGACGGTTACGCCGTTGTAGTTGCGGGCGTGGAGCAGGTCGGCGGTGAGCAGGTGCTCGGGAATCTGGTCGAGGTGGCCCTCGTAGGCGGCGGCGTGCAGCGGGGTGTCGCCGTGGTCGTTGCGGTGGAGGAGCAGGTCGGCGGTGAAATGCTCGGCGGGGATGTGGTCGAGCTGGCCGGTCTCGGCGGCGGCGTGGATGGCGGTGAAGCCGGCCTTGGAGGCCACGATGAGGTGATCGTGAACGAGGAACTGGTCGGGAATCTGCCGGAGGTTGCCGGCGATGGCGGCGGCATGGAGGACGGTGTCGCCGGCGTGGGTCTTGCGCAGGAGGGATTCGGCGGTGAGGAAACGCTCCGGAATCTGGTCGAGATGGCCGTTGAGGGCCGCGACGTGAATGACGGTTTCGCCGCTGGCGTTGGTGGTGGCGAGCAGTTCTTCGGTGAGAAACTGACCCGGAAAGCGATCGAGCGAACCCTGCTCGGCGGCCTCGTGCAGGAGGTTTTGACCGAGGTCGTTGCGCATGCGAACGACGTCGGCGGTGACGAGTTCGGCGGGCAGGCTGCCCAGGCAGCCGTTGCTGGCGGCGACGTGATAGACGGTGTAGCCGCTGTTGCTGCGGGCGAGCAGGTTGTCGTGGGTGATGAGGGCCGGCGGCACCGCCCCGATGGTGTCGGCCATGGCGGCGTGATGGAGCGGGGTGTATCCGGAGTCGTTTTTGACCAGCAGATTTTCCGGCGTGAGGACGGCGGCCGGCAGGTCGGCCAGGTGGCCGTAGCGGGCGGCCGCATGCAGCGGCGTGCTGCCGGACGCGTTGGGCACGAGGAAATCAGCGGGAGCAATCGTCGCCAACTCCTCCTTGGTGATCGAGCCGTTGCGCAGCGCCGCGTGTAGATCCTTGTTATCCATGCTGCTGGGGAGAGGAGGGTTTTGAGGTCGTCACGGAGAGGCAAACAAAAATCGGCCGGGACGGCCTCCGCTTTAGAGTTTGCCAACAGATGCCAAAATTTCACGTTCGGGGCAAAGCGATGAGTTCCGATCCCGAAACGCCCAAGGCCCCGGTCAAGAAACGCGATCCCATCCTCCTCGTCGATGACGAGGCCTCCCTGCTGGAGATCTTCGTTTCCGCGCTGTCGTCGGATTTTGAATGCACGACGGCAACATCCTCGCGGGAGGCGGAGTTCCTGCTGCGCAAGAAGGAGTTCAAGGTCGTCATCGCCGATCACCTGATGCCCGGCGGCAATGGCATGAGTTTCCTGGTGCGGGCCCGGGAGGAGTTTCCGCACATGCAGCGTATCCTGGTGACCGGATACATGAAGCCGGAGATGCTGCTGCGCAGCGTCAACGAGGCGGCACTCTTCCGCTACCTCCTCAAGCCGGTGTCGCTCACCGAACTGGTGAAGGTCACGACCGAGGCCGTGCGCCTGCACGATCAGTCGGTGCAGCAGTGACGGCCCGGCGGCATCTCCGTTGTGCGACCGTCCTTTGCCGCCATGAGTTCACCCGCCGCTGAAGCCCGCCGTCCCACCGTGCTCATCGTCGATGACGAGTCCAGCCTGCTGGACGTGATGCGGGCGCGGCTGGAGCCGGATTACGAGGTCGAGGTGGCCAACTCGACCGCGGAGGCGGATGTGCAGATGGGTCTGCAGCGCTTCGACGTCGTGCTGGTCGACCATCTCATGCCGGGGGAACTGGGGTTGGATTTTCTGATGCGGGTGCGCGATCACTTTCCGCAGACCAAGCGCATCCTGGTAACGGGGTATCTGAATCCCGACCTTATCTCCCGGGCGCAAACCCTGGCGGAGCTGAGCGCGTATCTGATCAAGCCGGTCACCGCCACCCAGCTGCGGGCCGCGGTGGCGGGTGCGCTGGCGTTGTAGCGGACGCCGTAGCGGCGGCTTCAGGCGCCGGCTCAGCGTATCCCGGGATTGCCGGCTGAAGGCCGGCACTACGTCCTGACCTCAGGCCTTCAGCTTTTCGCGCAGGTAGGGGGCGGTGGGGGAGCGTTTGCTTTTGAGCAGGCCGGCGAGCGGTCCCTGGTAGAGCAGCCGGCCGCCGGCCGGGCCGCCGGTCGGGCCGAGTTCGACCACGTAATCGGCTTCGGCGATGAGGTCGAGGTGGTGTTCGATGACAACCACCGTGTGACCCTGCTCGACCAGCGAATGCAGCAGGTGGATGAGTTTTTCGCAGTCGCTCAGATGCAGCCCGATGGTGGGCTCCTCCAGGAGGTAGAGGTTGTGTGGTTTCTGCCCCCGCGAACGTTCGGTATAGGAGGCAAGCCCGCGCGAGAGTTCGGCGATGAGCTTGAGACGCTGGGCTTCCCCCCCGGAGAGGGTGGGCGAACTCTGGCCGAGGGTGAGGTAGCCGAGGCCGCAATCGACCATGAGCTTGCACACCTCGCCGAGCTGACTGTGGAAGGAGAAAAACTCGGCCGCTTCCTCGAAGGTCAATTGCAACACCTGACCAATGGTGTGACCGTTCCAGGTGATGTCATTGAGCTCGGGCCCGTAGCGGGTGCCGCCGCAGTCCTCGCAGGGCAGGAAGGTGTCGGGCATGAAGGCCATCTCGAGTTTGATGCGGCCGGCGCCCTGGCAGGTTTCGCAACGGCCGCCCGCGGTGTTGAAGGAAAAACGGCCGGCGTTGTAGCCGCGCATCTTGGCCTCGGGCAGGGAGGCGAAGAAGTGGCGGATGAGATCAAAGATGCCGAGGTAGGTGGCGGGCGTGGAGCGCGGGGTTTTGCCGATGGGGGACTGGTCGACCTCGATGACGGTCTTGAAGGAGATGGATCCGCTCAGCTCGCCGAAGGGCGCGGTGCCGCGGCATTCCTCGTCGTGCGGGAAGGCACCGGATTTGAGGAGGGCGGCGCCGGTGAGGCGGGACTTTTTGGCTTTGATGGCGGCGGCGACCGCGGGATGCAGCACATCGCGGAACAAGGTGGACTTGCCGGCGCCGCTCGGGCCGATGGCGAGGATGAGCCGGCCGAGCGGCAGGCGCAGGTCGAAGCCGGCAAGATTGCGGAAGCCGACCTGGGAGAGCTTCAGCCAGGCGCCGGCGGAGCGCGAGCGGATGTCGGGGATTTTCCGATACGCGCCGCGCAGTGGATGGGCGATGCCCTTGGCGAGGAAGAGCCCGGTGAGGGAGCGGTCGCTGCGCTTGATCTCGTCGGGTGTGCCGACGGCGAGGAGCGAACCGCCGTGAATGCCGGCACCGGGGCCGAGATCGACGATGCGGTCGGCGTGCAGCATGAGTTCGTCGTCGTGTTCGACCACGAGCAGCGAATTGCCCTTGTCGCGCAGCGATTCGAGGGTGGCGATGAGGCGGTCGTTGTCGCGGGCGTGCAGGCCGATGCTGGGCTCGTCCAGCACGTAGAGCACGCCGGCAAGGTTGGTGCCGAGCTGGGCGGCCAGGCGGATGCGCTGGGCCTCGCCGCCGGACAGCGTGGCGGTGGGACGATCGAGTGAAAGGTAGCCGAGGCCGACGTGGTCGAGGAACTTGAGGCGCTCGGCGATCTGCGGTTCGATGTCGCGCAGGATGAGCCGGCCGCGCTGATCGGTGGCGATGGCGGCGAGGTTCTGCAGGAGTTCGCTGGCGGTGCAGGCGAGCAGCTCGGGCAGGGACAGGGCGGCCTTGCGACCGCGGAAGTGAAGTTTGACGGCGCGGGCGACGCGGTTGAGGCGGGCGCCGTGACACTCGGGACAGGGGGTGGACGAGCTGTCTTCGAGGTCGCCGAGGTCGCGGGCGATGTCGGCGATTTCGGGCGGCAGCTCGTCCTCGTCGTTCTTCTGCTGATTGATCATCCAGCCGAAGATCCGACCATGGCCGCGACAGGCCGGGCACCAGCCGCGCGGCGAGTTGTGGGAGAAGTGCTTCGGATCGAGTTCGGGAAAGGACTCACCGGTCTCGAGATCGGTCCGGGTGGTGGAGAACCAGGAAAGAACTTCGCCGGCGGGGGTGAGGAGGAAGCAGCCGCCCTTGCCGAGGTGGAGGGCCTCGGCGAGGGCTTCGTTCACGGCGGAGACGGCGGCACCTTTGAGATCGGCCACGACCACCTCCACGTCGTGCTCCTTGTAGCGATCGAGTTTCGTGAAGGCGCTGACCGGGAAGACGCGGCCGTCGGCGCGCATGAGCGCGTAGCCTTGCTTGGCGATCCACTTGGCGATGGGTTCGTGGTGGCCCTTGCGGCCGCGGATGAGCGGGGCGCACAGGTAGAGGTGTTTGGCGCGGCGGGCCTTGGTCGAGCGCAGGACCCGTTGCAGCAGCTGCTGGAGTTGGGCGGGACTGAGCGGCTGGACGGGGCGATCGGAATCGGGGTGGTGCTGGATACCGATGCGGGCGTAGAGCAGGCGCAGGTATTGGGCGACCTCGGTGATGGTGGCGACGGTCGACTTGCGGGAACCGCGGGTGACGCGCTGCTCGATGGCAACGGTGGGCGGGATGCCGCCGAGGTGATCGATGGCGGGTCGCGGCAACTGCTCGACGAACTGGCGGGCGTAGGGCGACATCGATTCCATGAAGCGCCGCTGGCCCTCGGCGAACACGATGTCAAAGGCGAGGGTGGACTTGCCCGAGCCGGACACGCCGGTGACGACGGTGAGTTCCTGGTGGGGCAGGGTGAGCGAAAGGTTTTTCAGGTTGTTCTCCCGCGCGCCGACGATGTGGAGTCCGGGCTCGCGAACCGGCGCACCGGCCAGAGGCTCTTCCGCGGCGATACGCATCGACGCATCAACCGACGTGGGCCGGGAACGGTCCAGCGTGGCGGCGAGGTACGGGGAGGTGGCGGTCGCGCGACCGGCGGGCAGGGCGGCGACATGTTCCGGCGGACCCTCGGCCACGATGCGGCCGCCGCCGGCGCCGGCTTCGGGGCCGATCTCGATGAGCCAATCGGCGGCGGCGAGCACATCGAGGTTGTGTTCGATGACCACCACGCTGTGGCCGTGGTCGGCCAGGGCCTGGAGCACGCCGAGCAGGCGACCGACGTCATGGCGGTGCAGGCCGGTGGTGGGCTCGTCCAAAAGGAGCAAAGCGCCCGGGATTTTTGATTTTGGATTCTCGATTTTCGATGGAGGGGCGGTGCCGGAGAAATCGCCGAGGCCCAGGTATTTGACCAGCTTGAGGCGCTGGGCTTCGCCGCCGCTGAGGGTGTTGAGGGGCTGACCGAGGGTGAGGTAGCCGAGGCCAACCGTATCCAGGGACTGGAGACGGAAATGGATTGCGGGATGCTCGGCGAACAGCGGGAGCGCGTCGGCGATGGAGGTATTGAGCAGGTCGGCGACGGAGCGGCCCTGCCAGGTGATGGCGAGGATCTCCGGCTTGAAGCGTTTGCCCTCGCAGATCGGACAGGGGACGAAGACGTCGGAGAGAAACTGCATCTCGACGCGTTCATAGCCGAGGCCCTGGCAGTGGTCGCAGCGGCCGTCGCCGGCGTTGAAGGAAAAGCTGGAGGCGGTGAAGCCGGCTTCGAGGGCGGCGGGTTCCGCGGCGTACAGACTGCGGATGCCGTCCCAGGCCTCGCAGTAGAGGGCGGGGTTGGAGCGCGGGGTGCGGGAGAGCGGGCTTTGGTCGACGAGCACGATTTCGTCGAAGAGATCGGCGCCCTCGATGGCGGCGATGGCGGCGACGTCCTCGGTCTGCTGGTGCCGATGGGTGAGCAGGCCCTGGTAGATGACGTGGTCGAGCAGGGTGGACTTGCCCGAGCCGGACACGCCGCTGAGGCAGACGAGGCGTCCCAGGGGAATGGATACGTCGAGATTCTGCAGGTTGTGTTTGGTGGCGCCGCGGAAGACGAGGCGCGGGGTGGCGGCGTCGACCGGGCGGCGGCGGGTGGGGGCGGTGAGGGTGGCCCGGCCGGAAAGGTAACGGCCGGTGATGCTGGCCTCGGAGGCGAGCATGGCGGGCAGGTCGCCCTGAAACACGACGTGGCCGCCGCGGCTGCCGGGCTCGGGTCCGATCTCGAGCAGATGATCGGCGGCGCGGATCATCGCCTCGTCGTGTTCGACGACCACGACGGTGTTGCCGGCGTCGGTGAGGGTGCGGATGATGCCGGTGAGGCGATCGATGTCGCGCGGGTGCAGGCCAACGGAAGGTTCGTCGAGCACGAAGAGGGTGTCGACGAGCGAGGTGCCGAGGCAGGAGGTGAGGTTGACCCGCTCGACCTCGCCACCGGACAGGGTTTTGGAGGTGCGGTCGAGGGTGAGGTAGCCGAGGCCCACCTGGTCGAGGTAACGCAGGCGGGTGAGCATGGCGTGGTAGGCGATATCGGCCTGGTGGGGGGATTCGGTTTGGGATTTTGAATTCCCAGTTTTTGATTGGCCGAGCAGGGCGAGCAGTTCGCTGACCGGTTTGGTATAGAGTTCGGGCAGGGTGAGGTTTTGCCATTGCCAACAGAGGGCGTCGGGCTGCAGGCGGGTGCCGCGGCAGGCGGGGCAGGGGTTGTAGGCGCGGAAGCGGGAAAGGAAGACCCGCACGTGCATCTTATAGGTGTTTTTTTCGAGCCAATCGAAGAAGCCCTTCACGCCGTACCAGGCGCGGGGCCATTCCTTGCCGTCGGTGCCGTAGCCTGGTTCGCCCTCGATGATGAAAGCCTGTTGTTCGGGCGTGAGCTCGGCGAAGGGAACGTGGGTCGGGATCTTCTTCTTTTTGGCGAAAACGAGCAGGTCCTTCTTGGATTCGCCGTAAACCTGGCCCTCCCAGCATTTGATGGCGCCCTCGTCGATGGACTTGGTGCGGTCGGGGATGGCGAGGCGGTAGTCGATTTCGATCACCCGGCCGAAGCCGCGGCAATGCGGGCAGGCCCCCAGCGGCGAGTTGAAGGAAAACAGGCCCGGGGTGGCGGGACGAAAGGTGCGACCGGTGGCGGGTGAATGCAGTCCGCGGGAGTAGTGACCGGCGGAGACAAAATCGCGGCCGGTGGGGCGCGGCGCGAAAAGATGAAGTTCGCCCTGGCCGAAATGCAGCGCGGTCTCGGCGGCTTCGAGGAAGCGGGTGCGGTCGGCGTCGGCGAGGCTCACGCGATCCTGGGCGACGAAGAGGTGGTCGAGCTCGGCGAGCGGGGCAGCGTCGCTTTCGAGGTCCTCGATCCGATGAGGCGCAAAGGTTTCGCCCTGCGGCAGGAGGACCCGCACGTAGGCCTGGCCGCGGAGGTTTTTGAGGATCTCGGCCCAGGCGAGTTTTTGGGGGCGGGTGATGCGGAAGGCGACGACCACGGTGGCGTCGGGATGGGAAGCAGTGGCCTTTTGCCAGATGGTGGCGGGCGTGTCGTCTTCAACGAGAGCGCCGGTGGCGGGGTCGTAGCAGCGGGCGACGTGGCTGAACCAGACCTTGGCGTAGTCGGTGAGTTCGGTCATGGTACCGACCGTGGAGCGCGAGGTCTTGACCGTGTTGGTCTGTTCGATGGCGATCGAGGGGCGGATGTTTTCGATCGAATCGACGGCGGGTTTGTCGAGCAGGTCGAGAAACTGGCGGGTGTAGGCCGAAAAGGTTTCGACGTAGCGCCGCTGGCCTTCGGCATGCAGGGTGTCGAATACGAGCGAACTCTTGCCCGCGCCGCTCAGGCCGGTGACGACGATGTATTTCCCGAGGGGCAGATCGAGGTCGAAGCCCTTGAGGTTGTTCTGGCGGACGCCGCGGAGGCGGATGCAATGCGCAGGAGAAAGAGACACAGGGGGGAAGAAGGGTCGGGAATCGGCGCTTGGCAAATCACCACCGGGGGTTGCGCCAGGCTGCTGACATAGGGTTGTCAGGAGAAGCTGCCGTGGGACCTGCGCGCCGGTCGCGCGGTCGCTCAGGCGCTGGGACAGAGGGCGAGGGTGGCGCGGGCGGCGCGCAGGGCGCGGCCGATGTCGGCACTGGGCTCGCGGTCGGTCACAATGATGTGATTGGCGGCAAAGGGGGTGGCGAGCACGGGGGCTTTGCGGCCGAATTTTGAATGGTCGACGGCGAAGAAACTTTGTTGGGCGGACTGCAGCATGCGGCGCTGGGTGGCGGCAATGGTGGGATGATGATTCCACAGGCCTTCGGCCGTGACGCCCACCGCGCCGAGGATGGCGATGTCGGCGCGGATATGCGCCAGTGTTTCATCGCAATGGGGACCGATGAGCACGCCGATGCGGTTGTGGATGGTGCCACCGGTCACGATGGTTTCGATGGAGCTGACATCACTGAGCAGGCCGGCGACGGGCAGGGAGTTGGTGATGACCTTGAGGCGCTTGCCGATGAGCAGGCGGGCCACGGCGTAGGGAGAGGTGCCGCCGTCGATCATGACGGTCATGCCGGGGAGCACGCGTTCGGCGATGAAGCGGGCCATGGCGAACTTTTCTTCGGCGTTGCGCTGGTCGTGGGCAATGAAGTCGTATTCGCGCGCAACCTCGTCGGGTTCGATGATGGAGGCGCCGCCGTGGTGGCGGCGGGCCAGGCCGCGGGACTCGAGTTCGTCCAGGGCGCGGCGCACGGTCGAGACGGAGATGCCGAAGCGCGTCGCCAGCGAAGGCAGGTCGGCGTAGCGGTGGTCGCGGAGGTATTTTTCGATCAGGTCGACGCGGCGGCGGTTGGTCATGAGGAGGCAGGGGGCAAGACCCGCAGGGTCTCGAAAAGGTTCAGGCAGGCGGCGAGCTGCGCGGCGGTGGAGAAGTGCGCGCGGGCAAAGTCGCGGGCCTGGTCGCCCGCGGCGCGCCGGGCGGCGGGATCGGCGATGAAGGCCTGCAGGGCGGCGCAAAAGCCGCTGCGATCGTCGGGCGCGATGAGCCGGCCGGTGCGGCCGTCGAGAAAGGTCTCGCTGACGCCGAGGGCGTCGTAGGCGACGGCGGGCAGACCGTGCGCCTGGGCTTCGATGAGGAAGTTGGAAAGCGATTCACGGCGGGAGGCATGCACCGCGAGATCGGCAGCGTGGTAGAGCGGGGCGGGATCGGCCTGCCAGCCGAGGAAACGCACGCGATCGGCGAGGCCGAGGGCGGCCGCGCGTTCCCGGCAGGCGGGGAGGGCGGGACCGTCGCCGGCGAGCCAAAGCTGAACCGAGGCGGGGGCGTCGAGCGCGGCGAGGATGTCGATCAGCGCAATCTGATTCTTCTCCGGACGAAACATCGCCACATCGAGCAGCACAATCGTGTCGGCGGTGGCGCCCTGCGCGGCGCGCAGGGAGGCGCGGAGGGTGGCGTCGGGCGGGCGCGGCTCGAACAGGAGGGCGTTGTGAATGACGGTGACGCGTTCCGGCGGGAGGGCGTGGTCGGCGATGACGCGCTCGCGGGCGGCGTGGCTGTTGGCGATGACGTGGCGGGTCTGCCGCAGGGAACGACGGAAGAGCAGGGGCAGGGCCTTGCCGGTGCGCAGGGTGGAGATGACGGCGGCGGCCGGCAGCGTGCCCTGCAGGGCGCCGCCGTAGCAGTTGGCCATGCGGCCCATGCAGAGCACGATGTCCGGCGCGGCGTCCCGGGCGTGGCGCAGGAGACCGGGCGCCCACCAGTCGAGCCCGGTGTCGCGGCGCTGCAGCGCGTGGAGCTGGAGACCGGCGCTCGCCTCGGCCGGGTGGAGCGGGCCGCCCGGGCGGAAGGTGACGAGCTGCGTGTGGTGCCCGGCGGCGGCGAAGCCGCGCGCGAGCAGGACCGATTGGCGTTCGGTGCCGCCGCTGCGCAGGAAGTCTTGCACGATGAGTATTTTCATTGCCCGAACCGGGGAGGGGAAACGAAGGTCAAGGTCCCGATGAATCACCCGCTTTTCCAACTCCTGTTGCGCTGGAGCATTATGGCGCTGGGGGTCACGGTCGCCACGAAACTGGTGCCGGGAATCGAATGCAACGAGTTGTCGACGCTGATCATCGTGGTGGTGCTGTTGAGCTTTCTCAACACGGTGATCAAGCCGGTGCTGATGCTGTTCGCGCTGCCGTTCATCGTGCTGACGATGGGAGTGGGCATCGTGCTCATCAACGCGACTCTTTTCTGGCTGGTGGGCGAGCTGGTGGATGGATTCCGGGTCGAGTCCTTTTGGTCGGCGCTGTTCGGCGCCTTCATCGTGAGCGTGACGAACATCCTCGTCGGCGGCTTCCTCGGCACCGGCAAGGGCAAGACGGCGGGCGACGGCTCGACCGGGCGCGGCGGCCGCGGGGGCGGCGGGGGCGGCGGCAAGGGCAAGGGTAAGGACGACGACGTGATCGACGTCTGAGCGGGGGAGACCGGTCGTCCGGTGCGGCGGCGTGTGGCGAAACCATTTGACCGGCGCAGGGGGGCGGGCGACGTTGCGGCCCAAATTTTTCCAACCATGGCTGATTCCAAGGACTACGATCTCATCGTCATCGGCGGCGGACCCGCGGGCTACGCGGGCGCGATTCGCGCCGGGCAACTGGGCAAAAACGTTGCCTGCGTCGAAATGGAGAGTGCCGGCGGCACCTGCCTGAACTGGGGCTGCATTCCGACGAAGGCACTGCTCAAGAGTGCGGAACTCTACACCAAGATGAAGAAGGCCGATGAGTTCGGCTTCACGGTGGGTGAAATCACCTTCGACTTCGCCAAGGTCATGGAGCGCTCGCGCGGCGTGGCCGGCCAGATGGCCAAGGGCATCGAGTTCCTGTTCAAGAAGAACAAGGTCGACTACATCCGCGGCAAGGCGCAGGTGAGCCAGCCGGGGCTGGTTTCGGTCGTCGACGGTCCGGCCAAGGGCGAGGTGTTGCGCGCGAAAAACATCCTCATCGCCACCGGCTGCAAGATGCGCCGCATCCCCGGCCTGGAGGTCGATGGCGAGCGCGTCATGACCTCCCGCGAAGCGTTGGCGTCGAAGACGCTGCCCAAGTCGATCATCATCGTGGGCGCCGGCGCGATCGGCGTGGAGTTTGCCTACTTCTACAATGCCTTCGGTGCCGAGGTGACGCTCGTGGAAATGCTGCCCGCCGTTCTGCCGGTCGAGGACAGCGAGATTTCGAAGACGCTCGAACGATCCTTTGAGAAGCAGGGCATCAAGATCCGCACGGGCACGAAGTGCGAAAACTTCCGCGTCGGGAAAAAGTCCGTGAAGGTCGACCTGGTGAAGGGCGAGGCCAAGGAGGAGGTCGAGGCCGAGGTCGTGTTGTCGGCCATCGGTGTCGTGGCCAACATCGAGGGCGTCTTGGCCCCGGGCGTGAAGGTTGAACTGGATCGCAACTACGTGAAGGTCGACGACCGTTACGAGACCAACGTGAAGGGCATCTACGCGGCGGGCGACATCATCGGTCCGCCCTGGCTGGCGCACATTGCCACCTTCGAGGCCGTCAATGCGGTCAACGGCATGTTCGGCCACGGCGAGCCGCGGCGGGTGGGCAGTTTCCCGGGCTGCACCTACTGTCAGCCGCAGGTCGCCAGCACCGGTCTCACCGAGCAGGCGGCCAAGGAAAAGAAGCTCGACTACAAGGTGGGCAAATTCCCCTTCACGGCCTCCGGCAAGGCCGTCGCGGGCGGCGCTTCGGAAGGCTTCGTGAAGGTCATCACCGACGCGAAGACCGGCGAGATTTACGGTGCGCACATCATCGGTTCGGAGGCCACGGAATTGATCGCCGAGTATGGTCTGGCGATCGAACTCGAGGCCTCGGTCGAGGAGGTGCACCAGACCATCCACGCGCATCCGACCCTGAGTGAAGCCCTGATGGAGGCGGCCGCCGCGTCCATGGGCGAAGCGATCCATATCTAGCGAGGAAGAACCAAACCAGTCTGAGCGCCGGTTCAGGGCTCCGGGGCAGGGTGGCGTCGAGTCCTGGCCTTGGCCGACAAAAACCGCTCGACACCGCCGCAAGCGCGGCGCCACCTTTGCGCCGCCCGTTGGGCAACGC
The DNA here is from genome assembly GCA_965652375.1 of uncultured Opitutus sp. Taxonomy (GTDB): domain Bacteria; phylum Verrucomicrobiota; class Verrucomicrobiia; order Opitutales; family Opitutaceae; genus Actomonas. The sequence goes on from CBFGUO010000039.1 coordinate 32,911, forward strand.
TCCTGTAGCACAATGGATAGTGCACCGGTCTCCGAAGCCGGTGATGTGGGTTCGATTCCCGCCGGGAGCACCAGCCTTGGCCGGAGGGGGGGCGAAGGGAGGAAGGATCTGCGGGTCTACACCAAAAGATGGGGGATGGGGTGAGGGGGGACCAAATTGCGGGTTGGAGGTTAACCGCACTGGGCGATGACGCGCAGGCGGTCGTGGTGGGCAGATGGATCGTGGAGGTGGACCGTGGCCTCCGGACGCGGTCGGCGTTGGACGGATTGCGGCGGAGAGGCAGCAGGAGCGACGCGGTCCGGAGGCCCACGTCCACCTGCCGGGCACCGGGTGGACCGTGGCCTCCGGACGCGGTCGGCGTTGGAGGGGGTGCGGCGGAGAGGCAGCAGGAGCGAGGCAGCCGCGTCGGCGCGGGGGAACCAACTCAGTCGCTCGCGTGCGTGTCGCGTTGCTCGGCGCGGGCCAAGCGTTCGATCAACAGCACCGCGGCGCCGCCGACCAGCAGCAGCAGCAGGGCGAGGCCGATCTGCGCGTCCGGTCCGGGCATGATGTTGACCTGTACGAGGGGCACCGCTTCACCGGCGCTGTTGAGGCGGGTGGTGAGCGTTTCCTTCCAGGGCCACAGGGTGCGCAACGCACCGGCCATCACCCCGGTCAGGGCGATGAGCGTGGCATGTCGGTAGTGCCGGAGCATCCAGCTCACGATGCGCACGAAGGACAGGATGCCGGTCGCAATGCCGGCGCAGAAGACACCGAGGGTGACGAAGTCGCGGTCGTTGACCGCGGAAAGCACCTGCTGGTACTTGCCCATGATGAGCAGGAGATAGGAGCCAGAGATGCCCGGCAGGATCATGGCGCAGATGGCGATGGCACCGGCGAGGAAGGTGAAGGGCAGCGTCGCGGGCGTCTGGGTGGCCTCCAGGCCGACCAGCCACCAGGTGCCGAGGGCGAAGGCCAGGAACAGGACAAAGTCGACCGCCCGCCATTTCCAGGTTTCGCGGGCGAGCAGGAGGATCGAGCCCAGCACCAATCCGAAGAAGAAGGACCACAGCAGCGCCGGATGAGTGACCAGCAGGTGTTCCAGCGCGCGCGCCATGGTGAAGATGGCGGTGAGCAGGCCGGCGCCGAGGGCCACGAAGAACGGCACCGGTACGCGTTGCCAGGCGCCCTTGAAATCACCACGCAGGACGAGGCGGAGCGTGGTGAGGTCAAAGGCCTTGATGCCGTTGAGCAGGCGTTCGTAGATGCCGCAGATGAAGGCGATGGTGCCGCCGGAGACGCCGGGCACGACATCGGCCGAGCCCATCAGGAAGCCGACCAGGGCAATGCGAAGGTGGGAAAAGAGGCGCATGGAGGAAGGGGGGAGATGGCAGGCGCCGCGGCGTGCGGCCACAAAAAAGGCAGGCCGATACACATCGGGCCTGCCCTATAAGGTTCTGGTGGGACGCGGGTTTTAGACCTCGGGGGTGGTTTTCTTGAGGCCGACCACGCGGTCGCCTTCCTGCCACTGGCCGCGCTTCTTGAGCAGCTCGACCCGCTCAAAACGCTTGAGCACGTTGCGCTTCACGACGAGGCCACGGGGACCCTGGAGAGACTTGTGTTGGGACATGATGTTATCGAAAAAAGGGATGCTTGTGAGCCGTTAAAGGGGAAGGGAGCTAGAGTTCGCCTGCGCCCATGACAAGTATTTTTCGGCCACATGTTCGGCCCGCATCACGATCCACTGCGGGATCGTGTACGGGTGGTGGTTGTGGAGGTAGGTTTCGACCTCCAGGTGCCGGTTGCCGAGAAACTTGACCGTAACCCGATATTCGGTGGCGGTCTCGGTCCGGCCCTCCCACCGGTAAATCGAGGTGATCGGACCGTCGATCTGGACACAGGCGGCCAGGCGCCGGTCGATGAGGCCGGTGGCGAGTTCGCGGGCCTGCTCCGGGGTTTCGGTCGTGGTCCAGCCGATGAGCATGGTCGCAGCCTAAACGGGCTTCGGCGCGGGTTTCGATCCCAATAAACACGTGGTCCACAGCGTCCTGGGTGGGTGTCGGGAATTAGAATCGCCTTGACGGGGGACAAACCGGCTCATGCTCTCGTCGGTTTCTGTCGATTCATTTCTCCCTCCGATTCATGCGTGACGATTACATCAAAGAGGCCCTGACCGTGGTGCCCGATCCGAATTTGCTCATCAACGTCGTATCCCGGCGAGTCAAGCAGCTCAAGCGGGGCAGCCGTCCGTTGGTCGAGTCGCTCGAGAAGCTGGCGCCCGAGGATATCGCCCTGCGCGAGGTGATCGAGGGGAAGATCGTTTTCGAAACCGCCGATTCCTGATGCGGCCATTGTCCGGCGGCTCGGCCGGATGATTCGCCGTGATTCTCTCTCTTGGGCGGCCCGCCTCGGCGGCGCCGCCTCTTTTATGCCCGATATCCGCTGCGGCTCCGCCGCCCGAACTCTTACGCTCAACTTTTCCCATGGCCCGCTCCGCCAAAGACGCCAAGCGCTTCACCGAGGTGCGCAACGCCAAGGCCTCGCACGACTACTTCGTCGAAGCGCGGTTCGAGGCGGGCATCGCCTTGCGCGGCACGGAGGTGAAATCAATCCGGGACGGCCGGGCGCAGATCAATGATGCCTTCGGCCGGCTCAAGAACGGCGAGCTGTGGCTCGTGAATGCGCACATCGACGAGTATCGCTTCGGCACCTACTCGAACCACGAACCGAAGCGCACTCGCAAGCTGCTCCTGCGCAAACCGGAGCTGCGCAAGATCGACCAGGCGCTCAACCAGGGCGGCCGCTCGCTCATCCCGCTGCGGCTGTATTTCAAGGAGGCCCTGGTGAAGGTCGAGGTGGGCATCTGCACCGGCAAGAAGCTTTACGACAAACGGGATGATCTCAAAAAGAAGATCGTCCAGCGGGAGCTCGATCGCGCGATCAAGTCGCGCCGCTGAATCCGCCGCCGTCCCTTCCGTCCTTTCGCCACCGCCTTCCTGCATGACGCCCGTCACTGTCCGTGTTCCCGGTAGCACCTCCAACTGCGGAGCCGGCTTCGATACCCTCGGTCTTGCCCTGCAGATCTACAATCGGGTGCGGCTCACGCCCGGCGCCGACACGAAGGCCGGCGACCCCTGCGGCGAGCGCGCCTCCGACGAGCGCGCCGCGGGTCTGGTGGCGGAGGCCGTGGTCGCCTTCCGGGCCGCGGCGCCGACCGCGCCGGTGCCGGCCTTCAGCTACCGTATCGACGGCGAGGTGCCGCCGGCGCGCGGGCTCGGATCGAGCGTGACGGTGCTGGCCGGCGTGATGGCCGGGCTCAACGCCTGGGCCGGCGATCCGCTTTCGCGCGAGCAACTGGCGGCCGCCATCACGCGGGTCGAAGGGCATCCCGACAACGCCACCGCCGGGGTCCTGGGCGGCTTCTGCGTGGCCCGCTGCGGCGCGACGCCGGCGGAGTACGCCGGACTGGTCCGTATCGAGCTTGATGATACGCTGCGCTTCGTCGTCGTCTCCCCCGTGACGGAGGTGGCGACCAAGGCCTCGCGGGGCGTGCTGCCGAAAACGCTGCCGCATCTGGATGCGGTGCGCAGTGTGAACAGTGCGGCCTACCTTACGGCGGCGCTGGCGATGCGAAACTACGCTGCGCTGCGCGGCGCGGTGAGTGATTTCCTGCACGAGCCCTATCGCCTGCCCGGCATCGCCGGCGCGGCGGAGGCGATCGGCGCGGGCGTGGCGGCGGGGGCCCTGTGCGGCTGGCTCAGTGGCAGCGGATCCAGCGTGTTGTGCGTGAGTTTCGCCGATGCGGCGCAGCCGGTCGCCGAGGCGATGGCGGCGGCCTTTGCGACGAAGGGGATCGACAGCACTACTCGTCTCCTCCGGGCCGACAACCGCGGGCTCGTGGTGGAGTCGGGCGAAGCGGACCCGCCGGCCGGCTGAGGCGCGGATCAGGCGGCGTTGGAGCCGGGCCAGTAGCGACGGATGTTGTCGGCCAGGACCTGCGCGCCGAAGGGTTTGGCGAGAATCGTTTTGAGATTGGCGAGCCCACCCCGTTCCCGCTGCCCGAGCGCATCGGCGTGACCGGTGATCATGATGGCCGGGACCTCGGGCTTGAGCAGGGCGGCGCGGCGGAGAAACTCCACCCCGTCGATCTCCGGCATGTAGAAGTCGGTGACAATGATGCCGACCTCCAACGATTTCATGGCCTCCAACGCGTCGGCCGGACGGGCAAAGGTGGCGACCGGACAGGAGAGCAGGTCCCCGAGGATCACCGCGAGCAGATCCAGGTAGGACTGCTCGTCATCGACGATCACGGCGTGCAGCTGATGAGAGGAAGTCAAAACGGATGAAGCGGACGAGAATCAGGGTGTTATGCTGTAATTGGCTGGCAGTAAAGCACTAGGTTGGATGCGGCGCCGGCAGCTTGCGATTGTGTCCGCCCGGCTCCGTCCTAAGTTGCGCGCTTCATGATCCACGTCGTGCTTTTCAACCCGGAGATCCCGCAGAACACCGGCAACATCGGCCGCATGTGCGCGCTCACCCGCTGCCGTCTGCATCTGGTGCATCCGTTGGGCTTCGAGATCACCGACCGGCACCTGAAGCGGGCGGGCATGGACTACTGGTATGAACTGGATGTGCACCACCACACGGATTGGGTGGCGTTTCGGGCAAGTCCGGCGGCCCCGCGGCGGCTGTGGTTGTTCACGACGAAGACCGAACGTTGCTACTGGGACGTACGCTTCGAGGACGGCGACGGCCTCGTCTTCGGCAATGAAGGCCACGGCGCACCGGCGTGGCTGCACGAGGAGATCGGCGAGGCGCAGCGGGTGACGATTCCGCACCGCAACGAGACGCTGCGTTCGCTCAACCTCAGCACGGCCGCGGGCATTGCCACGTATGAGGCGTTGCGGCAGGTATGGCGCGGTTGAACGGCTTCCGATCGGAGTATGAAATATGCGGGCTAAATCTCCGCCTTCAGGTGGCAGGACACCTCTCGCTCGTTGAACGGTTCGAGCACGGGCACCACGGCCTTGCAGACATCCTGAGCGTAGGGGCAGCGGGGGTGAAAGGTGCAGCCGCTCGGCGGGTTGATGGGGGAGGGCGGGTCGCCGGGCAGCACGATGCGTTTGCGGCTGCGTTCCTCGTCGGGGTTGGGCGTGGGGATGGCGCTGACGAGCGCCCGGGTGTAGGGGTGCGAGGGGCGTTCGATGACGTCGGCAGCCCGGCCGATCTCGACGATCTTGCCAAGATACATGACGGCCACGCGGTCGGAGATGTGTTTCACCACCGACAGGTCGTGGGCGATGAAGATGAGGCTCAGGCCCATCTGGCGTACGAGGTCGGCCAGCAGGTTGAGAATCTGGGCCTGGATGGAGACGTCGAGCGCCGAGACCGGCTCGTCGGCGATGACGACCTTGGGGCGGAGCGCGAGCGCGCGGGCGATGGCGATGCGCTGCCGCTGGCCGCCGGAGAACTCATGCGGGTATTTCTGCATGAAGCGCGGCGCGAGGCCGACGGTCGTCATGAGTTCGGTGACGCGGGCGGTGACTTCCGCGGGGGAGCAGACCTGGTGGACGAGCAGCGGCTCGGCGAGCGTGGCGAAGACGGTGGCGCGGGGATTGAGCGAGGCGTAGGGATCCTGGAACACCATCTGCAGATCGCGGCGGACCGAGCGCACGTCGGCGTCGGAACTGGCGGTGAGGTTGCGGCCTTCGAGGATGACCGCGCCGCCGGTGGTCGGCACCAGTTGCATGACGGTGCGGGCGAGGGTGGATTTGCCGCAGCCGGATTCGCCGACGAGGCCCAGCACTTCGCCCTGCTGCACCTTCAGGTCCACGCCATCGACGGCCTTGACGGTGCCGACGGTCTTCTTGACCAGGAAACCCTTCCGGATGGGGAAGTGAGTCTGAAGGTTTTTCAGTTCGAGAATGGTTTCAGGCATGGGAAGAGATTTTAGCGACGGATTTCACGGATGAACCCGGCTTGCGGAGCAGGATTTGAAGGTGGAAAAACCGCGAAGGACACGAAGAGTCGCGAAGCCGAGGGGCAGGGCGCACAGACAGGAATGTCTGTGCCACAGAGGTGCGGGCTGCATGCTATCCGTGCTCATCCGTGTGATCCGTGGCCTAAAAAAAACGCCCTAGATTTCGCCGGCGTGGGCGCGGAGGCAGGCGTGTCGGTGGTTTTCGGATACGGGGGCGAGCGGCGGGGCGTCGCCGACGCGGCAGCGATCGGCGGCGAAGTCGCAGCGGGGCGCGAAGGCGCAGCCGGGGAGCGGTTTCGAGAGGTCGGGCGGCAGGCCCTTGATGGTGTAGAGTTCCGCGCCCTTGGGCTGCATCGAGGGAATCGAACGCTGCAGGGCCTTGGTGTAGGGATGGCGCGGTTCGTAGAAGAGGGTGCGGGTGTCGGCCGTCTCGACAATCTTGCCGGCATACATGACCTGCACGCGGTCGCAGAGGCCGGACACGACGCCGAGGTCGTGGGTGATGAAGATGACCGCCATGCCGATCTCCTGCTGCATCTTTTGGATGAGTTCCAGGATCTGCGCCTGCACCGTCACGTCGAGGGCGGTGGTGGGTTCGTCGGCGATGAGCAGCTCGGGTTTGGTGATGAGTGCCATCGCGATCATCACGCGCTGGCGCATGCCACCGGAAAACTCGTGCGGGTAGTAGTGGATGCGGTTGGCGGCGTCGTTGATGCCCACCTCGTCCAGCATGGCGACGGCCCGTTGCAGGGCTTCCTTTTTGGAAATGTCCTCGTGGATGAGCAGCGGCTCGATGAGCTGGTCGCTGATCCGCATGTAGGGATTGAGCGAGGTCATCGGATCCTGGAAGATCATGCTGACGCGCTTGCCGCGGATGGCGCGGGCCTGCCCGGGGCTGCAGCGGATGAGATCGACGCCGTCAAAGATCGCACTGCCGCTTTCGATCCGGCCGGGCGGCGAGGGGATGAGCCCCATCAGTGAATAGCAGGTGACCGATTTGCCGGAGCCGGATTCGCCGACGATGCCGAGGGTCTCGCCGCGATCGAGGCTGAAGCTGACGCCGTCGACGGCGCGGTAGATTCCGTTGCGGGTATGAAAGTAGGTGCGGAGGTCGTTGACTGCGAGAAGCGGCATCAATCGGGAGGCTCGAGTTGGAGTTGTGTGGCACGAGCTACCGGCAATTTTGGCGGTGGCGCAAGTGTCATCCGGCGCAGCGGCGCAACACCGGGCGCCATAGTTCGAAAGTCTTGAGGTCTGAATGTCTCAAGGTCGGCACTGCGGGAGGGCCCCCGCCCGGGTCCAGGCAAAACACCCTAAGGCGAAGCCGCCGCCGGTGACTTATAGACTTTAAGACCCTTGGACCTTGAGACTGTGTTTACCCCCGGTAGACGTCGGGGAGGCCGTCGCCGCGGCGCTTGTAGCGCTTGTGCACCCAGAAGTACTGTTCCGGGGCGCGTTTCACCTGTTCCTCGATGAAGTGGTTCACGCGGAGGGCGTCGGCGGTGTGATCGCCGGAAGGGAAGTTTTCCCAGGGCGGAAAGACCTGCAGTTCGTAGGATCCGTCCGCCAGGCGGCGGGCGAAGTAGGGGATGACGCGGCAGCCGCTCATCTGCGCGATGCGGCTGGTGGCGACGTTGGTGATGGCCGGTTCGCCGAAGAAGGGGAGGACTTCGGACATCTTGGTTTTTTTGCCCTGGTCGGGCGCATACCACACGAGGCCGCCGGCCTTGAGCACGCGCAGCAGACCGCGCAGGTCGTCGAACGGGATGGCACTGCGCAGGAGGCGCTCGCGGTTGCGCCGCATGATGGCGGCGACCACGGGATTGTTGGGATCGCGGTAGAGGGCGTTGAACTCGATCTGCTCGTTGACGATCCGGGCGCCGAGTTCGAGCAGGGTGACGTGGGCGGTCACGACCAGGGCGCCCTTGCCGGCCTTGGCGGCGGTGACGAGGTGTTCCTTGCCGATCACGCGGTAGCGCGGCAGCCGGCGGGTGGGCGACCACCAGGCGGCGCAGGTTTCGAACACGCCGAGCGCGAGGGAGCGGTAGTGGGCGCGGGCCAGGCGGCGGCGGTCGGCTTCGCTCAGGTCCGGAAAGGCGAGCCGCAGGTTGATGAGGGTCACGCGGCGCCGGACCGGGATGAGGTGGTAGATGACGGTGCCGAGGATGGCCGCGAGGGCACGTTTGACCGGCCAGGGCAGAAAATTGAGCAGATAAAACAGGCCCAGGCCCGCCCAGGTGGGCCAGTGTCGGGGATGCGTGAGGCGGTCGGTGGCGCGGTGACGTCGGCTCATGGCAGACAAGGCGTTCAGAGACCGCGCCAGGACTCGCGGTCGTAGCCGAAGCGTTCGAAGTCGACGGCGTAGAGTTTGAAGACACGCTCGGCCAGCTCGTCGGTGTAAACGGGTTCATCGATCCGGCCGCTCGCGTTGGTCGGCCGGGCGAGCTTTTCCGCCACCCACTCCGGCGGAATGCCGACCCGGGCGAGCGTGTCGGCCATGCCGCGGATGAACTCGGTCTCCATGTGATAGGTGTGGCGATACGCCACGTGGTCGGCCAGCAGGACGGAGCGCTGCGTATCCCAATGTTGGTTACGCGTGCCCTCGGGCTGGGATTCGATGTAGCTAAGGAAGGACGGGAAGGGGAAGGGGGCGTCATCGGCGGCGCCGGGCAGGTCCCGCTCGGCGGCAAAGCGGCGGAGCTGCGGCACGAGGCGACGCATGCTGCGCGGGTATTGCGGCGAGTTGAAGCCCTTGACCAGCTTGTCGTTCCAGGCCGAGAGCACGCGGGCGTAGGGATTGCGGACGAAGCAGCGGAAGTCGTAGTTGGCCTGGTGGTTGAAGGCGTGAAAGTAGTCGGCCACCGGCGCGGTGGTATAGCGGCGGGTCCGGCTCACCGGCCACCACGGACCGAGCTGCGGACGGGCGCCGGCGCGGGTGAGCCCCTCGACCAGCACCTTGCGAAAGGCGGTGGAGCCCACCTTGGGGTTGAGCAGGACGGCCAGTCGCAGGTCGCGGCGGATGTAGCATTTGTAGGGACTGAAATGCGGCTGCCGAAAAACCGTCCAGGCGCCGGAAGCGGCGGGGGCGGCGGATGAGGCGGGAGGGGAGGCGGGCATGCAGCGGCGGTGGGAAAGCCCGACGTTGCGAAGGGAGTCGATGCGGGGGAAGGCAAAAGCTGGGGGCTGGTGGACGGGGACAGGTCAACCCGTGACCGGTTGTGCTCCGGGCCGGACCCGGTCCCTGCGCTTTCGAGGTTGGCATGCGCGGGCGAGCTGCTCTTTGCTGGCGGACTTTTTCGCACCGCCATGCTCGATCCCAAACTCCTCCGTGAATCGCCCGACCTCGTCCGCGCCGCGATCGCCAAGAAGCACCTCGAGGTCGATCTCGATGCCGTCGCCGCGCTCGATGCGCGCTGGCGTCGGCAGTTGACCGAGGTCGAGTCGCTGCGGGCCCGGCAGAAGGCCGTGAACGGCGAGATGGCCCAACTGGCCAAGGGCTCCCCCGAGTTCCTGGCCAAAGTCACCGAAATGAAGGCGCTCAAGGGCGACGTGAAAGCCAGGGAGGATGCGTTGCGCGAGGCCGAGACGGCCTGGGAGGCGGCGATGCTCGAGCTGCCCAACTTGCCGCACGCCAGCGTGCCCGAGGGGCGCACGGCGGAGGACAACGTCGTGCACGCCACGCACGGCGATGTGAACGCGGTGTCGGCCGACGCCCGGCCGCATTGGGAGATTCCGGGCTTCGAGAAGGCCTTCGACTTCGCCCGCGGGGCCAAGGTGACCGGAGCGGGTTTTCCCTTCTACATCGGCGACGGCGCGCGGCTGGTGCGGGCGCTGTTGCACTTCTTTTTGGATGAAGCCGGCGAGGCGGGCTACACCGAGGTCAACCCGCCGATCTTCGTCAACGAAGCCAGCGCGACGGCGACCGGCCAGCTGCCCGACAAGGAAGGGCAGATGTATGAAACGGTCCATGATCACCTCTATGCCGTGCCCACCGCCGAGGTGCCGCTGACCAACTTTTTCCGCGACGAGATCCTCGACGAAGCGGCGCTGCCGGTGAAGCGCTGCGCCTACACGCCCTGCTTCCGACGCGAGGCGGGCAGCTACGGCAAGGACGTGCGCGGACTCAACCGCCTGCACCAGTTCGACAAGGTCGAGCTGCTCAAATGGGTGCATCCGTCGCGGAGCTACGACGAACTCGAGTTGCTGCGGGGCGACGCCGAGCGACTCCTGCAGAAACTCGGGCTGCCCTACCGCGTGCTGCTCATGTGCGGCGGCGACCTCGGTTTTGCCCAGGCCAAAAAATACGATCTCGAGGTGTGGGCCGCCGGTCAGCAGCGCTGGCTGGAGGTGTCGAGTTGCTCGAACTTCGAGGCCTTCCAGGCCCGCCGGGCCAAGATCCGCTTCCGCCCTGCCGGCGGCGAGGCCAAGCCGGAACTCGTGCACACCCTCAACGGCTCGGGCCTCGCGGTGCCGCGGGTCCTCGCGGCCCTGTTGGAAAACAACCTGCAACCGGACGGCACGGTGAAACTTCCGGCGGCGCTGGTGCGCTATTTCGGCCGCGACACCGTGCGCTTTGGCTGAGGCCTTGGCGATCGGCCCTCCGCCTCCCCCGCGCCTCCCGATGCCTGCGGCGAAACCGACCTCCTGGCAGCGGGCGGCGTTGCGGCTGGCGGTGGCCCTGCCGGTCGACGCGCTCTCCGCGCCGGTTCGCACCCACGTCGTGCCCGGGAGCGCGGCCGCACGCGGCCGCTGGGTGGTGGCCTGTTCCGGCGGGGCCGACTCCGTGGCGCTCGTGCTGGCGGTCTGGGCCCACTGGCCGGCCAAGCGCGGGCAACTCGTTCTCGCGCATTTCGACCATCGCCTGCGCGGGCGGGCGTCCGCCGCCGACGCCCGGTTCTGTGCGCAGCTGGCGGCCGGCCTGGGCATCCGCTTCGAAGGCGGTCGGTGGGATGACGCGCCGCCGACCCCGAGCGAGGCGGCCGCGCGGCACGCGCGGCAGGCCTTTCTGGAGCAGGTCTGCCGGCGGCATCGGGCCCGGTTGATCTGGACCGGGCACCAGCAGGACGATGTGGCGGAGACGCTCCTGATGCGCCTGGCCCGCGGCAGCGGGACGGCCGGGCTGGCGGCACCGCGCCCGGTGCAGGTGGGGGCCGACGGGCGCTGGCGCCTGCGTCCGCTGCTGGACCTGCGGCACGAACAACTGTGCGCGACCCTCCGCGGGGCGGGCGCGACGTGGCGGGAAGACCACTCGAATCGCTCGGACTTGTATTTTCGCAACCGTCTGCGGCGGAGCGTGATGCCCGCCTGGGAGGCCGCCGCCAGGCGCGATGCGGTGGCGGGGGCGGCGCTGAGCCGGGCGCGTCTGGAGGAGGATGCCGATGCCCTCGACGCCTGGCTGGCGGAGCTGGCCCCGCTGGCGATGGACGGCAGTCTCGTGCTGGGCCGTTTGGCTGGAAAACCCATCGCCTTGTGGCGGAGAGCTTTGCATGACTGGCTGGGGCGTCAGGACGACCCCGGTGACTTGTCGAGGGCGGGCTTCGACGCCCTGCTGGCGATGGCGCAGGCGGGCGGAACGCAGCGTTTCAGCCTGGGCAAGGCGGGATTTGTGCGAATTCGGCGCGGACGGTTGTATTTTGAGAAACTCTCGGCGTGATTCCGGGTATTCGATGCGGTCACAGCGTGACCAAAACTCCGCGGGCGGGTTCGTTGACTTATCCCGGCGGAACCTTCACCGTCACCGTTTAGTCCCTAGAATTGATGCCCGAAAACGATCCCGATAAGAAGCGCAAGCCGCTCCGTCCCCCCTCTCCCGACCGGTTCCAGATGCCCAAGGTCTTCCTGGTGTGGCTCATCGTCATCGGTCTCGTGGTCGTGGTGTGGCAGCTGAATCCCGCCAGTGTTTCGCCGGCGGCACAGGTCAACACCGCCCGGGTCATCGAGCTGGCCGATGCCGGCCAGGTGCAGAAGGGCGTCATCCAACCGGAGCTCTCCGGGGGGCGCGACTGGGTCATCATCTCGGGCGTCGCGACCGAAAAGCTCTTCACCAACGCCAAGGGCGAGCAGACGGCCGACTTCACGGCCGAAGGGCGGCTGACCGATTCGAGCCTGGACAAGCTGGTCGCCACGGGCGCCTTCGAGCAGAAGCGGCCCAATACCTTCCTCACCTCGCTGGCGCAGAACGTCATTCCGTTCCTGCTGATCATTGGTCTGCTTTACTTCCTCTTCGTGCGGCAGCTGCGCAACGCCGGCAAGGGCGCGCTCAGCTTCGGCAAGAGCAAGGCCAAGATGCTGCACCGCGACCGGGACAAGGTGAACTTCAAGAACGTCGCCGGTTGCGACGAGGCGAAGGAGGAGATCGCCGAAGTCGTCGACTTCCTGCGCGACCCGAAGAAGTTCCAGCGCATGGGTGGTAAGATTCCCAAGGGCATCCTGCTGGTCGGCCCCCCCGGCACCGGCAAGACCCTGCTGGCCAAGGCCGTCGCCGGTGAAGCGGACGTGCCGTTCTTCAGCGTGTCGGGCTCCGACTTCGTGGAAATGTTTGTCGGCGTCGGCGCCAGCCGCGTGCGCGACATGTTCGAACAGGGACGGAAGAACGCCCCCTGCATCATCTTCATCGACGAAATCGACGCGGTCGGCCGCCAACGCGGCGCCGGTCTCGGCGGCGGCAACGACGAGCGTGAACAGACCCTCAATTCGCTGCTCGTCGAGATGGACGGATTCGACACCACCGATGGCGTCATCATCGTGGCGGCCACCAACCGTCCCGACGTGCTGGACAACGCGCTGCTGCGCCCCGGCCGTTTCGACCGCCAGATCCACGTCGACCTGCCCGACCTCGTGGGCCGCGAACAGATCCTGCGCGTGCACGCCCGCAAGATCGCGCTGTCCGACGACGTCGATCTCTCCGCCGTCGCCCGCGCCACCTCCGGCATGTCCGGCGCCGAACTCGCCAACCTCCTCAACGAAGGCGCGCTGCTCGCCGCCCGCCGCAACAAGAAGAAGGTCGAGGCCATCGACATCGAGGACGCCCGCGAAAAGGTGCTCTTCGGCCGCGAACGTCGACGCGTGATGGACGACGAGGACAAGCGCAAGACGGCGGTGCACGAGGCCGGCCACGCCCTCATCGGCGCCCTGCTGCTCGACAACTGGTTTCCGATTCACAAGGTCACGATCCTCCCGCGCGGCGCCGCCCTCGGCATGGCCATGTATGTGCCGCGCAAGGAGCAATTGAGCGCCTACAAGAAACGCGTGCTCGACCAGATCGCCATGGCCCTGGGCGGCCGCATCGCCGAGGAAATCTGCTTTGACGACATCTCCAGCGGTGCCGCCGGCGACATCAAGCAGGTCACGCGCATGGCCCGGCACATGGTCTGCGACTGGGGCATGAGCCCGCTCGGTCCGATTGCCTTCGGCGACAACCAGGACACCGTCTTCCTCGGCCGCGAGATCACGCGTCACGAAAACTACAGCCAGGAAACCGCGCGGCAGATCGACCAGGAAATCCGCAAGATCGTCGACGAGCAATACGAGCGCGCCACCAAGATCCTCACCGAACGCCGGGCCGCCCTCGAGGCCGTGGCCGATGCCCTGATGGAATACGAGACCATCGAGGGTAAACACGTCATGGAGATCATCGAGCACGGCGAAATCCGTTCGCCCGTGATCTCGTCCAAGCCGATCGAGGAGCCGGCCAAACCCGCCCAGGGCAAGGACGGCGAGAAGAAGAGCAAGGACGAGCCCGAGGCCGGTCTCGGCACCGCCACGCCGCATCCGGCCTGAGGCTGGGTGCTGGGGACTGGGTGCTGGGGACTGGGTGCTGGGGGGCTGGGGACTGGTTGCCTTTGGATCCCGCTTGCAGCTCGGGCGCGTTGAGTGGTTTCGCGGGTCGCGGCGAGCGCGACCCCACCAGCGGGTAATTGTTCAGCCGGGTTGCGCGTGTGACTCGAAGCTGGAGGTGAGGTGGCACAGACATTCCTGTCTGTGCACGTTGCCTCTACAGGCCACACAGACAGGAATGTCTGTGTCACTTGGAGCGGATGACGGCCAAGCCGATACAGCAGCGGATTGTAGGGACGTTGTTTCCCTGTGCGCTGAAGTCGTGTCATCGGCAGGCGAACGTCGGCGAAAGCGGAGCCGGCGCCCGGTTTCGGTGGATCCGACGCGGGCGAGCGGATCGACCGAGCGACGCCGGTGTGATGCCGGCGTCGCTTTTTACTTTCGCCAGCGGTGGAGGGTCCGGCCTAGGGTGCTGCGCTCGTTGTCATGGATTCCTCCGTTTCGCCTCCATTCTCCACCTTGGGAAACCGCGCCCAGCCGCCCACCATCGCGCGCCTGATGGCGATGGCGCTGGAAAATCCGGCCCTGCTCTCGATCGCGGCCGGCTTCACCGACAATGCCACGTTGCCGGTCGCCGAGGTCGCCGGCGTGATCCAGCGTCTCGCGCAGGAGGATCCGAGCAACGAATACCTGCAGTATGGCAGCAATCACGGCCGACCCGAACTGCGTCGCCTGCTCGCCCGGCACCTCTGCGCCCAGGAGCCCGCCCTCGACCAACCCGACGTGCAGCGCGGCTGTTTCATCACCAACGGCTCGCAGCAGGCGCTCTACCTGGCCATGCAGGTGTTGTGCGATCCGGGCGACATCGTGCTGGTCGACCGGCCCAGCTACTTCGTCTTTCTGGAGATGCTCAAGGGACTCGGGATCGAGGCGCGTTCGATTCCGGTCGATGACGCGACGGGCTTGGTCGACGAGGCCGCCTTTTCGACCTTGCTCGACCGATTGAAGGCTGCGGGCGAGGCGCCGCGGGTGAAGGCGGTTTATTTTGTCAGCTACTTTTCCAACCCCTCCGGCCGCAGTCTGGGCACGGCGGAAAAGGCCGCGATCGGCCGGCAGCTGCGGGCGCACGATCTGGTGATTCCCGCCATCGAGGACGCGGCGTATCGGGATATCTATTACGACGAGCCCTGGCCGGCACCGAGCGTACTGAGCCTGGCCGAATGGGCGGGCTTTCCCCGTCTCTACACCTCGACCCTCACCAAGCCCTTTGCCACCGGCCTCAAGGTGGGCTTCGCCACCTGCACCGACATCGAGTGGCGCGCCCGCATGCTGCACGTGAAGGCGCATCACGACTTCGGCACCGCCAACTTCAACCAGCGCCTGCTGGAAGCGGTGCTGGAGGACGGCGGGCTCGAGCGACAGCTGGCGGTGATCCGTCCGGCCTATCGGCGCAAGATGCAGGTCCTCGACGGCGCGCTGCGCGAGGGCGGATTGCCGGAGCTGGGTTGGACCTGGCAGCAGCCGCGCGGCGGGTTGTATCTGTGGCTGCGGGCGCCGGCCGGGCTTGATACCGGCCTCGCCTCCTCCTTCTGCCACGCCTGCGTGGAAGCCGGGGTGTTGTATGTGCCGGGCGAACTCTGTTTCGGCGACGACGCGCCCACCGACACGATCCGCCTGAGCTTCGGCGTGCTGCCCTCGACCCAGCTGGCGGAGGCGGCGGCGCGGTTCTGTGTCGTGGCCCGGCAGTTTGCCGTGGCGAGCGATTGCAGCGCCGCCGGTTGAGCGGCGCCCGGTGAAGCGGCGCGGCGACGCCGCCTGCTTCCGTGAATTGCCCAAGCCCGCGAACGGGCCTGTCCGGATACCTGCTATCAGGAAACCCCCGGGCAAAAGAGACTTGGCCCCGCCCGAGGCTCCAACCACGCTCACCGCCTTTGCCTATGAATATCTGTTGCATCGGAGCAGGATACGTTGGCGGCCCCACCATGGCCGTGATTGCCCAGAAAGCGCCCGAGGTTCGTGTCACCGTGGTCGACATGAACCAGGCCCGCATCGATGCGTGGAACTCCGGCTCCCTGCCGGTTTATGAACCCGGGCTCGATGAGGTCGTGCAGGAATGCCGCGGGCGGAACCTGTTTTTCTCCACGGCGGTGGCCGAGGAGATCAACGCGGCCGACATTGTCTTTGTCGCGGTCAACACGCCGACGAAGAACTACGGCGTCGGCGCGGGCCGGGCGGCGGACCTGCGCTTCATCGAGTCGGTCGCCCGCACCATCGCCGAGGTGGCCACCACCGGAAAGATCATCGTCGAGAAATCGACCATCCCGGTGAAGACGGCCGAGACGATTCAGAAGATTCTCGCAGCCAACACCCGCGGGCTCGAGTTTCAGGTGCTGTCCAATCCCGAGTTTCTCGCGGAAGGCACGGCGATCGCCGACCTGCATCAGCCGGACCGCGTGTTGATCGGCGGGGAGAAGACACCGGCCGGCCAGGCGGCGGTGGAAAAACTGGCCAGTGTGTATGCGCACTGGGTGCCGCGCGAACGCATCATCACGACCAACCTCTGGTCGTCGGAGCTCTCCAAGCTCGTGGCCAACGCCTTCCTGGCGCAGCGCATCTCGTCGATCAATTCGATCTCGGCGCTGTGCGAGGCGACCGAGGCCGACATCGATGAAGTGGCTCGCGCGATCGGGCACGACAGTCGCATCGGCCCGAAGTTTTTGAAGGCCTCGGTGGGCTTCGGCGGCTCCTGTTTCCAGAAGGATATCCTCAACCTCGTCTACCTCTGCGAAAGTTTCGGTCTGCCCGAGGTGGCGGCGTATTGGCAGAGTGTCATCCAGATGAACGACTGGCAGAAGTCGCGCTTTGCGACCCGCATCGTGAAGGCGCTCTTCAACACCGTCGCCGGCAAGCGCATCGCGGTCTGGGGCTTTGCCTTCAAGAAGGACACCAACGACACGCGCGAAACGGCAGCCATCTCCGTCTGCCGCGATCTCATCGCCGAGATGGCGGAGGTCGTCGTTTATGATCCCAAGGTGCCGGCCGCCCAGATCCGTCGCGACGTGCTGGGTCCGGAGGAAGGACCGGCGGGCAAACTGCTGCAGGTCGCCGCCTCCGCCGAGGAGGCCGCGCAGGGCGGGCACGCCATTGCGGTGCTCACGGAGTGGGACGAGTTCAAGACGATCGATTTCGAGGCCGTGCTGGCCGGCATGCCCAAGCCCGCCTTCCTCTTCGACGGCCGCAATCTGTTGGATCTCGACCGGCTGCGGGCCCTGGGCTTCACCGCCTTCGGCGTCGGCAAACCCTGAAGGCGGCGGAGAGGCAGGGCAAACGGACAAGGATGTCCGTTCTCCAGGGGAGCGGCGGTGGAGTGGAGGAGAACGGACGCCTGTCCCGCGGCCGCGGTGATCCTCGTCCGTTCACGTTGGCCGAGTGGCGGCGGAGAGGCAGCGCCAACCGACGAGGTCACTGCGGTGGTACTCGTTCGGAACTTGCGGCCGCTCCGGCCGGAAGCGTGGGGCCTGCCGCTGCGGCTGCCTAAAACTGCAGCCGTTGCTCGGGCTGGTCGTCGGCGCTGCCTTCGTAGGCGTGCACCGAGCGTTCGGTGTCGGCCCAGATCGGCAGATTTTCGGCGCGGCCGGCCTTCGTTTCGACGATCTGGGTGCGCAGGGTGGCATCGCCCGTGTGGCTCATGATGTAATCGAGCCCGGCGTAGGCGATGTCTTCGGGACTCACGTCCAGCTTGCTGGCATAGCGGCTGACCACGGCGTATTCGGCCGGGTCGAGGTGGATTTTTACGGTGAACATAACAATCTCCTTGTTGAGCTTGAGCGCAGGATACGCCCGCGCCCGCCGACCGCCAATCCCGGGTTTTGGAATCAATCAAATATCGCTTCCGGCAGGTAGCCGGTGACCGTCGTGATCGGGTGATTCACCAGTTGCGACAGCTTGAGGTCGAGCACGACGCTGCACAGCGTGTAGGCGAGTTCCGGGGAGAGACCGAGCCGTTCGCCGAGGAATTCGATGGCCCGCCGCACGACCTGCTTGGCGGCGACGCGCGGGTTTTCATCCGATTCAATAAAAAGATGCCAGTTGTCCGCCTGATAGCGGCTGGAGATGAGCGGATTCGGGGTGATGGCATACGGGGCAGCCAGGGGCTGTTGTTTGATCAACTCGATGCGGAAACGTCCGCGCATCGGCGCCTCCATGCCATTGATGCAGACTTCGCCATCACCCTGCGCCGCGTGGCAGTCGCCGGCGAGCAGGTTGGCGCCCGGCGTGAACACGGGTAGGAAGAGGGTCGTGCCGGCGGTGAGATGACGTACGTCCATATTGCCGCCAAACGGTCCCGGAGCGCGCGTGCGAAATTCCCCCGCTTTCGCCCGTTGCACCCCGATGATACCGGCAAAGGGATGCAAATCGATCGTCACTCCCGGCATGCTGCGGCTTTGATTTTTCGCCAGTTGCCAGATGAACAGGTGGTGATCGGGGAAGTCTTCCGGCAATAAACCGAGGCCGGGAATCAAGCTGGTCCAGGCCCAGCCACGGTGTTCGAAAGACTCAATATGAACAGCGAGCCGGTCGCCCGGCTCGGCGCCATCGATCGCAATCGGCCCGGTGAGGGCATGTACTTTCGACGGATCAAAGCGGGCGCGGAAATCGGTCGTGGTCCAATGCGGCTGCACCTGAAATCCGCTGGAGTCGGCCATCTCCAGCTCGACCGTGTCACCCGGGGCAATCGTCAGGCGCGGGGGCAGGGTATTGTCCCAGCGATGGACCAGGGAGGAAGCGTCGAGCTGGTGGAGCGAAGGCATGCTCGCGCACGATAAAAACAACGGGGCAGCGGGCAAGTGCGGGATGGGGGTAACTACGTATATAGATGCTAAATTGCAAAAAGCATAATATAGGGCTTGATATTGGGAATAACCCCCGCTTCTTGGTTCATTGTTATGGTGACCGACAAAATCAAGGAACTGGAAGAGCTCCAAGCCAAGGCAGCTCAATTGAAACAAGCGATCGAAGTCGAGCGCACCCGCGAGCTCGCTGCGCTTCCCGCCAAGTACGGCTACGGTGATCTGGCCACGTTTATCAAAGCCGTCAAAGCAGCCGCTGGCGCGGCCAAACCCCGAGGCCGCAAGCCGAAGGGCGCCGCCAAGCCGGTGAAGGCGAAGTCAGGCAAGCGCTCCCGCGCCAAAATCACCGATGAGCTCAAAGCTCAGGTGAAGGCGGCCGTGGAAGCGGGTGAGACCGGTGCCGCCATCGCCGAACGCCTCGGTATCTCTGTGCCCAGCGTGCAGAATATCAAAAAGGAGTTCGGTCTGGTGAAGGCCCGCGGCTCCAGCGGCGCCTAAGATCCTGGCTCGTCCGGCTTCAACCGCACGAATTTCTGCATGCCCCGCGGCCGCCCGGCTGCGGGGTATTTTTTTGTTCCGACCGGCACCTGCATGAGGTTGCAGATGTTGAAAGGATCGCGTCGGTCCATTCCGCCGGTTTTGCTGCCGGGCGATGTCCGACTACGTTCAGGCCAATACCAACGGTCGCTTGCACGACGCGAGCGAGCCGAGTCTCAGTCCGCTCAACCGCGGCTTTCTTTACGGGGATGCCGTGTATGAGGTGTGGCGTACCTATGCCGGCCGGATCTTTGGCTGGGAGGAGCATTGGGAACGGCTGCGGCGTTCGGCGGCGGCACTGGTGCTGGCCTTGCCGGCGGAGCCGGAGGAGGTGCTGAAGGAGATCCGGCGCACGGTGGCGGCCTATCGCCAGACGACCGGTTATCGGGAAGACGTTTATATCCGCCTGCAGGTTTTTCGCGGCGAAGGGGCGATCGGGCTGGATCCGGCCCTGGCCGATCGCAGCGGTTTTATTTTATTGGTGAAGCCGGTGCCGCGGATCGATCCGCCCGCCTGGGAAAAGGGCCTGACCCTGTCGGTGGCGCAGCAGCTGCGCCGCACCGATCCCGGTTCGCTGGATCCGGCCTGGAAAACCGGCAACTACCTCAACAACCTGCTTTGTCTGAACGAGGCCCGACGTCGCGGCGCCGACGACGTGTTGATACTGAACCGGCACGGACAGCTGACCGAGGCGTCCACGGCCAATATTGCCTTTGTGCAGGCGGACCGTCTGATCACGCCGCCGCTTTCGGTCGGCATTCTGGCCGGGGTGACGCGGCGCCTGATCCTCGAACACGTCGCCCGCCGGGCGGGAACGGAAACGCAGGAAGCTCCGCTCACCCTGGCGGATCTCGGCGCCATGGAGGAGTGCATGGTGTTATCGAGCACCAAGGACGTGCAGCCGGTCGGCCGCATCGACGATGTTATATTCCGGGTCGGGGAAGGCACGCGCGCCCGGTTGTTAAAGCAGGCCTTCGCCGACTATGTAGCCGAGGTCCTGCGCGACCGCGCGGATCTGGCGGTATAGCAAGCGGCGGAAAGGCAGTCCTGAATCTTTCTGTCATTTTGCCTGTGGGAGGAAAACGCTAGCCGGCCGAGAGGCAGGGCAAACGGACAAGGATGCTCCAAAGGCGCACAAGTGTCCGTTCTCCAAGGAAGCGGTGGTGGAGTGGTGGAGAACGGACGTCCCCGTCCGTTTGCGTTGGACGGGCTGCGGCGGAGGGGCAGGGCAAACGGACAAGGATGTCCGTTCTCCATGGAAGCGGCGGTGAGTGGAGGAGAACGGACGTCCTCGTCCGTTTGCGTTGGACGGGCTGCGGCGGAGAGGCAGGGCAAACGGACAAGGATGTCCGTTCTCCAGGGCTGCGGCGGAGAGGCAGGGACGTCTTTAACCACAGATAGACACGGATACCGAGAGGCAGGGAAGGAATTGGCCGCAAACGTAGCGCGCAGCGTGGAGATGGTGCGACCGAAGGTTCGCGCCCCGAAGGGGTGATGGAGGTGGGGGCCCTTCGGGCAACCGACAGAGCAAAGGCGCAGAAGGCGAAAAAAGCTGAGAGGCAGGGAAGAAATTGATTTTCGGCTGTCCGCTCACCGGAACCCGCCCACGCGTCTATAGACGCACGCAACGGTTCGCCTGCAGTTGAGATTCTTGCGCCTCTTTGCGGCTATTCAACTGTATGGTTTTTTAACCACAGATAGCACGGAATGCACAGATGCCGAGAGGCAGATGGAGCGACGCGGTCCGGAGGCCCACGTCCACCGAAAGGGCAGTAAGGTGGACGCCGGCGTCCCCGACGGCGTTTTGCGCAGGATCGGCGGCGGAGAGGCAGCGGAATCGGACACGGTGTGCGTTTTCCCGGGGTGCGGGCCCTCCCGCAGAAGCGACTTTTAGACTCTCAGACCTTGAGACTTTTAGACCGCGGCGGCACCGCCGCCCGCTCGTCCGCTCACTGGAACCCGCCCACGCGTCTATAGACGCATGCAACCGTCCGTCTGCAGTTGAGATTTTTGCGCCTTCTTGCGGCTATTCAACAGCCTGGGTATTAAGCCACGGCGTGTTGGCGGAGAGGCAGGGTAAACAGACGCCCGCGGCCACCGGCGAGATCATCCCGGAGGCTTCAGTAGCGCAGCAGGCTCGGGTCGATTTCGCGCGACCAAGCGTCGACGCCGCCGGCGATGTTGGTGACCGCGTCGAAGCCGAGCGAGCGCAGGTATTGGGTGACGCGCAGGCTGCGGCCGCCGTGGTGACAGCAGATCAGCAGGTGCTCGTCGCGCGGAAGGTCGCCGGCGACCTCGGGGATCTGGCGCATGGGAATGTGCTGCGCGCCTTCGATGTGGCAGATTTGCCATTCGTGCGGCTCGCGCACGTCGATCACGCGGCAGGAGCCGGCGCGGTTTTGCAGGAGTTCACGGGCGTTATGCACGCTGACTTCGAGCGGATAAGCGGATTCGGAGGCCATGGCGGAGGGCGTGGTTGCGGGGGAAGGGGAAACGGAACAGGCGGTTTCGGCGGGATCCGGGGGCAGCGGACCGTCGCGGTGGTCGCCCCCGCAACCGCGACAGTCGGCGATCGGGCCGAAGTTCAGCGTCGAGACGCGCTGCGTGAGCGCGTCGTAGGTGAGCAGGCGGCCGATCAGCGGTTCACCACATTCGGTGATGAGCTTGATGGCCTCCAGGGCCTGCCAGGAACCGACCACGCCGCAGAGCGCGCCGAGCACGCCGACCTCGCCGCAGCCGGGCACGCTGCCGGCCGGGGGCGGTTCGGGAAACAGGCAACGATAGCAGGGACCGCCGAGATGGGGGGCAAAGACGCTCACCTGACCCTCGAAGCGATATACGCTGCCGAAGATCAGCGGCCGGCGGGCGCGCGCCGCCGCATCGCTGTTGCGGTACCGGGCGCCGAAATTGTCGGTGCCGTCGATGATCACATCGTAGTCGCCAAACAGCGCCACGGCGTTGGCGTGGGTGATGCCCTCCGGATGTTCGACGACGCGGCAGTGCGGATTGGTCTCGGTGAGGCGGGCGGCGGCGGAGGTCGTCTTGAGCTGGTCCACCGTCGCGTCGCTGTGCAGGAGCTGCCGGTGCAGGTTGTGCGCTTCGACCCGGTCGAAGTCGGCGATGCCGAGCGTGCCGACGCCGGCGGCGGCCAGATAGAGGGCGGCGGGGCTGCCCAGCCCGCCGGCACCGATCACCAGGACCCGCGCGTGTTTGAGCCGGGTCTGTCCGTCCACGCCGATCTCGGGCAGCAGCACGTGGCGGCTGTAGCGGGCAAGTTCGGCGGCGGTGAGATCGGACATGGGAGCGGGACGGGGCGGCGGTGACGCGGATGCGCGGAAACAGAGGCCGGTCGGGCAATCGTCGCAAATGATTATTTGCGGTGCCGCCGGACCCGCTTTCGTTTGGGGCTCTATGGCAAATCCCTACATCGTCATCATCGCCGGAGGAAAAGGAGAACGTTTCTGGCCGCAGAGCCGCGCCGAACGTCCGAAGCATTTGTTGCCCGTGGTGGGTGATCAACCCCTGCTGACGCAGACGGTCGAGCGCGTGCTGCCAATCGTGCCGCGCGAGAATATCTTCGTGATCACCAGTGCGGTGCAGGAAAAAGGCGTGCGCGCCGTATGTCGGGACCTGCCGAAGGAGAACGTGATCGCCGAGCCCGTGGGCCGGGACACGGCGGCGGCCGTGGGGCTCGCGGCGGCAATCGTCGGCGCCCGGGATCCGGCCGGCGTGTTCGCCGTGCTGCCGGCCGACCACGTGATTCACAACGGCAAAAAATATCAGGCCGACCTCAAGGCGGCCTTCGCCGCGGCGGCCCGGGCGCCGGTGATGGTCACGATCGGCATCACGCCCACCGAGCCGGCGACCGGCTTCGGCTACGTGCAGCGCGGCGACGTTTGGCAGAAGGTGAACCGCCGGGAGGTTTATGCGGTGAAACGCTTCGTCGAAAAACCCGACCTCAAGACCGCCAAGACGTATTTGAAGTCCGGAGACTACTTCTGGAACGCGGGCATGTTCGTGTGGAGCGTCGAGGTGGTGGAGAGTGCCATCGCGAAGTTTGCCCCGGAACTCGACGCCGGCCTGCAGCCCATCCGCGACGCGCTGGCCCGGGGCCGCCGCATCGGGCCGGTGCTGAAGAAGGTCTACCCCGACCTGAAGAAGATCTCCGTCGATTACGCCCTGCTGGAGAAGTCGGACAACGTGGTGATGCTGCCCTCGACCTTCGACTGGGACGACGTCGGTGCCTGGCCGGCGGTGGCGCGCCACTACAAGGCCGACAAGGCCGGCAACGTGCGGCGCGGCGAGACGCTGGTGGAGCAGGGCAGCGGCAACATCGTTTTCAGCGAAGGCAAACACCTGGTGTCACTCGTCGGCGTGGATGACCTGATCGTGGTCCACACGCCGGAGGCGACGCTGGTCTGCCCCAAGGCGAAGGCGCAGGAAATCAAGGCGCTGCTCAAGCAGGTCTACGCGCATCCCGACGCGAAGCGTTACACCTGAGCGCGGGAAACACGGCCCGGCTCCTCGTCGTTTATGCGCTTCCTGGGCATCGATCCCGGCACCCGACGCATCGGCCTGGCGAGCGGCGACGAACTCGGCCTCGCCTCGCCCCTGCCGGCACTCACGCAGGCGGAGGCCGAGCAGCGCTGGACCGCGCTGCTCGACGAGATCCGCCGGCGGCGCGTGGACGAGCTGGTCGTGGGTTATCCGCTGAACATGGACGACACGGTCGGTCCCAAGGCGCAGGAGGCGGAAGCCTTCGCGGCACGATTGCGCGAGGCGACGGGTTTGCCGGTGCATCTCGTGGACGAACGTCTCACCTCGCACGCTGCGGAAGCGACCGTGCCCAAGCACAAGTTGCGCGACCTGCGCGCGAGCGGCGTGGTCGACTCCCGGGCGGCGGCAATGATCCTGCAGGACT
This sequence comes from uncultured Opitutus sp., assembly GCA_965652375.1. GTDB lineage: Bacteria > Verrucomicrobiota > Verrucomicrobiia > Opitutales > Opitutaceae > Actomonas. The sequence continues at coordinate 56,954 of CBFGUO010000039.1, forward strand.
ATCTCGACCAACGATTCCCGCCCACGCTGCCGGCGGAGGGAGAGGAGTAACCGCCGGGTGAGCCCGGCGGAGTGAGAGTGAAAGGGGAGTGAGGAGGCAGGGTAAACGGACGGGGACGTCCGTTCTCCGAGGGAGCGGCGTTGGAGTGGAGGAGAACGGACATCCTGTCCGTTTGCGTTGGAGCGGCTCCGGTGGA
>CBFGUO010000040.1:0-55197 GCA_965652375.1 uncultured Opitutus sp.
GCGTAGTCGAGGCCGAGTTCGCCGGCGATGGTGAGGTAGGCGTTTTCGAGTTTTTCGCGGACGCCCTTGGGCGTGCCCCAGGCGAAGTTGGAGAGGCCAACGATGAAGTGCACGCCGCGGAGGTCGGGGTCGGCGGTGATGAGTTTCATGGCGTCGAGGCCGATGTTGATGAGGCCGTAGGTGTCGGCGCCGACGGGGGCGAGCCCCACATCGATAATGATGTCGTCGGGTTGGCGGTCGGCTTTTGTCGCAAGCATCTCGACGAAGCGTTTGGCGGCGGAGTGGGAGTCGCGCGGGTCGAGGCATTGGGAGCCGCCGTCGGCGGTGAAGTGTTCCGAGGCCATGACGATGACGCGGGTGTCGTGCTCCTTAACGAGGCCGATCATCTCGTCGAGGCGGTCACGGGAGGCGGCGAGGGAATTGAGGATGGGACGGCCGCTGCTCTTGGTCGGGTCGTAGTGGGCGAGCGCAACGCGGTGGTAGTCGACCGAGGGATTGTCGAAGGCGAGCGGGGTGGTGGTGGCTTCCTGCAGGGCCGGCACGACCTCGGGAAGGAGTTCCAGCATCTCCTCGGCGCGGACCGAGATGCGCTGGGTGCCGTCGAGGTTGACGGTGAGGTAGGCGGCGCCGAGTTGTGACTGCACGCGGGCGAGTTCCTGGTATTTGGTGACGTCGCGGTCGGTGAACGCCTTGCGGGCCCGAGCGTAGGAATTGTTGATGAGTTCGCCGATGATATTGAGTTTCGGAACGGACATGGGGACGGGCGGAGAGGCAGGATTTTTTGTCACAGAGGGCACAGAGGAGGCACAGAGGGCATGGAGCGGGAACAGCGGATTGGCTCGGTGACCTCTGTGATCACCTCGGTGTTCTCTGTGTCTCAAACTGCGTCATGACGGGTTGTTTTTGTTGGTGAAGGTGTGGTCGCGTTGGAGCCAGTGGTTGGCCCAGGCGGAGGTGTGGCGGAGGGATTGGTCCTGGATGACCGGAGTGTGGGCAAGGAGGCTGTCTTCGCTTCCGTCGTGCTTGGCGCGTTCGTAGGCGCGCAGCCAGATGCAGTCGCCGTAGCCGTCGACTTCACAGCGGCCGGCGCGGGTGCCGCCGCAGGGGCCGTTGCGCTGGTTTTTGGCGCACTGCGATTCGGGGCAGAGGTAGCCGATCTCCGGGAGCGAGCAGTCGCCGCAGTCCTGGCAGGAGAAGAGGATGGCCTTGGAGAGGTGCTCGGCCCAGCGCAGGAGGTTCGGGCCTTGGCGCGGGTTGGCCGACTTGGCACAAAGACGGGTGCCGAGGTCATTGAGCCATTTGCCCGGCGTGAACATCGTCGCGTGGGTGAATTTGGAGAGGTGGTAGTTTGGGGTGACGTGCTTGGCGGGATGCGGATCGGGGGCGCCGCGGGTGAGGGGATCGCAGAGGCCGTCGGCGGTGCGGCCGTAGTAGAAGAACTCGCCGGGGCGGGAGTATTGGAAGTCGCGGGCGAAGTGTTTCCAGTCGTCGGGGGCGAAGGTTTTTTCGAGGTCGAGGATGGCCTGGACGGCTTCGATGGTGTGCACGCCGCCGAGGTAGGCGCCGCGGTAGCCGAGCCCGCGGTAGACGGCGAGTTGTTTGGCGGCGAGTTCGGTGAAGAAGGCGCGGCCCTTGTCAGGCGAGGCGCCGTGGCGTTCGCAGACCTCGCGGAGCGAATCGGACACGACCACGCCGGGGATGCGTTCCTCATTGAACATGCGGGCGACGGTGCGGTTGAGCAGGTAGACGTTGCCGATGAGCGGCGTATCCGCCAGGTCATGACGCTGCATCCAGGCGAGCTGCTCGCTCATCTTGCGGGCGTCGAAGCCGATCTGATTGATGATGAAGTGCGCGCCGGCGCGGACCTTGGCGGCGAGCTTGTAATACTGCGGCATGAGCTCGCCCTCGCGCAGCTTGAAGTTGCTGGTGACGGCGCCGATGAGGAAGTCGGTGGGTTCGAAGCGGGGGCGCGCCTTGCCGGAGCGATCGGGATGGGGATCGAGCCCCTGGTTCATCTTGCTGAGCAGGGTGATGAGGCCGACCGAATCGATGTCGAAGACGGGTTTGGCGGTGCCGGCGTTGCCCGAGATGGGGTAGTCGCCGGTCATGGCGAGGATGTTGTGGAAACCCTCGCTGTGGAGCAGCCAGGCCTCGCTCTCGAGGCCGTTGCGGTTGAGGTCCTTGCAGGTGAGGTGAATCACGACCTCCTTGTCCGCATAGAGGAGGGGTTTACCGAGGGCGGTGGGGGCGAGCTGCGGGTTGCCGCCGGCGTTGTCGGTGATGCTGACCCAGTCGATGTGCTCGGCGGCAACGAGGTCGTTGGCGAAGCCGCGGGTTTTGACGGCGTTGCGCTCCGCCATGGAGCCGCGCACGGAGACGAGTTCGCATCCGAGAAGGAAGCGGTCGGTCTGCGCGAGGCGTTGACGAAGGGTCAGCATGGTGGCCGAGAGGCAGGGAGGTTTTTTTAACCACGAATGGACACTAATGGCTTCACCTACCGGTTACGCACTGGAACAGGACGTGGTATTGATTTCTACAGAAGCGAACGGAGAGAGCGAAGGGGGGGGGGAGTTTGGGACACAGAGGTCACGGAGGAGGCACGGAAGGCACGGAGGCAGAGGATTGGAATTGCTCTGTGCTCTCTGTGATCACCTCTGTGTTCTCTGTGACTCACCACCGGCGAAGTGGCTAGCCGGCGGTGGATTCGAGTTCTGACTGGATGGTGGCGGCGACGGTGGCGGCGTCGCCGGGGCGGGTTTGTTCGTCGCCCCATTTGAACTGGGCGGTGTAGTCGGCCTCGGCGGTGAGGCCGAGGCGCTGGGCGGCGGCGTCGATACGCTCGATGAAGGGCGGCGGCAGCTCGATCTTCACCTCGGTGTATTCGTCACTCGCCTTGATCTGCGCGGGCAGGTCCTGCCAGTAGAGGACCTGGTAGGTGGTCGAGGTGCCCTTGGGGGCGTCGGGATCGGCCTTGGTGGTGGCGGGCGGCGGGTATTTGGGTTTGTTGTCGGGCGCGTCGCCCTTGCCGACAAAGTGGAGGAAGAGGTCGACGGCGCTGGAGGCGTCCTGGCCGTAGCCATCGGCGCCGATCTCGTCGGCGAACATTTGGCTGATGGGGGCGCCGCCGACGGCGAACTTGATGTCGGTGCGGCCGGCCTCGGCGAAGCCGTCGATGACGGTCTTCATGTAGGTCATGGTGGTGGTGAGCAGCGCGGACATGCCGATGATGTCGGGTTTGCACTGGTCGGCCGCGGCCATGAATTTTTCGACACTCTGGTCGACGCCGATGTCGACGACCTCGAAGCCGGCGCCTTCGGCCATCATGCAGACGAGGTTCTTGCCGATGTCGTGCAGGTCGCCGCGGACGGTGCCCATCATGAGGGTGCCGACCTTGGAGGAGTTGCCGCCGCCGTCCTCGCCGGAGAGGAGGGGTTTGAGCACGGCCATGCCGGCCTTCATGGCGCGGGCGGCGATGAGGACCTCGGGCACGTAGAGGATGTTGTGTTTGAAGTCCTCGCCGACGACGGACATGCCGGCGATGAGGCCGTCCTGGAGGACCTCCTGGGGGGTGCGGCCCTCGTCGAGGGCGGCTTGGGTGAGGCGTGCGACCTCAGGTCCGTTGCCCTCGTAGAGGAGTTGGTTCATATGGGCGTAATCAGGCATGGCGGGAGGGAGGAGTGGAAGGGAGGGAGGAGTGAAAGGGAGGGAGTGAGAGGGGGCGGATGGGACCTATGGGACCCATGGGACGAATGAGGGGAGCGAGCTACTCGCCGCGGCGGGCTTTGTTGTAGGCGTTGAGGGCGGAGAGCATGGCCTCGATGTTGGCCTTGGGCATGCCGGGGGAGGTGCCACCGCCGACGGAGAGGATGATGCGTTCGCCTTCGGACTTGTTGAGGACGTCCATGGTGGCGGCGTAGCACTCCTCGGGGGTGCCGCGGACGCCGACCTCGAGGGGGTTGACGTTGCCCATGAGCGTCATGTCGGCGCCGATACGGAACTTCACTTCCTCGATGTCGGTTTGCTTGCCCCAGTTGAGGACGTTGAAGCCGACGTCGGGCAGGTAATCCATGCAGGCCTCGATGGAGGCGTCGTTGTGATAGATCTTCACCCAGTCGGCGGGGAAGGCGTCGCAGATGCGCTTGAGGTAGGGGTGGCAGAACTCCTTGTAGTGCTCCTCGTTCACGAAGCCGACGATGTCATCGAGGATGAAGATGCCCTCGACGCAGTCGCCGATGGCTTTGTGCTGGGCCTTGAGCCAGTCGATGATGAGGCGGGTGCAGAGGTCGAGAAGCTTGTGGGCGTGCTCCGGCTTGTCGACGAGGTCGAGCATGAAGTCGGCGGTGTTGCGGACAAAGCCGGCCGTGCACATGGGGCCGCGGGCGGTGACGATGGGCATGATGTAGCCGGCGTCGAAGACCTGCTGCTTCTGCATGCGGATGCGGTGCAGGGTGAGGGCCATGAAGGCGTCGGCCTCGACCTCGTATTCATGGAGTTTGTCGACGTCCTCGATGCGGAAGAGGCCGTGATATTCGGAGGGCGTGTTGTCCTGCCAGAACTTGATCTTGGCGCCGAGGGCGGAGGGTTCGGCAGCCATGCCGTACTCCATCCAGAAGCCGGGGACGAAAATGACGTCGGGGAACTCGCGGTGGATCCTGAGGTGGCAGTCGAGCCACACCTGCGGGTTGAGGAAGAAGTCCATGTGCTTCACGCCGCAGTAGCCCGGGATCCACGGGCTATCGATGATCATGGCCATCGGGATGTTATCGAGGCGTTCGCCGCGGGCGGCTTTTTTGAAGATTTCCCATTGTTCGGGGCGCATAGTTTGGAGGGGGTTGAGTGAGTGGTGAAAGGCGAAGAGGGACTGAGGGGCAGGGAGGTTTATTAACCACGAATGGACACGAATGGCTTCGCCTACCGGCTACGCACTGGAACGTGGCAAACGTGAAGAAAGGCCTGGGTTATTCGGACGGGGGTTGGAGGAAGACTTCGTGGCCGCGGATCTCGAGTTGGGCGCCGGCGTTGGTGGCGGCTTCCTCGAGGGCTTTGTGCAGCATGGTTTTGACGTCGGGGCCGTGTTCGAGGCGGCGGAGCAGGCCGTCGCCCTGGGACTTGTTGATACGCAGGGTGAGCTTGAGGCCCTTGCGCTTGCACATGACGCGGGTGCCGTCGTCGAGCTTGACGGTGAGTTGTTTGATGAAGGCGCTGGCGTAGTGCACGCCGACGCCGGATTTGTCGGAGAAGTTGCCGGGCAGCTTCTCATCGGTGGCGGGATCGATGTCGCAGAGTTTGATCATGAGAGGAGGGGAGGATGGAAGGGAGTGAGGGGAAGGGAGTGAGTGAAAGGGGGGGCGGATGGGCGGAATAGGTCCCATGAGTCTCATAGGTCTCATGGTTTCGGTGGAGTGGAGTTCAGGGCGTAGTGGAGGGTTTCGAGGGCGAGGCCCCATTTGTGGGCGCGGGAACTGGCGTCGCAGTAGCAGCCGCTTTGGCGGGTTTCGCGCTGCCAGGAGAGGATGGCGTCGAGGGGCTGGCCGACGACGGGTGGGGGTTCGGCGATGCGGGCGCGGGTGGCGTCGGGTTCGCGAAGCCAGGCGCACTGCTGGGTGTGACCGGTGTCGCCGGGGGCGGGGGCGCAGGCTGTATCCAGAATGCGGTGACCGTCGGTGGCGGGGGCCAGGGTGATGCGGTAGTCGAAGGCAAGGGGGTGGCCCATGTTGGAGCAGGTGCTGCCCTCGAAACGGAAGACGGCGTCGATGCGGCCGTCGGGGTGGCGGGTGAGCGAGAGGCGTTGGTCGGCCCATTTGCCGAGGGCGCGGCGGGCGACGGTGTAGGTGGGCGCGGGGGAAAGGGGTTTGGGTTCGGCGATGGCGACCGGCGCGTGGACATAGGGCGCGCGGCGGTATTGGCAGGGCTCGAAGGCACAGCGTTGGCAGGGAGTGAGGGCCGGGTTGGCGAGGGCGGCGGGGGTGCGAGCGATGAGACCGAAGACACCGAAGAGGGTCTTTTTGGGGCGAATCATGCCGCTGCTCAGGACCTCGAGGGGCTCGGGCAGGGCGGTGCCGAGACGGGCCGTGAGTACGTCGAAGAGGCGGTTCTGTTCGGACACATCCCAGCCGGCGTAGCCGGGGCTGTAGTGCGGGATGGCCATGAGACCGGACGGCTCGGCGAGATCGCAGATGCGGCCGTGGAGGGTGGCGGTGAGGTGTTCGACGACGGCCGAGCCGTAGACCTCGGTGAAGAAGTATTCGTCGGGTTTGGACTCCTGCCAGAGTTGGTGGGAGTGATCGGCGATCGCGGCGCCGGCGCCGACAGCGGCGAGCATGACGCGGAGGGCGCCGTGGTCGCGGAGGTGGCTGCGGAGTTTGGGCGAGTTGAAAGGGACGCCGTCGATGATGAGGCGGTCGACGGTGAGGTCGAGGGTGGCTTCGCGCAGGTAGATCCAGGGGTGGCCGTGAGCGGCATACCAGGCGGTGGTGGCGGCGATGAGCGCATCGATGCGCTCGTCGGGCACGTGACCGGGCGGGTAGCCGAGCAGCCGATGGTATTCGGCGCGCGGGACGTCGACGGTGAGGTCGGTGAGCAAGAGCTCCTGGACTGGGGCGAGGGAAGGCAAAGCGGCGAAGTTTTACAGAAGGGAACGAAGGGAACTAAGGCGGAGAGGCAGGGCTGTTTTTAACCACGAATGGACACGGATGGCTTACTCCTTCGCCAAGGCTTCGGCGCACAAGTCGCCCACCGGCTACGCACTGAAACCGAGGGTAAAAGCGAAACGGTAGTGGAGCTATTCGTGTCCATGGCAGGCTTGTCGCTGTGCTCGGAACGTGGTTAAGAAAACTCAGTTGGCGGGGGTGGGGTGGAAGGGGGCGAATTGGCAGCCTTCGACGAAGACGTCGAAGAAGTGGGGGTGGGTCTCGAGGCGGCAGTGTTCGACGCGGCGGACGAGTTGCTCGAGTTCGAGGCGTTTGGTTTTGGAGAGCAGGGCGATGCAGGCGCCTTCGACGGCGGCGTTGCCGACCCGGCGGATCTTTTCGTTGGGGAGGTCGGGCAGGAGGCCGATGCGACGGGAGGCGTCGAGGTCGAGATGGCGGCCGAAGCCGCCGGCGAGGTAGAAGACCTCGAGCTGATCGGGGGTAATGCCGAAGTGTTCGAAGATGATCTGGAGACCGGCGACATTGGCGCCCTTGGCCTGGGCGAGGTTGTTGATGTCGGCCTCGGAGAAGGTGACGCCGGGGGCGACGGTGATGGGTTCCTCGTCGAACTCGAAACGGCCGAGGCGGTTCATGCGGCCGGTGCGCACGAGTTCGCTGAGAAGGGAGACGAGGCCGGAGCCGCAGAGGCCGACGGGCGTTTCCGAGGCGCCGCCGATGATGGAGACGGTGAAGCTTTCATCGTCGTTCATCTCCACCTTCTCGATGGCGCCGGGGAGGCCGGGCATGCCGCAGGTGATCTGGCCGCCCTCGAAGGCGGGACCGGCGGGGCAGGAGGCGACGACGATGCGGTCGCGGTTACCCAGAACGAGTTCGGTGTTGGTGCCGATGTCCATGAGGGCGACGAGGCGGTCCTCATGCGCGAGATCTGCGGCGAGCATGCAGGCGGCGGTATCGGCGCCGACGTGGCCGCTCATGATGGGCATGCCATAGACGCGGGCGGCGGGGTGGACGCCGAGGCCGAGTTTTTTGGCGGTGGTGGTGAGCACGGTGGAGTCGCGTTGGCCGGTGGCCATCTCGTGCTCGGTGATCGATTGGTAGGGACTCTGGCCGATGGTGTAGACGGAGAGGCGAAAGAAGAGGTCGCGCATGGTGGAGTTGCCGGCGATGACGACCTCGTAGATGGAGTCGGCGGGGACGGGCAGCTCCTCGATGGCGTGGTTGAGGTAGCCCAGGAGCGTGCGCTGGAGGGAGCGGGTCTGGTCCTCGCTGTCGTAGGCGATGCGGGCCATGACGTCGGAGCCGCCGAAGCGCTGGGGGTTTTCGAAGGAGGCGGTGGCGATGCGGGTGCCGGTTTCGAGGTCGAGCAGGCGCAGGACGACGGTGGTGGTGCCGATATCGAGGGCGAGGCCGTGCGCGGGCTCGGCGACGGGGCGGCGGTCGATCTCGACGCCGTCGAGCAGGACCCGTTCGCCGTCGCGGGTGACGCAGGGATCGGGGGTGAATCCGGCCGCGTGGACCGGGAGTTCGTAGGCCTCGTTTTCGACGCGGAGGGTGCCGCGACGCATAGTGTGGGCGTGTACTTCAGCGTCGGGTGGGGCGTCGGGCGCGAGGCGGGCGCGGCAGGAAAGGCGGAAGCCGGTGGTGAGGTGGGACTCCTCGGGGCCGGGCGCGGTGAGGTGTTCGCCGCCCGTAGTGACCTCCATGATACACTCCTTGCACTTGCCCTGCTTGCGGCAGGACGTGGGCACCCGGATGCCGAGTTGCTCGGCATGGTCGAAGAGCGTCGCGGCGGAACCGGGCGCGACGTCGACCGAGTGGGCGTTGAGGAGGAGGCGGGGCATGATGGCGGGACGAGGGACGAGGGGCGCGGGACGAGGGCGGGGAGGCAGGATTGTTTTTTACAGAAGGAAACGAAGGGAACTAAGGCGGAGGGGCAGGGTTAAGTTTTAACCACGAATGGACACGAATGGCTTCGCCTACCGGCTACGCACTGGAACCCAACGAGGTGTTATATTTACAGCGGGGAATGGAGCGGTGGGGCGGCAGGCGGTTTATGCAGAAGGGAACGAAGCGAACGAAGGTGGTGGGGTGGCTCTGTGGTCTCTGTGACGAATCCTACTTCAGGGTTTTGAGGCCGGCGGCCATGAAGCCGAGGGCGTAGGCCATGCCGGCGTGCCAGGGGGCGGCGCAGGACATCTGCGGGGCGTGGTCGGGGATGACGACGCCGTCGAAACCGCAGTCGTGGAGGATGCGCATGACGCGGAGCACATCGACGTCGCCGTCGTCGATGAACGACTCTTTGTAGGTGGGCACCTTACCCACGACGTTGCGGAGGTGGACGTAGCCGAGGCGATTCTGGCGGGCGTAGGTCTCGACGACGTCGTAGATGTCGCCCTCGGTCATTTCGGCGAGGGAGCCCACGCAGAACTCGAGGGTGTTGGCCGGGCTCGGGTTGAGATCGATGAGCCGCTGATACATCGACGGCTGGTAGACGAGGCGCGGGGTGCCGCGGATCGTGGGCAGGGGCGGATCGTCGGGGTGGGCGGCGAGTTTTACGCCGACCTCTTCGGCCACGGGCAGGACGTCGTCGAGAAAACGCTGGAGTCGGTCCCAGAGCTGCTCGTGCGTGACAGGTGCAATGGGTTGGTCGGACGGTGCGCTCGGGTCGACCACCATGTTCCAGGCCATGCCCTGCGTCATGGGCAAGTCGTAGGGGCCTTCCATGCCGACGGAGGGTGCGCCGCCGCGGGCGTAGGGGCCGGTGGTGCGGCCGGCGACGCCGGCGAGCGAGAAGTTGTAGCCCATGATCGGAATGCCGGCCTCGCCGAGGCGGCGGATCGTGGTGCGGACGTTTTCGATGTGACGGTCGCGCTGCGGGCCATCGAGGAGCACATCGTGCCAGTGGGCGGGGTCGAAGTTTTCGATGGCCTCGAGGGTGAGGCCGGCGGCTTCGACGTCGCGGCGGATGGCCAGAAGTTCCTCGGTCGTCCAGAGGCGATCCGGAGCGCCCGCCAGACCCCAGCCGCGGTCGGTGCCGGTCGGTTGGTCCTCGGCGTGGGCGTGCTGGCCGCCGCGGAAATAGTCGACCAGGTGCGCAACGATGTGCGTGGCACCGGCTTGACGCGCGAAGGCGAAGTTCTCGCGCGTGAGCATGTGCCGATAGAGACCGAGACCGAGTTTCATGGAATGAAGGAAGGGGCGAGGCTCCCGGGGGCAGGGAGGGTCGGTCAGCTTAGGTGGTCACAGGCGGGTCGCTAGGACCGTGACGTTCAACTGTTGATGTTGCGCCGACGTGGATGGCCCCGGACGGCCCGGCAGCCTGAGGCGCGGGGCATTTTTGGGGGGCGGTCAATGGGTTGAGCAGCGCCTCGGACGAATCGAATTGATCCGCCATTGAACGCCGGGACCGGGCGCCGCAATGTGCGCGCTCATGCACCCCAGCCCCTATTCTCGTCGCGATTGGTTGAAAACGATGGCCGTGGGAGCGGCCGGCACGGTTTTCCTGCCCAAGGGCCTGCGGGCGGCGCCGTCGGACCAGCTGCGCCTCGCGTTCATCGGTTGTGGAGGCTGGGGCTGGAACTCGATCCGCGGGCAGGTCGAGCAGCACTACGTGGCGTTTTGCGACGTGGACGAGGCGCGGGCGGCGCAGGCCTATGCGGCGCATCCCGACGTGCCCCGCTACCGGGATGCCCGGGAATTGATCGACAAGCATGCGCACGAGCTCGACGGCGTGGCGATCACCACGCCCGACCACTCGCACTACCCGCTGGCGATGATGGCGATGGAGGCGGGGCTCAATGTGTATCTGGAAAAACCGATGGCGACGACCGCCTGGGAATGCCGGCGGATCGCGGCCGCGGCGGCCCATTATGGCGCGTCCACCCAGCTCGGCACGCAGGGTCATTCGATGGAGGGCACGCGCCTGTTGCGCGAGTGGATCGAGGCGGGCGTGGTGGGACCGGTGACGGACGTGTGGCTGTGGACTGATCGCACGCAGCCGAACATCTCCGTATGGTCGGAAACCCTGCCGGAGCCGGAACCCGTACGCGACACGATCGACTGGCGGCTGTGGCTGGCCGACCGGCCGGACCGGCCCTACAACTCGCTTTACGCGCCGCAACGCTGGCGCAACTGGTGGGGGTTCGGCAGCGGCGCGATCTGCGACATCGGCATGCACATGTTCGATGCCGTGCGTTTCGCCCTCGACACGGGTTTTCCGGACATCGTCGAACCGGAGGTGTCGGGAATTTCCGAATACACCATTCCACGCTGGGCGAGCCTGCGCTTCCGCTTCCCGGCGCGCGGGCTGCACCCGCCGCTCACGGTGCACTGGCGCAACGGCTGGAAGGGGGAGGTGCAGAACCACCCCTCCGGCATTCCGCACCTGCCCGACGAGGTCGTCGCCGGTGTGACCAACGGCATGGCCTTCGCGGGTCCGGAGGGCACCTTGTTCGTGCCCGACATGCGGGTGAGTCGCAGCCCGAAGATCTACCCCGAGGCGCGGGCGCAGGAAGTGATGGCCAATCGCCCGGCGAAGTGGCTCCCGCGCATCAAGGGCGGGCACTACCAGGACTGGTTCGACGCCATCCGCGCCGGGCGCAGCGGCGGGTCCGATTTCGCCTACGGTGCCGCGCTCACCGAGCAGGTGCTGGTGGGCGCGCTGGCGGAACGCAGCGGCGAGACGATTCGTTGGGATCCGGCGACGATGTCGGCCATCGATTCACCGGCCGCGACCGCCTTTGCGCGACCGGTGCGTCGTGACGAGGCGTGGAAGCCGTCGGCGGAGCTGGCGAAGGAGCTGGCGAAACTGCCGGATTAGTAGCGCACCTCGAGCGTGACGTTGCCGTCGATATCGATGAAGCCGGGCTCCACGGCGGCGGGGCCGCCGCTGTCCTCCATGGCCATGGCGCTCATGTGCATGGCGCCGCGCTGGAGCGGGCGGATGGGCCCGTGGTTGTTGACGTGGATGCGCACGATTTCGCGGATTGTTTCATCGAGGGCTTCCAACACGGAGGAAGCCGTGGCGCGGGCCTGGCGGGTGGCTGCGCGGAGGGCCTCGGTGCGGGCGTCGGCGATGGCTTCGTCGGAGGCTAGAAACTCAAAGCGGGTGACGCGGTTGGCCCCTGCCTGGACCACGCCGGCGGCAAACTCGCCGGCGCGTTCGGCGGGTACGGTGAAGGTGGCGTTCCACTGGGCGAGGTAGCCGGTGATCTCGGGCTCGCCGTCGGACGCGGAACTGATTTTGCCGTGGCTGTAGATCGGGTTGAGCGTCAGGGCGCCCGCCTGAATGCGATCGGCGTCGTGTTCCTTGAGGTAAGCGAGCACGGCCTTGGAGGGGTCGACCACGGCGCGACTGGCGACGGCGGAGGTTTTCTCCCGGGCTTCGATGATGATCGACAACTGGGCGAGCGTGGCGGGAATGCGCACCGTCTCCTGGCCGCTCACCGTGAGGATGCGGGGAGCGTTGGGATCGACGGGCGCAAGCGCGCTCTGTTGCGCGGGCGCCAGGAGCGCGAAGGAGGAAAAGAGGGCGAGCAGGGCGCCGGAGCGGAGGAGACGTGACATGGCGGGAGATGGGTTTCCCGGCATGGACAGCGCGGCGGGGCGAGGGTTTCGTCGGCAAATCAGTCGGCGCGCAGAGCGACGACGGGGTCGACGCGCGACGCGCGGGCGGCGGGGAGCAATCCGGCGAGCAGGGCACAGCCGAGCACGCAGGCGGCGGCGAGGGCGTAAGTGACGACATCGAAGGCGGAGACATCATAGAGCAGCGCGCTCATGAGGCGATTGGCGACGAGCGCAAGCAGCAGACCGGCCGCGAGACCTCCGAGAGCGAGACGAAGGGTGTGGCCGACGATGTCGCGGCGCACGGTGGCGGCGGTGGCGCCGAGCGCCATGCGGATGCCGATTTCCTTGGTGCGTTGGCTGACCGTATAGGCGATGACGCCGTAGAGGCCCAAACCGGCCAGGCCGAGGGCGATCAGGGCAAACCCGCCGATGAGCGCCGTGAGCATGCGGCGCGAGGAGTTGGCGCGATCGACGAGTTCGGTCATGGGGCGCAGTTGAGTTACGGGCAAGGTGGGGTCGACCTCGCGCAGGGCTTCGCGCAGATCGCGGCGCAGCGTGGCGAGCGGCAGCGCGGTGCGAATCATGAGGTCGAAGGAACTGCCGTCGCCCCGCGGGTAGGGCAGGTACATCTCCTGGCTGTGGGGCGACTCGGGCCCGGCGTGACGGGTGTCGGCCACCACCCCGATCACCTCAAAGACGTTGTCACCGCCGAAGGTGAGGTGCTGGCCGACCGCCGCCTGATCGGGAAAGAAGCGGTGGGCGAGGCGCTCGTTGATGACCATGACCCGGGACTGACTGGCGATGTCGAAGCGGGTGAAGTCGCGACCGCTTTTCACGGGGATGCCCATGGCTTCGAACGTGCCGGGGCTCACGATCTTCACGCGGGCGCCGGTGAACTCGGGCTGGGTGCGATCCTGCGGATTGGTGAAGGCGCCGATGCCCCAACTGCGGTCGCGCTCGATCGGCAGGCAGTCGGTGAGACCGGCGGCCTGCACACCGGGCAGGGCGCGCACCCGATCAAGCAACGGGTTGAAGGTGGCGGCGAGCTGATCCGGGGCCTGAAAGGCGTCGATGCGCAGGGCGTAGAGGTCCCGCGGGTTGTAGCCGAGGTCGAGCCGGAGAACATTCTGAAAACTGCGCACGGCCAGGCCGGCGGAGGTGGCGAGCGCGGCGGCGAGGGCGACCTCGAGGACCACCAGCAGCGAACGAAGACGGACCAGGCCGCCGCCGGCGGTGGCGCCGCGGCTTTGCTGGCGCAGGGCCTCGAAGTCGCATGTGCCGGCGCGACTCAATCGCCAGGCCGGGCCGATGCCGCAAAGCAGTGCAGTGACGAGGCTGATGATGAGCATGAACGCGATCGCGGCGCCATCGAGGTTCACGCCCTGCAGCAGCGGAATTTCGATGGACGAGCGCCGGGCAAGCAGGCGCACACTGGCGGCGGCGAGTACGATGCCGCCGCCCGCGCCCAGTGCGACCAACACCACGCTCTCGGTAAAGAGTTGCCGCAGCAGCCGCCCGCGCCCCGCCCCGAGCGCGGCACGCACGGCCAACTCACGGCTGCGACTCGCGCCGCGGGCGAGCAGCAGTCCGCCGAAGTTGAAGGCAACGATGGCGAGCACGAGCGCGGCGGCGGCGAACAAATAAAGGAGTGGCTGGCGCAGGCGGGCGGTGAGCACGTCGTGGAGCAGCGCGACGTTGGCGCGGTGGTAGGCGGCGCGGTTGGGGATCGTGGCGCGCAGGTGTTCGATGGCGAGGGCGAGGTCGGCTAGGGCGGCTTCGGGCGTGGCACCGGGCTGGAGGCGGCCGATGAGCTGCAGCGTGTTGCCCCAGGTGCGTCGATTGTCGGGCGTGGCCACGCCGTAGGCGTCGATGCGAACCGCGGGATAGAAGGTGCGGGCAAAGGTGTCGGTGGCGGGCAGGACACCGATCACCGTGATGGCGTTGCCGTCGATGCGGACGGTGCGGCCGACGACTTCGGGATCGGCGCCGAAACGCTGCTGCCACATCTGGTGCGTGATGACCATGACGGGCGCGCCCTCGCCGATCGCGTCGTCGGGCGAGAAGAGCCGGCCGCGTGCGGGCTGCATCCCGAGCAGGTCGAACAGGCCGTGACTGACGAAGATGAGGTTGCTGGTTTGCGAGGCGCCACCGTCGATCTCGATCGGGTAGGTCTGACGCAGCGAGAAAGGGTCGTAGAACTCGATGCGCTCGAGCGTGCGGTTTTGCGCCATGAGGCCCTCCCAGGTATCGACGCGGTGGGTACGGGCGGAAAGATCACGGTCGGGGTTGGCGGGGTCGCCGTTGGAAATCTCGACGAGGCGATCGGCCGCGGGAGCCGGCAGCGGACGAAGGAGGACGGTATTGACGAGGCTGAAGACGGTGGTGTTGAGGCCGACGCCGAGGGCGAGGACGAGGATGGCGAGGGTGGCGAATCCGCGTTCGCGGCGCAGCAGGCGGCCGGCGTGACGCAGATCCTGGCCGAGCTGTTCGAGCCAAGGGAGGCCGCGGGTATCGCGATGAAGTTCCGTGGCAGCGTCGATGCTGCCGAGGGCGAGACGGGCGGCGCGGCGGGCGGCGGCGGGAGTCAGGCCACGGGCGAGGTTTTCCTCGGTGAGGCAATCGAGGTGGTGGCGGAGTTCGGCATCGAGATCGGCGTCGAGGGAAGGTTTGCGGAAGACGGCGCGAAGGCGGGCCGCGAGGCGTTGCAGAAAGGCGGCGATCATGGGGTGGCCTCCGGGTCGAGGGCGGGGGAGGAGGCGTCGAGGAAGCGGTCCATGATGTTGGCGACGCGGCGCCAGTTCTGCGCATCGGCGGCAAGCCGCTTCTGGCCGCGTGGGGTGAGCCTATAGAATTTGGCGCGGCGGTTGTTGTCGGACGTGCCCCAGTCGGCGGAGATCCAGCCGCCCTGCTGAAGGCGAACGAGGGAAGCGTAGATGGTGCCCTGGTTGAGGAGGATCTCGCCGCTGCCGACCTGTTCGATGCGGCGGGCGATGCCGTAGCCGTGTTGGGGGCCGAGGGCAGCGAGGGTTTGCAGCACCATGAGGTCGAGGGTGCCCTGGAGGAGGTCGAGTTTATCGGCGGGAAGGGGCATGGGGTTTCATGTGGGTTGGCCACAGGAAGAAGGTTTTCATGTGGGATGTCCACAGGAAAAGGAGAGGTGCGGGTGATTTGAGGGGGGCTTGTGGTGTGTTTAGGCCGCGGTGTTGCGGTGGAGTGGGAGGGGAGCAAGGCGAGCGGCGAGGCGGACGCACTGAAGACGCCGTCCGGAGGCCGGCGTCCACCTTTGGGCGGGTGAACGGTGCGGGAAAAGGGGGACCGCGGCGCACCTGAGGCGTGCGAGCCTTCGGACGCGGTGGTGAGGTGGCGGGCCCGTTACCTGCCGGGAGAGCGGGCGACTGAAGTCGCCGCTACGGCCGTGGGGCAATGGCGGGGAGGGTGGTCGAGAGCGGCAGGTTGGTGTCGGCGGAGGAGGTGCCGACGCGGAGTTCGATGGGGGCGGGCGAGTCGATCCAGGCGTGGGCGTTTTCGTCCCAGTAGGCGAACTCGCGGGTCGGGATATGGATCGTGACCGGCACGGTGGCGCCGGCTTCGACCGGAACGCGGGCGTAGCCGACGAGTTGCTTGCGCGGACGTGGGACGGGGGAGTCCGGGTAGCGGGCGTAGACCTGCACAACTTCATCGCCGGCGCGCTGGCCGGTGTTGGTGAGCTGCACGGAAACGGTGACGTGATCGCGTTCGACCGTGGCGGCGAGGTCGGCAAGGGCGAAAGTGGTGTAGCTGAGGCCGTAGCCGAAGGGGTATTGAGGTTCCTTCTCCGCATACATGTAGGTGCGACCGTGGCGAATGTTGTAGTCCATCATGGGAGGCAGATCAGTGATGGATTTGGGCCAGGTCTGAACGGTCTTGGCGCCGGGATTGACGGCGCCGAAGAGCACGTCGGCGAGGGCGTTGCCCTGTTCCTGCGAGGCGTGGGTGAGCTGGAGGATGGCCGGGATGTGTTCGCTGGCCCAGGGCATGGCGTAGGGGAAGTTGGCGATGAGCACGAGGACGGTGCGCGGGTTGACGGCTTTCACGCGCTGCAGGAAGGCAAGTTGGGCGGGGTCGAGGTTGATCGACTGACGGTCGACCGCCTCCTTGCCGTCCGAAGGGGAGGTCGTCATGCCCCAACCGGCATTGCCCTCGGGGTGGTTGCCGAGACAGACAATGGCGATGTCGGCTTCCGCGGCCGCGGCGACCGCGGTGTCACTCATGTCGCCCGCCCATTTGACGCCGTATTTGGCGGGCTCGAAGAAGGAGGCGGGTTGGGCGAAGGCGTCGATGCCGTCGCGGGGGGAGACCTGGTAGGGCGGAGTGCCGGAATACCAGTCGAGCAGCGTGGTGTTGGCAAGGGGGCCGACGACGGCGACGGTGTCGAGTTGAGTGTGGTCGAGCGGCAGGAGCGCACCCTCGTTGCGAAGCAGGACGATCGACTTGCCCGTCACCTCGCGGACGAGCGCGCGGGTGGCGGGTCGATCCCAGGGTTCGGGACGGCCGTCGGTCTCGTGCCCGATTTGTGAATACGGAACGCGTGCGGGCGGATCGAACAGACCGAGGTCGATGAAGAGGCGCAGGCGGCCCCGGATGGCGTTGTCGAGGTCGGCTTCGGTGAGCAGGCCACGCTCGACGGCAGGTTTGATGGAGTCGGTGCGATCGAGGAAGTGGTTGACGCCGGCCTTGATGACGGCGGCCGAGGCTTCGACCATGTCCGGGAAGGCGTGGTGTTCATCGACGAGGTGGGTGACGGCGCCGCCATCGGAACAGATGGTGCCGTCGAGGCCCCACTCGCCGATGACGATGTCGCGGATCATCGGATGGATGTGGCAGGGGATGCCATTGTGGGCATTGTAGGCCAGCATCATGGAGCGGGCACCGCCGTCACGCACGGCGATCTCGAAGGGCTTGGCGTAATACTCGCGCCAGAGGCTTTCGTCGAAGTCGGAGGAGGTGTGGAAGCGGCCGTCCTCGTTGCTGTTGGCGAGGAAGTGTTTGAGGAGGCTGGTGGCCTTGGCGTAGCGCGGATGATCGCCGCGCAGACCGCGGGCGAAGGCGGCGGCGAGGGTGCCGGCGAGAAAGGGGTCCTCGCCGTAAACCTCCTCGGTGCGGCCCCAGCGCGGGTCGCGGGCGAGGTCGGCGTTGGGCGCCATGACGATGAGGCCGGAGCGCTGGTACTTGGGGCTCTGGAAGAGGTAGCGCGCTTCCTCGGCCTGGTTGGCGGCAACGCGCTCGATGAGGGCGGGATCCCAGGTGGCGGCGAGACCGTAGGCCTGGGGAAACTGGGTGGTCGGGGTGGGGTTGCGTTTGCCCCAATTGGACGGACCGCCCTGGGCGACGCCGTGGTAGCCCTCGGCGATGGAGGTGTAGGTGAGGCCAAGTCGGTCGTTGCCGCGGGCGAAGCCGATGAGGCCGATCTTTTCGTCGAGCGTCAGGCGGCCGATGAGGTCGTCGATGCGTTGCTCGGTGGGGAGGTCGGGGTTGCGGAACGGGTAGTCGTGGGCGGGTGAGTCGGCAGCCATGGCGGGAAGGGAAAGGCCGGCAAGCGCGAACAGGGCGAGGGGCAGGGGTTTCATAGGTCTTGCGGGAGGCGACGGCGGCGGAGCTGGGAAACGTTGGCAGCTTACATAAGGGAACGAAGAGAACGAAGCCGGGAGGCAGAGACACCAACCGCAAAGGGCGCCGAATGCGCAGAGAAAAACGCGGTCTGTTTTTGTACTTCTTGCGCCGGAACTTGGTGAGGGCCCCTGCCGGCTCCGCTGCAGTCGCGCTACCTTGTCCGCAGGGACGGACCGTCGATCCACTGGCTCTCGACCATTTCGACGCGGGGAATGGCGGGGATGCCGAGGTCGCGGTTGGCGATGCGGGCGGCGAGGAGTTCGACGGCCCAGGCGCCCATGAGGTGCTGGTTCTGCTGCAGACCGGCGAAGCCGCTGCCTTCGACCATGTGGCTGAGCACGGCCACGCCGAGATCGGTCGGGGGCCGAATGCCGTGGACCTCGAGCACGAGTTTGAACTGGGCGACGGCTGCGGGGGAATGCACCACCACGACGGCGTCGGGCTCATGGTCGGCGCGCCAGCGCAGGAAGGGTCCGGCCTCGATCTCGTCGAGGCGGAGAATGGGCAGGGCGGTGTGGGCGCCGAGGCTCGCGTCGCACCAGCCGAGGTAGGCGGAGGTGTGGGAGTATTCGGTGCGGCGATCCTCGTGGGTGCTGAGCACCAGCCCGATGCGACGGTAGCCCAGGGCGTGCAGGCGATCGCAGGCGTGAAACGTGTCGCGGTAGGGGCGGCTGGTGACGCGGTGGAGTTTGGTGCGGATGCTGAAGCCGACCGTGACGACGGCGTAGCGGTCGAGCGCGACCGGGAATTCGTCGTCGACGTTGGGGCTGCCGAAGCAGAGCAGTCCCTCGATGCCGCGGGCGCGAAGGATCTGGTCGAAGCGGCGGATCGTGAGCCCGGGCGCGCGCAGCCAAAGCGGCTCGAGGCGATAGCCGATCTCGGCGGCCCTTCGCGTCATGCCTTCATGGATACGCGTGAGGTGGATCGATCGTTCCCACGGCCGTTGATGGTCGTAGAGGGAAACGATGCCAAAGCAGGCGCGCTCGCGCTGGGTGCGGGGTTTGCGCAGGTGCCGCATCATGTCGACGATGCGCGCGTCGGGTTGATAACCGTGCTTGGCGGCGAGCGCGCGCACGCGCTCGCGGGTGGCGGCGGAGATGCGCGGACTGTCGCGCAAGGCCAAGGAGATGGCGGAGGGCGAAAGGTCGGCGAGCTTGGCGAGTTCGCGCAGGGTCATTTGGGGAAACGCTGAAAACTGAAACGCTAAAAAACTGAAATGGGGTTCTGCGGAAGTAAACTGTTGAACGCGGTTACGTCGGACCATTCGCTCACGGTCGTTGCGACGAGCGTGCGTGGCTACGAGCGTGAGCGAGTGGGATTCCTGACCGGTCTCATTCCGTCGCCTGGCCGCGGGGGCTTTCGGGGGGACCGAGGTAGCTGGGCAGGACGCCCTGGCCGCGGTTGCGGAAGCTGGCCGGGTTGCCGAGGATGAGGCGCTGCAGGACGACGCCGGGGGTGACGCGCCAGAGCTTGATCGTGTGCTTGCCGGGCTGGTCGAGCGTGATCTGGGTGTTCACCTTGGTGACGCCCTCGCCGACGGCCTTTTCCCAGGTCTGCAGGGTTTTCCACGTATCCAGTTTCAGGATGCGCGGCTCGCCGTCGTCGACCGAGACAGCGAAACGCAGTCCCTCGCCGCTCTGGTAGTCGAGCGAGGGGGCGAAGTGCAGCTCGAGCTCGAGTTCACCGCTGCTGCGGGTGAAGATGTCATACTCCAGGCGGGCGCTGTCGCCGCCCGGCGTGGAGTCGGGGGCGCGCACGGGATAGGAAGACACGGCGCCGAGGGTGCGGCCGTAACCTTCGAGCACCTCCCAGTAGACGTTGCCCTTGCCGACCGCGCGGGTGAAGTGCGGCGCTTCGATCGCCACGTGACCGTTGGTCTCGATATGGCCCTTGAACTCGCCGGGGCGGAGATCGGCCGGATTCACGATCGGCACGGTGACGGTGAAGCGCGGGCCGGCGTCGGTTTCGATGACGAAGCTCGTCGTGGTGGTATCGACCGGCACCTGCGACCAGTCGGCGCCGACGGTGAGGCGCTGCATGGCCTCGATCGAGCCGGTGGCGGGAGTGACCTGCAGCCAGGCGTCGGCGGGCTTGACGGTATAGGTGAAGGCCGAGTCGCCGCGGTTGAACAGCTCCACCCATGACGTGTTGGCGCGGTAGACATCGAGGGCCGGCGTGGTGGGTGGCGGCACGCCCCAGCGGCCGGTGGCGAAGGGAGAGCCGTCCCAGGCAAGAGCGGGTTGGGCGCCGGACTCGGGGCGGGCGCTGGCAAGGGCGGGCAGCACCTCGACCGCGGGGGTCTGCCAATAAGTGTAGCCGAACTTCTTCTCGGCCATGATGTGGTTCCATTTGCCGTCGAGCAGGGTGTGATACTGCTGCTGGAGCGCGGCGTCCTGGGCATACATGGCGCGGGCATGGTCGGCGGCGGCGTTGGCGGCGAGGGCGCGGCCCTGTTCGGCGTAGAGGGCGTTTTTGGCGGCGGCGATGTGGGCCTCGCGCACGGTGGCGCTGGCCTTGACCGGATAGAGGACGAGTTGGAAGAAGGCGGCGCGCGCCTCCTCGGGCAGGGTGGCGTTGACCTCTTCGGCGAGGGCGACGAGTGCGCGCCACTGGGCCAGGATGCGCTCGGCCTCGTCGTAGTGGGTGAGGCTGTAGGTGTCGGGCGACATCATCTCCGGCGTGCGGTGACGGTTGAGCTGGGTGTAGCCGTCGATGAGCGTGGCGATGGCCGCGGCGTGCTCGGCGCCGAATTCGCGGGCGGCCCAGGCGGCGGTGTAGTCCTGCATGGCGTCGATGGTCATGCCGGCCGGGTCCCAGGCCATGGTGAGGAAGAACTCGATGGGAAACTCCATCGGTTTGAGGTCGCCGACATTGACGATCCAGATGCGGTTGGCCTGGTGCTGCCAGGCGAGGTGCATCTGTTCCCAGACCTTGGAGATGGGCTGGACATTGAGCCACTTGTAGTTGCGGGGACCGCCGACGTAGTCGAAATGGTAATACACTCCGGCGCCGCCGCTGCGGCCCATCTCGTCGGGCGTGGGCAGGCGGCGGATGTTGCCCCAGTTGTCGTCGCACCACAGGAGGATGACATCGTCGGGCACGCGCATGCCGGCCTCGTAATAGTCCTGCACCTCCTTGTAGAGGGCCCAGAGCTGCGGGACGGCGTTGGCGGGTTTGCCCAGCGTTTCCTCGAGGATCACGCGCTGGTCAGCGACGATGCGCTCGAGCAGGGCGGTGTTGGTCTCGGCGCTCATGGCGGAGTCGCCGTCGCCGCGCATGCCGAGGGAGTAGATGGATTCGTAGGCTTTGGCGCGTTCGACCCCGCCGCGCCAGAACTCGCGCAGGGCGGCGTCGTTCTGGGTGTAGTCCCACGGGCCGCGGGGCTCGCGGCTCCACTCGTCGTGGTAGCGCATCATGGGCTCGTGGTGGGTGGTGCCGACCACGATGCCGTATTCGTTGGCGAGCTTGGGGTTGAGGGGATCGTCGGCGGAGAAGGCGCGCGGCTGCCACATGGCGGGCCAGATGTAGTTGGCGCGCAGGCGTAGCAGCAGCTCGAATACGTGGAGGTAGAAGGTGTGGTCGAAGGCGCCGAATTTCTCGTGCACCCAGCCGGTGAGGGCGGGGGCCTCGTCGTTGATGAAGATGCCGCGGTATTGCACGCCGGGACCCTCATCGGTGATGCCGGGGGAGCCGTCGACGTGAAGCTCGGCGGATTTTTTGACCGGAACGTCGGCCCACCAATACCAGGGCGAAACGCCGATCTGTTCGGAGAGTTCGTAGACACCGTAGATGGTGCCGCGCATGTCGGAGCCGACGATGACGAGGTCGTTGCCGACGCGGCGGATGATGAAGGCTTCCCACAGGCCCTGCAGGGCGGAGGCATCGAGCTGCTTGGACTCGATGAGGTGGGTGATCATCTTGCTGTGCCCGAGGGTGCCGATGACGACGCGCCAGCCGCCGGCGAGGGGGTTGTCGGAGATGGTGGGGGCGAGTCCGGTGACCCGTTCGATGTCGGCGCGCAGGTCATCGACCGCGTGATGCACCCCCTTGAGGTCAGCGGCGTCGATGACGAGGGTCGCGGCCTTGCCCTTGGCGACGAGCGGAAAGGTGTCGGCGCCGGCGGCGGCGGAGACGATCGACTCATGGTTGAGCGCGGAGGCGAAGGGCGCGGCGCACAGGGCAGCGGCGGCGGCGAGGACGGGGAGGAGCTTGCGCATGGGAGAGGAGGAGCAGGGTTGAGCAACCGCGAACGACGCGATTCCGCCGCCGCCGGAGGCATTGGCGGACGAGGAGACGCGTGGTGTGCGGGAGAGGTTCCCATCCAAGCACAGGCAAGGGCCGGGAGCCAAACCTACTATAGGACGCGCGGAGGGCGGGTTTCCGCTAGGAGAATCGGAATTGGCGCCGTCAGCCTGTCGGCTGGCGGGACGGACTACCACTCGCTCACGCGCGTGGCCTCATCGGGGGGCGGTGCCCCGGCTACGGCAGGGACTCAGCGGGTGAGGGTGCCGGCGGCGGGCGTCGGGGCGCCGAGGGTGGTGGCGCGGTCGCCGGGACTGGCGGAGCCGATGACGATGCCGTAGTCGCCCGGCACGGGAACATGGCGGCCCTCGCCGTCCACCTGGAGGAAGGAGGCGGACGGAAGTGTGAAGGAGATGGCCGTCTCGGCGCCGGCGGGGAGTTCCACCTTGCGGAAGTCGACCAGCGTCGCGAAGGGGGCGTCGGGCCAGTCGCGCGGGGGCTGGAGGTAGCATTGGACGGCCTCCGACACGGTGCGGGTGCCGGTATTGGTGAGCGTGGTGGAGGCGGTGACGCTGCCGTCGTCGGCGGTTTCCAAGGTGAGGGGTCCGTAAAGAAGCGACGAATACGACAGTCCGAAGCCGAAGGGGTAGAGGGGTTCGGTGGTGGCGAAGCGGTAGGTCCGGCCCCGCATGGAATAGTCGTCGAAGGGCGGCAGGTCGGCGGTGCAGCGCGGCACGGTGACCGGCAGTTTGCCGGAGGGGGCGGCGTCGCCGAAGAGCACGTTGGCCAGGGCGGTGCCGCCTTCGCAGCCGGGGTACCAGACCTGCAGGACGGCGTCGGCGAGGTCCTGCACCTCGGGCACAGCGAGGGCGCCGCCGCCGGTGAGGACGACGACCAGCTTGCGGCACTGGGGACGGAGGTCCTTGAGAAACTCGATCTGGGCGGACGGAAGCTCGATGAAGGCGCGGTCACCGCCGGAAGCCGACGCCACCGCGTCGCCCTCCTCGCCTTCGAGGGTGTGGTCGGTGCCGAGTACGGCGATGACGACTTCGCAGCCGCGGGCGGTGTCGAAGGTGTAGTTCACGCCCGGAGCCTTGTCGCCCTGGATGGGGCAGCCGTGGCGGTACTCGACGCGCACGCCTTCGGCCACGCGGGCGATGATGCCTTCGGCGAAGGTGACCAGCCGGCCGCTGACACCGTAATAGTTGCCGATGAGCGAGCCGATGCCGCCGGCGAGCGGACCGCAGACCATGAGCCCGTCGGGATCGTCGCGCAGGGGCAGCAGGTTGTCGGCGTTCTTGAGCAGCACCATCGACTCGATGGCGGCGCGACGGGAAAGATCGCGGTGGGCGGGGGAGTCGACGATGTCGATCGGCGTGTCCGCCCACGGCGTGGAGCCGGCGGGATCGAGCAGGCCGAGGCGGAACTTGGTGCTGAGTAGCCGGCGCACGGATACATCGATTTCGGCTTCGGTGACCAAACCCTCGTGCACGGCCGTGAGCAGATCATTGTAGGTGCAACCGCAGTTGAGATCGCAGCCGTTCTTGAGCGCGAGGGCGGCGGATTCGGCGGAGGTGCGGGTGACCTGGTGATGCTCGTGAAAGTCGCGGATGGCCCAGCAGTCGGAGACGACGTGGCCGCGGAAGCCCCACTCGCCGCGGAGAATGTCGGCCAGGAGTTGTTTGGAGCCGCAGGCCGGTTCACCGTCGACGCGGTTGTAGGCGCCCATGACGGCCTCGACCCTGGCGTCGACGAGGCGTTTGAAGGCGGGCAGGTAGGTTTCGCGCAGATCCTTGCGGGTGGGGCGGGCGTCGAAGTGATGGCGGTCCTGCTCGGGGCCGCTGTGCACGGCGTAGTGTTTTGCGCAGGCGGCGGCCTTGAGGTAGCGCGAGTCCCCGCCCTGGAGGCCGGCGACCACGGCGCTGCCCAGTTCGCCCATCAGGAAGGGATCCTCGCCGAAGGTCTCCATGCCGCGACCCCAGCGCGGGTCGCGGAAGATGTTGATGTTGGGCGTCCAGAAGGTGAGGCCCTGATACTGGCCGCGGCGGCCGGCGCGCAGGGCGGCCTGATGCTTGGCCTGCGCTTCGTCGGAAATCACGGTCGCGACGTCGCGCACGAGGTCCCGGTTGAAGGTGGCGCCCATGCCGATGGGCTGGGGGAAGATGGTGGCGCGGCCGTTGCGACCGATGCCATGACAGGCCTCGTTCCACCAGTTGTACTCCGGCACGCCCAGGCGTTCGACCGCCTTGTTCTCGTGGAGCAACTGGTTGACCTTTTCCTCGAGGGTGAGGCGGGACAAGAGGTCTTCGATGCGGATGGATACAGGCAGGCTCGGGTCCTGAAACGGATGCATGGGGGTGGGGAAGCTGGGCGGTCCGTGGCCGGGCTGACGGCACCGGAAGGCAGGTGGGTAAACGGGGGGGGGGACGCCGGGAATGAACGGCGGTTTGGGATACGGAAAGTTGGGTTCAGGAAGGAGGGATCACCATGGCTGCGGGAGTCTAACAGTTGTAGCCGTATTCAGCCCAGAAGACCCGTTGTTTTTGATTTAACCTTCAGCCGCACTCAAGCGTGGGCGTGACGTCACCCGCGGTTCCTGGCGAGTCGCAGGGCACAGCGAAGAAAATTACCGGCGCCCCTTGCCATCGGATGGCACGAAGTCGTTGTACCAGCAACCTCCAGACGGACTGTCTGCTTCCCCACCTCGCGCTGCGCGGCGAAGAGTGAACGGGAACAGTGAACGGGCAACAGGTTGTCTGCACGGATGGCTTCCGCTTCCGCTTGCCCCTGCCCGATCTCCCCTCATCGCGCGGCGTTCCCCTCTCACTTTCACTCGTCACTTTTCCCTCTCCCATGACCATGGAAATCAAAGCCCGCGACCTGATCGCGGCCGGCTGGCACGAAGGCAAGCGCCTCGGCGTTGCGTTGCGCCGCGCCCGTGACCTCGAGACCGGTGGCCTCGACCGCGCTGCCGTGCTGGCGCAACTGGAGCAGGAGTTCCCGAAGCAACTGATCGTCGCCCTCCCGCGCCGCGAGCCGGCACCGCTGGCCGAGGCCATCGAGGCGGAGACCGCGGAGGAGGTCGAAAACGTCGCCGTCGTGCGCCGCAAGATGCACGAGCTGCTCCGTATGCCGGTGGTGCAGCGCGGCGCGGTGATGCCCGACGCCTGCCCGACCGGCGGAGGTCCGGCCACGATTCCGGTGGGCGGCGCCGTGGCGGTGGAGAACGCCATCATTCCCGGCGCGCATTCGGCCGACATCTGCTGTTCGATGTTTGCCTCCTTCTTCCCGGCCAACCACCCGGTGGGCGAGATGATGGACCATCTGCAGAAGGTGACCCACTTCGGTCCGGGTGGACGTCCGCGCGGCAACCAGTGGAGCTCCGCCGTGATCGAGGAGCCGGTGTGGGACAATCCCTACCTGAGCGGTCTGCGCAGCCGGGCCCAGGATTTCCTGGGCACGCAGGGCGACGGCAACCATTTCGCGTACATCGGTCGTATCGAGTTCACGGAGACGCAGCGCGTCGCGCTGGCGGCGGCCGGTTACGACGACTTGGCGCAGTGGATCGAGCGCCGCGACGGCATGTTCAACGTGCTGGTGACCCACCACGGCTCGCGTGGACTCGGGGCCGACGTTTACAAGCGCGGCCAGAAGGCCGCCGAGAAGTGGTGTCGCGAGAACGCCAAGGACATCCCGTCCGCGGCGGCCTGGCTGCCGTATGATTCGCCAGAGGGCGCGACCTATTGGGACGCGCTGCAATACGTCGGTCGCTGGACGCGTGAGAACCATGCGCTCATCCACGACGCGTTGCTGCGTCGCCTCGGTCAGCGTGCGCTGGTGCAGATCGGCAACGAGCACAACTTCGTGTGGAAGCGCGGCGATGCGTTCCTGCACGGCAAAGGCGCGACGCCCGCCTGGCGTGACTCCGCGGGGCGTCCGTTGCTGGGGCTGATTCCGCTCAACATGGCGCGCGAAATCCTGCTGGTGCTGGGAGCGGACAACGACGACTACCTGTCGTTCTGCCCGCACGGCGCGGGGCGCAACCGCTCCCGCACCGCGACGCTCGCGCCCTACAAGAACGAGGACGGCGAACTCGATCCGGCCCGCGTGAAGCAGGCGTTGGACGAGACCACGGCCGGACTCGACGTGCGCTGGTTCAGTGGCGGGCCCGACCTGTCGGAGTCGCCGCTGGGTTACAAGGACGCGACCAAGGTGAAGGCGCAGATTGACCGGTTCGGCCTGGCGACGGTGGTCGGTGAGATCCAGCCGCGTGGCTGCATCATGGCCGGCGAAGCCGCCGAGAAGCCCTGGGAGCGCGCCCGCCGCCTGAAGCGCGCCCGCCACAAGGCGGAGCGTCAGGACGCCAGCGCCGAACTGGGCGAGGTGTGACAACGACGTATTTATGACCACGAATGGACACGAAATGACACGAATGGTTTGAACCGAGTTCGTGCTCTGAGTCGTGGATTCATTGTGCCCGCCTGAAGGCTGAGAGGCAGATGCGGCTTGCCGGCGAGCGGCAGCCCTACACGCGGGGTGAAACCCGATTGGCGAGTTTGGCTTTGGCGCGGTGCGGCGGGTGTGTCACGGTGGCAGACATGGGGTCTGCGTTACCGGTCTTGTTTGTTGCGTTGGATGATGTGGTCGTCGATGTCGCCTCAGGGGCGCGCCATGTCGCGAAAGAGGTGGTCGAGGCGTATGCCGGACGGGAGGAGTTGGTCCCGGGTATTCATGCCAAGCGGGATCCGGTGGCGGGGGCGCTGGAGGGCTGCCGACGCTTACGGGAGGCCGGGCGGCATGAGGTTTACTTTGTCGCGGCAACTCCGGTGGGGAATCCATCAGCGGCGGCGGGCGTGGTCGACTGGGTCGTGCGGCACCTGGGCGTTGAGGCCGCCGAACAGCTGGTGCTGGCCGGCGATTGGTCGCGACTGGCGGGGGATGTGCTGCTGGCGCGGGAGTCGCGGGGGTTTGCCGGAGAGTGGGTGCGCTTCGAGGGGTGGGAGGCGGCGCTGGAGCGGCTGCTGGGGTGAGGGCAAGCGCCGCGGCCGGAGGGTCCACTCGCTCACGCTCGTAGCCACGGAGGCGGATCGGCGGGGCCTTATTTACGGAAGCCGTAGTCGAGGGTGAACCACTGGGCCGGGAGGTCGGGGAGGGCGGCGCGGACCTTGGCGAGTTCGGCGGCGGGGCCGTGGACTTCGAGGCGCACGGTTTCGGCGTAGTGGGCCGCTTCGGCGATGAGGTCGGCGACGTTGTTGAGGTGGTGGAGCAGGCCGTCGGCGTCCACGTAACCTTCGCGGCAGTGCGCTTCGTCGCCGTTGAAGCTGAAACCGTAGTAGAGCGCCTTGGGTTCACCTTCGGTGCGGGCGACAAATTTCTGGCAGTGGGCGCGAAAGGCGTCGGCCTGGCCGGGTTTGATCTTAAAGTAGGGCACGATGGTGACGCAGGTGTCGGAGGTCATGGGATTTTGGAATTTCGATTTTTGATTCTCGATGCTCTATCGGGTGCGGCGCTTGAGTGGTGCTTTGGTGGTGTGGGTGTTACCAGGTGCGGATGAGTTCGCGGACGTAGCGGCCGGATTTGGTGAGGTCGCGTTCGGTCCAGCCGCTGAGGGTTTTAACGCGGGGTTTCAGGATGGAGGCGCCTTCGTCCTTGTTGGCGACGGACCAGTTGAGGTGGCTGAGCTGGTTTTGGCGGATGAAATCCATCCAGGCATCGACGGACTTGCGGTCGACCCGGCCGTCGCCGTTGGCGTTGACGGTGCCCCACTCGGTCACGAAGAGCGCGACGCCGGCGTCGAGGGCGCGCTGGGCCCAGGCGCGCAGCTCGGCTTTGTGGGTGCCGGCGTAGAAGTGGAGCGTGTAGGCGACGTTGGGATCGGCGAGGGGATCGGCGGCGGCCTGGTCGACGCGCTGCGACCAGAAGGGCGTGCCGACGACGATGAGGTTGTCGGGATCGTGGGCGCGGATGGCGGCGATGACGGTCTCGGCGTAGGGTTTGATCGTGTCGGACCAGGAGACGCGCAGCGGTTCGTTGTAGATCTCGTAGATGACGTGCGGGTGATGGCCGTAGGTTTTGGCGAGGTCGGCGAAGAAGGCGGCGGCTTCGGCGGTGTGGTCCTCGGCGTGATGATCGTGCCAGTCGACGATGACATAGAGGTCCTGGGCGATGGCGGCGTCGATGACGGTCTTGATGCGGGCACGTTCGGCGGCGGGGTTTTCGAGGTAGCCGTCGGCGCCGATGCCGAGGGCGGCGCGAATGATGGTGATATTCCAGTCCTTTTTGAGCCAGGCAAGGGTCTCGGCGTTGTAGTATTGGCCGATCCACTGGCTCCAGAAGAGGCTCATGCCGGCGAGGCTCACGGGATCGCCGTGGGTGGCGCCGACGATGCGGTTGCCCTCGACCTGGAGCCGGCCGTGGCGGGCGACATTTTCGGGTGCGGCGGCGGCGCAGGAGACGAGGGCCAGTGCGAGAATGAAAATCAGGTGCGGGAGTCGACGCGGGACGCGGGGCATGGGAGGCAGACAGTGCAGCGGAGGAAGGGGTAAAATCAACCGCAGACGAACGGACAGGGGAGGGGGACGGTCGAGCAGCGGCTCGCAGGCGGGGGACCCGGAGCGATCGTGCGATTTGCGCGATTGAAGCCTCCGTGTGGGGCGTCGCGAGTTTTCCCGTTGACGGAACCAAACCGATTTTCTCGGTTCCGCGCTACTGCCCTTTTGTCGCGCTAATGCCTGAGAGCGAGCCCCAGCCCCAGCCCTCTGCCACCGGAGACCCGCCCCCGTTTGGGCAGCAGGTCGAGACGGTGTTGGATCTCGTGACGGACGGGGTGGTGGCGATCGACCGGAATTGGCGGATCCGTTACGTGAACCGAAGTTACCTGAAGCTGGTCGAGTCACTCTTCGGGCGGTCGGAACTGATCGGGGCCGATGTTTGGACACGCTTTCCCGACATCGTCGATGCGCCGGTGGGCCGGTTCATGCGCGAGGCGATGGAGTGCCGCACGGAGACTTCGATGGAGTTTTACTATGCGCGGCTGGACCGGTGGTTGCTGGTGCGGGCTCATCCGTCGGATGAGCAACTCATCCTGGTGGTGTCGGATCGTTCCGAGCGGCAGCGGGGGGAGGAGCGCCTGGTGCAGGTGTCGCGCAAGCTCCAGGAGCAGTCGCAGATCTTCGATGCGCTGCTGAACAGCATCCCTGATCTCGCCTACGCCTTCGATACCGAGCTGCGGGTGCTCTACGCCAACGAGCCCCTGCTGCAGATCTGGGGCTGTTCGCTGGAGGAGGCCCGGGGCAAGACCTGCCATGAACTCGACTACCCGCCGGACCTGGCCGATCGCCTGATGGAGCAGATGCGCGAAGTGATCCGCAGCAAGCGGCGTTTCGAAGGGGAAACGGTCTACGCCGGCGAATACAACGACTACATCTACAGCCCGGCGTTTGACGCCGACGGACGGGTGGTGGCGGTGGTGGGCACGACGCGGCTGGTGACGAAGCGCCGCCGCATGGCCGCCGTGTCGGACGGTCAGCGCCGTGTGCTGCAGTTGCTGGCGCAGAACGCGCCGCTTGAAAAGGCCCTGGGGGAGCTGGTGCTCACGGCCGAGATCAGCGGCGAGCCGGATATGGCGGGCAGCATCCTGTTGGTGGACGAGAGCAGCACGCGCCTCGTGCATGGCGCCGCGCCGACGCTGTCGGAGGAGTTCAACCGGGCCATCGTGCCCCTGGCCATCGGACCCAATGCCGGCACCTGCGGAGCCGCGGCGTGGCGGCGCGAGCCGGTGCTCACGATCGACATCTCCGCCGACCCTGCGTGGGAAGGCGGGCATCAATACGCGCAGCGGGAAGGCCTCCGGGCGTGCTGGTCGACGCCGTTGCTTTCGAGCGCGGGCGAGCTGCTGGGTACGTTCGCGATGTATTTCCGCACGTCCCGTGCTCCGACCGAGGAGGAAATGGAGATGGTCGAGACGGTTCGTCGCACCGCCGCGATCACCATCGAGCGCAAATGGGCGGATCGGCGGGCGGAGCGGGCGCGGGACGAAGCGCTGGAGGCTTCGCGGGCGAAGGACGCGTTCATTGCCAGCCTGTCCCACGAGCTGCGCACGCCCCTCAACCCGGTGCTGCTGCTGGCCAGCGAGGCGATGAACGACGAGCGGCTCTCGCCGGAGGTGCGCGGCCTGTTCGAGACGGTCATGCACAACGTGACCCTGGAGGCGCGTCTCATCGACGACCTGCTGGACCTCTCGCGCATCACGAGCGGCAAGATGGCCCTGCGCGCCAGTCGCACCGATCTGCACGCCTTGCTCACCGAGACGCTGGGCATCGTGCTCGAGGAGTTCGCGGACAAGCAGGTGGCGAGTTCGCTGCGACTGGAGGCGCCGCAAGCCGTGACCGTCTGTGACCCGACGCGACTGCAGCAGGTCTTTTGGAACCTGCTCAAGAACGCGGTGAAATTCACGCCTGCCGGGGGCCGCGTGGAGATCGTGACGCAGGCGGCGCCCGAACGCGAATCGATCCTGATCTCCGTCACCGACAGTGGTCACGGGATGACGGCCGAGGAGATCAAGCGCGCATTCCTGCCCTTCAGCCAAGGGGAGCACGCCGGCACGGGCGCTTCGCCTTTCGGCGGTCTGGGCGTGGGGCTGGCGCTGGCGCGCAGCATCGTCGAACTGCATCGCGGAGAGATCACCGCGACGAGCGAAGGACGCCGAAAGGGCACGACCGTCACGGTGCGACTGCCGCTGATCACGCCGCCGCCCGGCGACGGCGAACCGCCCGCCCGTCCGACCCGGCCCGTTCTCGGATCGGCACCCGTGGCGTCAATTCCGCCGGCAGGCCGGGGCCGGCGCGTGCTGCTGGTCGAGGACCATCCGGCGAGCCGGGCGGGGATGAAGAAGCTGTTGGAGCGGCGCGGCTGGGAAACGATCGAGGCCGGTTCGATCGAGGAGGCCTTGGCGGCGGCGCGGGCGAGGCCCCCCTTCGATCTGCTGATCTCCGACATCGGCCTGCCGGATGGCGATGGTTACGAGTTGAGTCGGCGGCTGGCGGCGCTGGCGCTGCGCCCGGCGGTATCGGTAGCGCTCACGGGCTACGGCACGGAGAGCGACATCACCCTCTCGCGCGAGGCCGGGTTTCGCGCGCATCTGACCAAGCCGATCAGCGTGCCGCAGTTGGACGAGTTGCTGGCGAAGTTCGAGTGAGGAGGAGGGCGAATCGGCGGGGGAGGCGGCAGGCGGAGCGGAGGGGCAGGGCTGAACGGACGAGGACGTCCGTTCTCCAAGGGAGCGGTGGAGGGGTTGAGAACGGACATCCTGTCCGTTTGGCGTCGGAGCGGCGCGTCGGAAGGGGCAGCGCCGGCGTCACTCGACGGTGCGCAGTTGCAGGGCATCGATGACCCTGCCGCGGGCGAGGGCGTTGGTGATGACGACCAGCGTGCGTCCGGGGGAGATCCATTCGCGGTCGCGGAGGAGCTGCAACGACTGGCGAATGGTTTCCTCGGGGTCGTCGTAGAAGGTGACAAGGAACGGCTCGACGCCCCAGGGCAGCAACATCTGGCGGAAGATGCACTCATCATCCGTGAAGGCGAAGATGGGCACGCCGCGGGGACGCAGTGCGCCGAGGGTGTAGGCGAGGAATCCGCTGCGGGTAAAGACGACGATGGCGGAATCGCCCAGGTCCTGCGCCAGTTTGGCGGCGGAACGCAGCATCTTGGACTTCGGCTCATGCAGGAGGAGGGCGCGGTTCAGGTCGGCGTTCACCGAGGGCTCGATGCTGCGGATGATGTTCTTCATCACCTGCACCGATTCGAGCGGGTATTTGCCCACGGTGGTTTCGCCGGAGAGCATGACGGCATCGGCCTGTTCGCGGATGGCGTTGGAGACATCGGATATCTCGGCGCGGGTGGGCATCGGCGAGGAGATCATGGTCTCGAGCAGGTGGGTCGCGATGATGACGGGTTTGCCGGCGTTGCGGCAGGCGGCGATCATCTCGGTCTGTACCAGGGGCAGGCGATGGTAGTCGATCTCGATGCCGAGATCGCCGCGGGCGACCATGACGCCGTCGGCCTCCTGCACGATCTCGGCCATGTTGCGCACGCCGGCCTGGTCCTCGATCTTGGCGATGATCTTGGCACGGGAGCCGAGCCCGTCCAGAAAGGCGCGCAACTGGCGGATGTCGGCCGCCTGACGGACGAAGGAAAGAGCGACGAAGTCGATGCCGGCGCGCACGCCGGCGCGCAGGTCGTCCTCGTCCTTGCCGGTCAGGCAGGGCAGGTTGACGAAGACGCCGGGAAGGTTGATGTGGCGCTTGGAGCCGATGGTGCCCGGGGTGAGCACCTCCAGGCGCACGCGTTCGGCATCCTTGGCGACGACACGCATGCGGATGAGGCCGCTGTCGATGAGCAGGGTGGTGCCGATCTCCACATCGGCGGGCAGGCCCGGGTAGTTGGTGGAGACCGCGGGGATGTCGCCGGAGGGAGCGGCGGATTCGATGTGGATTTCGAAGCGGTCGCCGGCGGCGAGATCGATCGGGTTGGTGACTTTGCCGGTGCGGATCTCCGGACCCTTGACGTCCATCATGACGCCGACGTGGCGGCCCACCTCGGTGGAGGCCTCACGGATGAACCACATGGCGTCGTCGACCCACTTGTGGGTGGCATGGGCCATGTTGAGGCGCAGGATGTCGACCCCGGCGAGAATGAGCTGGGTGAGCATCGCCTTGGACTCGGTGGCGGGGCCGAGGGTGGCGATGATCTTGGTGTGATGGTAGTTTCGAGTCTTCACTTGTCGGTCGGCTGAGAGAAAAGTGCGGCAAGCATTAACAGAGCCAGCGGTCGGTGGAAGATTTTGACTGGCGCCGGTGAGTTTCCCGGTTCTGTGTCGCGCTCCAATCCCTATTGCGCGTCGTTTCTTAACCTTTACTCACCTTCCGATCATGTCCTCCGCTCTCAATCACCGCACCCAGGCCGAACTCTACATCAAGGGGCTCACCGGCGGCCACATCGACCCGCCCGAAGTCATCGCCTGGGCCGACGACCTGCTGTGCAACGATCCCAACACGCAGGACTGGATGATCGATATCTCGACTGCGGGCGCCGGCGATCGGATGGGCGTGGTGCACCACCTGCATGCGGTGAAGGGGGAGCTGGACGAGGCGGCCCTGGCGGCGGCGTTGAGTGAACGCGGCTGGGCGTAGTAAAGTGAACCGGGCACCGGCAAACTGTGAGTGAGTCGGGTGGACCGTTTAGTCCAGTCGAAGCGTCGCAGGAAGAGTTTATGAAGCGAAATCCAGCTATTCACAGATGGCGGTCAAGGGTGTGCCTCTTTGCATTCTGTCTGCTGTCCGCCGGTTGCGAGACCGTTGTGCCGACGCCTCAAGTCACCGACAAAGATTGGAAGCTGAAATTTGCGACAATGATGGCGGCGATCGAGTTCGCGAAGGCCTCGGGTGCTACTTCCGTCGAACCAATTGAAATCAGTGCGCCGAATGAAATCACGTTGCTGAAACTACCGAAGCACTTGGTGGTCATCCTCGATACGTCCGGAAGCATGCGGAGGTTTGAGAATGATGCGTTCAAACCCGCCGTGGAGGAGGTGTTCGCTCATCTGACTCGCCACCAACCCGAGTTGGAAGAGGTTTGGGTGCTTGACGCTTGGGGGCGCGAGCTATTCGGAGCGGAGGGTCGACCGAAGCGCGTCGCCGAAAACGGGTCGCATGGACTTGTCGACCTCCTGCGACCAGCGATCGATTTCAGCGGATCGGATCCGACCATTGCCGTGGTCAGGGCGTTGAAGGTTCTGGCCTCCGAGCCGGGCTCGATTCGTGACCCGTGGGATATCGTAATTCTCGGCGATGAATTGTTCATTCAGGACACATCGCTTTTTGCCGCGGTGATGAAATCGGAGTTCGATTCGGATGCCGCTGAGCCGGGGACGGCGGCCCTGAGAGTCCGGCTGCATGTGGTGCAGTTTCCGATTTTGGGTTCCGCCGTCGAACCATCGACAGGATCGGCTTTCAGTCAATACGCCTCGCTGCTAGCGGCGAAATTTGGCGGGCAATATTTTCGGATCATGGAGTAGTTGCGTTGAATGGCACCAACTCGGTGCATAGTGGCTTTTGGCCTTATTGTCGCTGGGCTCGATGAGGCCGGCGGGACGCGTCGCCCGGCGGAACGCACCGAGGTCAGCGACCCCGGCTACAGCGCGGTGTGGGAGCGCTCCAACAGCTCCCGCAAACGCGCCGGGTCGGTCGCGCTGGTTTTGGCGACGAAGCCGCGGGCGTGGGCGAAGTGGACATCGGTTTGCGCGGCGATGCGGGTGAAGTCGAAGGTGGGGTCGTCACGGTGGCGGGAGAGCCCGTATCCGGGTCCGCGGCGGTCGGGGGAAACGGTCGCGACGATGCCGCGGTCGGCAAGAGTGGTGGCAATGAAACGATCCAGGCTGGCGGAGGGGTCTTCCGGTAACGGCTCCGTGCGGGGGAGAAAGAGCACGGCGGCGGTCCCGACGGTCCAGACTTCCGCGTGTTGCGCGATGAAATCGAATCGGGCGCGCAGCCCGCGCAGGTAGTCGAACAGGTCGGCGCCGATCCAGTGCATGACCTCCCCAAGTGGATCGTCCGGACGCACCTCCGCGATGCTGGCGAAACGGCGCAGCAGCGAACCGTCGAGCGGCGAGTATAGTCGGTTCACGACATCGCGCTCGATGCCGAGGCGCCGGGCGGTGGCGTCGGGGCCGCGGCAGTCGAACCACTCGGTGGGTTCGAGCCAGTCGCAGAAGGCGCGGGCGTCTTCGTAGAGTCCGAGGTGCTGGAGCACCAACGAGAGCGCGCAGACGGGAGGGTGATCGGCGGGGAACTGGTGATGGTCGAAATTGAGCACGGCGGGCTCGTGCGCGTCGCCGACATCGACCACGGCCAGCGTCGGATCGGCGAGGTCGGCCGGCGTGGGCTCGCGCCGCACGATCGCGACCGGCTTGTCAGCGGCGGCGAGCAGGACGGCGCAGGCGAGAAACTCGTCTTTGTGGGCTCCGCCCGGGTGCGTGAGGATGGCAGACAGGTTCAACATGAACCGTGCACCGTGGGGGTTCCGTGCGGTCGCGGCGAGAACTGGTTGCATCGCGCGTCGCGCCGGTCGTTGATCGCGGCGCATCATGACGCTGACGCTCAACGACCTGCTCACCGAACCTGTCACCGATCCGCTGCCGCTCTACCGTTACCGGGACGGGATGGCGGCCATGGATCTGCTCGGCGCGGCCATCACGCACCTCGACCTGTTCACCTGGCTGGCGGACAATCCAGCGACGCTGGGCGCGATTTGCCAGCAGTTCGGACTGCAGCCGCGGCCGGCGGATGTGTTGATGACCTTGAGCAATGCCGCCGGGCTCACGACCTGCGCCGGCGGGGTGTTTCTGCTCACCTTACGGGCGCGGGAGCATCTGGTCGGGACGTCGCGGTGGAACCTGGCGCCCTACTTTGCCAACGTAAAGGACCGGCCCTCGATGCTCGCCATGCTGGAGGTGTTGCGCACCGGGCGGCCGGCGCGGTTTGGTGGCGGGGCCGATCCCGATGCATGGGCGGCGGCGATGGAGCGACCGGACTTTGCCGCGACCTTCACCGCGGCCATGGACTGCCGCGGCGTGCTGCTGGGGCCGGCGATCGCCAAGGCGGTGGACTTGAGCGAGCACACCGCTCTACTCGATGTCGCGGGCGGCTCAGGCATCTACGCCTGCGCGTTGGCGGCGCGGTATGCGCACCTGCGCGCGGCAGTGCTGGAGAAACCGCCCGTCGACCGGGTGGCGCGTAAAGCGATTGCAGAGCGCGGCGCCGCGGAACGGGTCGAGGTGGTGAGCGGCGACATTTTTGCCGAGGCCTGGCCCCCGGGCTACGACGTGCACCTACTGTCGCACGTGGTGCACGATTGGGACGAGCCCGAGGTGCGGGCGCTGCTGGCGCGCTCGGCGGCGGCCCTGCCGGCGGGCGGGCGGCTGTTGGTACACCAGGCTTTCATCAACGCCGAGAAAACCGGGCCGCTGCACGTGGCGGAGTTTTCGGCCTTCATGATGATGATCACGGCGGGAAAATGTTACTCGCTGGGCGAGATGCGCCGGTTCCTCGCCGACGCCGGCTTCATCTGGGAGGCGGTGCGACCGACCGCCGTGGGCCGCAGCGTGATCGTGGCGCGGAAGGAGGGTTAAACGGTCGGGCAGTCAAGCGCGGCGAGGCATGGCGGATCGTTTCGATTCGTATCGCCACCGTCGGTCGTGATCCCTTGCCTGCCCGTGCTTCCGGCCCGAGGAAGCCAATCCCTGCCCCCGCCCGTGAAGACCTCGAGCATTTCCCTGCGTGTTGCCGACTTTCTGAAGAAGTATCCGCCGTTTGAATACCTGAGCGAAGCGGCCCTGCTCGAGCTGGCGGAGGGCGGGCGGGTCAAATTTCAC
The DNA here is from genome assembly GCA_965652375.1 of uncultured Opitutus sp. GTDB lineage: Bacteria > Verrucomicrobiota > Verrucomicrobiia > Opitutales > Opitutaceae > Actomonas. The sequence goes on from CBFGUO010000040.1 coordinate 36,535, forward strand.
GAGCCCGACGAACTGGTCTTCGAGAACGGCGCCGCGCGCGGCCGCTACGTGTGGGTGATCCAGCGCGGCATGGTGAATCTCTACCGTCCCAGTCCGGCGGGGGAGGAGTTGATCGATGTGCGGGCGGAGGGCGATTTGATGGGCCTGGAGTGGGCCGAGCCCGGCGTGCCCTACCGGGCAACGGCACGGGTGGTGCAGGAGAGCATCCTGTATGCGCTGCCGGCGGAGCGCTTTCACGCCCTGTGCCGCGAGAGCCCCGAGGCGAACGGGTTCCTCGCGTCCTATTTCACGGTCAAGGATGCGTCGCAACGGCCCGTGACGCTGACCGGAGCCGTGGAGCTGAAGGAAGCCGCGGCCGGCTGGCTTACCCACGCCGAAGCGCTCGACCAGCGCGCGGCCAACCGCCTGCTTTCGGCGGAGCCGCATGAACCGATCCGTACCGTCGCGGCTCGTTTTGCGCCCGGCCTGCAGGAAGCGGTCGTGGTGGTGAATGAAGGTTATCGGCCGATCGGCGTCGTGACGGAGGCCGATCTGTCCTCGCAGGTTGCGACCGGCCTCGTGCCGGTCGATGCGCCGGTGAGTCGCATCATGACGGCGCCGGTGGTCACGGTGCCGTCCGGCATGTCCGCGGGCGACATCATCATGACGATGATGCGCGAGCGGCGGCACCACGTCATCGTCACCCGGGATGGCACGATCCACAGCGAGGTGGTGGGCATTATCGGCGAAAAGACGGTGCAGGCCATGCACGGCAACGTGCCGGTATTTTTGTCCAAGGAGTTCAAGCTGGCCACGGACATGGCGGAACTGCGTCGGCTGCGTGACCGGGCCGACGAACTGTTGCTGCGCTACGTCGAGGGCGAGGCGCCGATCGAGTGGCTCACCAACTTCATCGCACAGGTCGATCGCATGCTGACGGAGCAGGCCGTCGAGTTGGCGCGCGCCAAGCTCACGGCCAAGGGCCTGCGCGAACCCGGCTTGCCCTGGGCCTGGCTGGCCCTGCACTCCGAAGGGCGCAAGGAGCGGCTGTTGCGATCCAGCCAGCGCACCGGCATCGTGCACGCCGATCCGCCCGGAGGTGAGCTGGACGTGCCGGCCAAGCTGTGGTTCAGCGAGCTGGCCAACGAAGTCGGCGCGATGCTGTCGATGTGCCGCTTCCCGCTCGACCCCTGGGGCCGGATGGCGAGCAACCCGCAGTGGTGCCGGTCGGTGAGCGACTGGGCAGCGGTGTTTCGCACCTGGGTGCATCATCCGATCGAAAGTAATATCGTCACGCGCACGCCGTTCTTCGACCTGCGCGCGGTGACGGGCGAGCGCAGTCTGGTGCACCAGGTCCGCGCTCGGATCCGGTCCGAGATCGCCGCGTGCGGATCCTTCGTGCCCCTGCTGGCCAACGATGCCTTGGCCAACCTGCCGCCGGTGACGGTCTTCCGCGACTCGGTGCTCGACGCCTCGGGAGAGGTGTCCGATACGATCAACACCAAGACCAACGCGCTCACCCCGCTGGTCGACATTGCGCGAGTGTTTGCCCTGGAACTCGGGCTCGAGGACGCCACCTTCACACCCGACCGCTACCGCAAGTCGGCCGAGGTGCTGCCGCAATACGCCGGGCTGTTCGCCGATGCGGCGGAGGCCTTTGACCATGCGCTGAAGCTGCAGACGCGTGTCGGCCTGCAGCGCGGCGACAACGCGCGGCTGGTCCGGCCCGACGAACTCACCCCGATCGAGATCCAGCGCGTGAAGTCGATCTTTCGCACCGTCGGCCGGCTCATGGAGGCGGCGGTCGACCACTTCAACCTCGATCCCGCCGCGCGCACCGATGCCTGATCCCGCCGCGATGGACGTTGCGGCCGTGCGGGCGCGCTACGAGGCCGCCTTGGCGGCAGCTCCTGGCGAGGATACGCCGGTGGAGGCGGTGCGGTTCGTGGCGCTGGACTGCGAAACCACCGGCCTCGATCCGGAGCGCGACCGCATTATCACGATCGGCGCCCTCACCGTGCAGGATGGCGAGATCCGGCTGGACGAGCAATTCGAGGCGCTGCTGCAGGTGAGTCACAACACGCCGGCGGTGTTGGTGCACGGCATCACGGCGGCCGAGGCGGCGGAGCGCGGCGTGGAGGAGGCGCAGGCCATGGCGGACCTGCTCGATTTTATCGGCGGCGGCGTGATCGTGGGTCATCACATCGGCTTCGATGTCGACGTGATCGGCCGGGCGTGCCGGCGCTGTCTGGGCGTGGAACTGCGTAACCGTTGGCTGGATACGATGGAACTCACCCTGCATCTCGAGGAAGCCGGGGCACTGGGGCCGGCGACGGGCCCGGCCGGTTCGGCGCCGCCGTGGCGCGACTTCTCGCTCGACGGCCTGTGCCGGCAGTTCGACGTGCCGCCGCACGATCGACACACCGCGACGGGTGACGCCTTCATCAGCGCGCAGATATTCCTCAAGCTCGTGCGGATCGCGCGGCGATACGGCCGCACGACGCTGGGAGCCGTGGCGGAACGTTGGCAGGAGTAGGGAGGTCCTGAAATCTCTGGAGGATCCCTCCAGTGATTTCAGGACCTCCCTCAGGGGGCAGGCACGCGCGAGGAGTGGTGCACGACGATGAGCCAGCGGCTATCGCGATGGTGGTAGGTGAAGGAAAAGCGGGAAGGGCTGCTGGTTTTGACGCCCTGATCGTCGGTATTGCTGAAGGTGTAATAACCGGTGCTGGTGGCGACCTCGCCGAAGATCTGGATGCGGTGTTCGCCGATCTCGACGCGGGCGCGGGGGCGATCGGGCATGCCCTTGAAGTAGTCGTGCACCTCGTCGGGAGTGTCGCGCAGGGTGGGGGAGACGGTGCCCCAGAAGACGGCATCCTCGGCGTAGAGGCGGAGCACGTTGGCCGGGTCGCGCGAGTTGTAGGCGTCGGCCCAGGCGGCGGTGACGGCTTCGATATCGGCGAGGGTGGCGTCGGCGGCGTGCGTTGGTGGGGCGGCGAGCAGCAGGATGCTGAAGGCGCACCACAGGGGTAGGAGGCGGGGCTTCATGTGCGGCCAGCGTGCCGAGGCCAGCGGAGCGGCAACAGTCTCCTTCGCCTCGTCGTTAAGCGGATTGACGTAGTGAAGCGACGCCATCGGGGATAACCGCGATCGCGGAACAGGCGTCGGCGTCCACCGGATGGAAGGTGGACCGTGGCCTCCGGACGCGGTCTTGCGGTGGATGGGCTCGGGTGGCTGGGTAGGATGCGCTGACGCATGGACAGACGCCGTCCGGAGGCCGACGTCCACCGGCAAAGCGATGGAACGCTGAGGATGGAAGGTGGACCGTCGCCCGCCTCAGGCGGGCAAGCCTCCGGAGGCGGTCTTGCGGTCGAGTGGCTCGGGTGGCTGGGAAAGGTTGGGGCCGACGCATAGGAAGACGCCGTCGGGGATCGCCGGCGTCCACCGGCCTCGTCGGTCGTGTCGTGATGAACGGCTGGTAAAAAATGCAGTCCGGCGCGGTGGTCGGTTGTTGTTTTGGCGGCACCTCGATAGGCGGAGATTGTCCAAGTCGGTCCGTTTTGCTCACATGACAATCATGCGCTCCTCCGTTCCTCGCCGCTTGCTCCGACTTCTGGGCCTCTTTGCCGTCGGACTTTTGGCGCCGGTGTTCCTCGGCGACCTGGAGGCCACGACGGTGGTGCCGCCGGCCTTCGAGGAACTGGTGCGGGAGTCGGACTACGTGGTGCGGGGGCGGGTGACGGCGGTGGACTCGGCCTGGGAGCAGCGCGGGGAGTCGCGGGTGATCGTGACGCGGGTGAGCGTGGAGGTGATCGAGGTGATCGCGGGCGCGCCGCCGCAGCCGTTGGTGCTGACGATGCTGGGCGGCAAGGTGGGGGAGCGATCCATGACCGTGGAAGGGGCACCACAGTTTGTGGTGGGCGACGAGGACATCCTTTTTGTGAGCGGCAACGGCCGGAATGTTTCCCCGCTCACGCGCATCATGCACGGGCGCTATCGGGTGGAAAAAGAGCGGGCGACCGGCCGCGAATACGTGGCGCGGGAGAATCATGAACCGTTGACCGACACGAGTGAAGTGGCGGAGCCGTTGCATGCGGCGGCGGAGGCCGGGGCGACCGAGGCGTCGCGGGCGGTGCAGGTGCAGCGGGCGCTGAGTCCGGCGGAGTTTGCCCGGCGCATCCGGGCGGTGAAGCCGGCCAATCCGATCAGCCAGAACCGTGAGCAGGTGTATTGAACGCGCCCTTCGCGGCCTGGGGGTGGCGTGGCTCGCGGCGGTGGCCGCGGTCGGCGTGCGCGGCTTCGATCCCCTCACCGACGAGAGCGGCATCTACGTCGTGGTGTGGGAGCGCGGCACGATACCGATGGTGAACAACCTGGACGACACGATCGCGCTCACCGACGGCACCACCGAACATGACAGCACCGAGGCGGCGTTGGTGCGCTGGAACGAAGTGCTGGGCAACGTGCAGTTCACCTGGACCGATGGCACACCCGGCGCAGTGGAGCTGGGCAACGGGGTCAATGAGATCGCCCGCGCGGCCACGGTGCCCGGTTTCACCTTCGGCGGGTCGACGCTGGCGGTGACGCTTTCTTTTCGCGATGGCAACTACCGCACGGAGTCGGACGTGGTGTTCAATAATGCGTTCAGCTGGGACTCCTATCGTGGCAGCAAACAGCCGGACCAGCCCGCCTACGACATGCGGCGCGTGGCCCTGCACGAACTCGGCCATGTGCTGGGGCTCGATCATCCCGACCAGGCCAGGCCGGTACAGTCGGTCACCGCGATCATGAACAGTACGGTGAGCGCCATCGACGCGCTGCAGGCCGACGACGTCGCCGGCGGGCACTATCTTTACGGCGCGCCGAACTCGCCGCCGGCCAACGACAACTTTGCCGATGCGGTGGTGATCACGCTCGGCGTCGACCACCGCGCAAGTGTGAGCGGTTCGACGGTGCAGGCGGGCAGCGAGGCGGGCGAGCCGTTGCTCGACGCGGACTTCCCGAGCGGGCGTTCGGCGTGGTGGACCTGGACGGCCACCGCCGACGGTCTGTTGAACGCCACGACGCTGGGCAGCCGTTTCGACACCTTCATGGGAGCCTTCACCGGGACGGCGGTGGACGCGCTCGAGGAGGTGGCGAGCAACGACGATGTGGATCCCGGGGTGATTCGCACGAGCACGCTGAGTTTCCGCGTCCCCGCGGGGACGCGTTATCATTTCCTCGTTGATGGTTGGGACGGCTACGAAGGCGCGGTGCAGTTGAACCTCGAATTGCTGCCCGATGCGGGTCCGTCGATCGTGGTGGCGCAGCCGCGCATCGTGGGCGCACGCGGCGAACCAGTGACGCTGGCGGTCACGGCGACGGCCGAGCAGGGCGGCGCGCTGAGCTACCAGTGGCATCGCGACAACCGACCGATCGCCGGCGCCAACGCGACGGACCTGACGTTGCCGAACTTCACCAATGAAGACGCGGGTGTATATGCGATCGAGGTCGTGGAAACGGGCGGGCAGACGCGCTGGGGATTGGTGTATTTGCTGCCCGACTACGATGACACGGAACTGGTGGCCTGGGGCGGAGCAGACACCGACGGCAAGCGGCAGTTGCCTGCGCTGGCGCAGCCCGCGCTGCAGGTCGAAGTCGGCGGGGCGCACGGACTGGCCCTGTTGCGTGACGGCACCGTGGTCGGCTGGGGCAGTCCGTCGGGCCTGGACCTGCACGGGCAGGAAACGCCGCCGGAAGGATTGGCCGATGTCGTCGCGATCGCGGCGGGCGACCTGCATTCGCTGGCTCTGCGCGCCGACGGCACGGTGGTCGCCTGGGGGAGCAATGAATACGAGCAATGCCTCGTGCCCTGGGACCTGCGCGACGTGGTGGCGATCGCGGCGGGGGCCTACTACTCGGCCGCGCTGCGAGCGGACGGCACGGTGGTGATCTGGGGCTACGGCACCGAGGAGGGCGGCGAGCTGGCGGTGCCGGAGGACGTCGTCGACGTGGTGGCCTTGTCGGGTGGACTGCATTTCCTGGTGGCGCAGCGGGCGGACGGCTCGGTGCGCGCGTGGGGAGATTCCAACGACGGCAAACTTGTCGTGCCGGACCCATTGCCGGCGGTGGCGCAGCTGAGCGCGGGCTACGGCCACGCGCTCGTGCTGACGGAGGCGGGAGCGGTCGTAGGCTGGGGCAGCAACGACTTCGGCGAAACCACCGTCCCGACGGATCTCGAGGACGTGGCGGCGGTGGACGCCGGCTTCGACTTTTCGGTGGCGGTGCGGCGCGATGGCACGGTGGCGGCGTGGGGCAAGGGCACCAACAATGAGACGAGCGTGCCGGCCGGGCTCGACGGCGTGGTGCAGGTCGAGAGCGGCCGGGCAGTGACGGTGGCCTTGCGCGACCTCTCGGCGCCGGTGATCGTGAGTGAGACCGGGAGCCGGTTGATCGCCTATGGTCAAAGCACCACGCTTACGGTGGAGGCGATCGGCGCCAACCTCCGTTACCAGTGGTATGTCGGCGAAGGCGGCGACACGACGGAGCCCATCGCGGGCGCGGTGGCGGCGACGCTCGAAGTGACGCCGGAACTGACGACCTCGTATTGGGTGCGCACCTACGGCGCGGGGGCGGCGGCCGACAGTGGAACCTACGTGGTCGAGGTGACGCCGGCCGCACCGGCGATCGTGACGGCGCCAACCACGCACATCGCGAATGAAGGCGACGACGTGCAGCTCGCGGTGAGCGCGGTGGGCACACCGCCGCTCAGTTTTCAATGGTTGCGCGAAGGCGAGCCGATCGCGGGGGCGACCTCCGCGACGCTGGTACTGGATTCGAGCATCGCGGCCTCGGGCCGCTACGCGGTGACCGTGAGCAATGCTCACGGCTCCGCGACGACCGAGAGCGTTTGGGTCGGCATCCTGCCGTCGGGTTCAAGTGAACGCGCGACGCAATCGGCGACGCATGCCGAAGGGGCCTGGACTGTGATCGGTCGGGTGGAGTGGATCGGCGAAGCGAGTGAAGTGCGTTGGCAATGGCTGTTGCCGAGCGGAGCCGTGGAGCTGACCCAAATCACGATTGAGCAACCGTTGGCGGCGACACGCCCGGACTCCGGGGAAAGCGTCCTTGCCGAGTGGACATGGACCGACGGGTTGAGCGGAAGCGTGGAGCTGAGCGCAAGCCTTGCACCCACGTCATCGTGGCGGGGAGTGGTGGAGCTCGTTGGTGCCGTGCAGATCGTTCGGTCCGGCGGAGCCACCGAACTGCTGGCGGCGCCGGATCCCGTGGTCCTGCGCGGCAGCATCCACAGTGCGGACACCGACGACGACCACCAGTTGAGCCTGACGGAACTGTTGCGGGTCATCGAACTCTACAACACGCGCTCCGGCACGACCCGCACGGGCCGCTATCAATCGGGGGTCGCCACTGTGGACGGTTTTGCCCCGGCCACCGGCAGCGAAGAGCCGAGCACCACGACGCTTTATCACAGTGCCGACACCAACCGCGACGCGCAGCTCGACCTCACGGAACTCCTGCGGGTGATCGAACTCTACAACACCCGCAGCGGCACCACCCGCACCGGCGCCTACCGCGTGGACCCCACGACCGCAGACGGTTTCGCCCCGGACACGTGAGCAGTTTGCGGATACGAGCGCTTGACCTGGTCGTTGCGTGCTGCCGAGGTTGTCGCGCTGCTGCCCGCGAAGACTGGCCCTCGCATGTGGAGGCGGCACGTTTCGGCGTGTATATGCGTCGGAGCGAAAGGTACTCACCGTTTCCCCGTCATGCCAGTCTCCTTCTTGGTCCGTTTTCCGTGTCGTGTGCTTGTTGCGGCACTTGGGTTATGCTGTGCGAATGGCAGTAGTGGCACGACGGTCGTGCCACCTACCTTCAAGGAATTGGTGCACGAGTCGGATTACGTGGTGCGCGGCCGGGTGATGGCGGTGGAGTCGGCCTGGCAGGAGCGCGGAGCGTCACGCGTGATCGTGACGCGGGTGAGGCTGGACGTGGTGGAGGTCATCGCGGGCGCGCCGCCGGAACCGTTGGTACTGACGATGTTGGGCGGAAAAGTGGGTGAGCAGGCGATGGTGCTCGAGGGGGCGCCGCAGTTTGAGGTAGGCGACGAGGACGTTCTTTTCGTCCACGGCAACGGGCGATTTGTATCGCCGCTGACGCGGATCATGTACGGCCGCTATCGGGTGAAAAAGGACAACGCGACCGGCCGCGAATACGTGACGCGGGACAACGGTGCGCCGTTGGCCGAAACGAGCGAAGTATCGCAGCCCCTGCACGCCGCGGGCGAAGGGGCCGAGGTGCCGAAAACGGTACAGGTACAGCGTGCGCTGAGCCCCGAGGAATTCGCCCGCCGCATTCGTGCGGTAAAGCCGGCAAACCCGATTTTCCAAGACCATGAGCAGCTTAATTAAGCGCCTTTTCCGCGGCTTCGTTGCGACCATTCTGGCGGCTACGGCGCTGCAGGCCTTTGACCCGATCACGGACGACAGCGGCGTCTACGTCGTGGTGTGGGAGCGGGGTGAGGTCGAATTCTACGTCAATTTGGATCGAACAACGGTCTTGAGCGATGGTTTCACCCAAGCGGATTCATTCCTGAACGCGATCAACGACTGGAACGCGCAACTCGGGAATGTGCAGTTCTCGGTCATTTATTCCTCGGTCGGCGCATACAGTCTGAACAACGGGGTGAACGAAGTGGCCATGGATGACACGATCGGTGGGTTCGAGTTCGACGCCAACACTTTGGCCGTGACCGTCTCTTTCGTTTCGGCGACTCAATCCAACTATCGGGAGCATGCCGATGTGGTGTTCAATTCGGCTTGGGACTGGGATTCCTATCGAGGCCCACTGCGAGAGCAGCAGGACATCCGACGGGTCGCTCTCCACGAATTCGGACACGTCATCGGCTTAACTCATCCGGATCAGGCGACACCCCCGCAGGCCGTCGTATCCATCATGAACAGCCAAGTGAGTGACGTCGATAGTCTCACGCAGGATGACATCGCTGGCGGTCATTTCCTTTACGGGGCGCCGGACTCGATCCCCGCCAATGACGACTTTGCCAACGCCACGGAGATCATTCTGAATGGGGAGGGAGAGGCGTCCGTGACCGGAACCTCCACGCAATCATCGATGGAAGACGATGAACCCGGGTTGAATCTATCGGCGGTCGGAGGTGGACGAACGGTCTGGTGGAAATGGACGGCGACGGAGTCGGCCTACATGCAGGTAACCACCATGGGCAGCAGCTTCGATACTCTGCTCGGGGTGTATACAGGAGATTCGCTGGGTCTCCTGCGTGAACGCGGGACGAACGATGATGTTGAGGACGGGGTCGTGCGGACGAGTGAAGTCAGGTTCACGGCCTTGGCCGGAGTCACCTACTATTTTCAGGTCGATGGCTGGTCGGGTTACGAAGGCCACGTCCAACTCAACCTTGAGTATGAGATTCCACCGGGCCCGGCCGTTGAGGCAACCCAGTCCCGGATCGTGGGCACCCAGGGCGAGTTGCTGACTTTGTCGGTTCAGGCGGAAGCGGCCATGGGTGGCGCGCTTGGTTACCAGTGGTTCAAGGACAGCACCCCGATCGCGGGCGCGACGGAGTCTGAACTTACGTTTTCGACCTTCGCCAACGCGGATGCAGGCCGTTACCACGTGGAGGTGACGGAAACAGGAGGGGGCCGCGCCTACGGATTGGTGTTCGTGGTGCCGGACTATGCTGCGACCTCGATTACCCAGGTGGTTACGCGGGCGACTTATTCGGAACCGCCGACGAGTGTGGCCGAGTTGTCCGATGTGATTCAGGTCGCGGCGGGAAATGACTTCGGCTTGGCGCTTCGCCGCGACGGAACGGTGGTGGGGTGGCGCATGTTCGACTACGGGAATGAGCCCGCCGCGGCCACCGTGCCTGACGGGCTGAGCGATGTGGTTGCGATCGCTGCCGGCTATTACCACGCCTTGGCCCTCAAAGCCAACGGGACCGTCGTGGCCTGGGGAGGGAACGATGCGGGGCAGGCCGAGGTGCCGGTGGATTTGTATAACGTGGTCCAAATCTCGGCGGGTACGCGGCATTCCGTTGCCCTGCGAGCGGACGGTTCCGTCACCGTTTGGGGGGCGGTGGACAACGGGGAAGCCGCTGCCGTGCCCGCGGGCTTGGGTCCGGTGCAGTCGATTTCCGCGCAGGGCAGTAACACCCTGGTTTTGAAGGCCGACGGGGCGGCCTACAGCTGGAGTACGAGTTACGCTTCGAAGCCACCGCTTTATTCAAACCTGATCCAAGTGCAGGCCCACAGCAATGGAGGTATCGCGCTTTCCGAAGCCAAGCAGTTGGTGAGGTGGGGCGATTCCACCAGTTTGCTCAAAGTCGTGCCGGATGGAATTGTCCGAGTGTATGCCGGTTGGTACGACGTCGCATTGCTCCTTCCCAACGGGGAGTTGCGATTCTATGGGCAATACTCCGACTTTCCGCCTGGGTCCCTGGCGCCTTTGACACGCGTTGTGGATGCGAGCCTGCACCGACAGGTGGCGGTGGTGCTGCGGGATGTTTCGACTGTCGAGCCCCCCCACATCGCGGGGGTAGAGGGACCCGCCAAGGTCGGCGCTGGTGAGCCGCTGCAGTTGGTCGCACGTGTTTGGGGAGGAGCAGGGATCGCCTATCAGTGGTATCGCAACGGCACCCCCCTTTCTGATGACGAACGGATAAGTGGTGCGACATCGGCCAATTTGCGCATTGATCCGACGGATCTCGGCGACGACGGGAACTATCAGCTATATGCGAGCACTTCGGCCGGCGGAGCCTACTCCTCGAATCAAGCGGTGACGATTGGATCGGCGCCGACCTTTACCCAGCGTCCGCTCTCGAAGCTGGCCTGGGTGGGCGACACGGTGGAGTTTCAGGCCGAGGTCGCGAGTGAGAGCGAAGTCAGCTATGTATGGACTCATAATGGCGAAGAGATCACGCCGCAGGGAGATACGCTGCGCTTGAATCCGGTGAGCCTCGCCGATCGCGGGCGATACACAGTGACCGCCACCAACGCCAACGGAGCCACGCGCAGTTACTTCTGGCTGCATGTTTCCATGCCCGGTGCCGAAGCGGTGACTTGGGATCAGTCCGAGGTCAGCCGTGAGGCCTCTTTGGCGAAGACGCACGGCGGCTTTGCCAAGGTCGTGGCGGAGAGTTCGGCCGAGAAGGGGGTCGCCCTGGGGTTGGATGGACGCCTGGTCCGGTGGGGTGAATGGGGAACCGATGTGCCGCCGTGGGAAAACCTGGTGGACGTCATTGCCTTTACCTCCGGAGATCTTGTTATCGGTCTTAAGGCGGACGGAACGGTGGTGGGGGCCGGAACCGGATTGGTTTCGGTTCCGATTCCGGCGGGGCTCACCGAGATCGTATCGATCGCGGGTGACGGCAGCCGATTCTCCGCCCAGCGGGCTGACGGCTCCGTCGAGATGTGGCGGAACTTTGGAGATCCGGTGGTGCCGCGCCCGAATCGTGACATCGTTATGCAAGCTGGCCCGAATGCGTTTCTCACGCGGGAAGGGCGCCCGATGGGCTCCGGGTTGGGCAACTACCCAAGCATCGTGTCGGATGCGGTCTATCTGACGGCGGACGGTGCGTTGGCCTTGCTTGGTGATGGCACCGTTCTGGTCGCCGACTTGCCGCATGGGGGATACTTGCCAAACGGACTTCACGACGTCGTTCGCCTCGCCGATGGCGTCGCCTTGCAGGCGAATGGTGAGCTGGTGGTCTGGCATCCCAACGGGGGGATAACCGGCGGCAATATCGAACAGGTGCCCTCCGCAGCTGGCGGGGCATTCGAGGTGGGCTCCCACACGTCCGCCGGGCTGGCTCATCGGTATTGGGCTTTGGTTCCCGGCACGGGGACGTCGCTTTTGCTGAATTCTGCGCCGACGGGACTTGTGGCAGGCGATGAAGCGCTGTTGAGGGTCGACGTCTTTGCCGACCTGCCGGTCACCTACCAGTGGCTTCGGAACGGAGTCGCGATGGTCAACTCGGACCGGATCAACGGTGTGGACGGACCTGTTCTTAGAATTGACGCGGTCAGTGCGAGCGACACGGACCAGTACTCGGTTCGAGTTACCACATCGGACGGCACGTTGGTTTCCCCGGTGATCGATCTGCAGGTCGCGTTGCTGCCCACCATTTCTCAACATCCGCAGTCGGCCAGCCTGCAGGTTGGCGACAGTGTGAAACTGAGCGTGGTCGCATCGGACGATACTCAGTCATACCAGTGGGAGCACGATGGGGCGGAAATTTCCGGTGCCACCAGCTCCAGCCTCTGGTTGACCGATGTGCAACTTGATGACGCCGGGTTATACACCGTCGTCATCGCCAATGGGGCGGGATCAGTTCGATCGGAGGCCGCCGTGATAACGGTGGCTCCGCCGCCACCCGTATTTGAGGGCAGTCACGAAGTCACGCACGACGATCAAACTCCGGGAGGCTCAGTCACGATCCTCAATCGATTCACGGCGGACGTCACAATCGAGAGCCTGCGCTGGAGCGTATTGTTGCCGGAAAATTGGACATTGGCGGAATGGGACGGTCCGGCTGCGTCTGTCGAGCCCACGGTCGGTTCTTCCAGTCTTTTGGAGTGGGAATGGAATTCCGCTCCGGGCCTTCCCCACGAATTCACCTACGTGCTCAACTCGCCGACCGAAGCGGGGAGCAGTTTTCAGTTGGCGGCAACATTCGCGATCACCGCAGAGACGTTCCATGAGCAGGGGCTGGTGGCGCCTGATCCGCTGATTCTGCGTCAAGGATTCCATAGCGCCGATATCGACGGGAACATGCGCTTGAGCCTGTCCGAGTTGTTGAGAGTGATCGAGCTCTACAACACCCGTGCCGGGACCACGCGGACCGGACGCTATCGCCTGTCGGCATCGACGGCGGACGGATTTGACCCTGATACACGATCTCTCGACCAGGAGGACCGGCCAACGCGGTATCACAGTGCCGATTTCGACCATGATGGCCGCCTCAGCCTCACCGAACTTCTGCGGGTCATCGAACTCTACAACACCCGCAGCGGCACCACCCGCACCGGCGGCTATCGCGTGGACGGTGCGACAATGGACGGTTTCGCTCCGGATTCCTGATACAGTAGTTGTTTGGGCGACGGCGTCGTCGGGAACATGATCGCGGGACCGGAGAAACGAGAAGCAAGGCTACGACGGCCTGCGCCGGCTCTACTCCCAAACCTATCCTCGCAACCGCGTCACCACCTTCGGCTACGACGCCCGCGGACGGCGCAACTACATCGCCGATCCCCTCGGCCGGGTCACCCGTCACCAGTTCGATGCCCATGGCCACCTGCTGCACACCTGGGGCAGCGGAACCTACCCGATCTCCTACGGCTACGACCCCACCTACGGCGACCGCATCACCCAGACCACCTATCGCAGCGGCAGCGGCTGGGACGGCGCCACCTGGCCCGCCGGCGCCACCTCCGACAGCGTCACCACCTGGAACTACGACACCGCGAGCGGACTGCTGCATCAGAAGATCGACGCCGCCAACAAGGCCGTCACCTACCTCTACAACGCCAACAAGCAACTCTCCCGCCGCACCTGGGCGCGCGGGGTCACCACCGACTACACCTACGACCCGCTCACCGGGGAAATGACCTACGTCGATTACTCCGACGGCACGCCCGACCTCAACTACACCTTCGACCGGCGCGGACTCATGACCGAGGTCGAGCAGATCGGCGCGCAGACCGACACCCACACCCACGCCTACTGCGAGTGCGGCAAGCTGAGCTCCGTCACCTTCGACGCCGCCCAGGGCGAGGACTGGACCCTGGCCTACCAGCTCAACGCCACCGCCGGCAGCGCCCAGGGCCGCACCGAAGGCTACAGCCTCACCGTCAACTCCGCGGTTGTGCACAGCCTCGACTACGACTACGACGCCTACGGTCGCCTCGACGGCATCACCACCGGCGGGGCCCTCGGCACCCAGACCTTTGCCTACGACTACCTGCCCAACTCCCACCTCGTGCAGGGCGTCGCCACGCCCTTGGGCACCAGCGACCTCTTCGAGTTCAAACGCACCTGGATGAGCGACCGTGACGCCGTGCTCAACGCCTCCACCCTCTGGAATACCGTCGCCACCGCCAGCTACACCTACGCCTACGACGCGGCCAGCCAGCGCACCTCGGTCATCCAAAGCGGCACGGCCTTTGCCGACTACGGCACGGCCGCGGGCGCCATCCACCGGCGCTTCGGCTACAACAGCCGCGGGGAACTCACCTCCGACATCGCCTACGGCAACGCCAACCCCGGCGCCGCCGCCGCGAACGACTTGCCCGGCCGCCGCTTCGAGTTTAGCTACGACGACATCGGCAATCGCCTCACCAGCAACCGCACCGGCGTCGCCGGCCTGCAGGACGACTACGTGCCCGACAAACTCAACCGTTACACCACCCGCGAAAACAACACCGTGCCCGTCGCCGGCACGGTCGGCAGCAGCGCGGTCAAAGTGGCCGTGCGCCCGACCGGCGGCACCTACCAGAGCGCCGGCCGCGAAGCCGGCTTCTGGAGCCACGAGATGGTACCGGCCAACACGGGCGTCCCCGCCCAGCAGGGCCTCGACGTCGTGGCCGCCTGGCCCGGCGCCGGCTCCGGCGGGATCGATCTGGTCAGCAGCGAGACCAAGTCGACCACCGTGCGGCCCGATGCCGAAGCCTTTGCCTACGACGACGACGGCAACCTGCTCACCGACGGCCTCTGGCGCTACACCTGGGACGCCGAGAACCGGCTCACCTCCATCACCACCCTCGGCTCACCGCTGGACGACCCGTATTATCAACAAACCTACAACCAATACGTCTGGAACAGCTCCGGGGTGGCCAAACAACGCATCACCTACGCCTACGACTACCTCCACCGCCGGGTGCGCAAGACCCGGCACACCTGGAACGGCACCGCTTGGGCCGTGGCCGAGGACCGCCGCTTCCAATACGAAGGCTGGAACGTGATCCGCGAAGTCGAGGCGGTCAGTGCGCAGGTGCGCACCTACGCCTGGGGCCTGGACCTGGTCGGCAGCCTCAGCGCCTCGGGTGGGGTGGGGGCGCTCCTGGCGGTGCACGACACCGCCGCCGGCAGCACCACCGACAGCCGCCGCCTCTTCGCCGGTTACGACGGCAACGGCAACCTGACCACCCTCACCGACGCCGGCGGCACCCTGCGCGCCGCCTACGAATACGGCCCCTTCGGCGAACTCCTGCGCAAGGAAGGTGACTACGCCGCCAGCAACGCCGTACGCTTCAGCACCAAATACACCGACGAAGACACCGGCCTGGTCTACTACGGCAGACGTTACTATGATCCGCGCAACGGGCGGTTCCTTGGGCGTGATCCCATCGAGGAACAGGGCGGATTAAATCTGTATGCGTTTGTCGCCAATAATACGGTGAATGCTTACGATTACCTCGGGATGAATGGCCAATGCTTGGAGTGGGAAATGCAGGCAACCCAGACAGGGTATACGTATTCCGACGGCGTTTATAACCCTACCTATACGACTGGAAAAGTCTGCAAGGAGTGGGTGGATGATGAAGTCGTAATGATGGATGAATTTTACGTGTCTGAATCTGTTAATGTTGGCAGCACATACAATATCGCAGGCAATCAAGTTTATATCACGAATTTTAACGGCCTGACCTCAGACGGATTAATGTCATGGAATGGTTCTTACACGAATCCATTCGATCAGTTTGCAGCCGATAACTTAGCCCAGGCTCAAAACGACGTTTCGCTGACTTTCGGCGAGTTTGCTAGTGCTGCGGCTTCGGGTGCTTTAGAGGGCTTGTATAACGCTACGATCGGAGCTGCGGTTCAAGCTGGAAACGAGGCCGGGCAGATGTATGTGGATGCTAGAGACTCAGGGAGCAGCGCACTTGGCGCGACTGGATTAGCGATCTCCCAAGGAGTCGGTCGAGTAACGGGAGGCTTAGGGCTCGTCGAATTTTATGCGGGTGAAAGGACCGTCATTGGAGCGGACGGTAGCCTTCAGACCGCTGAATTCGATAGTGTCGGCCAATGGCTCGGTCACGGAGCGCAGAGTGCTACCCAAGCAGTGGCGACCGCAACAGCAGTAGGTGGCGCTGTAGTGCCTCGGCCTCAGCCAATAAGCCGAGTGGGTCGTTGGATGAGTCAAGCGGAAGCGGATGCAATAACCGCATCGGGAAGGGTTCAGTCGCCGTTGAATGGAAGTGGCCAGATATACGTTACATCGCCGCCTAATCCTGGGGCGTTTACGCCAAGACCGCCCAGTTCTACGTTTTTGGAGTTTGATGTGCCGACTTCCAGATTGAGGGTGACCAATCCGGGCGAAGGCTGGTCGGTCATTGATGGTCCGGGTTCACTAATGGACCGTCTCGCGGCACGTCGTGGATTGCCGCCGCTAGAAATGCCTCCGGCTATGAATCCAATCCCAACCGCCAGCGCCCTACCACCTCCCTAATGACTACGTTCCCATATCGAACCTGCGTAGACTGGCTTCGCGACCAAGCTGAGCAACTTGAAGCTGCCGGCCAAAGCGTCGAGGTTTTGCAAAACGAAGCTCAGTTACCCACGTTTACTCTGAAGGTGACCGCTGATGCGATTTTCGCGGACCTCGTTGTTTGGGAATGTGGTCGAGCCTCAATGCAGGTTTTCGATTTAGTCTCGAACAAGCTCACACTCGAGCAACACGATGTTATATTGAGCGCAAATGACCATCAAAGACAGCTAGGCATCTTCTTTGAAATGGTCCGCCGAGGGTGAGCGGCTACTCGCCCGTGGCGCGGACTTGCGCCTGGAGGTCGTGGGCTGGTCCCAGCTCGCGATCCTGGTGGGCGTGGCGATGAGCTGCAGTGTGGCCTGCGCCCTGGCTCAGGGCAGGCAGAGCAGGCAAAAAGGGGTCAAACGCAAAACATAAAGATCGGCCCTGACTCCGGTTCCGAACACCAACGTTGACCCAGGCGGCACGCTGTGCGCCAGCCGCGCGGGAAGCGCGCCTGTCACACATCCTGCTTCCTCGCTCCGGCCGTAAATGTCCTCCGCTGTGGAGGAGTGCAACCCCACCGGCGTCGGCCTGGGCGCTAAGATCGCGCCCGAAGGCGGCGGGCATCGCGCCCGCCGTCACGTCACGAGCCTCGTCCGCGTTGCTCCCGAGCCTCGAGTCGTGCCCGCCGTGATCAGACCGGCGGGGACCCCGCTGCGCCCGGCTGGGTGCCGTCGTGGCTCAACCCGCCTACGCCAAGGCTTCGGCGGGGTCGCCCCGTCGCTCCCTGCGCGTTGCTGCGGTCGCCCAGCGGCTCCGCCTCCCTGCGTGTCCACTCCGGTCGGCTGCGGCCGGGTCCGCATGGCCCGGCGCTCGCGGGTGTCCGCGTGCTCGCCCCGAAGAGTCGGGGCGATGGCGCTGCCCGCGTCCACCGGCACCTGCGCGAACGCCGCGGCTACGCTCCGCCAGCTTTGGGGCTGGCTCCACTGCACCGCGCCGACCGC
The DNA here is from genome assembly GCA_965652375.1 of uncultured Opitutus sp. Lineage (GTDB taxonomy): Bacteria > Verrucomicrobiota > Verrucomicrobiia > Opitutales > Opitutaceae > Actomonas. Next base: position 54,022 of record CBFGUO010000040.1, read on the forward strand.
TGCGGTGGTGCGGCGCTCCTGGAACACCCGCGCCTCCGAACCCTCCGGCCTTCGGCCTGCGCGTCGCGTTGCTCCTTGCGCCACGGACCGGCCGCTGACGCGCCCGGACCGCCCGGCGGTTCCGCTGCGCTGCACCGCCATCTTGCGCCGCCTCCCCGGCGCGCTGTTGCGGGCCGACCCCGCGCGCTTGGGTGTGGTGGCGAACGATCCCTTGACGGCGGACGCCAAACCGAAACTCACCCCTGCGGGGATCGTTTCCAGTTCCCCAGACAGTTTACCCCTTAGCGCTTCGCGCAATTAAGAATGCGTCTCAAACGAGCTGCTAAGAGCGCGGCAACCAACGGTTTAACTCGCATGGTGCCACGCGGCCGACCAAGCGGCCGAAAATGCAACCGCTCACGCGGTGCGCTCAAAAGGCAATGGTAGGGAAAGGCACCACCGAATCCGTCGTTGGCGCCCCCATAATAGGCCATGCGCTCCCTGCTTTTACCGCTCCTGCCCAAACTCGTTCAGCTCACCGACCTGCCGCCCTGGTCGCTCATCGTTATTGCAGCCACAACCGTGGCGGTTGTCGCCATGATCGAGGGCCGCAAGGCGTTCGAAGCGCTGTTGGCGCACTGGCAACGCCGACCGCCACGACGGCGGCGGCGACGAAAACTCAACCGGCCTTGCGGACCTCGTAGGCGGTGAGCGCGTCCTCGACGTTGGCGAGGATGCGCTGCTGGGCCGAACGGGGCAGTTGGCTGACGCGCTCGAAGAGCTGCCGGGGGCAAAAAGGGACAGACTAAAAATAGTTGGGGACGCTTAAAAGGGACAGACTAAAACAGCTGGAGTTTCGACGGATTGTCTGCATCGTCACGACCATCATGAGGATGGCACGGATCAAGGTGGATGCGGGGGAGGGGGCGGCGGTTTATCAGACGCTTAAAAGGGACAGACTAAAACAGCTGGAGTTTCGACGGATTGTCTGCATCGTCACGACCATCATGAGGATGGCACGGATCAAGGTGGATGCGGGGGAGGGGGCGGCGGTTTATCACGTGATGACGCGGACGGTGAATGGGGCCTTTCTGCTTGATGACGTGGCCAAGGAGGTGCTGCGGAAGATGCTCTGGACCGTGGCCGATTACTGCGGGGTGCAGGTGTGCACTTTTGTCCTTATGTCCAACCACTTCC
>CBFGUO010000041.1:0-52340 GCA_965652375.1 uncultured Opitutus sp.
CGGATTGCACGGAGTGCACGGATTCGGAGAGGCAGGGCAGGAAAAACCGCGAAAGACGCGAAGGAACGCGAAGGATTCTGTGTACTCTGTGCAATCTGTGGTTTAAATCCGCGGTGGAGTGGCTGAGGGGCAGGGAGTTTTTTAACCACGGATTGCACGGAGTGCACGGATTCGGAGAGGCAGGGCAGGGGAAACCGCGAAAGGCGCGAAGGAACGCGAAGGATTCTGTGTACTCTGTGCAATCTGTGGTTTAAATCCGCGGTGGAGTGGCTGAGGGGCAGGGAGGGGACGAAAGAAAACGGATGTCAGAAAGATGACGCGGTGTGCGGCGCCCATTTTTCTGTCCCAAAATTTTTTGTCGTTGATCCGCGCCGTCTGTGGTTCACGCCCGGGGACGCAGGCGGGTGATTGCCCAGGTGCCGATCGTGACGAGGGCGGCCGCGACAACGGCGGCGGCGATGAGCAGCGCGAGCGAGCCCGCGGCGTTGATGGCCGGGGCGGCCCGGGCGAGCTGCCAGGCGGACCTCGCCATGGCCGCGAGCGTGATGGCCATCGCGCCGAGGTAGACGGCGAACTTCAGGATCACGACTAGGAAGACAAATTTCACTTCGCCATCCGCCGGCGGACGTCCGCACTCCCAATCGTCCAGCCAGCACAGGTGGTAGCGGTCCTCCGTCCAATCGAGCAGGGCAAAAAGCGGCATCGCCCACAGGTGCAGTCCCGCCCAGCCCAGCCAGGTCCAGCCCACGGGGCCATGGGCAAACCACAGGCCGAAGCCCAGGACGACCGCGGACAGCGGCACGAAGCCGATCACGTCCCGCCACAGCGCCTCCCGCAACGCTTCCCGCACGCGCGCGGCCGCGCGGCCGGTGTGCGGGTCCTCGGGCGGGAACTGCGGCAGGTGCAGCCGGGCGCTCCAGTCGGCGAACAACTGGTTCACGCGTTCCGCGCTGAACTGCCGCTGCAGGTTTGTGATCGCCGGCAGGTTGGCGCGGCGCAACGGATTGCCCACCCAGACCAGCCCCTTCGCCAGCACGCCAGCGCCGATGAACAACAGCAGCAGGCCGCCGCCGAGCACGCCGTGCGGGACCGGCACCGTCTCGGAGAGCACCTGTTCGCTGAAGGCGATGCCGAGCGCCTTGCGCAGACCGAAGGCGGCCACGGCGATCAGCAGGGCGCAGCCGATCGCCGCCCCGGTTCCCAGCAGCGCAAGCGCGCCGGTCTTGACCGGCGTCGGCCGCGGATGACGCAGCAGGCAAACCGTGACGAAGGCCGCGGCGATCGGCGTAAGCGCCAGGGGCAACCAACCCGCCACTGTGTGGGCAATGCCGCGCAGCGCATACTCCTGCCAGCCGGCCTGCCACAGCCGGCCCAGCGCGGTGAACGCGCCCGCCACGGCCAGCACAACCGCACACGCCCGCAGCCAAAACAGGGTGTCGCGCCATGGGCGCGTGGTGGCGGCGACCGCGCCCCGCGCGTCACCGAGGGCGAGACGGAAAGTCTGCCGTGTCTCCGCCCAGTCGATACACACCGCCGCGATCGCCACGACCGCCAGCAGGACGAAGCCGAATGGCGCGGGCGGACTCCAGGCGAGCAGGCCGCGGAGCGCGCTCCAGGTTCCGTAGCCGGCGGCGGCGGCCCAAAGAATGGTGGTGACGAGCGACCGGAAGCCGGGCGCGGCGGGCCAGGTGTAGTCGATCGCCGCGGCGCGGATCGGCGCCAGGCGTGTATCCGTCGAGTGGCGACGCGCGTAATTCACCAGGTTGGGCGGCGGCGTGCGCTCGGGCGCGGATCCGTCGAAGTACGCGACGGTCGAGTCATCGATCGACTCGTTGATGGATTTGAGTTCGAAGCCGCGGCGCGCGGTGGTGTGGTCGACGCTGGCACGAATCTCCGGCGCGGGATCGAGGTGGCGGTAGTTGCGCTTGAGTCGCAGGAGGTGGGTCGCAAACGGCGCGGCGAAGGCGGCGTAGGAATCGACCGGTGCGGGGAGTGGCGCGGCCGTGCGGGCGTGGGCCTTGGGCGGACGTTCGTCGGGGTCGGCGCAGACGAGTCCGCAGGCGCGGGCGCCGGCGAGCATCCAGGCCAGCGGACGCTGCGCGAGGGCGTTGTCGGGGTAGCCGCCGCCGATGTTGGAGTGGGCGCCGACGAACCAGGCCTGTTCGATGCAGGCGGCCCAATCGGTCTCGCGATCCGCCCACCGGGCGACGGCTTCCGACTCGGTGGTGGCGCTTTCGGTGAGGTTGTGCGGGTGGAACTTGACGAAGGGCGTGTGGTTGAAGCTCGCGCGGTTCTCGTCGATCGCGAGAGCGTGCCGGCAACGCTCGATGAGTTTGGTTGGTCGCAGGTTGTGGTGCAGGGCGATGCGGCCGCGCACGCCGGGGATGGCGAGGGCATCGAGGCCGACGGCGCCGACGGTGTCGTAGACGCCGAGGTAGGTGATGCGCACGCGACGTGACCAGCGGGTGAGCAGCCGTTCGGTGGCGTTGAGATCGGTTGGCCACACGCGGTCCCACAGCCAGGGATCGTTGCAGAGCCGGTTGAGGGCGCGGAACGGCGGACGCGCTTCGCCGGCGACGGCATCCCAGAAGCCGCCGCCGTCGCCCTTGTCGCGGCCGAGCAGGCAATAGCCGCGCCAGAGTTGCTCGACCGTGAGGGGGGCGCCGCGGCGGAGCAGTCCGCAGCGGCTGATGAAGCCGACGAGGGAGCGGGCGGTGTAGGCGCCGCGGCTGAAGCCGAAGATGTAGATCTCGTCGGCGGTGTATTTGCTCACGCGGCCGGCGTCGTTGAAGTGGGCGACCAGCCAGTTGTAGGCCTCGCGGACATTGCGCTCGAGGCCGATGCCGAAACCGCCGCCGCTGATGCCGTCGAGCACGCCGTTACCCACCCCTTCGTCGTAGTAGACCTTCTGCACGAAGCCGTCGCCGGTGTCGCCCTGGGAGGTGAGCACGGCCTGGTGCAGCACGTTGGTACTGCTGTCGCGGTTGTTCCAGGTGCCGTCGAGGCAGAGGACGAGGCGCTGGCGAGGGGCAGGAGTCGAAGCGGCCATGGCGGAAGCGGGAAGGGGCAGTGCCGGGGACGGAGGGAAGGAAAGCGTGCAGCGACCCGTAGTAGGATTCGCGACGGATCACCACCTGAAATCGCAAGTTCTGCGCAGTCCGTTCCCATGAGGTGACGACAGAAAATTTGGGACAGTAAAATAAGGGCCGCCCTTCCGCATCGTTCTGGCGACCATTTTCCTGTCGTTGTTTCGCGTTCGTTCCAGCCACTTCACCGCAGCAGTTTAAACCACAGATTGCACAGAGTACACAGATTCCTTCGGGTCCCTTCGCGCCTTTCGCGGTTTCCCCTGCCCTGCCTCTCCGAATCCGTGCACTCCGTGCAATCCGTGGTTAAAAAAATCCCTGCCTCCCAGCCACTCCACCGCGGTGGTTTAAACCACAGATTGCACAGAGTACACAGAATCCTTCGTGCCGTCAGGGGCGATGGTGTCAGCTCCGGTTGTAAGGGAATGGTTTCCCGTCAGCGAGCGGGATCGATCCGAGGGAAGAACCAGGTGCCGATCTCCTGCAGGCGCGGACCGAATAGGGTCGTCCGCGCCTGCACGACCCGGACCTGCAGCAGCCGGTCGTCCGCCTGTGTTTCGAGCAGGAGCCGTGGAGAGCGCATGGGAGATTTGGGGGGCAACAGAGTCGGCACGAGGCACTCATTCGGCGCGCAGGACGGCGATGGGATCCGCGCGGGCCGCACGCCAGGCGGGGAGGAGGGCAGCGAGGATCCCGATGGTCGCGAGCAGCGTAACGGAGACGGCATAGCTGACGGGATCGAACGTGCTGACTCCGTAAAAAAACGATGCGAGCAAACGCGCCGCGCCGGCCCCCAGCGCGACACCGATGGCCAGACCGATGCAAATCAGGCGCAGGCTGTCACCCAGAATGAGCGACATGATGTTGCGACGGGTGGCACCGAGCGCGACGCGGACGCCCATCTCGCGGGTGCGTTGCGCGGCCGTGTAGGTCATGACGCCAAAGACGCCTATGGCCGCCAGCGCCAGACCGACCAGGGCAAAACCGCCCACGACCCGCAGCAGGACCACGTGGTCGAAAAGCGTCCGGTTCGCGCTGTCGATCAGCGTGCCGATTTGTGAGATGGCCAGATCGGGGTGCAGGCGGCGCATCACTGTCCGGGCATCGTCAATGAGCGTGGAGGCGTCGCCCGCGGTGCGCACGATGAAGTTGGAGGTGTGGTTGAAATGCGCGAAGGAGAAGTAGCACTGGGGCTCCGCCGGCTGGCCGAGGTTGTAGCGCGAGGTGTTTCCCACGATGCCGACGATCTCGTAGGGGTTGCCGCGCCAGATCAGCGGGGAGCCCAGCGCCGCGTTGCCATTGCCGTCGAAGAGCCGTCGTACCAGCTCCGCGTTCACCACCACCTGCCGCGGCGCCTGCGTCGCGTAGTTGGTTTCGTGCAGCAGCCGGCCGCGCAGCAGGGGGATTTGCAGCGTCTCCCAATACTCCGCGGTGGCGGCGCCGATGCCGGTCCGCAGTCCCGGCTGATCGGTGGGCTGATCGACCCGATACACGCTGTCTGTCACGTGACCGGACGGACCCAGCGGCACCGACGTGGCGAGGGCGGCGGTCTGCGCGCCGGGCATGGCCCGCAACGCATCCAGCAGTTCGTTGATGGTCTGCGCACCATCCTCGGGGGTGCGGTTGGGTTCAGGGGTGAAGGCCACCTGAAAATAGAGCACGTTGGACGGATTGAATCCGGGATCGGCGTTCGCGACATTGCGAAGGCTGCGCAGGAACATCATCGCGATGACGAGCAGGGCGATGGCACAGGCGGTCTCGGTGACCACCAGGGCCGATTGCAGTCGGCTGCGGCGGCGAGTTGCGCCGGTTTGCCCGCCCTTTTTGATAAAGTGGTTGAGCTGAGGACGGGCACAGCGCAGCGCCGGCAGCAGTCCGCAGGTCAACCCGCAGGCAATCGTGGCTCCGGCGGTAAAGAGCATCACGCGGTAGTCGGGTTCGAGCTGCAGCATGGAGAATCGATCAAGTTCGATCCACCCGGCAATGAAGTCGAAGAACACCACCCCGCCCCAACCGCCGAGGCTGCCGCCGAGGGCGGCCAGCAGCATCGTCTCGGTGAGCAGTTGACGGACGATTCGGCCTGATGATGCGCCGAGGGCGAGGCGCAGCGCAAACTCCCCGGTCCGGGCGCTATTGCGGGCCAGCACCAGGTTGATGATGTTGATGCAGGCGAGCAACAGGATGGCCGCGACGATCCCGGTCATCATCGAGGCAATCGGGCGCAGACCGGTGAACATGGCATCCCGCCAGCGCTGGGTAATAAGCGACCACTCCCGGCGTTCACCGAGCTGATCCGGCGTCTGGGTTGAGCGCAGCGCATTCAGGCGCATCTGCGCTTCGGCCAGGGAAACGCCCTCCGCCAGTTTCGCCTGCACCGTTGAAGACCACGTCGTGCCGGGTGCGCGCAGGGACGGATCGGTCATGATTTCCGAAGGCACGAAGATCGCCGTTTCGTCGGCGGGGAAGGATTTGGGCTCCAGGATACCGACGATTTCGCGTTCGCGGCGATTGATCACGATGCGCTGGCCCACGGCATCGATCGTGCCGCCCAGTCGCTGTTGCCAGAATTCGTAGGAGATCACCGCCACGGCATCGTGACCCGCGGTGAACTCCTCCGGCCGCATGCCCCGCCCGAGTCGGTAGCGGGCACCGAAGACGTCAAGGGTTTCCGGGGAGATCAGGAAGACTCTTTCGCGGGTCGTCGGGCCGCGCCCGGTCATCGGGTAGTCGCGAGCGTTGGTGGCGCCGATCTTTTCGAACAGGCCGTCGTGATTTTCCCGGATGTGAAAAAACGTGTCGGCGAACAACCCGCCTCGGGCGTTGGCCCGCGGCGTCTCGTCGATCATGACGATGCGGTCCGAATCTGGGTAGATGAAGGGACGGAGGAACACGCTGCTGAGATAGCTGAAACACGCGGTGTTGCCGGCGATGCCGACTGCGAGCGTAAGCACGACAATGGTGGTGAATCCCGGCGCCCGGCGCATGCCGCACAGTGCGTAACGGAGGTCCTGATACAGGTGTTCCAACCAGAGGAACGAGCGGATCTCCCGCGCCGCTTCCGCGGCGGCGTCGGCCGGGCCGAAGCGCAGAGCGGCCTCGCGTTCGGCGGCAGCGCGGTCGAGGCCGGCGGCCATCGCCTGCTCGATACGGTGCTCGCGGTGGAGGCGCATCTCCTCGGCCATGTCCTGCTCGAGGCATCGACGGCGAAAGAGGTTGAGGAACTTGGAGAGCAGGGACATCGGGATGGGGTAGGGGTACGGTAGCCTCGGGCCGGCTATGGCCACGGATAGGAATGGAGAACGGACGTCCCCGTCCGTTTGCGGTGGGAAGGGTGGTCCCGACAGGGATGAAACGGACGGGGACGTCCGTTCTCCGGGCGGAGGTGCGTTGCGGGTGTGGCTTTTACATCGGACCCATGATGGCGGCGACGGCGGAGGTGAGTTCGTCCCAGGCCTGTTTTTTCTCGGCGAGCTGTTTGCGACCGGCGCGGGTGAGAGCGTAGTACTTGGCCTTGCGGTTGTTGTCCGAGACGGACCACTCCGCCTTGATCCACCCTTTCTGCTCCATGCGGTAGAGCGAGGGATACAGCGAACCTTCTCCCACCGTGAGGGTCGAATCGGAGAGCGCCGCGATGCGATCGGCGATGCCCCAGCCGTGCAGTTTACCGTGCTCGAGAATGCGCAGGACCAGCATGTCGAGCGTGCCTTGAAGAATGTCGGTCTTTCCCATGGTATGGCTCCTATCGAATGTCGAAGGGAAACCCCGCTCCCATCGAATGTCAAGGGGAACGTGAAAAAGGACGATCCGCCGCGAGCCCGAGCGTCTGCATCAACGACAGAAAAATTAGGGACAGAAAAATTCTTTACGCCTCGTTGCGGCAATTCCCTCCCTGCCTCCCGGCCTTCGTGCTTTCTGTGCAATCCGTGATTAGTGCGCCTATTTCATGTTCTGACGGAAGCCGCTTGCACGTCGTGATTGTAGGGCTGCCGCTCGTCGGCACGCCGCTGGCTTGCCTGCCTGTGGCACGGCTGACGGTGGTATGAGAGGCAGGTGCGGCACGCCGGCGAGCGGCGGCCCTACACCGGGAAACCACAGATTGCACAGAGTACACAGATTCCTTCGCGTCCCTTCGCGCCTTTCGCGGTTTCCTCCTGCCTCTCCGTTATCCGTGCTTTCTGTGCAATCCGTGGTCAAAGAATCCCTGCCTCTCCGCCACTCCCCCGCACGTCTAGACCGCAACCTGACGACAGAAAAATTGAGGGCAGAGAAACAGAGGCGCCGGTCTTCATCTTTCTGTCGTCCATTTTTTGGCGTTCTTCCCCATGCCCCTCAGCCGCTTTGCCGCGGGCATTGCCTCGTTTGCCGGGTGGGGTGGTCTGAGAGGCAGCTGCGGCACGCCGGCGAGCGGCGGCCCTACACCGGGGACGATGCGGATTTTGGAGACCTGCCGCCAAGGCGTTCAACGTTTGTGGCTCGGGGATTGACTTGATCCGCGGCGGAACTCGGCTTCGGCTCCATGGTTTTTCGTTACCTCTTGTTCGCTACCGCGGTCGGCTTCTCCCTTTCGGCTGCGGCCGCCCCCGAGCCGATCGATCCCGGGGCCACGCCCGGGACGCGGGCGCTGCTGGCTAACCTGCATCGGATCGGCTGGGAGTCGGACACCGTGATGTTCGGCCAGGAGTTTCCGCTCAGCTACGATCGGCGTGAGGTGGGTTACCTCGATGTCGAGCAGTCCGACGTGAAGGACGTGGTGGGGGATCATCCGGCGGTGCATGGTTCGGACTTCCACTTCCTCATCGACAAGGATCGTCACGAACGCTTCGCCCACCGGCGTGCCGCCCAAAAGGCCTATGCCGACGGTGCGATGGTGACCTTCGACTACCATTGGCTGGGCCGGTACGGCAACTCGCACAATTGGGAGGAGCAGGACGCGAAGATCCTGCATCGCGTGGTGACGGGCGACGACTCGCAGGGTGACGTGACCTGGTTCTACGAGCACCTCGACGAGGTGTTGCATGTGATCAACGAGGAACTCGGTTTTCCGATCGTCTTTCGTCCGCTGCACGAGATGAACGGCAACTGGTTCTGGTGGGGCAGCCGGCTCGACGGCGGACCCGAGACCTACCGCCGTGCATTTCAACTGCTGGTCGAATACATCACCGAGCGGACGGACCTTGTGCTGTTCTGCTGGTCGCCCGACAAGCGGCTGGCGACCGAGTACTATCCGGGGGATGAATACGTCGACGTGATCGGCGTCGACGGCTACGGCGAGGGGCGGCCGGACAATCCGCACTTTTCGGTCGAGGCCATGGTGGCGTTGCTGGAGGCGACGACTGACTTCGCGGCCGAGCGCGGCAAGGTCGCGGCCTTTACCGAAACCGGTTACCACACCTGGGGCGAGATCGCCTATCACACGGAGCAGCCCGACTGGTGGACGCGCAGCGTGCTCGATCCGATCTTCGCTTCCCCAAAGGCGAAACGCATCGCCTGGATCCTCACCTGGATCAACTCGCACTGGTCGGGCCCCTACACCCCGCACGCCGAGTCGCCGGCCGCCTCGCAGGAAGCCTTCCGCGCCTTCCACGCCGATCCCCGCACGCTCTTCCAACGCGACGTCGCCGCGATGAACCTCTACGCCGAACCGGCCGAGAGGCAGTGATTTTTTTTAACCAAGAATGGACACCAATGAACACCAATGTTGAACGACCCAGTCACACTGGCTGGGCTCGCTCCATCTACCTGATTCATTCGTGTGAATTCGTGTCCATTCGTGGTTGAACAATGCCGCTGATTGAATCGACTTACCGGGCGCCGCTGGGGTTTCGCAACGGGCATGCGCAGTCGATCGTGCCGGCGGTGGGGCGGCGGGTGCGGGCGGTGCCGATGATTCGGGAGCGGATCGCGACGCCGGACGATGATTTTCTCGATCTCGATCTCGCCCGGTCCGGATCGCCGCGGGTGGCAGTTCTTTCGCACGGCCTCGAGGGCAGTTCGCGCGCGCCTTACATTCAGGGCATGGCGCGGGCGCTGGCGAAACGCGGCTGGGATGTGCTGGCCTGGAACTGCCGCGGCTGCAGTGGTGAGCCCAATCGCCAGTTGCGCTTTTACCACAGCGGGGCGAGCGAAGACCTGGCGGTCGTCGTCGATCATGTGCTGGCCCAGCGGACATGGCGCGAAGTGGCGCTGGTGGGCTTCAGCCTCGGCGGCAACATGACCTTGAAATACCTCGGCGAACGCGGCGCGGCGATCGATCGCCGTATCCGCGGAGCGGTGACGTTCAGTGTGCCCTGCGACCTCACGGCCAGTTCGCTGCGGCTGGCGCACTGGAGCAACCGCCTCTACATGGAGCGCTTCATGCGCACGCTGCGCGCCAAAGTGGTCGCCAAGGCGGTGCACTACCCGGATCAGCTCGACGTGCGCGGGGTCGACGCGTTGCGGACTTTTCGCGAGTTCGACGACCGCTACACCGCGCCGCTGCACGGCTTCGCCGATGCGGCGGAATACTGGGCGCGCTGCGGCAGTATCCGTTTCCTGGATGCAATCGCCGTACCCACGCTGCTGGTCAACGCCCGCGACGATCCCTTCCTGGCGGGCGAGTGCTGGCCGGAGGAGCGGGCGCGCGAGCACGCCCACCTGCACCTTGAGACGCCGCGCCACGGCGGCCATGTCGGCTTCGTGACCTTCAGCCGCGACGGCGAGTATTGGTCGGAGAGCAGGACCGCGGCGTTCCTCGAACCCCGGACCGATGCCGGGAGGGTATAGCCGCAAGAAGGCGCAAAAGACGCAAAAGGGACGGCGAGGCCTTGCACGGGCATCCGTGAAAATCCGTGAAATCCGTGGCCAAGCATCGCCCCCGCCCGGCCACTGAGGGGCAGGGAGTTTATTGACCACAGATTGCACAGAATGCACGGAGTCGGAGAGGCAGGGAGTAAACCGCGAAGGGGCGCGAAGGAATCTGTGTACTCTGTGCGATCTGTGGTTTAGATAATGGCGGTGGGGTGGCTGAGGGGCAGGAGAATTTTTTGACCACAGATTTCACAGAGTGCACGGATTCGGAGGGGCAGGGAGGAAGGCGCGAAGGGGCGCGAAGGGTTTTTGATCTGTGGCCGAAACCACCATGGCCCGGGATTGGCATCCGGGGAGGACCTTGAAATCCGTGGTTCACCCTACGCGCTGGGGACGATCGGGTGGAGACGGTCGGCGAGTCGGGCGATTTTCGGGGCGAATTATGAACCACTCCTCCGATGGCAGGTTTGAAAGTGGAGAAACAAAACCCCTCGGGAATCGGCCCGGCGGCCGGTTCACCCCGGAGACGCACCCTGCGGGCTCCGCGGGTATCGAGAGGATCAATTCAAGAACCTTCCCCCCAACGCCATGAAATCACATCTGACCAAACTCGGTGCCGCGTGCCTGCTGGCCGCGAGCACCACCTTTGCCGCCCATCTCACTCCACTGCGATTCGTGGCCGAACTCTCGGGCGACAACGAGGTCCCGGCCGTGACCACCGACGCCTCCGGCTGGGCCGAACTCACGCTCTATCCCGACACCAACACCTATTCCCTCGCCATCACCGCCACCGGCTTGAGCAGTGAACTCACCGGCTCCCACATCCACGAAGCCGCGACCGGCGCCAACGGTGGGGTTGCGATCAGCCTTGGTGACGCCTCGGCCTACACCTCGGCGGCGAACGGCTTTTACGCCGGCACCTTCGAAGGCAGCTACGACGGCGATCTCGCCGCGCTCCTGGCGGGCGAGGCCTATGTCAACCTCCACACCACGAGCAATCCCGACGGCGAGCTGCGCGGACAGCTCAACCGCCAACCCGGAGGCGTGGTGACCGCGCTCAACTACTCGGCGCGCGGCCTCATCAATCCCGGCAACGGCCGCGTCGGCACGATCATCGGCGGCTTCGTCATCGGCACGGAAGCCCGGGTCATGATCCGTTCGCTCGGCGAAAGCCTGCAGGATTTCGGTTTGGACAATGCTTTGCCCGATACGGCGATCGAGCTCTTCGACAGCGACCAGATGATGATCGCCAGCAACGACGACTGGAAGAGCGACCAGGCCCTCCACGTGCAGAGCACCGGCTTCGCGCCGCTCGCCGACAGTGATTCGGCGATTGTCACGACGCTGCCGGCCGGCGCCTACACCGCGCAGGTGGACTCCGCCAAAGGTGCCGGGGTGGCGCTCCTCGAGGTTTACGTGCTCGAGATGGAATCCCTCGTCGAGCTGCTGGCGGGCACCGGGCAGCACGGCACGCTGATCACGGCGATCGAAGCCGCCGGCCTGAACAGCGTTGTCATGGGTCCGGGCCCGCTCACGGTTTTTGCGCCGACCGACGAAGCCTTTGCGGCCCTCCCCGAAGGCACGCTGGACAACCTGTTGCTGCCGGAGAACGCGACCGAGTTGAGAGCGCTCCTGCTCTATCACCTCGTGAGCGGCACGGTGCTGTCGACCGACCTGAGCGACGAGCTCGCAGTATCGACCCTGCTGGGCTCCAACGTGACGATCACGCTGCCGGAGTCGGGCGCGATGGTGAATTCCGCCAACATCACGGAAGCCGACATCCGGGCCTCCAACGGCGTGATCCACGCCATCGACGCCGTGCTCATGCCTTGAGCGGAGCGACTACCCCTGGCGCGACAATCCCACTGACGAAGCGGCTCCTGCAGGGAGCCGCTTTTTGCGTCGCTAGCCGATAAACTGGGATCGGGGTCGCGCTCGCGGCGGTATCCGGGGAGCCGAGATCGCCTGAGGTGGCACAGACAGTCCTGTCTGTGCGCGTTGCCTCCCGGCGCACAGACCCGGCGCACAGACAGGAATGTCTGTGTCACATTTGCCCTCGCGCCCATTGAGCAGAACGCGGAACAGATACTCGTCGCGACCCGGGAACCTCACGCCAGCACCGCTCCACCGCGATGGGCTTCGGTGAACGAAGCCCTACGCTTTCACCGGCTGCAATATTTTCGGAGACGCTCAGACCGGGCTGACGACGATGTTGTCGTTCGGCACCTCGATATCGATTTCCACCTCATCGACGACGAGGTCAGCCTCGTTCTCGTTCTGCTCAACAAGCTCCTGGGTTTGGGCGTCGGCTACGATGAGGGAATTGGCGGCCTCGTTGGTGATGGTGGCGGCGGCGATGCCCGTGGTCGTGGTGACGGCGCCGGCCACATCGTTGAGGGTGGTGCCCACTCCGTTGGCGTTCGCCACGGCCACGGCATTGGCGGTGATGCCACCGACCAGGTCGCGTTGTCCGCCGTTGACCGCGGCTTGGCTGGCGGCGGCGGCAATCTGGTTGACCTGGGTCGGGGCGGCAGACACAGCGGCGCGGGTGATGGCGACGGCGGCGGCGGGGCGTTGGATCGTGACCGCGCCGGCGATGGCGCCGGCCGCAGTGGGTCGCATTTTCACGGCCGCGGAAGTCAGGGCGGCGACGGCGCCGTCGGACAAAGAGGTGTTGTTGCTCAGCAGGCCCGCGGTGGCCTGCGCGATTTGAGCGTCGGTTGCCGTGGAGGGATCGAGGCCCGCCAGCGCAAGCTGGGCGGTGAGCGCCGCTTGAAACACATTTTCGGTGGCGGCGGCGATATCGGCCTCGCTGGCCGTATCGAGCGCGAGCCCATTCATGGCGAGTTCGGCCTGGACCTGATCGGTCAGGGTCTGGCTCATGACGGGAGCGGCGAGCAGGAGGGAGGCAGCCAAAACGGAGGTGAGGAGGCGTTTCATGGTGGTTCGGCGGGGGAATCCCGGTTCGCGCGAAGCGTCGGGGAGGAGGTGAGCGGATCGTGGGAAGGGAGGGGGAGAGGGCTGGATCGAACAGATCCGCCACGCCCCCGGACTGACATAGCTCGATAAGCAGGCGGGCAGCCCCGCTGCAAATCAATTTCAGAACGCCGCCGCGCAACAGCGCTCCGTCCGTGGTTTACACGTTTTTTAGCAGCCATCCGAGAAACCCTCCCGCCACACCTGAACCGGGAGCAAAGGCAGGTGAGCCCCAAAGGGGCGATCTAGGGCAGCCTAGGGCAACGCCCTAGGTAACAGGGAGTAAGGAATAAAGCCCTGAAGGGGCGATTGAAGGGCCATGCGACTGACCCATCGCTTCCCTCTCAGGTGAGTTCCCAAGTCGCCTGCCACGCCTGACGAGAGTTCAAGCGTTCGACTTGTCCGCCGTCCCGAACCATTTCTCGTAGTCGGATACGAGCAGGTGGACGGGGTCGACGTCTTCATCGACGTCGGAGAATCGGCCCAGGGGATCGAGGAAGGTGTTGTCGGTCGCGTCGTCGTTGACGGTCGAGACCTCGCCGGCCAGCACGTCGCCTCCCTCGCCCCAGAACTTGTGCCACTGGCCCGGCTGGAGCGTGACGCTCTCGCCCGGGGCGAGTTGGAGTACGCCGCCGGCGGGCAGCACGCGCCGGATCCCGTCGGTGAAGACCGCAACCTCGCGATGGGAGTCTATGCCCTCACCGGAACCGTCATCCGCGTAGAGTTGCAGGGCCAGGGAGGCGCCGCCGCGATTGATGATGTCCTCGGTCTTGATGGTGTGCCGGTGCATGGGGGAGATCTGATCCTGGCGGGAGATCATGATCTTTTCGGCGTAAACCTTGCCGCGCCCCTGGCGCAGATCGGCTGGATCGCCGTTGCGGACCGTGAACAGGAACAGCCCCAGGGCCTCGAAGTCGCCCTGGCCGTAGTCGGTGACATCCCAGCCCAGCCCGGCGGAGAGGATGGGACCGATCTCGCTCCGGCGGTCCATCATCTCGGCGGGCGACCAATAGGCGAAGGGAGGCAGCAGGTAGCCGAACGAGCGGATGAACGCATCGGCCTCGGTAATGATTTCGTTGATACGAGAGCGTTTCATGAGGGCTGCCGGAAGGGGTCAAGGGCTGCCGGAAGGGGTCAATGTTATAAGTTTGAGGGCTGCCGGAAGGGGTCAATGTTATAAGTTTGCGGTTTTCGGAATAGTGGACGGGGCGGGGAGGCGATTTCTACTGAATCGTTCCGGAAGCGTCCGTGGGGATCCTAGGTGGATTTTCCGAGGTCGGTTTGCGGACCCACCACGTCACGGTCCGGATTAAGCGATGGTGACATTTATACCACAATCCGGTGCAGCGAGTCGGGAGGAATGGCTGGCCAGGGACCTTGGCCGTTGTAGGTTCAGCCCCGTGCATCGGATTTTGCGAAGGTTCGTCATTCGGGTGGTGGTGTTGGCGGCTTGTCCGTTGATTTCGTGGGGCGAAGAGAAACCGGTGCGGACGGATGACGAAATCGTTTACGTATTGTTGAACTCAGCCGATCAATGGGAGGTGACCGGAGCAATCTACGAGGCGGTGGAGCGTCCGGAGTCGGCGGCGATTTGGGGACCACCGCTGCTGGCACTGATTGATCGCGAGGGTGCCGATCTAGGGTCTTCGCGGGGGGCTGCCGGAAGGGGTCAATGTTATAAGTTTGCGGTTTTCGGAATGGTGGACGGGGCGGGGAGGCGATTTCTACTGAATCGTTCCGGAAGCGTCCGTGGGGATCCTAGGTGGATTTTCCGAGGTCGGTTTGCGGACCCACCACGTCACGGTCCGGATTAAGCGATGGTGACATTTATACCACAATCCGGTGCAGCGAGTCGGGAGGAATGGCTGGCCAGGGACCTTGGCCGTTGTAGGTTCAGCCCCGTGCATCGGATTTTGCGAAGGTTCGTCATTCGGGTGGTGGTGTTGGCGGCTTGTCCGTTGATTTCGTGGGGCGAAGAGAAACCGGTGCGGACGGATGACGAAATCGTTTACGTATTGTTGAACTCAGCCGATCAATGGGAGGTGACCGGAGCAATCTACGAGGCGGTGGAGCGTCCGGAGTCGGCGGCGATTTGGGGACCACCGCTGCTGGCACTGATTGATCGCGAGGGTGCCGATCTAGGGTCTTCGCGGGCGGCGGCGGTGATCGCGCTGGGGATGCTGGATTACCAGCCGGCGGTGTCGCGACTTTCCGAATTGTTGGGCGATGAGCGCAATTGGCGGTTTGCGTTTGCTGCGGCTCGTTCGCTGGCCCGGTTGAAGGATCCCTCGGCCAGGCCAGCGTTGCTCAAAGCCAATCGGGAGCACTGGTATTGGGCGGTTCGATACGCGACGCGTGAGGCTTTGCTGCTTCTGGACGGAGACCAGACGGCGTTGTCGAATCCGTTTCGATTTAGTTGGGACGATCCCGTGAAACGGGATCGAATCCAGCTCTCAGAAGAGGCGGATCAACTGGTTGTCCTCATGAGTGATTGGCCGAAACCAGCAGAGGAGTCGGAACCGGATACGAAATGGGAGGAGGCATTTCTGATGGCAGAGAAGAAAGCCGGGCGGATCGAGTCATTGAGGGATGCGTTTTTGGCGGAACTGTTGGGCTACGGTCCGCCGGGGCTGAGAGAGCTGACGGGCGAATATGGTGGCTGCGCGTTGTGGCTGAATTCCTGGCTCCTTCCTGCGCCGAGAGGGGAACGTTTTTTCTTCAACCGCTGGGTACTGCCGGACTGCGGCATTCGCTTTGGGCAGGGTTCAATGCTCGGCAATAACTGGGGGGAATGGGGCGGGGTGCTTGCCTATGTGGTTCCTCGGCGTCCTCCAATCATCGTACACGAGGATCAAATTCTCGGAATTCATCGGGTGGGCAGCCGGGTTTTTGCGGTTCCGGGCGTCGCCATGCTGGACGCGGACCCACCGCTGCTGGAGATCGTCGGAGAAGGAACCGTGACGCCGCAAATCCGAGAAGGGGTTGCCCTGCCAACCAACCCGATTTTCTCAGGGAAGCTGCGTGACGGAAATCTGTTCATCGCCTGCCAGGGCGGAAATGTGGTGGTGTCACCGGAAGGGAATATATCCGAGTGGTTTGCTCCCGAGGAGGGAGACGTGAGTTTTCGCTACACCGGGTCAGAAGGTGATTGAGGACGGAATCTCATGACGTGTTCATCAAAAGATTGATGCGACTTGGGGCTGGGTTGACCACAGGAGGGCTCCGCTAGGTTCCTTTGCCGACAATGGAACGGAACCAGAAGTGTTCGGTCGCGATCGCTTCCGGGTCGATCGTTTCCATTTTGGTAAGGAACCAATCCACGAGTTCGGGGGGAATCATGCCGTCGAGAAAGGCATCGTCTCCGTTAGCCGCTCGGGTCCGAGCTACGACGGTGCGGAACGCGAGGAGCGAATAGGCGAGCTGGGGGACAGACGAATTTATGAACCGGACAACCATTGCCTCGTCGTGCAGCAGGTAGACCACCCGTCCTGCCTGGCTCGTATCGACGCACACCGGATCGCCGTATACGCTCGAACCGATTACACAGTAACGGGGATCACCAATCTTCCAGAGGTCGACCACCGATGGAATGGACAATGTTTGCCTGCTGCCGAAATCGAGAAACGGAGCGGCTTCGCTTGGCAGCCCGATCTCGGAGAGAAAGCTTCTCGCTTCAGTCGGTATCGGCAGATCCACTACGACTTCCGTGGGAAAGCGGACGGGCGTCGACGGCTCCGTGCGTTCCCATGCTATCTGGAATTCCCGCGGTGTCATCTCGAAGTCCGCGTTCGGATTGTCGAGAGATACTCTTCCTTTACCGCAGATCGGGAATTCAGCGAATTGCCCCTTGATAAATCAGATTCAACGAAGGACCTTCCGCCCGATACGGATTCCGAGGTCCTGGTTTCCACATGAACTCGCTCAGACTCGACAAGTGGCTTTCTCATGCACGATCCTCATCGCAGCCCGTTCTACCGTCGTATCCTCAGCGCCAGTCGCTTATCAATTCCGCCAATCCCTGATTGCGACCTGCCGACATTCGCAAGGGGTAGGCTGCGTTGTTGCAAGAGAAGGTGGGCTGTGATGGCCCTCACTTTGGTGGCGGCCGAAATGAGGGCGCAAAGTTGGGAGCACTTGTTTGTCGGGCGAAGCGTCCCCTGGGCGTTTGCCAAAGGAAGCTCGGCGTTCACCGGAGGGCCCGGCTTTGACGGCTCTAGCTATTTCGGGTGGGTGGATGGCTCGGTGATCTCCGGGGCGTCGTCGTATGCCGCTCAAACCTGGGGAACAGGGATTTCGGCAGATGGGCAGGTAATTGTCGGATCCATTTACCATCCCGATGGCGACTATGTCACCGGTTTCCGTCGGGATGGCTCGGGGCCGCATGCCTTGATCTCCGGGGCCTTCACCGGAATTTCGTCTGACGGACGCGTAATGGTAGGATGGCAGGGCGTTAACTACCAGGGGCCGCAACGGGCCATTCGTCAGGTGGCGAATGGCGAGATGGAGTTTTTACCCGACTACCCAGGCGGAGCCGACGAGAGCTCTGCCAGTGACATCTCGGCAGATGGCTCGATGATCGTGGGGCAGGCGTCAGGCGCAAACGGCTGGGAAGCGGTGGTGTGGCGCGAGGGCTCGGTCACAGGTTTGGGTGAACTGCCGGGCGGCACCTTCAACAGTAGTGTTTCGAGGGTTTCGGGCAATGGAGCATTTATCGTGGGGGCGAGCCAAAGTGCGAATGGTTTGGAGGCCTGCGTATGGCACGATGCGTCATTGACGGCCTTGGGGGACCTGGAAGGGGGGAGCTTTGTCAGTTCCGCGACGGGGGTTTCCAACGACGGCCGTATCATTACGGGCACCGCGACTCCGGCGGGAACGGGCGGAGTCCCTGTGGTTTGGATCGACCAGATCGGTCCCTTTCGTATTGAAGAAGTGGTCCGCGCAATTGGCCTGGCGTCGGATGTAGAGGGTAGATGGGAGATTCGATCGGCTCGGCCGGTCTCCGACGATGGCAAGTGGATCGCGGTGGAGGCGCGATCATTGATATCCAGTTTTTCGGCCGTACATCGCATCGGATTGCCGGAAACGGCGGAGCCGACGCCGGAGACAAGCCGGTTGAGCAATGTTTCGGTGCGTACAGGCCTTGCCGCGGGCCAGGTACTCACGATGGGCATGGTCGTTGACGGTGGGCTCAAGCCGGTGATGGTGCGGGCAGCCGGACCGGCGTTGACGGCGCTTAACGTGGGTCTCAACGGCGTTCCGGATCCGCGTCTCAACACCTATCGGCTGCGGGGAGCGGCAGCGGATCCGGTGTCGGAGAACGACAATTGGGAGCCATCGTTGGCATCACTGGCCTCCCGTTTGGGGGCCTTCCCGTTTCCGTCGGAAAGTGCCGATGCGGCTCGGTTGTTGCCCGTATCAGGGCCGACCACGGTTGAAGTGCGCTCCGAGGGCAGTGGCGTCGTTTTGGTCGAAGCCTACGATGCGGCGCTGGAGGCAGCTCCGCGGTTTTCGAACTTGTCGGTGCGGCATCACACGGGGCTCGGTATGGACGCGTTGACTGCGGGCTTTGTGATCGAAGGCGCCGCGCCTGTTCGATTGCTCCTTCGTGCCGTTGGTCCGACTCTAACGGACCAATGGGGCGTTCCGGGCATGCTGAGCGATCCGCAGATCGAACTCTTGGACGCAGAAGGCAATCGATTGGCTTTCAACAACAATTGGGAATCGGAGAACGCGGAGGAACGCAGATCGGCCATGGAGGCAGTGGGCGCGTTCGATCTTATTACCGAGAGTCGCGACGCCGCGCTGTTGGTTGAACTAACGGGTGGCGGACTGTTCACGGCGCGAGCCACGGGTGTCGGAGGCGAAGTGGGAGAGGTCCTATTGGAAGTCTATGAGATTCCGTGAGGAAATGGCGGGCGCGGCCTTGTTGTTGGCCGCATGCGGGGGATGGACGAGCGATTCGAGAGGGTCAGGTCTTGGGCTTGGGGTTTCCGGCGACGGGCGACGCTGTGGTCGCAGCTCATGGTTGGGCCGGGGCGAAGAGTTCGATGGGGTTTCTGTCGGGGTCCTCGATCTGGGCTTGGCTGCCGCCGGGGCCGGAAATCAGGTCGGTGCGAAAAGTGACTCCCGCCTGCTTCAGCGCGGCGATGCAGGCCGGCAGATTTTCAGTGCGCAAGACGACGCGGTTGCAGCCTCCGGGCTCCTGGCTGCGTCCGTCGGGCAGCGGGCGCGAGCCCGATGCCCCCGGGCCACTGAGCAACAGCACCGTGTCACCGAGTGATACGGCCGCGAACTGCGGCAGATGCTCGTGCTCGACTTTGAAGCCGAGGTGCCGGGTGTAGAACCGAGACGCACGCGCGACGTCCTTCACTTGGTAGCGAATGCCGTGGACGTTCCGGATGAAGGCCGACGCGGTGGCCGGGAATGGACTTGAGGAGGTCATGGGTTTGAATGATGAGGTGATCGGGTGTCCAGGGCGGTGCAGTCCCGGGGGGGGTGTACCGCTGGCGGCAACGGGTCAGCCAGCGGTGCGGAAGCGGACCAAACTCGGTTTCAAGAATTCCGCGCGATCCATTTGGAGCGAGTTATTGGCGAGAAGACAGAGGACAGCTGGGCGTTTCATGGTGAGCGAAAACCCTGACCGGGCAGCCGCCTGTTTTGTGACGGCGTTGAGGAACGGCGATTTCGAATCCATGCTGGCGAAGTTGGCGGACAATGTCGTGCTGATCGCCGATGGCGGAGACAAACCCGGCGCATGGTTGCGGCCGCTCGAAGGTGCCGCTGCGGTTGCGCGCGCCATGCTGCACGCGGCGCAAAAGCACGGCATGGCCGGCGAAGTCCCGTGGGCCTCCGTCAACGGCATGCCGGGTCTGGTGAGGTTTGAGAACGGGCTGGCCCGGGCCGTACTCGCTTTCGGGGCGGCGGGCGGACGCATCGAGGCGGTCTTCGTGATCAGCAATCCCGCCAAACTGCGGCACCTCCATCGAGCGACGTGAGCGCGGGGAGTGGGAGTGGGTCGGAGCCGTACCAAGACGGCCCAGCCGCAAACGCGTTTGCTCCGGACGGAAGAAGCAGGAGCCGATCCCATTCGGTCGCACCGACCGAAGCATTGTCCGAAATGGCGCTATTGCTCTGTCGCCGTCTGGGCGCGGGTGTTGGCTTGCATTGTCACGTCATAGCGCAGTTCGGCCATACCGGGGCCGACCATTTGGACCGACGTGAGGCGCAGGCGGGGATAGAGGATTCGGCGGGGGAGGAGGGATTTTCCGCGACCGAGGGTGGTGGATCCGATCTGGACGATGAGTTCGTCGAGTAAACCCGCGTCGCAAAACTGTCCGGCGAGGTCGCCGCCGCCCACGACCCAGATGTTGCGCTCGCCGGCGGCGGCGCGCATGGCGGCATGGACGGGACGTACGTCGCCCTGCACGAAGCGGATATCCGCTCCTTCGATGGCCGGCAGACGGCGGTGGGTGAAGATCCAGGCCGGCTGGCTGTAAGGCCACGGCGAACCCGCTTCGGCGGCGACCTGATCGGCGTGATTTAGCATCCATTCGTAGGTGCTCGAGCCCATGGCCAGGGCGCCTACGCCCGCAACGAAGTCTGGGTAGCTCGAGGTGCCCAGGTCGGCGAGGGAGAACAGCCAGTCGAGGGAGTGATTTTCGTCGGCGACGAAGCCGTCGAGGGTGGCGGCGGTATAGTATTGGGTTCTCATCGCGAATTCCGATGGTTCGGTGCGGCGCGATAGGCGACCGTTTTTGCGCACCATCCACTCGCTCACGCTCGTAGCCACGGAGCGGGCGCCTCCTCTGAGCCGGATCCATGCAGCCCCAGACCGCAAAACGCGTTTTGCTCCGGACGGGAAGAGAAACTCCGCGGAGGGGAACCGGAGAGGCAGTTGAAACGACGCCGTCCGGAGGCCGACGTCCACCTTATGTAGGGCGCCGCTGATCGGATTTGCGGCGGGGGGGGGAGAACCGTCGCTTGCCCGCATATTTCACACTGTAGGGCCGCCGCTTGTCGGCGTGCCGCGGGCTGAGAGGCAGGTGCGGTCCCGCGGCCGCGGGAACAA
Organism: uncultured Opitutus sp.; assembly: GCA_965652375.1. GTDB lineage: Bacteria > Verrucomicrobiota > Verrucomicrobiia > Opitutales > Opitutaceae > Actomonas. The sequence goes on from CBFGUO010000041.1 coordinate 20,917, forward strand.
GCGGCAGCCCCGCAATTACACGTTGGAAGCGGTTTCCGTCAGAGGGTGAAATTTCCGGGCTAGCCCTCTCGAGCTTTTCCGATCCCACTCTGTCATGGCCCCGATTTCCCTTTCCTTGATGCCCCGCCCCGGCTTGGTGCTGGGCTTGCTCGTGTTGCTGTTCCCTTGTTGCGGCTGGTCCGCCGAGGAGAAGCCGGCGGCGGTGGACGGAGCGGTCACGTATGAGCAGTTCGGGGCGGTCGGCGACGGGCTGACTGACGACCTGCCCGCCATCGTCGCGGCGCATGCCCATGCCAATGAGCAGGGGCGGCCGGTGCGGTCGGATCCCAACGCGACCTATCACTTGGGGCGGCAGGCGCTGACCGCGGTGATCCGGACTTCGACCGATTGGGGGACGTCGCGGTTCATCATCGATGACAGCCAGGGCGTGGAGGACCATAAGCGGTCGTTGTTCGAGGTGTCGTCGGCGCTGGAGCCGGTGCCGCTGTCCATCGAGCGTCTGGCGGTCGGACAGGCGCGGCTCGAGGTGCGGCCCGCCACGGACCTGCTGGTGTTGGTCGAGAACGCCCACCAGCGGCGGTTTATCCGCAAGGGGCTGAACGTGAATAACGGCACGGCCCAGCAGGAGGTCTTTATCCTGCGCCGGGACGGCAGTGTCGAGGGTGCGATCGAGTGGGATTACGATACGGTCACGCGGGTCGAGGGCCGGCCGATCGATCCGGAGCCGCTCGTGCTGCGGGGCGGGTTTTTCATCAACATTGCCAACCGCATGGAGCAGCCGCGGGGCTACAACTACTGGTCGCGCAACATCATGATCACGCGGTCCAACACGGTGGTCGAGCGACTCACCTGCGAGGTGGTGGGTGAAACCGATGTGGGCCATCCCTACAGCGGTTTTCTGTCGGCGCGGCAGGCGGCCAACATCACGTTTCGCGACTGCCGTATCGAGCCGCACAAGGTGTACACGACGATCGGCGCCGCCGGTCTCCCGGTGCCGATGGGGACCTACGGCTACAACGCCGGCCTGGTGGTGAATTTCACCCTGAGCGGTTGCCGCATGGGCGACATCCACGACACGTCCCGCTGGGGCGTGGCGGCGAGCAACTTCATGAAGAACGTGCTCGTGGAGGACAGCGTACTGTCGCGCATGGATGTACACATGGGCGTCTCGGGATCCTACATCATCCGGCGTTCGACGCTCGGCCACATGGGCATCAACGCGATCGGCCGTGGGCAGTTGGTGGTCGAGGACACAACGGTGCACAGTGGACGCCTGATCACGTTCCGGACCGACTATGGCGCGACATGGGATGGGACTGTTCTGGTGCGCAACAGCCGCTGGGTGCCGCCGCGTCGGGAGGGCGGCGTAGTGGCAATGTTCAGCGTGCGCAATGACGGCACCCACGATTTTGGTTATCCCTGCTCGATGCCGACCGAGATCGTGATCGACGGGTTGAGTATCGACGACCGCGCGGTTCGAGACGGCGGAGCGGAGGTGGTGTTCTTTGACGATCCGAGCGGCGCCCTCGATCCGACGCTGCCGTTCCCGTATCGGCCGACGGAGCGTTTCGACGTTCGCGACCTGACGACGACGAGCGGGGTGATGCCGCGCCTCAGCGCGAATCCGGCGGTGGCGCGGGTGATCGAGGTCTCCGGGCTCGACGACGAGTAGGTTGTCACACGTCAAAAATCGGAACGTCGAAAGTCATCATCAGCCCGCGACCCGGGCCAGTCCGTCCCGAGTCAAAGGTCGGAAGGTCGAACGTCGAAGGTCATCACCGCCCGCGGCGCGGGCAGACATTGGAAGGGAAATGCGCCGCGGCGGCGGCCGATGGAGTTTTGGAACGCTAATCCGTCGGGGTTGATTCTGTGTGTTCTGTGCAATCTGTGGTCAAAGCTCCGGTAAAGAACCACGGGAGGCACGGACTGGACGGATTTTACAGGAGGACGCAGAGGTAGCAGAGACGGGGGAGGGAGCAATCAAACCTCAGACGTTTTTTAACCACAGATGAACAGATACACTGCTGCCGTCCACGCCGCAGCATGTGTATCAGATTCGCGCGAAAGCGGCGGGGTAGGGGTCAGCCCGGAGGCAGGCGGCGTCGTGGCGGGGCTGCGGGTGGGATTGACCTGACGGGCGATGGCGCTTGGCTGGGCGCATGAAACTCTGGCGAACCTGGTGGATGGCAGGCGTGGGCGCGTGCGTCCTGGTGGGCACTTCTCTGCTGGGGCGTGCCGATGGCGTCGCGGCGGGGGAGGACTGGGCGGGAACGTGGCGAGGGGCGGACGACGGCGTGGCGCGCGTACTGTTGCTCGTCGACGGGTATATGTCGCACACCACCTTTGGCGCCGAGCCGGCGGAATTTCACCGTACGCACGGCGGGCCGTTTGAGGTGACGGCCGACACGATGACGGGGCAGGTGCAGTTTGATTCCGCCGAGGCCGGCCGGGTGGGGGACACGTGGCAGTGGCGGATCGAGGTGGAGGGCGACACGCTGCGGGTGCAGGGCGACGACGGGAGCGTGGAGAGCTGGCAGCGCGTGGCGGAGGAGGCCGGCGGGCTCACCGGTGTGTGGCGGATATCGGGACGCTATCGGAACGGCGAGCTGCAGGCCATGCCGCTGCGGGCGCGGCGCACGTTGAAGGTGTTGTCGGGATCGCGGTTTCAGTGGATCGCGATGAACATCGAGAGCGGGGAATTTTCCGGCACGGGCGGCGGAACGTATGCGTTTCGCGACGGGGTTTACGTGGAGCAGATTGATTTCTTCTCGCGTGATCCGGCACGGGTGGGGGCGCGGCTGGAGTTTCAGGCGGAACTGGTGGACGGGGATTGGCATCACCGCGGTCTCAGCTCGCGGGGCGATCCGATTCACGAGATATGGACCCGCCTCGGGGGCGCGGAGTGAACTCCAGGGTGTGTCTGGGAAATACGGAGTGACACTTCGTGTTTCCCAGACACGCCCAAACCGATGACCGGACGGTTGCCCATGTGTCATTGGTCACGCTTGGGTCATGGTCGGTGCCAACCGGATGAAACCGGCAGGATTTTGGAACGCTAATAGACGCTGATTTTCGCTAATCCCAATCAGCACAGGTGAGCGTTCCCAAACCGGTTAGAGGGGAAAATGCACGCGAGAAACAAATCATTTCGAGATCGTGACACGGGGCTGGAGGGGCTCCGCCTTTGCCGAGGTTTACCTGCCTACGGCAGCGCCAGAGGCGACCTGGGCTTCGGCGAGGCAAGGGGGAGTTTTTTAACCACAGATCGACACAGATAAACACTGATGCTGAGGGGCGGACGGCAGCGGAGGGGTAGTGCTTTTAACTGGGGTTGATTCCGCGACCTTTGCGTTTTCTGCGGTTCAAGCCAGCGGTGGGAGGGTGGACTGAATCTGTGTTTTCTGTGCAATCTGTGGTCAAAGACTGGCGGTGGAGTGGCGCTTCGTTCTATTCGGTGCGCAGGGCGATCGAGGGATCGGTGCGGGCGGCGCGGCGCGCGGGCAGGAGGCAGGCGGTCAGCGGGGTGCTGGGGTCAGCGAGGGTAGTCCGGGATGTTTTGGCCGAGGACGATGTCGCGTTGGATGTGCCAGACGCCGTCCGTCTTTTTCGGATACGTCAGGCCGGAGCCGCCGCGGCCGTGGGCGGCCTGTTGGCGCAGGCGCGGGGGCAGGTCCGGGTCATCGTCGAAGATGACGTTGTCGATGTAGTAGGTGCCGACGCCGGGCTCGATGACGTGCAGGTGAATGTGCGCGGTTTCGGCGCCGTCCGGATAGCCGGCCGGGCGAATCGTGGTGAAGCGGTAGCGCCCTTCGGCGTCCGTGCGGGCCCAGCCGCGCAGACGGCCGTGGAACGTGGTGTCCTTCGGATATATTCCGTCCCGGTCGGTGTGGTAGGCGTAGACGATGATTCCTGCCGCCGGCGTGTCGTCCAGATGACGCACGGTGCCGGCCAGGACGAGCGGCTCGCCCGGTTCATCGGGGGGCGCAATGCGGGCGTCGGAGGTCAATGCGGCCGGCAGGCCTTGGAAGGCGAACTCACAGCCCTGGCAGGGGCCGCCGATCACCGGTGTTGTCTCCGGTGTGATGGGTTGCGTGAAACCGATCAAAGGCCAGCAGAGGGCTGCCTGCAACAGGAGGGGTTTGGGGAGGGCGAGCATGGTAGTGGAGGACGGAGGTTGGGCGGGTTGGCCACAAAAGGCTCAAGAAGCACAAGAGAGGGAGGCGCTTCGTGGGCGGTGGATGGGATGTCAGATGTCGTAGGTCAGAGCGAGTCGCCGGCTGAATCTCGGCGCTACGGCTGAGGATGCGAGGTCAGTTGGCGCGTAGCGTCAGCATGGGGTCGACCCGGGTGGCGCTAATGGCGGGCAGGAGACAGGCCGCCAAAGCGACGAGCAGAAGAGCGAGGGTGGCGGTGGCGAAGGTCGCGGCGTCGGTGGGGGTGACGCCGAACAGAAAGCTGCGCAGGACGCCGGTGAGCGCGAACGCGCCCACGGCTCCGAGGGCCACGCCGATCAGCGCGTGAGACAGGCCCTGACTCAGAACCAGACGCAGTATCGCGGCGCGCTGGGCTCCGAGCGACAGCCGGATTGCGATCTCCGCGCGGCGCTGCAACACGACATGCGAAAGCATGGCATAGAGGCCGACCATGGACAGAACCAGGCCGGAGAGCGCCCAGCCGCCGATCAGGGCCAACGCGAAGCGCTGTCGGGCAATCGAGTCGGCGCGAAGGGCGTCGAGCGTGGTGATCCCTTCGACGACGGGGTTGGCGCCGGTGTGCTGCAGTTCTGCGCGCACCTGGGCAACGAGTTCAGCCGGGGGTGTTTCCGTGCGCACGAGCAGGTGCTTCGAAAAGGGCAGGACCTGGAAAAACGGCACGTAGACCTCAGGTTCGATGTCGGCGGCGAGGCCGGCGTTGCGCAGGTCGGCAACAACGCCCACGATCTCCCGCGGCCCGCCGAAGCCGGCGTCCAGGTGTTGTCCGACGGGGTTTTTGCCGGAGAAATAACGGCGGGCGAGGGTTTCGTTGATCACCACCACCAAGGGAGCCTCCTCACTGTCGTGCTCGGTGAAAAAGCGACCGGCGTGAAGACGGGCTCCCAGCAGCGCAAGGTAGTCGGACGAAACCGAGCGGACGGCTGCATTGAAGGTCGGGGCTGCTTCGCCCGCCGCGGTGGGTGCGGAAACGGAAAAAGGTCTGGCCCATTGGTGGCCGGTCAGTGGCACGCCCCAGGCAAAGGCGGCGAACCTTACGCCGGGCAGACCGGACACCCGCTGCAGGGCGTCGCGATGCAGTGCCGCCTGATCGTCACCCAGGAGGGTCACGACCATCGCCAGCGTGCCTTCGGTGCTGAAGCCGGCCTGGACCCGCCCGAGTCCGAACAGGGTCCGCACCATCAGTCCCGCTCCGATCAGCAGGATCAGCGTGAGCGCGACCTCGGCGGAAACCAGCATGCCGAGCAGGCGGCGTTGCGCAGGGGCCGCGGTGCTGCCGCGGCCGCCCTCGCGGAGGATGCGGTTGACCGCGGGTCGGGCGACCTGCCGGGCGGTCATGACTCCGGTAGCGATGCCGGCGAGCAGCGTCACCGCGAGCGTGAACAGCAGGACGCGGCCGTCGATGGCCAGGTTTTCAGTGCGCGGAACAGCGCCGGGCATCCAGGCCGGCAGGCCGTGGACGGCGGCGAAGGCGGCGACAACACCCAGACCTCCGCCGAGGGCGGCGACGAGCAGGCTTTCGGTCAGCGCGAGTGCATGCAGCTGGCGTGAACCCGCTCCGAGCGCCGCGCGGATGGCGAGTTCCGACTGCCGGGCGAGGCCGCGGACGAGCAAGAGGCCGGCCACGTTGGCGATGGAGATCAGAAGCACGAATGCCACAGCTCCCGACAAAGGCAGGAGCAGCCGGTTGACCTCGGCGTCCAGGACGCGCATCACCGGCGTGAGCCGGGCCACGGTCTCCTCCGGACGGGCGTCGGCGGCCGGCTGTCGGGCCACGACGGTGGAAAACACCGTTTGAGCCTCGGCGAGCGAAACCCCCGGCCGCAGGCGGCCGACGATGTTCCAGCTGCGATCGGCGGCTCCGGCTGCGTCAGGAGCGCCCGGCAGCCAATAGTCCACGAATCCCTGCAGGTCGTAGTTGGGTTCCCGGGCGTCGTTGGGTGAAGGGAGGAAACGTATTGCCGGAGGCATGACGCCGACGACCGTGAGCGGAGGCAGCTGGCCCAGGCGCACGGTTTGGCCGAGGATGCCGGGGTCGGAGCCGAAGTGGGTTTGCCACAATTCGTAGCCGAGCACGACGACCGGGCTTTCTTCGACCGAGGTTTCATGAGGTTGAAACGTTCGCCCGATTTCGGGCGTGAGGCCGGTGACCTCGAAGAATGATGCGGACGCGACCTGGCCCTGCACCGATTCGCTCCCATCGGCTTTGATGAGGAAGTTGAAGGTCCAGTCGTAGCCGGCGAGGGCGAGCACCGACTGGCTCTGCCGGGTCCACTCGACAACATCCCGGGCCCGCGGGCTGGCGGGCGACGGCGTGCCGGCCCGGTTCTCGAGTGTCACGAGGACGACGCGATCGGGATCGGCGTAGGGGGACGGCTGCAGGAGGACGCGATTGACGAGGGTGAATACGGCGGTGGTGCCCCCGATGCCGAGGGCGAGGGACCCGACGGCCACCGTGGTCAGCAGAGGCGCGCGCAGAAGGCTGCGAGTGGCGTAGCGCAGGTTGCGCACGGCTTCGTCGAGCCAGGAACCGAGGCGGGTGTCGCGGACTTCCTCGGTGCGGGCGTCGAGCGAGCCGAAGGCGGCGGCGGCGCGGCGGCGGGCGGTGGCGGGGTCTTCGCCGGCGGCGATGCGGCGGGCGGTTTCCTGGGCGATATGGTCGCGCATTTCGGCGGCCATGTCGCGATCGTGGGCGCGGCGGCGGACGGCGCGGCGGAGGCGGAGCGGGAGGCCGGGGAGGCGGTTCATGGGCTGGGGGATGCGGGGGGCGGGATGCGGGGGGGCGGGGTGTGGGATGTGGGGTGTGGGGGGCGATGTATCCGAAATCGAAAATTCGTTTACTCGCTGCGGAGGGCGGCGATGGGGTCGACGTTCGTGGCGCGGCGGGCGGGGAGCCAGGAGGCGAGGGTGGCGACGGCCAGCAACAGGGTCGCGAGCAGTCCGATGGTCCAGGGGTCGGTGACGCCCAGGCCAGGCAGGAAGCCGCCGATTGCCCGCGCGAGGGCAAGGGCACCGAGGGCGCCCGCGGCGATGCCGAGCAGGGTCAGCCGCATGCCCCGACCGACGACCAGGCCCAGGACGTCCCGCCGCTGGGCACCGAGCGCCACGCGGATGCCGATCTCCGCGGTGCGATGCGCCACAAATCCGGCGATGACTCCGTAGATGCCGAGGCAGGCGAGCAGGAGGCCCAGCGTCGCGAATGCGCCGAGCAGCCAGCCGACGGCGGTGAGGTTGCCCATGGCCCGGCCGACTTCGTCGGCGGCGGAACCGGGATTGATGACCGGCAGGTCGGGGTCCAATTCCGCGACGGCGCGGCGCAGGGTCTCGGCGGTCACACTGCCGCGGATCGCCACCGCCAGGTGGTTGCGGGGCTCCTGCGCCAACGGGCGATAGGCCTGGAAACGCGTGGCCGGCGCGCTGGGGTCGGTGGCGAAACCGACGTCGTTGACCACGCCGATGATTTCCATGCCGCCGGCGCGGAGGCCGATGGGCGACGTGTCGGGCCACCAGGTGCGGGCCATGGTCTCGTTGATGATCACGACACCAGGCTGGCCGGCGGTGTCGGCGGCGTTGAAGGGGCGGCCCGCCAGCAGGCGCATGTCGAGGGTGGCAAAGTAGCCGGGGCTGACGGCATTGAGAAACCACAGCGGTTCCTGGCCGGGGGCCGGCGGCGTCCGGTCCGCGATGTCGAAGCCGCCCGCGGTATTGAACTCGCGGACGGGCAGCGACCAGGCGAGGGCGACCTGCTCCGCGCCGGGGGTGGCCGACAGCTTTGCGGCGAGGTGCTCAGCGAACGTGCGCTGGGCGTCGGCCTGACCATATTTCCCGTCGGGCAGGTTGAGGGTGCCGATCGTGAGGTTGTCGACCGTCCAGCCCGGATCCTGCGCCGCGAAACGGTGCAGCCCGCGCCCGACCAGCCCCGCGCCGGACAGCAGCACGAGGGTGAGGGCGACCTCGGCCACGATCAGCGCGTGCTGCAGGCGTCGGCGCGGACGGTCTCCGCCGATGCCGCGCGAGCCGGATCGGGTGGCGGCGAGGGCGTTGGTCCGCGAGGCCAGCCATGCCGGCATCAGGCCGAAAGCGAGGCCGGAGATCATCGAGGCTCCGAACGCGAATCCCAGCACGAGCAGGTTGAGTTTCAGGGTGAGGGCGGGTTTGCCGTCGTGGGTGATGAAGTGGCTGAGCGCGGCGTTGCCCCAATGGGCCAGGACGAGGCCGAGCAGGCCGCCGAGCACGGCGATCAGGAGACTCTCCATCAGCAGTTGGCGCAGGAGCCGGACCCGGGGGGCGCCCAGCGCGCTGCGGATGGCGAGTTCGTGGGTGCGCCGGGCGGTACGGGCGAACTGCAGGTTGGCGAGATTGGCGCAGGCGATCAACAGCACGAAACCGGCGAGCATCATGGTCAGGGCCAGGGCGAGCTTGCCGCGCGGGTCCATGGCGTCGCGCAGGAGGGAGAGCCGCAGGCCGATCCCGGTGTTGTTGTCCGGATGCGTGCGGGCCTGCCGGGCGGCCAGGGCGTCCATGGCCGCCTGGGCCTGGACGAGGGACACGCCGGGCTTGAGCCGGGCAAAGGCCTGCAGGAAGTTTCCGCCGCGGTTTCGCCGCAGCTCTTCGGAGAAGGCCATCGGCCGCCAGACATCGACGTGGCCAAAAGCCGCCTGGTCGCCGAAGGTCGGCGGCATGACGCCGATGATGGTGACGGTTTCGCCGTCGAGCCGCAGGGTGCGGCCGACGATGCCGGGATCGCCCGCGAACCGCCGCTGCCAGAACGTGTGGTCGAGCATCGCGACGGTGTCGGCTCCGGGCCGGTCCTCGTCGGCGGTGAACGCGCGGCCCAGGGCGGGGGGGACGCCGAGCATGGGGAAAAAGTCGGAGGTGACCTGCAGGCCCCGCACGCGCTCCGGCGGCTGTCCGGGTTCGGCGAGGTTGAAGGGCCTGCTGTGGGTTGCCGCCATGAATTCGAACACGTCGTTCTCCCTCCGCTGATCGAGGAAGTTGGCGGGCGAGTGCGGCCAGCGTTGCGAGTGCGGCGAGGTGCGGAAGACCTGGACCAGTCGGTCGGGCTCGGGAAACGGGAGTTCCCGCATCAGCACGGATTGGAGGGCGGTGAACATCGAGGTGTTGACGCCGATGCCGAACGCGAGGGTGAGGATTGCGACGGTGGTGAATCCGGGGTGCCGGCGCAGGGAGCGCCCGGCGTAGCGGATGTCCCGGACGAGGTGCTCGAACCAGGCGCCGACGCGGTGGTCGCGGACCTGTTCGGTGGCGGCGTCGACGGAGCCGAAGGCGGCGGCGGCGCGGCGGCGGGCGGTGGCAGGGTCTTCGCCGGCGGCGATGCGCCGGGCGGTTTCGCGGTCGAGGTGGTCGTGCATCTCGGCGGCCATGTCGCGATCGTGGGCGCGGCGGCGGACGGCGCGGCGCAGGCGGAGGAAGAGGCCGGTGAGTAGGTGCATGGGGATACGGGACCTATGGGACGAATGGGACTGACGGGGGTCCTCCTTCGCCGAGGCTTCGGAGGATTCGTCCCGACGCGAAGCGTCAGGCGAAGAGGCCGGTGAGGCGGTGCATGGGATGCGGTGTGCGGGATGCGGGATTCGGGGTGCGGGGTGGGGCGCGGAATCGAAAATCAGGTACCGAGCAAAGCGACATCCTCATCCCAAATCGAAAATCCGATCATTCGGCGCGGAGGGATTGGATGGGGTCGACTTTGCTGGCCCGCCTCGCGGGGAGGAAGCAGGCGGCGGCGCCGACGAGGAGGAGGATGGCGGCGACGGCGAGGAAGGTGGCGGGGTCGTGGCGGTCGACGTCGTAGAGCTGACTCTGCAGGATCCGCGTGGCGAAGGCGGCGCCGATGGCGCCGAACACGAGACCGAGGGCCACCACCTTGAGGCCGTCGCGCAGGATGAGCTGGATGACGTTGCGCGCGCCGGCGCCGAGCGCGAGGCGGATGCCCATCTCACGGGTGCGCTGGTTCACGCTGTAGGCCATCACGCCATAGATGCCGATGCAGGCGAGCAGCAGCGCGGCGCCGGCAAAGAGGCTGAGCAGGGACAGCATGACGGTGCGGAACGAGAGGGTCTGCGCCGCCAGGTGGTCCAACGTATCCAGAGCGTGGATCGGCTGGTCGGGGTTCACCCGCTGCACCGCCTGGCGCACGGCCGGGGCGAGCGAAAGCGGCGGCAGGCTGGTGCGCACGACGTAGTGCGTGCTCCAGGGAAAGTTCGCGAGCGCGATGTAGAGCTGGAGAACGGGCGCCTGGTTGTCGGCGGCGAATCGGCGGGCGTTGGGCACGATGCCCACGATTTCGTAGGATTCGCGCTTGAACATGATGCGACCGCCGAGCGGGTCGGTGCCTTCATCGAAGAAGCGATCGGCGAGGGCCTGGTTGACGACCATGACCTTGGGGGCGTCGACGGCGTTGTCGGCGGGCGTGAGCACGCGGCCGCGCAGCAGGGGAATGCGCATGGCTTCGAAATAGCCGGGGGACACGGCGTCGAAGCCCGTGGTGATGTTGGTATCGGTCACCGGTTGATCGGCCCGCCAGACCGAGTCGCCGTAGTAGCGTCCGTCGCTGTTCATCGGGAGGTTGCTGATGAAGCCCGCGCGCTTCACGCCGGGGATGGCTTCCAACTCCGCCAGGATGCGGTCGGAGTAGTGGATGCGTTTTTCGACGGTGTCCGCGGTGGTGCCGGCATGGTTGAGGCGGAACGTGAGCGCGCCGTCGCGATCGAAGCCGAGGTCGGCCGAGGCGGCGTTGACGAAGCTGCGCATGAGCAGGCCGGCCACGACGAGCAGCACGACCGTGAGGCCGGTCTCGGCGATGATGAGGATCGACTGGAGGCGTTTGGCGCGGCCGGAGCTGCCGCCGCGGCCGCCGTCCTTGAGGGAGGCGCCGACATGGGGGCCGGCGGCGCGCAGGGCGGGCAGCAGGCCGAAGATGGCACCGGTAAGGACGGAGGCGCCGAGGGCAAAGGCGAGTACCTGGCCGTCGAGCCCGATCTCCAGTCGTTGGATATCGGATACACCGATGAAAACGGTGAGGGGGTTGACCGCGACGGCGGCGAGAGCGATGCCGGCGGCGCCGCCGAGTACGGCGAGGAGCAGGCTTTCGGTGAGCATCTGGCGAATGATGCGGCCGCGGGTGGCGCCGAGGGCGAGCCGCAGGGCGAGTTCGCCGGAGCGGGAGGAGGTCTTGGCGAGGAGGAGGTTGGCGACATTGGCGCAGGCGATGATGAGCACGAGCGCGACGGACCAAAGCAGCAGGTTGAGGGGCTGGCGGGTGTTGCCGAAGAGGCTTTCCTGCAGGGGGGTAACGGCGACGGTCCAGTCCTTTTTCCGGTCGGGGTAGAGGTGGTTGAGGCCCTGTTTGACGGTGGTGAGCTGGGCGGCGGCGGTCTCGGGGGCGACGCCGGGTTTGAGGCGGCCGACGGTGGTGGTGACGTAGTGGTAGTTGCGGGTCTGTTTCTGGGCGTCGTTGAAGAGGCCGGTGGGGGACAGGAACTGGATGGTGGGATCGAGCAGGGCGTCGGGCGGGAGCACGCCGATGACTTCGAAGCCCTCGCCGTCGAAGGTGACGAATTCGCCGAGCACGCCGGTGTCGCCGTTGAAGGTTTCCTGCCAGAAGCGGTGGCTGAGGATGACGATGTTTTCGTTCGATCCCGTGATGTCGTCCTCGGGGCGGAAGTCGCGGCCGAGGGCGGGGCGCAGGCCGAAGAGGCTGAGATACTGGGGGGTGACTTCGAGGCCATTGATGATCTGCGGGTCGCCGCGGCCGGTCATGGTGAAGGCCATGGTGTGGACCGCGGCCATCGACTCGAAGTGGACGTTGTTGGTCTGCCAATCGAGGAAGGTGCCGCCGCAGGAGCCGCCGGTGGCGCCGGGGGCGGGGGACTCGTCGATCTGCATGATGCGCGACGAATCGGGGTAGGGCAGGGGGTTGAGCAGCAGGCCCGAGACAACGCTGAAGATGGCGGTGTTGCCACCGATGCCGATGGCGAGGGTGAGCACGGCGACGGTGGTGAAGCCGGGGGATTTGCGCAGTTGGCGGGCGGCGTAGCGGAGGTCCTGCCAGGTCTGTTCGAGCCAGGCGCCGGGACGGCGTTCACGGACACGTTCGAGGGTGGCGTCGACGGAGCCGAAGGCGGCGGCGGCGCGGCGGCGGGCGGTGGCGGGGTCTTCGCCGGCGGCGATGCGGCGGGCGGTTTCGCGGTCGAGGTGGTCTTTCATTTCGTGGAGGAGTTGGGCGTCGGCGGTGCGGCGGCGGACGGCGCGGCGGAGGCGGGTGAGGAGGCCGGAGAGTCTGCTCATGGGGCGGAGGACGAGGATCGAGGGGCGAGGGCGAGGACGGAGGACGGATGGCAGATGGCAGATGTCGGATGACGGATGTCGGATGGCAGATGTCGGATGTCAGATGCCGGATGTCGGATGCCGGAGGACGGTTGGCAGATGGCAGATGTCGGATGCCGGATGTCAGAAGTCGGATGTCGGATGTCGTCCGTGCGGCGGGAGGATCGGAGGGCTATTCCGATCGCAGGGCTTGGATGGGATCGGACTTGGCGGCTCGTCTCGCAGGGAGCCAGCAGGCGAGGGCGGTGACGGCGGCGAGCAGGAGCGCGGCGATGACGAAGACGAGGGGGTCGCCGGCGGTGACCTCGGTCATCCGGCTCGCGACAATGCGGGCGGTGGTGTAACCGGCGAGCAGACCAGCGGTGAGTCCGATGCCGAGCAGGCGTGCGCCTTGGTTCATGATCAGGCGCATCACGTCGTGGCGAGTGGCGCCGAGCGCGACGCGGATGGAGAGCTCGCGCCGGCGGTTGGTCACCGCGTAGGCCATCACCCCGTAGAGGCCGATGCCGGCGAGAACCAGGGCCACGGCGGCGAAGGCGGCGATGAGGTTCAACATGACCTGCTGCGGTCCGAGCGCCTCGGCCATGGCGTCCTCGACCGTGCGCAGGTTGACCAGGGGAAAGTTGGGGTTGATGCGATGGATGGCGGCCGCGGCGGCGTCGGCCAGCGCGGCGGGATCACCCTGGGTGCGGATCATGAACGCCGAGCCCCACGGAAACTTGCAGTGTGGCACGAAGAACATGGGCTTGGGCGGCGCGTGGAGCTGGTCGATGCGCATGTCGGCCACGACGCCGATCACTTCCCACGGCTGGTCGCCCACGTTGATGAGCCGGCCGAGCGGATTCTCGTCCGCGGCGAACAACTGTCCGGCCATGACCTGATTGATGATCATGACATTGGGCGCGCCCTCGCGGTTGTCCTGCGCGGTGATCGCGCGGCCGCGCAGGATGCGGGCCCCGAGAGTGGCGAAGTAGTCTTCGGAGACATACTTGATGCGGCCGGTGCGGTCCTGCCGGGTTTCGGGCTGCTCCTCGAGGCTGAAGTAGTAGCCCTGGCCGTCGCCCCCGTAGGGCAGATCGTCGGTGGAGGCGGCCGAGATCACGCCGGGCAGCGCCCGCAGTTCGGTGAGCGCGCGCTCGAAGAAAGCGAGGCGCGTCTGGGGGTTGCCGTAGGTGCCGCCGTAGGGCGGCGTGAGTTCGAAGGTGAGGATATTTTGCGGGTCGATGCCGGGATCGGCACTGACCGACCGCACCATGCCGCGCACGAGCAATCCGGTGGCGATGAGCAGCACGGCGGTGAGGGCGACTTCGGCGACGACGAGGCTCGACTGGCTGCGATTGCGGCCGCCGTCGGTGGCGCCGGTGGAGCCGCTTTTCAACGCGTGGTTGAGATCGGGACGCCGGGAGCGCAGGGCCGGGAGCAGGCCGAAGGCCAGGCCGGTGACACCGCTGGCGAACAGGCTGAAGGCGAGCACCCGCAGGTCGAGTTCGGGCATCATGGTGGCGGGGAGCAGTCCGGCACTCAGCGAGCCGAGCAGGCGCACGCTCGCGGCCGCGATCAGCACGCCGCCCAAACCGCCGAGCAGGGCGAGCAGCACGCTCTCGGTCAGCAACTGTCGCACGATGCGCCGGGCGCTGGCGCCGAGCGCGGCGCGCAGCGCGATCTCGCGGCGGCGCACGGTGGCGCGGGCGAGCAGCAGGTTGGCGACGTTGGCGCAGGCGATGAGCAGCACGAGCGCGGTGGCGCCGAGCAGCATGAGCAGGAACGGCTTCGAATCGCGGGCCAGCGACGAGTGGAGGGGCTCGGCGCCGACGCTCCACGTGTCCTTCCATCTCGGATACGTGTCGGACAGGTTGTGTTTGATGGCGTTGAGCTCGGCGACGGCCGAGGCGAGGGTGACGCCGGGTTTGAGGCGTCCCACCACCTGCGCCCGATGCACCTCGTGCGAGGTGAGGTAGGAGTTGGGCACGAGCACGTAGGGGACGAAGATCTGGACCCAGCGCTGGTGCCAGATGCCGGCCGGGGCGACGCCGATGATCTCGTGCGGATTGCCGTCGATCATCAGCGTCCGGCCGATCGCGTTGTCGTCGGCGCCGTAGCGGGTGCGCCAGAAGTTTTCGGAAAGGATGACAACGTGATTCTGTCCGCCGACGCGAGTGTCGTCGGCGGTGAAGTCGCGACCGCGCAGCAGCGGCAAACCGAAGACCTGGCCGAAGTCGGCGGTGACCGACAGCGCGTTGATCTTTTCGGGCTGGCCGAACCCGGAGAGGTCGAACTGATCGTTGGCCGTGAGGGCGAGGGCGTCGAACTGCGTCTGGTGGTCCTGCCAGTCGCGGAACGAGCCGCCGGAGACGGAGTTTTGTCCGCCATTGGGCAGGGCTTCGAACACGTTCACCAATTGACCCGGGTTCGGGTAGGGGAGGGGGCGGAACAGCACGGCGTCCACCGCGCTGAAAATCGCGGAGTTGGCGCCGATGCCGATGGCGAGTGTGGCGATCGCGACGAAGGCAAAGCCGGGGGATTTGCGCAAGATGCGCCACGCGTAGGCGAGGTCCTGAGTGAGCTGGGCCAACCACGAGCCCAGGCGGTTTTCCCGCACCTCCTCGGTGCGGGCGTCGACGGAACCGAAGGCGGCGGCAGCGCGGCGGCGAGCGGTGGCGGGGTCTTCGCCGTTGGCGATACGGCGGGCGGTTTCGCGTTCGAGGTGGTCGCGCATCTCGGCGAGGAGTTGGGCGTCGGCGGAACGGCGGCGGGCGGCGCGGCGCAGGCGGAGGAGGAGGCCGGAGAGTCGGTGCATGGTGGGGGGGACGAATGGGACCGATGGGACGAATGAGACCGATAGGGCAAAGAGGGCGAAGTGGGGAGCCGCCAGCTGAAGCGCGGCGCTACGTGAGGTCCTCGAGTTTGGCGCCGAGGACGGCGTTGACGGCATCGGAAAGGCGGGACCAGTTGGCGGTCTCGTGCTCGAGTTGTTTGCGGCCGAGCTTGGTGAGCTCGTAGAAGCGGGCCTTGCGGTTGTTTTCCGAGACGCCCCAGTCGGCCTTGATCCAGCCCTGCTCCTCCAGCCGGTAGAGGGCGGGATAGAGCGAGCCCTGCTCGACGCGGAGCACGTCGGCGGAGATTTGGCGGATGCGCACGCTGATGCCGAAGCCGTGCATGGGCTGCAGTTGCAGCGCCTTGAGGATGAGCATGTCGAGCGTGCCCTGGAGGAGGTCGGATTTGTCTTTGGCCATTCGGGTTAAGTAGGAAGTAAGAAGTTTGAAGTAAGAAGTGGAGCTAGCGGGCGGGGGTGTAGGAGAGGTGGCGGAACCAGCCTTGTGAGCCGTTGCCGACCCAGAGGCCGAGGCGGCCGGTCGTTTGCTGGGCGAGGCGCTGCACCGTGAGGACGGGCTCGGGGGCGTCGTTGACGAATGCGGTCACGCGGGGGCCGGCGATCTCGATGCGAACGCGAAACCAGGCGTCGGGGTCAGGCGCGGCCGGTATTGACGCTTCAAATACGCCGGGATGCGCCTGACGGAGCTGTGACCAGTCGTGCTCCGGCATGGAGATGTATTGGACGGCGTGCGCCTTGCGCTCCGGGTGGTGGAAGTTGAAGGGACGAAAATAGACGCCTTCGTAGGTGCGGTCGTCGGTGCCGTGGAAGGCCAGACCGACAAAGCTTTGACCGGGTGCATTACGGCCGCGGACCTCGAAAGTGACCGTACCGTCGGCGAAGTCGACGCCGTTGAGCCAGAGAACGCCGTCGCCTTGGCGGGCGTCGAGGTGGACATGATCGGCGGTGTGGGTGGCGGCGCGGTTGAAGGCGCGCCAGGCGGCGGGATTGGCATGATCCGCCGTTTGCGGGGCGGCGGCGAACAGGCGGGGGGTGCAGACGCCGGCGAGGAGCAGGGCGGAAAGGAAGGAACGGGGAGTCATGGCGGGGAGAGGGTTGCTTTCCTAGACGATCGACAGGAAGGCGAAGACTCCTGTAGATTGTCAAGGAGAGATACCCGCGGGCGCCGCCGGGGTTACGGAAAGATTGTTTTTTTGCCGGTTTTTCCGCCCGGGGGCAGAGGGGCGACGCCGGTGGACGTAACCGGCACGCACCGAGGTTCAGCGAGAAGCGGAGAGGAGGGCGGCTTCGAGCCAGGCGGTGCGGTCGGCGCGAATACCGTCCGGGGCGGTCATCTCGTGGCCGGCGCCGGGGTAGATGCGGACGGTTTTTTCGGCCGCGAGGCTTTCGATGAGCAGGTCGCGCCGGGCGGGCGGGACGTAGAAGTCCTCTTTGGCGAATTGCAGCAGTACTTTGCGGCCGGCGAGGCGTTGCCAGTGCTGCAGCAGATGCAGGTCGCCATTGGCGGCGAGGTAAGCGTCTTTGTCCGCGGGTTGGGCGGAGTAAAACGCCCAATCCTCGAGGGTGGGGGCGGCGGCGATGAAAACGGCGTGGCGGATGCGTGGCTCGGCGGCGAGGGCGATGGCGCCGTACATCGCGCTGTAGTCGTGGGCGACGAAGGCGGTGCGGGCGGGGTCGACCGCGGGCTGGGCCAGCAACAGGTCCATGGCCCGACGGAAGGCGATGACCTGGCGGATGCCGTGGGCGCGGTCCTCCTCGAGCACGCGTTGGCGATACCAGTCGGGCGCGGCCCACATCGCCTCGGTGAGCAGGGAAACGGCGCCGTGGTCGCGGGCCCAGGCGAGAGCTTCGTCGAGGTATTGGGTGCGGTTGGTGGTGCGGGGTTCGCCGAGCCAGTGGCCCCAGAGGAGGGCGGGGCGTGAGGCGGTCGCTTCGTCGGGGGTGAGGTCGAGCGGTTCGACGAGGAAGGCGCGGGTGCGTTGGTGCGGCTGGGTGGGATCGGCGACAAAGCGGAGGTCGATCAGACGGGCGCCGTCGCGGGATTCGCGGCCAATTTCCTCCGGCGCGAGCGGGACGGTGGCGTCATAGTCGAAAGGCGGGGCGGCGGCCATGACAGTAGGAGCAAGGAGCGGAAGGGAAGCCAGGGCGGCGCGGAGCAGGGTCATGGGGCGGATGAAGAAGGCGGCGGTGCGGGCGGCGGTGGCGGCATTTGCCCGGAGCGCAGTTCGCGAAGTTCGGTTTGCAGGGCGTCGAGCCGCTCGAGCATGGCGCGCTGGGCGTCGCGCGAGGCGGGTTCGTCCTTCGACTGGCCGAGAAAGATCCCGGCGGCGACACCGCTGAGGGTACCGAAGAGACCGATGCCGGTGATCATGAGAAAGGTGGCAATGATGCGGCCGGCGGTGGTGACCGGATAGTAATCGCCATAGCCGACGGTGGTGGTGGTGACGACGCTCCACCACAAGGCGTCCTCGGCGGTGTGGATGTTGGCGCCGGCTTCCTCCATTTCAAAGACGAGCACGCCGATGGAGCCGAAGGAGACGACGAGGAAGGTGAGGACCAGGACGCCGGTGAGGCCGGCGCTGGTCTTGCTCTGCCACAGAATGTGGAGGAGCCGCCGCAGGGAACGGAAGGCGACGAGCAGACGCACGACGCGGACGATGCGCAGGAGCCGTCCCCAGCGGAGGGCCTCGATGGCGGGGATGCTGGCGACCAGATCGATCCAGCCCCACTTCATAAAGGCGAGCTTGGCGGGGGCTTCCTTGAAACGGATGCCGAAGTCGATGAGCAGCAAAACGCAGACGGCCGTATCGATGAAGAAGATGAGTCGTTGGATTTCCGGGTGAACCGTGAACACGGCCTCGGCGAGCAGCCCGAGCAGGAGGGCCAGCGAGAGGACGAGGATGCCGAATTGGAACGGCCCGAGTTCTTCGGGCTCTTCGCGCCGGGAAAGCATGAGGCGCGAGGTTGGGTGATCGGCGGGCCGGCGACAAGCGCGCGGGTGTCGATCTGTATAAACCACGGATTTCGTGGAGTGCACAAAATGGGAACGGCGGGGAAACCGCGAAAGGCGCGAAGGGACGCGAAGGAATCTGTGTACTCCGTGCGATCTGTGGTTTAGAACCCGCGGTGGAGTGGCCGGGAGACAGGGAGTTTTTTAACCACGGATTGCACGGAGTGCACGGATAACGGAGAGGCAGGGCAGGGAGGAAACCGCGAAAGGCGCGAAGCGACACGAAGGGTTCTGTGTACTCTGTGCGATCTGTGGTTTCAAACCGCGGTGGAGTGGCCGGGAGGTAGGGAGGGAACGACAGAAAAATGGGGGACAGAAAGATGAGGAGGGGCGTGGGCTTGGTTTTTCTGTCCCTGATTATTCTGTCGTTAGGTTGTGGTCTGATTCCGGCGGCGGAGGGGCAGGGAGTATTTTGACCACGGATTGCACAGAATGCACGGATTCGGAGAGGCAGGGCAGGGAGGAAACCGCGAACGGCGCGAAGGGACACGAAGGGTTCTGTGTACTCTGTGCGATCTGTGGTTTAAACCCACGGTGGAGTGGCCTGGAGGCAGGGAGGTTTGACCACGGATTGCACGGAGTGCACAGATAACGGAGAGGCAGAGGGAAACCGCGAACGGCGCGAAGGGGCGCGAAGGATTTTGTGTACGCTGTGCGGTCTGTGGTCGAAGCCCAGCGCGGTGCGGGATTGGCATCCGCGGACTCCGTGGCGGAGGATCGCCCCATCGGGGCCGCTTGGCAGGATAACGTAGAAGCGAACGAATAACGAGAGCGCGCGTGCGGCGCGGTGAGTCGCCTTCAACCCGCCGCGCTCACCAGCCAGGCCGTGTAGCCGGCGTAGGCGAGCAGGAGGGCGGCGCCCTCCCCGCGGTTGATCCGGCCGCCGGTGCGCACGAGGGGCAGGATGGCGATGGTGATCACCAGGAGCACGATGAGGTCGACCCACTGGAGATGAGCGGCGGTGCCGACGGCGACGAAACCGGTTACCCCCAGGATGCCGAGGACGTTGAAGAGTGACGAACCCACGAGGTTGCCGATGGCGACGTCGTTTTCGCCCTTGAGCACCGCCATCACCGAGGTGGCGAGTTCGGGCAGGCTGGTGCCGATGGCGACGATCGTCAGGCCGATGACCGTCTCACTCCAACCCCAGGCGCGGGCGATGGTGACGGCGCCGTCGACAAAGAGATCGGAGCCTCCGATGAGCAGGCCAAGCCCGAGGGCGGTGAACAGCAGGGCCAGCGGCAGACTTACCGGCGGAGGCGGTGCTTCGTGACGCAGGTTCTGGTCCGTCTCGGCTCGGGCACCGCGGACCGTGATCACGGTGTAGGTGACCAGGGCGAGGGCGAGCACGGCGCCCTCCCAGGCAGCCAAGTGATCGTCGAGGAGGAACAACGCACCAAGCACGGTGGCGACAATCATGAGCGGCACTTCGCGGCGGATGACCGCGTGATCGGCGACGAGCGGGCGGAGCAGCGCGCACAAGCCCATGATGAGGGCCAGATTGCAGATGTTGGAGCCCACCACGTTGCCCACCGCAATGGCGCCCGAGCCACGCAGGGCAGCCTGGAGGCTCACTACGAGTTCCGGCGCGCTGGTGCCGAAGGCGACCACGGTGAGACCCACCACGAGCGGACTGAGCCCGAGCCGCAAGGCGAGGGCCGAGGCACCGCGCACCAGCAATTCGGCGCCGAGGGTGAGCAGGAGGAGACCGATGATGAGCAACAGGATCGGAGACATCGCGAAAAGGGGGACCGAGCCATAGATGCCGGGCGAAGGCCAGCGCAAGCGCCGCGGGCTGCAAAATCCCCCGGGGAATGGAATGGGACCGCGACGAGGATTTGCATCGGTGCAGGGGCGGCCAATTCTGTGGGGCGATGCTCAAGTCCTTTCTCTTTCTCGACTTTGTACCGGCTTCGCGCGACGCGGGGCTGTTGTTGTGGCGGGTGGCGGTCGGCGGGTTGATGTTCGGCCTGCACGGGCTGCCCAAGCTGATGAAGGTGGGTTCGGCCCCGGCGAACTTTCCCGATCCGTTGGGGATCGGCAGCGTGTGGAGCTACTGGGGAACCGTGGGCAACGAGGTGTTGGCGGCCCTCTTCCTGGTGGTGGGCCTGTGTACGCGCTGGGCGGCCCTGTGGCTGACCTTCACGATGGGCGTGGCATTTTTCATCGTGGGCCAGGCAAACCTGCAGGAGGAGCTGCCCCTGTTGTATATGCTGGTCACCCTGCCGCTGCTGGTGACGGGCGCCGGCCGGTATTCGCTCGATGCCAAGTGGGGCTCGCGCCGGATCTGAAGGTTGGCCGGTCGGCCCTGGCGGTGCGGCGCGTGGAATCAGTTCCTTTGATAGCACGCGTCGCGCGCTAAAACCGGGCGGCGCCTGGGACGATAAGGGAAAGAACGCCCTCTTGCCGTCCCATGTGCGCCGAACAAGCCATCGTCCTCAAGGAATTGCCCGCGATCGAAAAGATCGTGCGCGACGAAACGTGGTTGGAGGGCGAACGCCGCGGCTGCTGGGTGGACCCGCACGACCCGGTGGTGACCGAAAAAGTCTGCGAGATCATCATGCGGCTCGGCGCGGCCATGCGCGCCCAGGTGCAGCGGGATCACGCGGAGCTGGCGGAACACGCGGAAGAGCGCGACGGGGGATTTGACCAAGCGGCGCTGGCCGCCTGAACCAAGCCGACCGCTGCCGGAAGGATGGTCTCTGCCGCCCGGGGGGCGACCGTGGCACGCCTGAGCCGTGCAAGGCTGCGGACGCCGTCGTTTCGTTGCGTCAGCCGATCGGATCGACGGTGCCTCGCCTCCGCCGCGACGCCGTCCGGAGGCCGGCGTCCACCTTTGGCCGGATTGGGCGAAGGACTAGGCCTCGAATTCGCTGCCGGCGAGGCTGGCGGGCAGGGCGGCGGGGCGGTCGCAGGTGGAGTCGATTGCAACGTGGCGGCCTTCGATGCCACTGCGGGTGGCCGCTTCCATGAGTTCGACGACGTGATGGGCGAGGCGGCCATTGGCGCGGTGCTCGCGTCCGCTGCGCAGGGCGGTGACGAGGTCGGCCACCCCGCTGCCGCGGCCGCGGCCCAGCGCGTGGGTCATCGGCACTTCCGTGTACTCCATCGAGCCGGCCGGGGCGAGGTGGCAGGGCAGGTCGAACCAATTCGGGTCGCAGACCCGCAGGGTGCCCGCCGTGCCATGGATCACGAGATTGGGCAGGGTCGTCTTGGGCACGTCGAAACTCATGACCAGGGTGCCGACGGGACCCGCGGCGAATTCCAGGGTGGTTGAAAAATGGGTGGGCACGTCGACGGGGATCGTCTGGCCGCGGCGCGGCTCGCTGCCGATGGTGCGCTCGGCAAAGGTGCGGCGGGCGGCCCCGCTGACGCGCGCGACGGGTCCGAGCAGGTGGACGAGCGCGGTGAGGTAGTAGGGACCCATGTCGAACATCGGGCCGCCGCCGTGCTTGTAGTAGAAATCCGGATTCGGGTGCCAGGCCTCGTGGCCGGGACAGAGCATGAAGCCGGTGGCGGCGACGGGTGTACCGATGACGCCGTCGTCGATGAGCTTGCGCGCGGTCTGCAGGCCGGCGCCGAGGAAGGTGTCGGGGGCGCTGCCGACCCGCAGGCCGGCGGCGGCGGCTTCGGCCACGACCGCGGCGGTGTCGGCCGCGGTGAGCGCGAAGGGCTTTTCACAGTAGACGTGTTTGCCGGCGGCGAGGGCGCGGCGATTCACCTCGGCATGCGCGGCGGGAATGGTGAGGTTGACCACGACGGCGATGTCCTCGCGGGCGAGGAGTTCGTCGACGGAGCCGCCGAAGGCGAGGCCCCGTTCGGCGGCGGTGCGGCGGGCGAGGTCAACATTGAGGTCGGCCACGGCGCAGAGGTCGAGGATCGGGTATTTGGCGCAACCTTCGAAGTAGGCCTTCGAAATGTTGCCGCAGCCGATAAGGGCAATCTTGGTGGGCGAGTCAGGCATGGGGAAAGCGAGCGGAGAGGCAGGATTGGTTCTTAACCACGGATGGACACGGATGGCTTGGCCTACCGGCTACGCACCGCTGGTGGAACAACGGAAACCTGGCGCCGCGGAAAAGATCGCCCTGGTTGGCTTGCCGAACGGTAGTGAGGCTCATCCGTGTCCATCCGTGGTTGAAAAAGAGGGCGGTCAGGTCAGGTCGCCGGCGGCCCAGCGGAGGCCGCGGACGTTCATTTCGAAGGCGGCGGGGCAGGTGTCGAACTCCTGCGGCTCGTGGCCGAGGGCGCCGTAGAAGACGCGGCCGGCGCCCCAGCGCTTGATCCAGGCGATCGGCATGGGGACGGATTGCCCCTCCCAGTCGTAGGTGGTTTCGGCGAGCACGTGCACGCCCGGGTCGATGAGCAGGTAGTATTGCTCGGAGTGATACCGGAACTCGGCCGGGATACCCTGCATGATGACGTGATCGGGATCGGTGACGGTCACGTCATAGTCGCCGATGTGCGGGTGGGAGACGAACATGCCGCCGACCATCCACTTGAACTCGACGTCGCCGCGGAAGGCGTCGCCGAGGCCGCCGTGAAAACCGCCCAGGTTGACGCCACCGTGGACGGCGTCGCGCAGCGCCTTGGATTCCTCCTTCGTCCATTCCCCCATCGTCCAGTTGGGCACGATGAGATCGAAGCCGGACAGATCGAGCCGGGTGAGGCAGGCGGTCTCGGTCTCGAGCTGGCATTCGAAGCCATGCTGCGCGAGCGCGTCGGCGTAGCGTTGCGTGAAGATTTCGGGAACGTGGCCGGGCCAGCCGCCACTGAAAAACAAGGCGCGTTTCATGAAGGGCGCGCAGCACAACACGGGGCGGGAGGGCGGTGCAACCGTTGGTGTGGTCCAACGCTAGTGTTCGTTTACGGGAGTGTTTTTCGGGGCCTTGGAGTCTGGAGGTGTATCCGCCTTCGCCGAGGCTTCGGCGGACATGAAGGTCTAAAGGTCCAGGGGGCGGGTTTCCTGCGGCGGGGATAAAGAGAAAGATAAAGAATAAAGAGAAAGATCGGGGCGTGCTGGTGGGGGCGCTCGCGGGTTTGACGGGGCGGGGAGGGCTGACAACGTCGCGGGCGATGTCCCTATCCGATCTCCTGGTGCGCCGTTTTGCGCGCGCGCTGCCCTTGGTGGCGGCGGGGTTTCTGGCGTGGGCGGGATGGCTGGGACGACTCGATGGGATCGATGCGCGACACGCCAATGTACTGAAGGTGCCGGTGCGGATCGTGCAGGCGGCGGAACTGCATCTTTATTACGATGTCGGTCGCGGGCTGTGGGCCGGCGACGTGGTCATCCGGCAACTGGAGGGGGCGCCGGGTTGGCGGGTGCTGGCGCTGCCGCTGCCGCGCGAGCCGATTCACGGGCTGCGGCTGGATCCGATGACGGCTCCCGGCGAGTTCGGCGTGAAGGCGCCGTGGCTGGAATCGGCGACGGGGCGCGTGCTGGCGAAATTCCCCTCCGCGGCCGTGATCCCGCGCCACCAGATCGCCGACTGGCGGGAGCAGGAGGGCGGCTGGTGGGCGGTGACCCGGGCCGGCGCCGATGATCCGCAGGTAACCTTTGGACTCGGCGGACCGTTGCGCCACGCCCGGACTCGACCCTGGGCGTGGTGGCTGACGGCGGCAGCGTTGGCGGCGGGGCTGCGGGTTGGGCTCGGGCGGCATCCGGCGGTGCGGACCCGGCGGCGCTGGCGTGACGGAATCGGGCAGGTGGCGCGGCGCGGATGGCGCCGGGTTGCCGACGGGGTGGCGACGGGCGCGCGCGGGTGGCGCGAGCGTGGAGGGGCGGTCGCCCGCTGGAGCGCGGGGTGGCGGGTGTGGATCGGCGCGGTGGTCGTGGTGGTGGCGCAGGCCTGGCTGTTGCGCGGCATCGGCGAGGGAATCGACTGGCCGATGTGGGACGAGGCCAACTACGCCGGCCGGGGGGCGGATTGGGCGGACGGTCGCGGGCAGTTTGGGCAATTGCACACGGGGCCGGGCTTCGTGCTCAACTACGGGGTGTTGTCCTGGTGGGGCGACGCGGGGCAGACCGTCATCTGGCAGCATTACGTGGTGAAGCTGGGCGTGGCCCTGATGCTTTATTTCGCGCTGGTGCGGTTGTGGCGCAATCCGCTCGCGGCGCTGGCGGCAACGCTGGCCTGGAGTGCGACCTGGTTTCAGCTGCAGTATCCCACGCTGGTTTATCAGGCGGCGTGGATGTGGTTCCTGGCGGCGGTGGCGGTGATCGATCGCTGGCCGCTGGTGGGAACCCTGCTGCTGGGGTGGACGGTTACTTACCGGCAGGACTATCAGTTTGCGCTGCCGGTGGTGCTGGGCTGGCTGGTCTGGATCTGGTGGCGGGCCGGCCGCCGTGTGAGTGAAATCTGGATACGCGGAGGCCGCGCCCGGTGGTCGGAGCATGTGCTGGCCGCGGTGGCGGCGGCGGCGTTGCTGGCGGCGATCGGCACCGTGGCCCGTGGGGTTTCGTGGGGCGGAGTGGGGCAGCGTGGGTGGTTTGCCTTTCAGCAGCACTATGCGGTGCGGGCGGTGGCGACGGGGGAGGTAAGCGGTCTCAATCCTTATGCGGAGTATCCGCGCCTGATCGCGCAGGATTTCCCCGGGGCGACCTCGCTGGGGGAGGCCTGGGCGGTGAATCCCGGGGCGATGGTGAGCCATGTGGGCTGGAACCTGCGGCGCGCGCTGGTGGAGATCGGCCGGTATTGGCGCGCGGCGGAGGGGCTGGTGCCCGTGCTGGTGCTGGGGGGCGTGTTTGCGGTGCTGGCGTTGCTGCGGCGGGGGGGATGGGCGGCCGAACCGGAGTCGCCCGGATCCCGATCGGGAGCCGCGGGGTTGTTGTTGGGAGGCCTGTTGGTGATCGGGCCGGGATTGGTGGTACTCGCCAAGGACACCTACCTCTTGCCGGCGCTGGCGCTGGCCTTGGGTGGGGTGGGTTGGACGGTGGCGCGGCTCGGGCGGACGTGGGGCGACCGCGGTGAGCGGCTGCTGCGACGACTGACGGCGATGGGAGCGATCGCGCTCGGGCTGGCCGTGTTGGCCGCGCCACGGGCGTTTGATCATCTGGCGCCGCACCGGGCGGTGGCGATGACGGCGACGGCGTTGCGCGAGGTGTGGCCGGAGACGGGGCGGCACACGCTGGTTGGCTACGGAGCGTCGACCTATGAAGTTTATCTGGGGCGGGAGCGTTGCCGGGGGGTCGAGCCGGTGAATGCAGTGACGGGAGATTCCGCGCCGAACCGTAGTGTCGCGCAACTGCTGGCCGAGGAACGGCCGACCGCGGTGCTGGTGACACATGATTGGATCACGACGGCGGAAGTCGACGAAGCGCCCTTGCGGGAGCGGGTACAGGAGGGCGGTTGGCAGGTTCGCCCCGTGCCCGGCGGCCGGTTGTATTGGCGCGCGCGGTGAGACGGGGAAGAACGACAGAAAGATGGAGGACAGAAAGATGAGGAGGGCGTGAGCTTCTATTTTCTGTCCCTGATTTTTCAGTCGTCAGGATTGCGGAGTGATTCGGCGGCTGAGGGGCAGGGAATTTTTTAACCAAGGATTGCACAGAATGCACGGATAGCGGAGAGGCAGGGCGGGGAAACCGCGAAAGGCGCGAAGGGACGCGAAGCATTCTGTGTACTCCGTGCAATCTGTGGTTAAAATCCGCGGTGGAGTGGCCGGGAGGCAGGGAGGGGACGACAGAACAAATGGAGGACAGAAAGATTTGGGGGGCGTGGGCCTTGTTTTCTGCCCCTAGCTTTTTTGTCATAGGGTCGCGCTGAAGTTCGGCGGTGGGGGGGCAGCGAGTTTTTTGACCACGGATTGCACGGAGTGCACGGATAACAGTGCTCCGAAAAACCCAAATCAGACTGGCAAGGGGGCGGGGCGGGCTGGCAGCGTGGCCGGCTCTGTTTTTCGCACCATGCCGCTGCTCACCATCAATGACCTCTCCCATGCCTTTGGTGGGCCTCCCGTGCTCGAGGGGGTGAACCTGCAGGTCGATGCCGGGGAACGGGTGTGTTTGGTGGGGCGCAACGGCAGCGGCAAGTCGACCTTCATGAAGCTGCTGGCGCAGGAGATGGCGCCGGATAGCGGCAGCATCGTGCGAGCGCCCGGCGTTCGGGTGGCGCGATTGCCGCAGGACATCCCCGCGGGGGTGCAGGGGACGGTGCACGACGTGGTCGCTACCGGTCTGGTGGCGCTGCATGACCACGAGGAGGAGTGGGAGCAGGAGGTGCGACTGGAGCAGGTGATGGAACGCATGTCGCTCGATCCCCGGGCGGATTTCGGATCGCTGTCGGGCGGACTGAAGCGGCGCGTGCTGCTGGCGCAGGCATTGGCGGCGGCGCCCGACCTGCTGCTGCTCGACGAGCCGACCAACCATCTCGACATCGCCAGTATCGAGTGGCTGGAGACCTTTTTGCTGGAGAGCGGCTTGTCGCTGTTCTTCGTCACGCACGACCGGGCGTTTTTGAAGAAACTGGCAACGCGCATCGTGGAACTCGACCGCGGGGTTTTGACCAACTGGGACTGTCCGTACGAGACCTTCCTGGAGCGGCGGGCGGCGCGGCTGGAGGTGCAGGAGCGCGAGTGGGCGCAGCGGGACAAGCTGCTGGCGCAGGAGGAGGCGTGGATCCGGCGCGGGGTGAAGGCGCGCCGGGCGCGCGACCAAGGGCGGGTGAGCCGCCTCAAGGAGCTGCGGGCCGAGCGCCGCTCGCGGCGCGAACTGCAGGGCAACGCCACGATCCGCGTGAGCGAGGCGGAGCGCAGCGGACAGCGCGTGGTGGAGGCGATCGGCGTGGACTTTGCGTATCCGGGAGCCGGTGACAAGCGATTGGTGCGCGGACTCGACCTCATGGTGGGCCGCGGCGACAAGATCGGGCTGCTCGGTCCCAACGGCGCGGGCAAGACGACGCTGGTGAAGCTGCTGCTGGGCGAACTGCAGCCGACGGCCGGGGAGCTGAAGTTCGGCACGCGGCTGGAGGTGGTGTATCTCGACCAGTTGCGCGCGCAGATCGACGGCAACAGGACGGTGGCGGAAAACGTGGCGGAGGGGAACGACCACGTGACGGTCGACGGCAAGCGCAAGCACGTGATCAGTTACCTGGAGGATTTCCTGTTCGAGCCCGACCGCGCGCGCACGCCGGCGCGGGTGTTGAGTGGCGGCGAGCGCAACCGGCTGCTGTTGGCGCGGCTCTTCACCAAGCCGGCCAACGTGCTGGTGCTCGACGAGCCGACCAACGACCTCGACGCGGAGACGCTGGAGCTGCTGGAGAACCTGTTGGTCGAGTTTGGCGGCACGCTGCTGGTGGTGAGTCACGACCGTGACTTTTTGGACAACGTGGTGACCTCGACGCTGGTGGCGGAAGGCGACGGCGAGTGGCGCGAGTATGTTGGCGGCTACAGCGACTATGCGGCGGAGGTGGCGAGGAATGCACCCTCCTTCGCCAAGGCTTCGGAGGGCACGGCCTCCAAGCCCAAACCGGAGCGAAGCAAGGCCGTGAAGCCGCGGAAGTTGAACGGCAAGGAGAAGGCCGAATTGGAGTCGCTGCCGGGGAAGATCGAGACGCTCGAAGCCGAGCAGGCGGAGCTCACCGGCAAGCTGGCCGATCCGGCGTTTTATGCGGAACGCGCGGCGGAGGTGCCGGCGATCAAGGCGCGGCTGGAGGCGATCGAGGAGGAAACGCTGGCGGTATTCGCGCGCTGGGAGGAACTCGAGGTGATCAAGGCGGCCAGCGAAGCGTAGGGCTTGGTTGCTGAGACGACGGCGGGGAGGCCCGCCTACGCTCAAGCTTCGGCGGACGGGGCAGGGGTTAACAACCACAGATGGACACGGATAGACCCAGATGTCTTTCACCACGGAGTGCACGGAATGCACGGAATCGGCGGGACAGAGACCAGGGCGGACGAGGTCCCTCAGAGGCAGGGCAGGGGAAACCGCGAAAGGCGCGAAGGGGCGCGAATCACTCTGTGTTCTCGGTGCAATCTGTGGTTAAAACCAGTTGGGGAGTGGCTCACCATGTAGGGAAGCCCGAGTCGGTTGAGAGGGTCGACGAACAGCGTGATCTCGTCGATCATGAGGTGCGGGCGGTAAGGATGCGGCGGGCAAGCTCGCGTTGACGCTGTTGATCGCTCCAGTCGGGGTGTTCGGCGCGAATGCCGGCGTCCATGAGTTGTCGCATCGTCCGGTTCATGCGCACGGCCTGAGCGAGCCGTTCTTCCGGTTTCATGCGCCGGTAGATGTCGATCTGCACTTGATCGGCCGTGGCCGTCGCGTTTTCCCGAGTCATGGGAACAGAATCAGGTTGGCCGATGGGGAAAGGCAATCTTCCGGGTAGATGCGCGGCCGCACCGTGTATGCAGGAAGGTCGAATCGGGGGCGAAGGCAGCGGACAAAACCGCTGATCCGGAATTGATATTGAACCGCGAAGGGCGCGAAGGAACACGAAGCGGTCAGCCTAAGATCGTCGTTTTGGCGCTGGTAGCCGGTCGCTTACAAACAGGGGGACGATGGGCTTCGACATCGCGGGACGGAGGGCCGACGCTGGTCGGCTTGACCGTTCTCTGGAGCTATTTCCTGCCCGGAGTGTTGTTGCTGTTGATCCCGGCGAACACGCTCCTTTCCGCGCACGTGCAACTGCGCACCTTCGAGAGTTTTCACTCGCTCGACAACAGCCGGCGCTACCGTCGCTGGTGGTGGGTGCCGGCGCTGTGGCTGGATCCCTTGCGAGCCATTGGCGGCGTGTGGTTGGTGAAGGGATCGCTCGACCTGGATTCGGCGTTCTGGAGCCAGACCCCGGTGGGGGATTTCGCCCTGATGGCCGCCGTCCTGGCGGTGGCTGTGATCGTGCAACTGTATACCGGACGCGAGGAAGGCGTGATGCTGGCTCCGATCGGATTCCTGATGGGGCTGATCGCGGCGCTGATGCCCTGGCCGGTGGCGCTGGTCGCGGGGATCGGAGGCTTGGTGGGCCTGTTCGGCTTCCGCCATTTTGCCGGCTTCTTTGTCGGCTGTGGAATGGCGGTGGGATTCTTCGGCTATGTTTTCGAAGCCAGTCCGGTGTGGATTCTTCCGCTGGCCGGGTTGAGTTTGCTGCCGTTGGCTGCCTGCCTGGTCACCGGCAGGACGCTCGAACTCCCGACCCGTGACGCGTCGGATGCCCAGGGGCGCCTGAGTTGAACCGGCTTCAGCCGAACGGCGCGGACGATTTACCGGCCGGGGAAAAGCGGTGGCAGCCTGAGTATTAAGCCACGGATTTCACGGATTTGCACGGATGGTGGCCGGCCAGAAATGGGGGCGGATGCGGATTCGCTGCCGGAAGGGGAGGCGGAGGGACAGGAGCTGGCGGGATGACTGGAACGGAGAGAATACAGGCCGCGAAACGGAGCGAAAGGACACTGCCGGACAGACGTATACTCCGTCGCACTCCGACGGCTTGGTGGGTCAAGGCGCGAGCTGAGGATGCTGTTTTTCCAGCCAATCCCGCACTTCGCGGCGCAGTTCGTGGGCGAACTGAATCAGCTCCTCGGCTTCGTCCTGAGTGATGAGGCCCGGGATGTCATACTCCGTGGTATTCCGTTTGGCCCGGCAGGCATCCAGGTAGTCTGCATCGTCTTGGGATCGACTTTGCAGGATCAAGGGAAGGGCCTGAAGAGTACGGTAGTGGGCGAGGCTACGCTCTGGTCGCCAGCCCTCGGCGTGGAGGAGAACGGTGCAGAGTTTCAGGGCGGCATTGTAGGCGATACCGAACCGCCAGTCTGGCGACAGGTCTCTCGCGGAGTCGGTTAGATCCCGATCGACGATGGCAAGCAGGTCCGCCATTTGCTGCTGGGACGGCGTGTGTGGGCGCAGCCATCCCGCCTTATGCCAGTCCTTCAAGCTCACGCGACGTTCCCTTGATGAAGATCATGGGTTTGGCGAGCAAATCGACCAGCAGCGGCTTGCGCTCGCGATCGCGGACAAACGCCTGCGGTGTCATGACAACGGGATTGATTTCACGGCCGAGTTGCTCGGCGGCGGGACGCAGGCGCGGCGCCAATTGGCGCAGGCCGATGTCGCCGATGACCAGCAGATCCACGTCGCTGTCGGCATGGGCATGGCCGGAGGCGGTGGAACCGAATACGGCGGCGATTTCCACCGATTCGAGTTCGATCAGGGCTTGGGCCAGGACATCGTGCAGACCGCTGGTCTTGAGCACCAGTTGGTGAAGATCGGCATACACCGGGTGCTCGGCATTAGCGCGAAAGTAGCGTCGGTTGCCGTCGGTCCGATCGATCAACAATTCGGCATCGACCAATTTCTTCACTTCGCCCTGCACCGTCCCCAGGGTCAGGCCGCTGCGGCGTACGAGTTCGCGCAGGTGCAGTTCCACCATCGGATCGGCGAACAGGATGCGGAGCACTTCGGCCCGCACGCGGGGAAAGAGAACGGAGAGCAGGTCCATCATGACTGGTTAAACCATACGAACGTATGGATAAAGCAGTCAACAGTGAAGGCATCCCCAGAGCCGCCTGGTTAACCAGTTGTCGAGCCCTATGGAATTAATCACCGGTTTGCTGCTCTGTATTCGTCGAAACGAGCTGCTAGAAAATCCTTGGACGGTTGATGGGCCGTAAAGCTAGGCACGCGAATCTCGCAGCCATTCCAGCGCTGGAGACCTTCTGAGAGTAAGGGTCCATCCATTGCGTCCAGTAGGCGGCGACTCACATGAACTTTGTTTCTCGGATCGATTCCGAGAAGATTCTGTTGGTATGCCGCGTGATGAAGTCGTGAGAGTGCAATGCCGTTCTTCATCCACGGCATGCCTCCTTTCGCATCATCAATGATGTGACATGCTTCCAAAAGTTGGGGAATAGGCAAACCGCTGATAGCGCAGCGATTGCTGTATGCCTTCAAAACCCTGTCTCTGAAGGCTCGCTGGTGCAGTCGCTGTTTTCGCTGGCTGTCTATGTAACCTTTTCGAATTTCTTGCTCGGCCGCGTGGCCGAGCTGGGCCGGGTCTAACCGTCAGTGCACTGGTTGAGAGGGAATGGTTCCCTTGATGCC
>CBFGUO010000042.1:0-51583 GCA_965652375.1 uncultured Opitutus sp.
AGATGTTCGGCAACCAGGACGCGCTCGTGCAGATCGACATGAGCGAATACATGGAAAAGTTCGCCGTCTCCCGCCTCGTCGGCTCGCCTCCTGGCTACGTCGGTTACGAGGAGGGCGGTCAGCTCACCGAAGCCGTGCGCCGCAAGCCCTACTCGGTCATCCTTTTCGACGAGATCGAGAAGGCGCACCCGGATGTGCTGCAGCTTCTCCTGCAGATCCTGGAGGACGGCCGCCTCACCGATTCGCTCGGCCGTCAGGTCGACTTCCGCAATACGATCATCATCATGACGTCCAACGTCGGCGCCGCGCTCCTGCAGCGCCAGACTTCGATGGGCTTCGCCGCCGCCAGCGGCAGCTTCTCGGACATGGAGATGATGCGGGAAAAGGTGCTCGAGGAAGCCAAGCGCATCTTCAAGCCGGAGTTTCTGAATCGCATTTCCGACATCATCTTTTTCCGGCCGCTCGAGAAGATCGACCTGGTCAAGATCGTCGAAATCGAAGTCCGGAAGTTCGCCAGCCGCCTCACCGAACGGAAGATCACCCTCGAGTTCACCGAGGAGGCCAAACAACTGCTCATCGACAAGGGCTACGACGAAAAATACGGCG
Organism: uncultured Opitutus sp.; assembly: GCA_965652375.1. Classification (GTDB taxonomy): domain Bacteria; phylum Verrucomicrobiota; class Verrucomicrobiia; order Opitutales; family Opitutaceae; genus Actomonas. Next base: position 607 of record CBFGUO010000042.1, read on the forward strand.
CGCGTCCGCTGCGCCGGGCCGTCGAGCACTACCTCGAGGATCCGTTGGCCGAGGCCATCATCCGCGGCACCGTCAAGGATGGCGAACCCATCCGCGTCGTGCGCCAGGGCGACAAGCTGGAATTCGAGGAAATCGAACCCAGCGAACCGACCAATTCGGCCGACGCCGAAGTCGGATCCTGAAGCTTTCCGCTCCAATCCAGATCCAATGAAAAAAAGCCGCCCGGTTTCGGGCGGCTTTTTCCGTGCCGGGCGGAAAGGTCGGATAACGCTGCCCGCGTACGACCGCAGCGATCAGCGCCGCGGCCGGGCGCGGTATTCGGGGCTGCGCTCGAGGGCATCCTTCACCCGCGAGAAGGTCCAGTTGGCGCGCACCACGCGATCGGTGTAGAAACGCAGCCCGGCGGGATCGGGTTCGCGGCCGAGTACTTCACGATAGAGGGTGGTGATTTCCCGCGGCACCACCACGGTGCGGTATTCGGCGCTGCGCATGAGTTCGTTCCGCAGCCTTGATTCGTCCCAGCCGCGGTCCTGCAGAATGCCCACGTAGGTCTGCAGGCCGTGTTCGTCGGGATCGCGTCCCAACACGTCGCGATAGGCCCGGCGCACGACGGCTTCGGTCTCGCGCTGGATGCGCGCCCGCTCGCGTTCACGTGCCCGTTCCTCGCGCTCGCGTTCCCAATCCCGGTGCCGATCGTCGCGCCGGTCGTGGCGGTCGCGGTCCCGGCCCCAATCCCGGTCGCGTTCGTCGTCGTCGCGATCGTTGCGACCACGATCACGGTCGTCACGGTCACGGTCATCGTCGTTTCGATCACCGCGGCGATCGGGGGGATCCCGCCGCGACGGGCGTTCGCGCACGATCACGGAGGAAAGATTGTTGCCCCAGTTTTCAGCGTCCGACACCAGGCTGGCCCGTTCGAGGACGGCCGCGCTGCGATCGAGCGTGAGGTGATCGCCTTCGTAGTTGCGATACTCGAAGATCGTCACCTCCACGTCTCCTTCGATGAGAATCGAGGAGATTCGGTTGTTGGCGTTGCGACCGCTGGGGAAGCGTTGGAAGCGGAAATCGTCGATCTGCTCGCCGGGTTTCAGCTCGATGCGCTCGCCCGTGTAGTGGTTGCCGGAAAACAGAATCGCCCGCGCGGGCTTGGCGTCGGGGTCGGGCCGGGCTTCGCCGGCGAGGCAGAGGAATGCCAAAAGGCTGGGAAGCAGGAGTCTCGTCTTCATGGCGGTTGAGACGAGCAGGCGAACGCACTTATTCAGTGGCGGCGAAGCAATTCCGACGGGGTGGCTCCGCGGGGCGCGAACGCTTCACGCTGCCTGGGCGGCGCCATCTCGAACCCGCTCAAGCCCACTCGGGCGGGTTCTGCAGGTCGGGCTTGAGCACGCCGATGCAGGGGAGGTTGCGATAGCGTTCGGCAAAATCGAGGCCGTAGCCCACGACGAACTTGTCGGGAATCTCGAAGCCCACAAACTCGGCGTCGAACGGCACCTCGCGGCGGCCTTTCTTATCCAGGAGCACGCAGGTCTTCACGCTGGCAGGGTTGAGCTTGCTGATCGTGTTGGTGACCATCGACAGGGTCTTGCCCGTGTCGAGGATGTCGTCGATGAGCAGCACGTGGCGGTTGGTGATGTCCAGCGTGAGGCTGTGGACGAGGGTCGGCTTGCCGATCGACTTGGTCTCGTTGCGATAGCTGGAAATGCGAATGCAGTCCAACCGCACGGGGTTGGGGATGGCGCGCAGCAGGTCGGCGGTGAAGAGAATGGCGCCATTGATGATGGAGATGACCGTGATCTCCTCGTCGCCCTGACCGTAGGTCTGCTGAATTTCGCGGCCCAATTTCCGGATCCGCCGCTTGATGGCGGACTCGGTGACCAGAATGGTCTCGAGATCGGCGTGGGCAGGGTGGATCGGCAGCGTGCTGGGCATCGGCCCTCGATGGAGCAGCATCAGTGCCGCCCGCGCAAGGGCAGACCCGACGCGGCCGGCAGGTTATTTCCTTTGACTAGGAATAGGGGCGCTTCTTGCCTGCCGCACAGCTCCGCGCGGCATGATTTCCATCCAAGTTGACCAGTTGACCAAGCGGTTTGGCGCCACCGTGGCGCTCCACCAGTTGAACCTGCGCATCGAGCCGGGAGAGTTGTTTTTTCTACTCGGTCCCAGCGGCTGCGGGAAGACCACGCTGCTGCGCAGCCTGGCCGGCTTCTACATCCCGGAGGCGGGCAGCATCCGCTTCGGTGACGAAGACGTGACCCGCCTCGAGCCGCACAAGCGAAACACCGGCATGATGTTTCAAAGCTACGCCTTGTGGCCGCACATGACCGTGGCGCAAAACGTCGCCTTCGGGCTGGAGGAGCGCAAGGTGCCGAAAAACGAGATCAAGCGGCGGGTGGGCGAGGCGCTCGAATCGGTGCGCATGGGCGCTTACGCCGAGCGGTCGCCCAACCAACTTTCCGGCGGCCAACAGCAGCGGGTCGCGCTCGCCCGCGCCCTGGTCATCCGGCCGCGCTGCCTGCTGCTCGACGAACCCCTGTCCAACCTCGACGCCAAACTGCGGCTGGAGATGCGCACGGAGATTCGCCGGGTGTGCAAGGAGTTCAAACTCACGACGGTCTATGTGACCCACGACCAGAAGGAGGCGCTCTCCATCTCCGACCGCATGGCCATCCTCGAGAGCGGACACATCCTCCAGGTCGGCGCGCCGCAGGAGGTGTATCGCCGGCCGCGCCGCCGGACCGTGGCTCACTTCATCGGCGAGACCGACTTCATCCCGGGAACGCTGGTTTCGCGTGAGGGCGAAACGGCGGTGGTCGAGACCGCGCTGGGCCGCTTCCACGGGGTGCTGGGAGACCCGGCGGAGACGCCCGCTGCCGGGGCGGCGGTCACGCTCTCCATTCGCCCGGAGTGCTGGTCGCTGCGCGACAGCGGTACAGCGACCAACGCCGTTGCCGGTCGGATCGGTGAGTCGGTCTATCTCGGTGAAGTTGCGCAGTACGATTTTGTGTCGCACGGCCAGACGCTCAAGGTGTACGAACTGAACCCGCGCCATCTGGCCGGAGCCGGTGAGGGAACGCTCCACGCGCACGTCGATCCGCGCGACGTGATTGTCCTGACCGCCTGAGCGCGAGCCGGCCCGCCGCCATCGAGACATGAAGCGATTTGTCATCATCCTGGCCCTGGTGCTGGTGATCGCAGTGCCGTTTCTACTGCGACTGGAGCAGGCCGCTGGCGCCGAGGCCGAGGAGACGCTCGTCATCATCACCCCGCACAACGAGGCGATCCGGCACGAGTTCGGCCTGGCCTTTGCACAGTGGTATGAGGCGCGCACCGGCCGCACCATCAGCGTCGACTGGCGGGTGATCGGTGGCACCAGTGAAATCGCCCGTTTCCTTGAGGGGGAGTATGTCGCGTCCTTTCGTAATTACTGGGTCAATACGCTGGGCCGGCCCTGGAGCAACACGGTGCAGAATGCCTTCCACAACGGGCGCCTGGGCGCCGGCGCTTCGCCGGAGGAACTCGCCGCGCGCGAAGCGTTCATGGCGTCCGACGTGAGCTGCGGCATCGATCTGTTCTTTGGCGGTGGCACCTACGATTTCATCCGCCAGGCGGTGGCGGGTCGACTGGTGCCGTCGCGGATCTTCGAAACGCACCCCGAGTGGTTCGAACCGGAGATCATTCCGCAGGAATACGCCGGCGAGGAGTATTGGGATCCGCAACACCGCTGGGTGGGCACCGTGCTTTCCAGTTACGGGCTGGTCTACAATCGTGACGTACTGCGACAGCGGGGTATCGAGTCCGCGCCGACGCAGTGGAGCGATCTGTGCGATCCACGCTTGATCGGAAGCGTAGCGCTCACCGATCCCACCAAGAGCGGCTCGATCGCCAAGGCGTTCGAGAACGTCATCCAACAGCAGATGCAGCGGGAGCTGCACGGGCTCCTGCCGGAACTCGGACCCGGTCGCGAGGCGGAGGCGGAGCAACAGGCGATCCACCGCGGCTGGATTGCCGGGCTGCAACTGCTCCAGCTGGCGGCGGCGAACTCGCGCTATTTCACCGACACGTCGCAGAAGCCGCCGATCGATGTCGCGGCGGGCAACTGCGCCGTGGGCATGTGCATCGACTTTTACGGCCGTCAGCAGGCCGAGGCCGTGCGGCGACGCGGAGACAGCGAACGCGTCGACTACGTTTCCCCTGAGGGCGGCAGCGTCAGCTCCGTCGACCCGATCGGCCTGCTGCGCGGGGCCCGTAACCGCGAGGCGGCCGAGCGGTTCATCGAGTTCGTCATGTCCATGGACGGGCAGAAGCTGTGGAACTTCGAGCCCGGCACTCCGGGCGGCCCCGAGCATTTTGCCCTGCGACGTCTCCCCGTGCGACGCGATTTCTACATCGATGCCTTCAAGGGCTTTCGTTCGGACCCAGAGGACGCGCCCTACAGCGCGGAAGACCAGCTGATCTACCGGTCGTCCTGGACCGGCGGTCTCTTTCGCGAAATGTCCCTGATCGTGCGTATCATGGGATTCGATACGCATCCCGAACTCACCGCGGCCTGGCAGGAGATCGTTGACGCCGGTCGTCCCGCCGAGGCAATGGCGGTCTTCCAAAACATGGAGGCGGTCAGTTATCCGGTGGCGATGGGTCGTATCAAATCGATCCTGGGCGCGCGCGACAAGGTCGAGGAACTCGAGCTGGCCAAGGAGTTGGGCCAGCATTTCCGGGCGCAGTATGCGCGGGCCGCCGCGATTGCGCGGGGCGAGCGATGACGGAGGGCCGTCCGGGACGCGTCCTAGCGCGGTGATCGCACCAGCGCGATCACCTGCGCGGTCAGGTCGTCCATCGCCGCGTCGAACCAGCGTCGTCCCTTTTCGGCGGTCGCGGCCGTGGCATCGCCCATGACACCATCGGGGGCGATGTCGCGCGTCATCCAGGAAAAGATCGCCGGCGCATTCTCGGGCCGCAGCGAGCCGGGGTCTTCCAGCCGGGCCGGATAGTGGCGCAGGGCCTGTTCCATATCCACGAGTTCCGGGGCCAGGGCGAGCATGAGCGAGGTTTCCCATTCCCCCGCGTGAAATCCCCACATGGCCTCCTGCGGTGACAACTCCGAGGGCGCGGGAATTTTCAGCATGCCGGCGCGAACGCCCCAGCGGTGTTGAATCTCCCGCAGCGTGTAGATGAGCACCGCACTGTTGCCCCCGTGGGTGTTGAGCAGGGCGAACTGCCGAAAGCCGCAGCCGTAGAGCGCCTCGATTTGGGCCAGCACCAAGCGGCGCAGGGTGCGGGCGCTGAGTGAGATCGTGCCGGGGAAATCGAGATGTTCGTTACTCTTGCCGAAGGGAAGTGAAGGACCGAACCAGACCGGTAGTTCGCGCGGGAGGCGATCGGCGAGGGCGGCGCAGGTCGCCTCGCCCAGAAACGCATCCACGCCGACCGGCAGGTGCGGTCCGTGTTGCTCGATTGCACCGATCGGCAGGATGACAAGACTGCGCTCCTGGTCGGGCAGAGTGCGGAGCTCCTCGCGGGGCAGGGCGGGCAGATAGCGGAAGCGCCGGGAGGCCGGGAACAGCAGCCGTGGCGCGTTGGCGGGCGTGGTTGCGCGGGTAACCAACTCCGTCTTCGGGGCGGCGATCCCGAAGCCCAGTCCGGGTCGCGTCATGATCTCAAGCATCAGGCCGGCCAGCGTTTCCCCGGCGCTGGCAATGGTCGCGGCACCATCCAGGTGAGGATCGGGCGTGGCGGCGGGCGCTCCCCGCCAATTGCCCGGTCGAAAGCCGGTGTCGATTGGGACCGGCGCGTTCGTCGAATCGGGGACGGCTGGGTTTTGCCCCAGCACGATGGCGGCTGCCGCCTGGGCGCGGAGGCGGTCAGCCGAGGCCGGGTGCAGGTTCAGGCCGATGCCGGCGAGCCCGATCACGAAGGTCTGCAGTTCCAGGGCTACGCGCACGTCGCGCGAAGCGGCGTCGATGAGTTCGCCGTTCCACGGATTGGTGGTCAGAAAGAGCAGACGCTCGAAACCGGCCGCCTTCACGCCGGCAGCGATCTCCTGCAGTACCTCGTGCAGGGTTTCGGGGTCGATGCCCGCCAGGCCGTCCTGATGGGGATCGAGCGCCTGTCGCAGCGGCGGCAGGACCCGCGCACGTCCGCTGGCGGGAAGTCGGCTCAGCGCGTCCTGCAGCACGGCGCCGCAGATGACTTCCTCGACATCGGCGCTGAGACCGAGGCCATGGTCACCGCCACCGTGCACGGGTAGAATCGCCAGCCGGCATCCCTCCTCGGTCAATCCCGTGGGTCCGAAGGTCCGGGAGGCGAACGAGGCCCACGCCGAAGTCCTGGGCACGGCGGACAAGAGTGGGGATGCGGAGGGAGAGTCGCTCACGGCTGCGGGTGTTTTCCGGCGTAGCGATGATCTGAATACTCGATGGTCATGTCGGAATCGAGCGATTTGAAGATGAAGGCGCGACCGCGGACCGTCACCGTGATCCGCTGCAGCAGCGACGGGATTTCGCCCTCGGGCCGGGAGTATTCGATGACGGTGCGGGCGAGCTCGATTCGGACGCCGAAGACGGGCGAAAAGGGCTCGAAACTGGCGAGTTCCACCCGCTCGATCGTGTCGGAGGCCGGGTGGAAGCGCAGCGTGACGTTCATGTGCTCGGCGGAGGTGTCGTCGGCCCCACCCGGCTCCAAAGCAAAGCGCCAGGTTTCGCGTTCGCCGTCGTCGGCGATCTTCTCACCGCTCTCAAGGTCGAGCTGCTCCTTGATGTTGGGGGCGGTGAATCCGCCGCTGCGGCGGGTCTGTTGCTCGCGGTAGGTGCGGAGTTCTTCGGGCGTGGGCGGGCGCCCATTTTCGCTGACCAGCGTCATCTTGAGGTGGTCGGGCTGCAGCGGATCGAAGGTCTCGACCCGGCTGCGTTCCGCCGTGGAGACGGTCTGCGTGAAGGCCCAACCCCTGGGCCCTTCGGTGCGAAAGGCGTCCAATGCCGCCTGCAACGCCGGTGAGGGTGCGGCGCGCAGCACTCCGGGCAGCAGAAGAATCAGAAGAAATAGCGGCGACCTAAGTCGTGACATATCCGGCAGCGAACCGCGCCCGTCCGGCGGTTTCAACCCACCATTTCGGCGGCGAGGTTGGTCAAGGCCGCCAAGTTCGGATTATTCAGCGAGGCGCTGCCTCAGACCTTTGGGTAAGGTCACGGAGATCAAGGAGCTGGCACAGAGAACACGGAGGAATCATACCGCGAAGGGCACCAAGGGGCGCGAAGAGTCTATCGCAGTTTGGAGGACTGCGTCCTGATCTTTCGTTCCGTTGCGGGTGGGAGCGCGAGGGTAAGAATATCTTCGAGTCGGCAGTTTGTTCCGATAACGGAGATCGGCACCCATCGGCCGAAAATCCTTCGCGTCGTTTCGCGCCCTTCGCGGTTAAATAAATCCTCCTCCATCGCTCGCCGTGCAGATTCATTTCAAAACTCAACCTGTTCACAACGACTTTTTCGGGTTCAAGGACTACAAAGGCGTGTCCGGCTCCTGTCCAGGCCCAGACACGCCTTAGTCCAGTACGTAGACTTCGATCAGCCCGATGCCGGTCGTGTCCGCCAGGCCGGAAACGACTGCGGTGTAGAGCCCCGGTTCCAGCGTCAGTACAAGCGCCGCATCCGTAGAGCCCGCGGGCAGGTCAAAGGCTCCCGCGCGATCCATGGCGGTCGTCGTGGCTGCGACCGATACGGTCGCCTGCCAGTCGTCGTTTTCCGCCACGAGAACGCCGGGCGATCCGCGAAACACCTGCAGGCGGGGATCGGCCAGGGGCGCGTTGACGCCGTAATCGATGAGCGTCGGGCCGACCGCGCGTATCAGGCAACGCCGTGCCGCCGTGCCTTCGAGTACGAAGCCGCCCACCAGTACCCGATCGCCGGTCGAAACCAGTGCGCGGGTCGAGAGATTGGCCAGCCGCGCGGTCGCTTCGCTGCCGGACGGACGCACGAAGAGTTCGGCGAGCGCCACGCCGGTGTCGGAGGTCGCTCCCGAAATGAGCGCAGTGGTCGATCCCGGGGCGAGGGTGGCCACCAATGCGGAGTCGGCGCTGCCCGCGGTGAGCGCAAAGGCGCCGACCTCGGTGAAATCGGCGGCCGTCGCTCCACCGGCGCTGGCCCAGTCGTCATTGGCCGCCGGCAGGCTGAGGGGCTCCGGCACGAGCGTGAGTTGCGGATCGGCCAAAACGCCTGGGACGCCGTGCAGGGCGAGTCCGGGGCCGATGCCGCGGATCAGTGCGGAAAGATTGCCGCCGGCCACGACAAATCCCGGGATGAGCTGCGACTCGCCCGCGCCGCCGACGAAGGCGCGGGAAGAGAGATTCACGAGGCGGGTCGCGCTGAAGAGCGTGGTGGCGGGGCCGACGATGGCGGGGCCGCCCGCCACCGCCACCTGGCGGCGCACCTGGAGCGGTTGTTCGTCTGTCGGAGGATCGAGCAGGATCTCGCCGGAGGGCAGGGGGGCCGACGAATCGTCCGATGAATGGGAGTTCCAGGTCACGCCGTCGGTGGACGTCTCCCATCGGTCGATGGAGAGATCGGCGCGATCCGGGAAGCGCGGTTCGCGGATCACGCTCCCGTCGAATTCAAAGGCGTCGCCATAGTCGGCAGAGAGCGGATCCAGCGCGTAGAGGTATTCGAACCCATTGGGGTAACCGTCGAGATCCGGATCTCCCTGTGGTCCGCTCAAGTCGTTGGCGGCCTCGCCCACTGGCAGGAAATGGGTCTGGCGCCAAGCGGCGTAACTGGCGTCAGGCACGGGATGAAAGCGGGTCGCGACCGGGTCGGCCTGCCCGGCGCGGGTGTCGACCCACACGGCGACGCTGGCCTCGGCCGTGGTGTTCCCGGCCGCGAGGCCAAAATAGTCGCCGAGCATGTAGCCCCGCGGTGTCGGTTGGGCGAGAAGCAGGTTGGCGGTGCGATCGGAAAGGCGGAAATCGGCGGACCATGTCGAACCGCCGTCGGTGCTGGTGGCGGCGTAGATGTCGGTCCAATTGCGTCCGTCCGGCGCGTTGCGATTGTCCATCCAAGTCACCGTGATGGTCCGGCCATCGAAGGAGGCACCGACGCTGGGATTGAAGGCGGAGCGGCGGGGGGCGAATTCGTTGATGACAACCGGGGTAGACCAGGAGTCACCGCGGTCGGTCGACCGCGAGACGTAGACCCGAGAGCCGCCGGTGAGGGCTTCGGTCCAGGTAATGAAGACCGCGCCGCTTTCCTTCGCCGCCGTGGCGGAAATGAGAAACACGCCGTCGCGGGCGACCGGGTCGTCCCACGGGGCGGTCACGTTGCGCACGATGCGGGCCGAACCGGGCCAGGTGAGACCGCCATCATCGGAGCGTTTGCACTCGATGCGAAAGGCCAGCGAAGGCGAAGTGAAGGTGATGTAGGGCACGAGCAGTGAACCGTCGGGCAGGAAGAGCGGCTGGGTGGCCTGGTTCTCCGAGCCCGGCGGCGTGATGAAGGTCGGCGTGTTCCAGGTGGCGCCGCCGTCGTCGCTGATGGCGCAGCGCAGGTTGTTGCCGGTGTCGGTCCCCGTGGCGGTGCTGGTGAAGGTGGTGAAGGTGACTGCCAGGCGGTTGGCGGTGGTGGTGCCCGGGTGGTCGTTTACGGTCATCCAGTTCTTGTCCGGAAACACCTGGGCCGACGGCGCGGAGTACACCACGCGCGGCGGAGACCAGGTGACCCCGCCGTCGGTCGAGCGCACCACGGTGAGGTCGGCGAGGGAGAAGTCGTCGTTGCGCGCGTTGAGCGTATTCAGAAACAGGTTACCGTGGAGATCGATGGCTGCCACCGGATCGGTCGCGCGAAAATACGGTCCGTCGCTGACCTGGGTGAGCCGCGGGATGAGGGAGCGGGTCCAGGTGCGGCCGCCGTCGGTGCTGTAGGCGTAGCCGCAGGCCGCGGCGCCGCCATCGGCCCGGCGGCCTTCCTGGAAGGTCGCGAGCAGGCGCGCCGGATGGGTGCGGCTGCGGAAGACGTGCGGCTCGGCCTGTTGCCGGCTTTCCTCGGGCAGGGAGAGCGGATCGTCGCCGAGGCGGGTGTTGGCGGCGACCCAGGGCGCCAGCACCTCCGGTGGCGTGCCCTTGCCCGCGGAGCCGAAGGGCAGCGACTCGCGGGCGATCGGCGGAGTCGGGAGGTGGTCTTCACGCCAGTGTCCCGCTGCGAGCAGCGCGCCGTAGGCACCGCTCGACAGCCGGTCCGGATCGACGTTTCGAAGGGCGAGGGGCAGCGGCGGGGATTCGGCGGCCGGAGCCGCCAGGGCCAAGGCGGCGCCCAGGGCGAGGTGCGTCGGGAAAGCGGATCGGGAGGAACGGGGCGTCATGGAGCGGGCGAAGGGGCCGGAGCGTTTATGGACCGCCGCGTTTCCGACCGCAATCACCCGCCCAGGTTCATCTGCGGACTAATAAAAACCGGTCGCGATCGTTGAACTGACAACCCCTCCCCAACATGAAATCACCCTATACCCTGCCTGCCCTCTGTACCGTGGCGATCCACGCCGCGTTCCTGGTCGTGTTTGAAGAGCCGACGCGCACCGATCCGGCGGATCCGGACGGTCCCGTCGTACTGCCTGTATCCAAAAGTGTGACACTTTTCCTCCCGCCGCCTCCGCCGCCCGACGAAGTCGTCGACGCGACGGTGCGGCCCAAGTCGGAGTCGAAGCCGATGGATCCGCAGGATTTTGTGTCCCGGTCTCCCACCAATCCACCGCCGCGGCCCAATCCCGGGAACCTGCGGCCGATGCAGCCCGATCTCGTCACCCTCGGTGAGTCGACGTTCGTGCAGACGGTGCGCGACTACACGAGCAACGGTGAGTGGGGGGACAACCTGTCCGGTCGCTTCGACTCCGCGTTCACTCCGGCCGCGCTGGATCGCATACCGGAGACACGCCTGCGGGTCGCACCGCACTACCCGGAAGCGATGCGACAAATCGGCCGGGAAGCCGAGGTGGTGGTGACCTTTGTGGTGAACCGCGACGGAGAAGTGATCGAGGCGCGGGCCGATCGAGAGGCGGCTCCCGAGTTTGCCCGCGCGGCGGAGAGGGCCCTGCTGCGCTGGCGCTTTGAACCCGGGCGGCGCAATGGTCAGCCCGTGCCCTTCCGCATGAGCATTCCCTTGCTCTTCTCGATCAGCGACCGATGAGGATTCAGGCGGTGTCGACGATGCGGTGAGCCTGTGGTTTTCCCCGGGCGACCAGGTAGACCGTGTCGCCCTGGCGGCGACCGAGCAGGAGCCGACCGATCGGCGAAGCCGGCGTGATGACCGTGAAGGACAGGCCGTCGCATTCGAAATCGGTGCCGCCGGCGCGCGGGCCGATAAAGGAGAGCACCTCCTTGTCCGGCCCCTGGAGCCGCACCACCGAGCCGATCTGAATCGAAGCCGGTGGTCGGGTGTCGGGGAGGGGGAGGGTGCGGTAGATTGCGATGGACTCGGCGAGTTCGGTGGCGATGCGCGCCTGACTCTCCGCAAGATAGGCGGCCTCCTGGCCGCGGGTGTCGTACTTGTTCTCGGCTCGGCTTTCCTCGTTGATCGCCTCGTCGCGTGCGAGGTTGGCGGCACGGGTCTGCAGAGCAAGGTCCTCCTCGAGCATCGCCAGGAGGGCAGTGATGAGGCGGGGCTTGTCGATCGTCATCAGGCTCATTTGCCCGAGACGACCACTGGTGATCAAGCGCTTATGCGAGGGTCGCGATGGCGACCGCCGAGCAGGTGATTCACCCGGTCGACCAGCACCCGGGGACTGAAGGGCTTGTTGAGAAAATCGATCGCACCCAATTCCAGGCCAAGATGGCGGGAGTCGCGCTCGCTCCAGGCGGAGATGATGATGACGGGCAGGGCGGCGGTCTCGAGGTTGCGGCGCAGAATCTCGCACACGGCGAAGCCGTCGATATCGGGCAGCATCAAGTCGAGCAGCAGCAGATCGGGAGGGCGTTGGTCGATGCTGATGAGGGCTTCCCGGCCACTCGCGGCCGTGCGCACCTCGTAGCCCTGTTGGCGAAGATTGAAGGCGATGAGTTCGGTGACGTCGGTCTCGTCGTCGACGCTGAGAATGTAGGGCACGGGCATGAAGACGCGGCCAATCTGCGGCGGTGCGGTGGCATCCGCATGGCGATTGTGCGAACTTCGAGTAACAAGTGATTCGCGCCGGGTCGTTTGCGAATAATTGGTGAAATCGGCGCCCTTCCTTTTTTGACTCGGCATCATCCGGGCGAGGAAGCATTTTCAAGTCCTTGCGCTTCTGCGCCTTTTGGACTCCCGTGGGGAAGATTCGCATGGCCCGAAAAATCGCTTTCATCAACTACAAGGGCGGCGTCGGCAAGACCTCGCTCCTGGTCAACGTCGCCGCCTGCCTGGCCAAGCTGGGCAAGCGGGTGCTCATCTGTGACTTCGACACGCAGTCCAACGCCTCGATTTGGCTGCTGCGTCTGGATCGATGGAATCAGATCAACTCGACCGGGCAGGGCGCGATCTACTCCATCTTTGATCCCGGGGAGCAGACGGTGAAGGACATCGTCGTGAAGGACGTCGTGACCGACAAGGCGGGCGCGCCGATCCTGCCGGGGCTCGATATCGTGCCCACGACCTTCAATCTCGTCGATCTGGAGAACGAGTACCGTGGTGACCCCTCGCGCCCCCAGTATGTGGTCTTCCGCGACCAACTCGCGGAGATCGAGCACGACTACGATTTTATCCTGTTCGATTGCCCGCCCAACATCCTCCGTGCCTCGCAGTGCGGGATCTTCGCGGCCAATGAGATTTACGTTCCGGCCAATCCCGATGCCTTGAGCCTTATCGGCTTCACCCTGCTGGTCGAAAAGCTGGGCAAGTTCCACCAGCTCAGCGCCAGCTTCCGCACCTCCGCGCAGGGCGTGCCGGCCCGGGTACAGGGCATCATCTTCAACTCGATCAAGACCGGCGTGGATATCGACGTACCGCGCATGCGCATGCAGCTCCGCCTCAATCAATACCGCAGCGCCAAGCGCGTGGCTCCCACCGCCAAGCTCTTCAACCAGCAGGTGCGCGACGCCATGGTCGTGCGACGGGCCGTCACCCTCGGCTTGCCGGTGGTGATGGTCAACGCCTCCGCCGAGGCCGCCGGCGAAAAGACGGTGGTCGATGACTACCGGGGCGTTGCCTCGGAAATGATCCGCCTCGGCGACGACCTCACCGATTGATCACCCGCCGGCCGCGCCGGGCCTTTTCACCCTCTCCTCGATTCTCATGTCCGACTCCGTTTCCGCCTCCGCCCAACGCTGGGATGACGTCCGCACGGCGTTCGCCTCCTCGATCATGGTCGACACGGCGCTTTCCAGCCTCGCCGAAAACCTCGATGGCCCACCCTGGCCGGGACTGGGCAAAGTGGACAGTCCGGCGGATTACATTGATTTCGATTATGCCGAAGCGGTGGCGGCCCTCGACGAGCGCGGCTACCCGCCGGGCACCATCAATACGCTGATCACCATCCTGCAGGAGACGCTCGCTTTCGATGATCCTTTCGGCGACATGGTGCAGCACAGCGACGCGGCGGCTGCGGCCGAAAATCCGCTGCTCGACAACATGAAAAAGCTCGGCCTGCCGCCGGCCTTCCCGATCCGGTTTTCCACCCTGTCGGCCGGCACACTCGAGTTTTGCGAACTGGAGAAGCTGGAGACCCTGGAGAGCTTTGCGGTCTTCGCCCAGGGCATGTCCCAGAACGTGATCGTGGGCGGCGATTTTCGCGGACTGCTCAACGCGCTTTCGCACATCGACGAAAAAGCCCTGGCGAAGTTTCTGCCGTTTCGACCAGGCGCGAAAGGTCTGCACCTCATCGAAGCCGTGGGCGGGCTCGTCCGGGAACTCAAGCCCGCCGAGCGGGAACGCCTCGGCCAGCGTGGCACCGCGCCGAGCGCCGAACTCGCCGGCAAGGTCGCCGAGCGCGCGGCCTATTTCTCGGGCGAGGTGGCGGAACTCGAAGCCGGCGTCGCGCAAGGCGTGCCCCTCAGCCGCGCGGTCATGGTGCTGCAGGATCCCGCGGTCGAGCCGCTGGTGGCCAAGCTGTTGGAAGCCCACGTCGCCGGCGCCATTCCCGAAAAGAGGAAAGGCGGCTTTTTCTCCCGCCTGTTTGGGCGTTGATTGGATCATGAGTCAGCAAGCTTTCCCGCCACCGCCGCCGCCCGCAGGTTCCGGCACCCTGCGCATCCCGGGTCGCCCGCCCGGTGTCGCCGGTGGACCCCAGCTTTCGCTGCGTCGCCGCCCGCGTTCTCCCCTGGAACAATCGGAAAGTGCCGCCGAGGCGCGTCATAAGATCAGTCAGATCGTCGCCGCCACCCGGGCGCCCTGGGGAGAAGGCGAAGCCCGCCTCCCGGCGGAGCGCTCGGCCGAACTGGAAAAATCGCTGCGTGAGCTGGAAGCCCGCCTCGAGGAGCGGGAGCGGGCCTGCGAGGAACTGGAGATCAAGCTGGTCGAGCAGCAGCGGGAACTCGCCGAGATGGAAGCCTTGCTGAGTGCCCGCGAACAGGTACTGATCGCCGCCCGCAAGGCCGCGCCCCAGCGGAACTCCCTGTCGGAGGAGGAAAAGGCGGCGCTCGAGAAGTTGAAGGAGACGCTCGAACGCCAGGAAGCCTCGATCAAGGAGCAGCGCACCCAGTTGAAGGAGCGGGAGGCTTTCCTTGAGGAAAGCGAAACCAAGTTATTCGAGAAGGTGCAGGAGCAGCAGCTGACCGAGACCGAGTTGGAGCAGCGCGAGGAGGAACTGCGCGCCCGCGAGCGCCGCGTGAAGGAGCGCGAAGCGGCCATCGATCCCGAAGCGGCTGCGGCCTTGGCTGCCGAAAAGGCCCGCGAAAAGGAATTCGACGAGTTTTCCGAGTAGGGCCTCCGAGGGGAGAGCCGGCCAAAGCGCCTTCGGACGCAAGAAAGGGCTGGCCTTGCACTGATTCCGAGCAACTTTAGCGCTTATTTCGCGTCCCAAACGCCTTCATCCATGCCTTATCCCACTCTAGCCCGTCTCGTCGCGCTCGGCCTGCTCACCAGTGTTCTTGCCTCCCCATCCTTTGCCCAAGCCACGGCCGATGAGGAAGAGTCGGCGGAGCAGTTGAAACCCCCGCCCGGGTTTGTGCTGCCGCCTCGGCTGCGCCAGGTCGCGTTTCGCGAGGCCAATCCCTGGACTTTTCACTTCAACGCGCGCTACAACACCGGCAAACCGTCCATCGAGTTCGGTGGCCTCGGTGAAGTGTCGACGTTCAGCCGCCTGCCCGGCGCCGACCAGACCGACTTGCCCGTCCGCGAGTATGATGACGGCAGCGTGCTGCTCGACTCTCTCCGCGAAAACGAGCGGGATGCCAGCGGTAACCAGACTTCCACACCGGGCGGCCGCTACCAAGCCAAGGCGCAGGGCGCAGATGACGATGATCCCATGCTCGACCTGCTTTCGTATACGCCGGGGCAAACCCGCTACTGGCGTTACCTCGACGAATCGCAGCAGGTCGCCGGCGGTATCGCGATGAGCGCTTAC
The DNA here is from genome assembly GCA_965652375.1 of uncultured Opitutus sp. GTDB lineage: Bacteria > Verrucomicrobiota > Verrucomicrobiia > Opitutales > Opitutaceae > Actomonas. The sequence continues at coordinate 16,108 of CBFGUO010000042.1, forward strand.
TCGGCGCAATCGACCGGCGCCGGCCACTCGACCGAGCATGACGGTTCGGCGATCGGCTTCGAGATGGCCGTGGCCCGTCGCGTTCTCAGCCTGGGGCCGAAGACTGAAATCAACTTCAATGCTTCGCTGGGCCTGACCGACGTGACGGCTGAATACAGCGACCGGGTTGTCGCCGACCTGGTCAAGCTGACCGACATCTACCAGATCTACGGCGACTTTCCGGAGCCACCGTTCCAGGGTCCCTCCTTCACCGATATGTATGATGATATCGGCAATGTCATTCTGCAGAACGGCGTTGAGGACACCGTGCCCCTGCAGCAGATCACGCCCAATCGCACGATCACGGTCACACCCAACGGGGCCTTCGTCGACGGCAACTACAAGGTGAAGGGCGCCTACTATTCGATCCGGCTCGGGCCGGAGATCCGCACTCACCTCAGTGAGAAGCTGGCCGTGATGGCGGGCTTTGGTTTTGTGGGCGCCTACGTGGGCACCGACTTTTCGGTCACGGAATCGCTCGATGTGAGCGACCTCACCGTCATCGGGCCCATCGGCGTCACCGCGAGCGACGAATACAAGGACTTCATCGCCGGTTTCTACGGTGAGATCAACGTGGAGTATTGGCTGACCCCGCGCACCGCGTTCTTCTTCGGCGGCGTGTATGAGTCGCTCGATGATTTTGTGCAATCGCTCGGCGGTCGCACCGCCACCATCGTATTGGGCAACAACCTGATCGTCCGCGTCGGCTTCATCACGCGGTTCTGAGGAAAGGCCGCGCGCCTCCCCCTCGCCGCGATTTGACGCTGCATGCGAGCCGGCGGCTGAAGCCGCCGCTACGGGGGGCTGCGGTGGAGTGGCGTAGTGCCGGCTTTAGCCGGCATTCGGCCGGAGCAGCCGGCGGCTGAAGCCGGCCGCTACGGGGCCGTTCGGTCCTGCTCCAGATCGGCCAGCACGGCCTCGATCGGACGGAGTTGTTCGCGCGGCAGGAGGCGGTTTAGCCGAGTGATGACCTGTTGGATCAGGCCGTCGGGGCAGGAGGCTCCGCCGGTGATGAGCACCCGCTTTCGTGCCCCCGCGTCATCCGGCCAGAGCGGCCGCAATTCCAGGTGACCGCCGCTGGCGGGGCCGTGCGAGGGGAAGACAAAGTGCTCGCAGGACTCGAGCGAAAGGACGTTGCGTTCGCTTTGGATGAAAAACGCGCGGTCGCCGAGGCGATCCTCACACAGGCGATACAACTGGTAGGTGTTGGAGGAGTTTTTGCCGCCGATGACAAAGGCTGCGTCGAGGGGTTCGCCGAGGGCGCGTCCGAGTGCGTCCTGATTGACCTGGGTGGCGTAGCAGAGGGTGTCGCGGCGACCGCCGCCCCCGACGCGCTCGGCGGCGGCGGCGCCGTGCCGGGCGACGAAGGCCGAACGCAGGCGCTCGATGATCGCCAGCGTTTCATTCATCAGCAGCGTGGTCTGGTTGACGACCGCGATGCGTTGGAGATCGCGATCCACCTCGAAGCCGGGCGTATACTTGCCGGCGAAGGTCGAGTAGAAACGCTGTCGGATCGCGGGATCGTCGCTCTCGATGATGCGCGCCAGATTTTCGACCTCGGCCAGGTTGCGCACGATGACAGCGGGGGCGTAGCGGCGCGTATTGGAGAAGGTTGCCTTGGTTTCCTCGTGCTCCGCCTTGCCATGGATCACCACCGTGTAGCCCTCGCGACCGTAGCTGCGGGCGGCTTTCCAGACCTTTTCGACGAGCATGCAGGTCGCATCGTGGGCAAAGACCGCCAGGCCCTTTTCCACCAGGCGCGCCTTATCCTCGTTGGTGGCGCCGAAGGCGGGAATGATAACAATGTCATCGGGCGTGAGCGTATCCCATTTGAGGGTTTCGCCGGGCGCGCCGGTCGACGGCTGGTCGGCGGTCGTGTAGGGGACGCCCTTGTCGGTTTGCAGGTAGCGCAGGCCGCGGCGGAAAAGGTCCTCGTTGACGAAGGGATTGTGGATCAACTCCGACAGCATGAAGACCCGGCGACCGGGGTTGGCGGCGAGGGTTTCGTAGGCGCGTTCGATCGCGTTTTTGACGCCGAGGCAAAAACCGAAGTGGCTGGGGATCACGTAATCGATGGCGCCGAAATCGAGCGTTACGGGAGAGGTGGCGCTGCGCTCGTGCTGGCGGGCGAGGACTTTGATGGCGGCACAAAGCTTCGATTGGTAGAGGCCGCTGGAGACTTCGTCGTTGGCGTAGATGGCCGGGTTGCGCTCTTTTTCGGGACGAAATTTGTAGATGAAATCGTTTTCCTCGAGGTGCAGGTAGGGCAGCTCGATGAGGTGGGGCAGCAGGGCTTCCAGGATGGCGGCCAGGGAGGGCGCAAGCTCGCTGGGGTTGCGGCGCAGGGACTCGATCGAAAGGCAGGCGACTTCGGGATCGGCCGACTCGCCGGAAACCTGAGCCGCCACGACCCGGTAGTGGCGGCCGCCGACCTCGAGCTGAAACAATTCCTTTGGCGGCGTGTGGCGGGCGAAGGCGGCGGCGAGCCGGCTCCGCGCCATGGACTCGTCACTGCCGGTGAAGGCGAGACCGCATTTGGAGCCCAGCTGGCGGACGGCCAGGCGATTGTTGCGGTCAAAGGCCAGCAGCGCGGTGAGTAAAGGCGAATGCGACGAATCAAACGACATGAAGAAAAGGGCAGCGAAGGCCGGGTGGCGACAAAGGACAAGTACTCCGGTGCTTGAACCCGGCCCCGGGGGACAAAATGCTGGCATGCAATCATGACGAAGATGCCGCGGCGCATTTTATTCCTGGTGGCGGGCCTGTCGGCGGGCTTGTGGCTCTTCGGTCACCCCTCGACCACGACCGAGGATGCCTCCTTTCTGGGGCAGACGTGGGAAACCGAGGAAGGCTTTCCCGACATCGCGGCCGTGTCGCTGGCGCAAACGCCGGACGGCTACCTGTGGATCGGTACGTTTTCGCAGTTGCTGAGGTTTGATGGACGGGACTTTACGCGGGTGACCCATGCGGACGCCCCGGGGCTGGAGCATGGCATGGTGCTGGCCCTGCATGTCGACGCGGGGGGACGTCTGTGGGTTGGCACGGCCCGGGGCATCGGTTTCCTCGACCAGGGGCGCTGGCGGTGGTGGGGCGAGGAGGCGGGCATTCCGCCCGGTATCGTGCGCGACATCACCAGTGACGGGACGGGCCGGTTATTTGTCGCGGCCGAGAACAGTTTGCTGGAATGGGACGGCGCCGAGCGATTCATGCCGGTGCCGTTGCCGCGACCCTCGACCCGCCCCGGCGCGCCGTTGCGCATAGCCATCGACGGTGACGGCCGTTTGTGGGCGGAGGATCATGCCTGGCTGGCGGTGCGCGAAGCGGGAGAGTGGCAGGTGCTGTTTCAGGACGAAGAACAGACGGAAAACTCCCGCCTGCTCGGGCTCGTTCCGGCCCGCGACGGCGGCATGTGGGTGGCGCGTGAGGAGCGGGTGATGAAGTGGCGCGACGGAGCGTGGGACGAGACCTTGCAGCGTCCGGAGGCCAATCGCACGGGGGCGGTGCGGATGTTGGAGGACCGGCGCGGAGGGCTGTGGGTCGGAAGTTACGTGGCGGGGGTGATCCGCATCGATTCGGCGACCGGACAGACCTGGGAGGCCGGGCCCCTGGTCGACCTGCGCAACCCCTCGATCCTGAGCCTGTTTGAAGACCGTGAAGGCAACGTCTGGGTCGGGACCAACGGCGGGGGCATCACCCGACTGCGTCGACGGGCGGTGCGATTGCACGGGCAAAACGAAGGGCTCGCCCAGCCGGTGATCAACAGCTTCGCGCCCGACGGGGACGGCTTCCTGCTGGCCACCCATGGCGGCGGCCTGGTGCGCTGGCAGGACGGGCGCTTCACCCCGGCGACCTGGCAGGGCCAGCATCTGGCGCCGGGTTGGCCGCAGTGCCTGGTGGGGGACGGCCGCGGGGGCTGGTGGGTGGGCACGTATAACGACGGACTGTTTCACATCGACTCGGTCACGGGAGCCATCCGCCGTGAACCGGTGCTCGCGGCACCGGAGGAAAACATCCTGTCATTGAATCTCGGGTACGATGGCACCTTGTGGGTGGGGCATGACCGCGGGCTCTCGCGCCGCGACCGGGCGGGAACCTGGCATCATTGGGATCCGTCGAGCGACGGCGCGCTGGCTCGCTCCATTCGCTATCTCGCGCGTGACGCCAACGGCACCTTGTGGCTGGCGGGGATCGGCAACGGCCTGTGGTCGTGGGGGCCGGGCGAGGAGCGGCCGACCCATCACGCCTACGGCCTGAAGCCCGGAGACTCCTCCGAGTTGAAGCCCGCGGCCAGGGTGATGTGTCTCACCAGTGGTCTCACCGGCGGCGTATGGCTCGCGCGGGGTGACGGCGTGGTTGAACATTGGAACCGCGAGCGCCGGGTCGCCCTCACGCGGGCCCAGGGTCTGCCGGCGGACCAGTGGGGCGCGCTGGCCTTTGACGACGCGGGCAATCTTTGGCTGGGCGGGAGCGCCATGCTCGCGCGGGTGGAAGCCGAGAGCCTGCGGGCCGTGGTCGCAGGTCAGGCCCGACGGGTCGCGGTGCAGGTCGTGGATCACAACGACGGCTTCCCCCCGTCCGGCACCCGCAGCGGTTTCCAGCCCATCGTGCAGAAGGACGCATCGGGAAACATGTGGTTCGGCACCTACAAGGGTTTGGCGGTGGTTGATGTAAACACCTTGCCGCTTGTTGATGAAGGCGGCGTCCCGGCCCACATCGAACGGATCGAAACCGCGGAACGCGCCTACCTCGTCGACGCATCGGTACGGGAGGTGCGATTGCCGCCCGGCACGCGGCGGGCCACCGTGCGCTACACCGGCGTCTCACTCGGCACGCCATCGCGCGTGCGTTATTCGGTGCGCATTCTTGGTGTGGATGACGACTGGGTGGAGGTGGGAGACACGCGCGAAGCGCAGTTGCTGGATTTTTCCCCGGGCCGTTATGTGGTACAGGTGCGGGCGTGGCAGGAGCATGCGCAGAGCGAGGCGGGGCACGTGGATCAGGTGGCGGTGATCGTCACCGCGGCCTGGTGGAAGACCTGGTGGTTCCGCTCGATCGCGGGCGTGGGGCTGCTCGCCCTCGTGGTGGGCTTGATCAGGCGGTCCAACGCGACCCGGCGGCGGCGTCTCGATGAACGCATGGACCAGCTGGAGGCGTTGGAAAACGAACGGCGGGAAGCGCGGGAGGCGCGACTCGCGACCGCCGTCGCGGAGGCGGCCAATCGGGCCAAGAGCGATTTTCTCGCGACCATGAGCCATGAGATCCGCACGCCGCTCATCGGCGTGATCGGTTCGGCGGAGCTGCTGGAGGGGACGGAGCTGAATGACGAGCAGCAGCTGCACCTGCGCACCCTGCAGGCGTCGGCGGATTCGCTGCTCAGCCTGATCAGCGACATTCTCGATTTTTCGAAGATCGAGGCCGGCAAGGTCGAATTGGAGGAAGTCGAGTTCGACCTGCCGAAGCTGTTGGAGGAGGTTTCGGGCATCGGCGCGTTGCGCACCTTGGGCAAGGAGCTGGAGTTCGGCCTGGTGATCGATCCGGAGGTGCCGCCCCGGGTGGGTGGTGATCCGGCGCGCCTGCGTCAGGTCCTGCTCAACCTGCTGAGCAACGCGCTCAAGTTCACGGCCCACGGCGAAGTGTGCCTGCGGGTGCGGCGGGAAGCGGCCGAGGGGGAGGGCGATCCGCTGCTGCGGTTTGTCGTCAGCGACACCGGCATCGGCATCAAGCCCGAGGCGTTGCAGCGAATCATGGAACGGTTTACCCAGGCGGATGCTTCGACCACGCGCCGCTACGGCGGCACGGGCCTGGGGTTGGCAATCTGCCGCAGCCTCGTGGAGTTGATGGGGGGACACATGGCGGTCAGCAGCACCGAAGGCCAGGGCACGGAGTTCAGTTTCACCCTGCGGCTGCGTCCCGGCAGGGCGGAGGGAGCGCAACCCTTCGGGACGCGAACCGATCGGTCGATTGTGGTGCTGGAACGGACCGCATTGGGGGCGGAAACAGCCGCCAGTACGCTGGCCCGCCTGGGGCTTGCGGCCGAGGTGACCACGCATCCCGGTCAGGCGGAGGCCTGGCTGCGGCGGCGCGATGCCCGGGGGCCGGTCGTACTCCTGCGCAACGTGCAGGTTCCGTGGCCGGTCGAGCGCTGGGCGGACTTGCCCACCGTGCTCGTGCAGGGACGTGACGGTGGTGAGCGGATCGCCGGAGCCTTGCGCGGCCCCTTGCTCAATTCCAAGGAGCTGGCCGAAGGGATCGCGGCCCTGGGTCTGCCGGAATTTCAGTTGGCGGACGCGGCGCCGGCGGCGACACCGGCGGAATCGCCCGCGGTTCGGGACAGTCGGCTGCGGCATCGTATCCTGCTGGTCGACGACGAACAAACGAGCCGGCGCATCGGCGAACGGCTCCTCACGCGGCTGGGCTACAGCTTTGAGACCGCGGCCGACGGCGCCGAGGCGGTGAGACGGGTAAGCACCCAGCCCTTCGATCTCGTACTGATGGACTGCAACATGCCCAACATGGACGGCTATGAAGCGACCGCACGCATCCGTTCGGGCGGCGGGCTCGGCCGGACGGTGCCGATCATCGCGCTCACGGCCAACGTCGTGGCGGAGAGCCGGGCGCACTGTTTTGCGATTGGCATGAACGACTTCATTTCGAAGCCGGTGCGACTGGCCGATTTGGACGCCCTCCTGAAGCGCTGGCTGGTGCAGCCAGACGGTGCGCTCGACAGCAAGCCGCCCTTCGGCGGAGGAATTCACCCCTTGCCGCCGAAGGAAACGTAGTCGTCGAGCTCGAGCCGGTCGAAGGTCGTGACAATGTCGAGGCGTTCGGGCGCGAGGCGCTCGATCTCCTCGGCGAAATGGGCGTGGCGGCGCGGATCGCCCGGTGCGACACGTTCGAGCCAGTCGGACCAGGCGAGAATTTCGTGCGGCAGGCGGCGAGGGCTCATGTTGTCCTGCAGCCAGGCCAGCATGGCGCTGTCGGACTTGCCGCTTTTCACGGCGTCGAGAAACGCGTCGGCGTTCACGCCGGTAAAGGCAAAGAGGCGTTCGTCCATCGGGCAGGGATAGATGTACTCGCCCTGCCGGCCGGCCGCAAAAGCCCGCGCCTTGTCGAGCAGGCGCGGCAGGTGAACGAAGCCGCCGAGACGCACGCGCGGGCTGCGCGGCGGGTGGCGGGTGAGGTCGGGCGCGCTGAAGTCGATCATGTCGACGACCAGCGTCGCACGGGCTCAATCATCGTCAACGCCGCCGTGACCGCGCGGGTGCGCCTCGTCATGTTCGACGCCGAAAAAGTCCTCGTTTTCCAGAATCTGAAGCACGCCGTTCACCACCACGTTGTGCTCCTTGCGGGACAGGTCCGGGTAGTTCTCGCTCACGTAGTCAGCGATCGCGTCGCGCGTCTCCTTGCGGCCTTCGACCGCGACCAGGAACGCGTCCGCCTCATTGGCGACTTCATCCACCAAGTTGTTCAGGTTCATGGTGCTGCAACGATAGAAGCAGGCGTCGGATCGGCAACGGATCGCCGTGCTCGGGACTGCGCTTTTTTTGTAATCTGCCTCCCCGCTCACCGCAGCGTAAACGCGGTTTCGGCGAGTGCCCGTCCGTTGATTTGCAGCGTGACGCGATGGCGCCCAGGGTAGTGCCGACGCGTCGTCAAATCCTGGATCAGCTGGCGCTTCACGGCCGCGAGCCGGGCGCGGGCGGAAAGTTCGATCTGTTTCCATTTGAAGACCTTGGGCGATGAGGCGCCGCTGGCTTTCACATAGTGGACCACATAGTCGATGATGAGCGCCTGCGGCCGGGAGGCGGTTGACTCGAGCTCCAGGACCAACTCCAGGTGATCGCCAAGAACCAGGGAGGCGGGTTGAGCCCGGAACCGGCGGACGCGCAGGACGGGGGCGGCGCCGGCACCGAGCAAATTGAGCGCAGCGGCATGCCCGCGTTTGACGAGCGTGCGCAGGCCGTGCCGGACGATCCAGGCCGTGTGCGGATGAGAACGGTCCCAGTCGGAAACGAGTTCGACGACGTAGTCCGGGTGGTCCTTGGCCAAATCGTTGAGGTGGTTGGCGACCGACTTTCGCACATAGAGCGCCGGGTCGGCTTTGAGCGCTTCGAGAATGGCGCGGGTCGGCGCCGGGTCCTTGATCAGGAAGCCCAGTCGGAGGCCCCACGGCAAGCGGGGGCGGCTGCCCTCGCTGGCGAGGCGGCGCACGTGTTCGTCGGGGTCATGGGTCCACTCCAACATCGTCGCCAGGGTGGCGTCGGGCTCGCGCAGGATGTAGGGGCGAATCGCGAACTCCGCCGAGCCGTAGCGCGTGAAGTGGCGCAGGGCGGCCAAGGCGCGGCCGGGATCGCTGGTGCCGAAGCGCCCGGCGAACTCCGAAAACCAGATACCGATGAAGGACGGCGGCTGCCCGTTCGCCGCGGCTTCGAGTATGCGAAGCTTGTCGGCGTAGGTGCCGGGCAAGGCGGCCTCGGCGGCGATGGCGGTTTGGTGCAGCCGCTGCACGAGCGAACGTTCCTCGAGTCCGTGGCAGGTGAGCCGCAGAAAGCGGCGCCGATCGAAACGAGGCTCCGCGGCGGCGAGTTGGTCGGCGATGAGGCGGTAGCGCGCCGGGTTGAACCAGTCCTTGAAGGCACCGGAGGGGGAAGAGTCGTCGTCGGAGGCGGACACGGCGACGAGCAAAGCGGTCAGACGCGTTCCGACGATTCCTTTTCGCGGATCAGATCGGCCTGCGCCCAGTGCTGGTGGGCCTTGGCTTTGTTGCCGGCGCGATCGGCGGCGATGGCGCAGTCTTCGTGCACCTGACGGGCGATGTTGAGCGCGCCGACCGCCTCGGCGTGTTTCAGCGCTTCCTCGCGGAACAGTTCCGCCTGATGTGCGAAGCGCGGGTCGATTTTCGCCCGGTCTTCCGTGAGCCGCGCCCGGTGCATGAGGGCCTCGGCCTCGGTGCGCCGGTCTTCGGCGATGACCGCGGTGGCGGCTGCTTCGTCGAACAGGTCGAGAGCGGCCTGCCATGCCTGACGGCGGGCGTGAATGCGGCCCAGGTTGATGAGGACGTTGGGTTCGTCGCTGCGATCGCCGAGTGCCTTGCAGATTTTGAGCGCGGTTTCGCAGTGTCGTAACGCCGCCTTGGTGTCATCCATCAGCAGAAAGCATTCGCCGAGGTTGTTGTGCGTGCGGGCAGCGAAGCGCCGGTCGCCGGTCTGCTCGCTCAAGGCGAGGGCGCGCACATAGTGGTCGCGGGCCTCTGGCAGGCGCGAGAGTTCCGAGAGGATGTTGGCGACGCTGCCGAGCGCGCCGGCCAGCGCGGGCAGGTCGTCGAGCTTTTCGCGGATCTCCAAGGCGGATTCGTAGAATGCCAGCGCATCGAGCAGGCGGCCCTGGCACCAGGCGATGTTGCCCAGCGCGACGCAGACCCGGCCCAGACCGGCGTCGTCACCCAGGCATTCGCACAGAGCCATGGCGTCGTGCCCGGCGTCGGTGGCCGCGGTGTAACGGCCAAGGATGCGGAGGGCGATGCACAGGCGCTCGAGCAGCCGGGCCCGGCGCGCATGATCGTTGGGATCGGTCGTGGCGAGCAGCTGACGGAAGGCGGATTCCGCCTTGGAGGTGTGCCGGTACAGCAGGTCGTTGGCGCGCTGATACGCCGCCTCAAAGGAATCGGGCACCGGAATGCGTTCGTCCATCGGTCGACGCGAAACGTTACGCGGGGCGACGTGCGCTCGTCGATGCGAAGATGATGAAGAAGATGCCTCACGACCACACCTGCTACAATCTGGCAGGTGCGGCCGCGCGGCGGGAGTCGTCAGACCTTGAGCACCTCGGCGAGTTTCTGCGGCTCGCGGCCGCCGCCCATGGCGAAGTCGGGTTTGCCGCCGCCCTTGCCGCCGAGGGCGGCGGCGCGTTCGGCGATGAGCTTGCCGGCCTGGATGCCGGCGGCGTTGGCGGCTGGCGAGCAGAAGGCCACGAGCGAGGACTTGTCGCCGAAGGCGGCACCGAGGATGACGACGCCTTCGCCGAGCTTCGCGATGATCTGCGAACCGAGCGCGCGCAGGGTGTTGGGATTCTCGGTGCTGACGACGGCCGAGACCCATTTGAGGCCATCCTTCTCGACGGCGCCCGCGATGAGATCATCGGCCTGGCCGGCGGCGGCCTTTTGTTCGAAGGCCTTGAGCTTCTTTTCCATCTCGGCCTTCTGGGCGAGCAGGGTATCGAGTTTCTGGGCGACATCGGCCGGGCCAGCGCTGAGCCGGCTGCTCACGGCGTGGAGCGCGGCCTCATGCTCGGCGACAAAGCGGTAGGCGGCGGCGCCGGCCACGGCCTCGATGCGGCGGGTGCCGGCGGCGATGGCGCCTTCGGAAACGATCTTCACGAGGCCGATCTCACCGGCGGTCGTGACGTGGGTGCCGCCGCAGAGTTCGCGGCTGAAACCACCGATATCGACGACGCGCACGATGCGGCCGTATTTCTCGCCGAAGAAGGCGAGGGTTCCATCGGGCTTCTTGTCGAACTCGGTCTCGTAGGACTGCACGGAGGCGTTGTCGATGACCTGCTCGTTGACGAGGCGTTCGACCTGGGCGAGTTGCTCCGGGGTCATGGCTTCGAAGTGGGCGAAGTCGAAGCGCAGACGATCGGGTGTCTTGGAGGTGCCGGCCTGGTGGACGTGCGTGCCCAGCACCTTGCGCAGCGCCCAATGGATGAGGTGGGTGGCGCTGTGGTGGCGCGAGATGGAGCGGCGGCGGGCGAGGTCGACGTTGAGGGAAACGGTGACGCCCTCGACCAGGAGGGCGGCGAGCGAGTCGGGCAGGCTGTCCGCGGCCAGGCGATGGAGGAAGCGGCCGGCCTTGTCCTTCACCGTATCCACAATCTGGATCGCCTGATCCTCGATGACGACCTTGCCGGCGTCGCCGGCCTGGCCGCCCATTTCGGCATAGAAGGGCGAGCGGTCGAAGACGAGGTAGGTGGCGTCCTCGGCGGAGACGACGTCGACGAGCGTGGCGGCGAAGTCGGCCAGGTGCTCGCGGTCGTAGCCGGTGAATTCGGTCGCGGCGAGGTCGGGCTGGTCGGCGCCTTCGGTGGTCGCGACGATGACCTCCTTCTTTTGCGCGGCGCGGGCGCGCTCGCGCTGCTGGGCCATCAGCTTGTCGTAGCCGGCGACATCAACGGTGAGGCCGCGCTCCCGGGCGAGGAGCTGGGTCATGTCGAGCGGGAAACCGTAGGTGTCGTAGAGCTGGAAGGCCGTGGCGCCGTCGACGTTGGCGCCGGCGGCGGTGGCTTCGTTGAAGATGGCGAGGCCACGGTCGAGCGTCTTGCCGAAGTTCTCTTCTTCGCTGTGGATGACGCGGCGGATGATCGACTTCTTTTCGACCAGTTCGGGAAAGACGGGGCCGAGGGACGCGACGACGGCAGGGACGAGTTTTTCGAAGAAGCCGGTGCCGAGGCCGAGCTTCTTGCCGTAGAGGATGCCGCGGCGGAGGATGCGGCGGATGACGTAGTTGCGGCCTTCATTGCCGGGGAGGATGTTGTCGGCGATGGCGCAGCTCACGCAGCGGGCGTGGTCGGCGAGGACGCGGAAGGCGATGTCGGTGTTTTCCTGTTCGGAGAGGCCTTCCCGTTTGGTCGGGACGGTGCCGGTGTAGGTCTTGCCGGAGAGATCGGCCACCTGCTCGAAGAGCGGCGCGAAAACGTCGGCGGCGTAATTGGAGGGCGGCAGGCTGAAGTCGGTGAAGCCCTTGGTGGTGGCGTGGATGCCGGCGACGCGTTCGAAGCCCATGCCGGTGTCGACGTGTTTGGCGGCAAGGGGGGCGAAGGAGCCGTCGGCGTTGGCGTTGAACTGGATGAAGACGTGGTTCCAGATCTCGATGCAGCGCGGGCTGTCGTTGTTGACCAAGGCGCGGCCGGCGGCCTCGTCGTCGTCGGGCAGGAGGTTGAAATGGATCTCGGAGCACGGGCCGCAGGGGCCGGTGTCACCCATCATCCAGAAATTGTCCTTCTTGTTGCCGTTGACGATGTGCACGGCGGGATCGAGGCCCTCGGCCTTGAAGATGGCTTCCCAGATCTCGTAGGCGTCGTGGTCGAACTCGGCGGGGTCGCCCTTGGACTTGTCGGGCGAATAGACGGTGGCGAAGAGACGTTTGGCGGGGATGCCCCAGACCTTGGTGAGCAGTTCCCAGCCCCAGGTGATCGACTCCTTCTTGAAGTAGTCGCCGAAGGACCAGTTGCCGAGCATCTCGAAAAGGGTGTGGTGGTAGGTGTCGTAACCGACGTCCTCGAGGTCGTTGTGTTTGCCGCCGGCGCGAATGCACTTCTGGGTGTCGGCGGCGCGGGTGTCGGCGGCCGGACGCGCGCCGGCCCATTTGGTGACGTCGGGCGCGCGATCACCGAGGAAGATGGGCACAAACTGGTTCATGCCGGCGTTGGTGAAGAGCAGCCCGGGCGAATCGGGCATGAGCGACGCCGACGGCACGATGGTGTGCTGCTTGGAGGCGAAGAAATCGAGGAAGCTCTGGCGGATCTCGGCGCTAGTCATGGGAGAAGATGGAATTGCCCACGAAACACACGAAAGGGCACTAAATGCAGAAATCCTTCGTGTCCGTTCGTGTGTTTCGTGGGCGGAAAAATTCGATCAGAGGTTGGCGATGATGGCGTCGGCCATGGCGGTGGTGCCGATGGCGGGGCGGCCGAAGGCGATGTCGCCGGTGCGGTGACCGTCGACGGTCACGGTTCGGCGGACGGCGGCTTCGATCCGGGTGGCGAGTTCGTTTTGGCCGAAGCTGTAGCGGAGCATCATGGCCGCGGACAGGATCTGGGCGCAGGGGTTCGCGACGCCCTTGCCGGCGATGTCGGGCGCGGTGCCGCCGGCCGGTTCGTAGAGACCGAAGGGATGGCCGTGGCTGTTGGTGCCCAGGCCGAGCGACGCGCTGCTCATCATGCCGAGCGAGCCGCAGATGACCGCCATCTCGTCGGAAAGGATGTCGCCGAACATGTTTTCGGTGAAGAGCACGTCGAACTGGTTGGGATCGCGCGCGAGCTGCATGGCGGCATTGTCCACGTACATGTGGCTGAGCTGCAGGTCGGGGTGATGCTTGGCGAAGTAGGCGGTGACGGTCTTGCGCCAGAGCACGGAGGTTTCGAGCACGTTGGCCTTGTCGACCGAACAGACGCGCTTGCCGCGGGCCTTGGCGGTGACGGCGGCGACTTCGGCGATGCGCTCGATCTCCGAGGTTTTGTAAACCATGGTGTCGAGGGCCTGGAATTCACCGTTCTCGAGTTCGGTGGTGGCCTTGGGCTGGCCGAAGTAGATGCCGCCGGTGAGTTCGCGGATGCAGACGATGTCGATGCCGTCGGGGATGCGCTCCGTCTTGAGCGGGGAAGCGTCGGTGAGTTCGGCGTAGAGCAGGCCGGGGCGGATGTTGGCAAAGAGGCTGAAGGCCTTGCGCAGCGGCAGGAGGGCGGCGCGCTCGGGTTGCTCCTTGGGCGGGAGGTTTTCCCACTTCGGGCCGCCGACGGAGCCGAAAAGGATGGCGTCGGCCGAGCGGCAGAGTTCCAACGTGGAGTCGGGCAGGGCCTTGCCGTGGTTGTCGATGCCGGCGCCCCCGACGTCTGCGATGGCATAGTCCAACTCCAGGCCCGCCGGAGTGGCGGCGGCCTGGAGGACGCGCAGGGCCTCGGTCATGACCTCGGGGCCGATGTAGTCACCAGGGAGAACGGCAAAACGGAGCTTCGACATGGGAAAAGCGGACAGGTCAGCGCGGCCGGGCGGCGGACGCAAGCCGCCAGTCGTCGGCGCGCAATTGACGTTGCCCCCGGGCGGCGAAAGCCGCTGTCCTGCCCGCAATGAATCTTTATCCGATCCCGGCGGGACCGATCCAAACCAACGCCTACCTGCTGACCGCGCCCGAGCGCGGGGAGGCGGTCCTGATCGATGCTCCGGGGGGAATCTGGGGGCTGATTGCTCCGCAACTGGCGGAGGAAGGCGTGACGTTGACGGCGCTGTGGCTGACGCACGGTCACTGGGACCACATGCAGGGGGCGGCGGAGGTGATTCGCCAGGCGGGCCCGCGGGTGCTGGCGCATGCGGATGATCGGATGCTGTTCGAGACGCCGCAGATCCAGGAAGGGTTCATGGGCGAGTCGCTCGGGCTGGAGGCGGTCGCGGTCGACCAATGGGTGGCGCACGGCGACACCCTGGAAGCACTGGGGTTGCCGGTGGACGTGCGTCACGTGCCGGGGCATTGTCCGGGCAACGTCATGTTCGTGTTGCCGACGGCAGGGGCGGCCTTTGTGGGCGATGCGATCTTTGCCGGCAGCATCGGACGCACGGATTTGCCCGGTGGGTCGATGGCCGAGCTGGAGAAGTCGATTCGTGAACAGATTTACACGCTGCCCGACGAGATGGTGCTGCTGCCGGGACACGGGCCGGCGACCAGTGTGGGCAACGAGAAGCAAGGGAATCCTTATGTCCGACCGGAGTAAGCACGAATCTTACATGCAACACGCGCTGGGCCTCGCCCGCCGCGCCTGGGGCGAGACGCACCCGAACCCAATGGTGGGGGCGATCATTGTGGAAGAGGGCCGGATCGTGGCCGAAGGCTGGCATGCGCGCGACGGGGCGGCCCACGCGGAAAAGGTCGCCCTGGAAGCTCTCGGCCGCCCGCCCGCGCCCGGGGCGATCCTGTACGTGACGCTCGAGCCCTGTTCGACCCCCGGCCGCACCGGCGCCTGCACCGAAGCGATCCTGGCGGCGGGGATCCGGCACGTGGTGGTGGGAACGCAGGATCCGAATCCGGAGCACGCCGGTCGCGGTTTCGAGGTGTTGCGCGCCGCCGGAGTGGAGGTGATCGACGGCGTGTTGGCGCCCGAGTGCGCCGACCTGAACCTGGTCTTCAATCATTGGATCACGCGCCGCGTGCCGCTGCTGGCGGCGAAGACGGCCGTGACCATCGATGGCCGCATCGCCACCCGGACCGGCGATTCCAAATGGATCACCAACGAGCAGTCGCGGGCCGACGTGCATCATTGGCGGCGGCTGTTTCCCTCGATCGCGGTGGGCGCGATGACGGTCCTGCAGGATGATCCGCGGCTGACCGCGCGTCTGCCCGACGGTTCGGTATGGTGTCCGCGCCGCTTCGTCTTCGACGGCCTGCTGCGCACGGTCGTCGACCGCCACATGCCACGGGTTTACACCGATGAGTTCAAGGACCACACCATTGTCGTGACGACGCCGCACGGCGGCCTGGGCTATGTGCGCAAGCTGCGTGATCTCGGAATCGAGGTCTGGGTGATCGACTCCGACACCCAGCGGGTGGCGTTCCGCGATTTCAAGCAACGCTGCGCGGAGGCGGGCATCACCGGCGTCTACGTCGAAGGCGGCGCACACCTCATCGGCGAGATGATGCGCACGCGCGAGCTCGACTACCTGTTCAACTACCGGGCGCCGGTGCTGCTGGCCGACGATCGGGCCAAGGCGGGCTTTGTGGGCCTGCGCACCGAGAAACTGCAGCACGCGCTGCGGTTGCGCAACGTGCGCCACGATGCTTTTGGCGACGACCAGCTCATGCGCGGCGAAGTGGTTTATCCGGATCGCGTACAGGTCGACGAAGCCCTCCTGCTGCGCTGAATGAGACCATGACAAGCGAACCTACCCTGTTCTTTCTCGCCTCGGGCAACGCGCACAAGGTTCTCGAACTCCAGGATCTGGCCGATCAGGCGGGACTGAGCGTATCCATAAAATCGGCCCGCCAAGTCGGCGGCATGCCGGACGTGGTGGAGGATACGGGGACCTTTGCGGGCAACGCCCACAAGAAGGCGGCGGCGCTGCGGCCCCGGCTGCCGGCGGGGGCCTGGGCGCTGGCGGACGACAGTGGCATCTGCGTCGATGCGCTGGACGGCGCGCCGGGCGTGGAGTCGGCTTATTTTGCCGGACCGCACGGCGACGACGGTGACAACCTGGAAAAGTTGGTCGCGGTGATGCGCGAGGTGCCGGAGGAGCGGCGCGGGGCCCACTACGTCTGCCAGCTCGTGCTGCTGGGGCCGGACGGGCAACGCCACGACTTCGAAGGCCGCTGCCACGGCCGGCTGTTGCGCGAGCCGGTGGGCACGGGCGGATTCGGCTATGATCCGCTGTTCGTACCGGACGGTTATGACCGGACCTTTGGTCTGCTGCCGCTGGAGGTGAAGCAGCGGCTCAGTCACCGGGCGCGGGCCTGGGCCGCGCTGGTGGCGTGGTGGCGGCATCGCTAAAGCGGCGTTCGGCGGGACGACGGTCGACGGGCGCTGCCCCTCCGCCCGAATCGCGGCGTAAAGCTGCGCCCCCCGTCGGGTCGGCCCCGCGGTCAAAGCCGGCTCGCCCCCTATTTCAGGCTGTAGGGCTGCCGCTTGTCGGCAGGCTGCGGGCTGAGGGTGGCTGTAGAGGGCAGGTGCGGCATGCCGGCGAGCGGCAGCCCTACAACCCCGAGGTGTGAGCGGCTTACGATCGGAGTGTGAAATTTGGGGCTAGAGGCCGACGGAGTTGAGCAGCGCGTTGTCGGTGCCGTTGCCCGTGCGCAGGAAGCGATGATCGCTGGGGCGGAAGATCATGGCCATGGGGATGCCGGGCGGGAAGATGCCGTCGACGAGGTCCTGGTGAAAGCGGACCGACGGAATGGCATAGGCGCCGTGCGCGTGCCAGTAGTCCTCGGTGAGGTTGCTCTGGGTGCGGCCATAGGCCTGTTTGATGTCCTGGATCTCGCTCTTGAACATGCCCACGACGGAGCCCTTGAAGACGATGGGCGGGCCGGTGTTGTAGAGGCTCTGGTAATGCTCGAAGGCGTGGAAGAAGAATTCGAAAACCGGATACTCGCCGGTGGCGACGCAGGCGGCGATCTCGACCCGGCTGCCGGCCGGGCGGCTGGAGGACTGGTTGTTGTGGCCGCGAAAGCTCATGTCGCGGTTGCTCGGCCAGCTGGCGGAGAGCACGGTGAAGGTATCGCAGAAGATGGCCGCGGGGATCTCTCCGTATTCGCGGGTTGCATACGCGTCGGGGTCGCTGCTGGCGATGTTGGTGCCGGTGTAGATGTTGCCGTCGCAGTTGTAGGAACCGACCATGTACAGCGGCAGGTTGGTCGCGAGCGTGAAGCCGGGGCTGCCGGCCGGACTGGGCAGGCTGCCGCCGTTGATGACCTGCAGGCCGGGAATGGCGTACTGGGCGCTCTGCAGGTTCGAGTCGGTGGCGGAAGACGGGTAGCGGCGCAGTTCGGGCGCGATGGGCACGATGTTGTCGGTGCGGTTGGCGCGGGAGAGGTTGTCGCTTTCGGACCAGCGGTCGGGATGGCGCAGTTCGGCGCTGCCGTACTCGAAGGGCTGGCTGGAAATCGACAGGCCGGCGGTGGCGGTGGTATTGGCCGTGGCGCCGGTGTCGGGCGTGAGGGACGTCGGCATTTCGATGTAGAGGATGCCGTTCCAGTCGGTGGCGGGATTGAAGTCGGTGCGGAAGTCGACCGCGGTGGAATCGCCGGCGGAGCCCTCGAGGACGGCCTTGAGCCGGGCGATGTCGAGCGTGAGCACGTCGACCCCGTGGCCGAGGCGGGGATCGTGCATGCCGCCGGTGACGACCGTGCTGGTGCCGCTGCCGGTGTAGGTGACTTCCTCGAAGTAGGGCTGGCCGGCGTTGACCGCGCTGATGGAGGAGTTGGCCACGCCGATGATGCGGTCGGCCAGACGAACCGGGGCGAGCACGGGTTCGACGCCGGGGGACACCGGCGTGTCGTATTTGTAGGCCTTGACCACGAAGCGTTCGCCGCGGTTGGAGGCGCGCCATTCGTTGTCGGGATTGTAGTAGTTGGAACCTGAATACCGATAGTAGCGGTTGGTCGCGGGGTAGCGATGGGCGCCGCCGCCGGGGTTGGTGGTGGTGGAACCGCTGGCGGGGGAGGGGATCCAGGCGTTGTTGCGCTCGACGCGGAGAATGAGACTGGCCCGGGCGGCGAGCTTGTTGCCGCGGCTCACCGTCGATTTGCGGCTGGGATGGCCGGCGGGGAGCAGCGGTTCGATGAGCGAGTAGGTGCCGTTGCTGAACTCGTTGACGCCGGAGGTGGCGGGGACGTCGGGCCGGTAGGCGACGGAGCCCTGGGGGGTGAAGGTGGGGACCTGATGGGCCTTGTCCTGCAGGTAGCCCTTGTAGGTCTGCAGGGCCCAGTTGCGCCAGCCGGCCATGCGGGTGTCCTGGCCGCCGTTGTTGTAGGCGAGGATGTGGTTGGGCGTGCCGCCGTTCATGCGGGTTTCGACGAAGACGCTGATGCGGTTGTTGCCGGTGGCGACCGGCGAGACGCGCGGGCTGACGGCGTTGCTGAAGTCGAGGTCACCGTCGCTGTTCACCGGGGTATAGCCGTAGGGGTCGACGCCGGTGCCTCCGTTGTCGATCGTGGAACCGCGATAGAAGCGGCCCGAGCTGGTGATGCCGCCGGCGTAGACGGACGTGTCGCCGTTGTGGGCGTTGAGGATGAGCGTGCCGTTGGTGTGGACGGGGCCGACGATGCGGTAGCCGCGGTGCAGCTGCAGCTGGCCCTGGAAAAAGATGGCGTGCTGGAACATGGGCACCTGCCGACCCACGATGTTCTTTTGCAGGTAGGCGGTATAACTCTCGCCGGACTGTGAGGCGGTGACGGCGGCGATGAGCGGAACCTGGGTTTCCCACACCCATTGGCCGCGGTTGGGATCGTCGTCGTTGGCCGGGTCGGCCGGATCGATCCACTTGCGGTCGGCCAGGGAAACCACTGGTTTCACGCGGATGGTGGGCGAGGAGAGGGTGACGGTGCCGGTTTCGCCACTGTAGCTGTTGACCGGCAGGTTGATCGCGCCGGTGAGGAAGCTCTGGACGTTGGCGGGCAGGCTGTAGAGCGCGTAGTCCTGCGCCGGGATTTCGGCGATGTCGAAGCTGCCCGCGGTGTTGAGTTTGTTGATGAGGGAGGAGTAGGCGTAGTCGATGGTGGACTCCGCGGCATTGACGGCGTGCATCTCCAGCTCTTTGCGGAGGGAGAGGCGCCGCTGGGTGGCCATGAGCGACATCACGGAGGTGGCGGTGATGGCGGCGATGGTCGTGCAAATGATGACCGTGAGCAGGGCGGAGCCGCGGCTCGAACGCGGGCGGGAGGGGGAGTCAGCTGCGGACATAGAATGTGGCCTCAATGGTTTTTTCCTTTTCGAACTCGCTGTTGCCGTCGGTGCGGGAGGTGACGATGCAGGAGAGACTGGCGGCCGTGCCGCTGGCGCGACAGATGAAGAGGCCGCTGCTGTTGGTGAGGGTGATGTCGGACGCCACGGGCTGGTAGGTGGCGACGATGGAGGAGCGGCGGTTGGTGAGGATCTCCTCCAGGGTACTGCAGGCGGCCTGGTCGGCGGCGGTGACGGCGTAGTCGAACCGGTAGATCTTGTCGTCGACGGGATTGTAGCAGTAGCCGCTCAGCCGTTCGTAGAACGTCTTTCCGCTGCCGTTGATGTCGGATAGGGAGAAGACGATGAAGTTGCCGCGCTGGTCGACTTGCTTGCGCAGCCAGCGCTCGAGCGAGGCGGAGGTGTCGTCGTTGTAGATGCTGATGCCGTTGGCGATGCGCGAATCGATCCACAGACGGCTCGCGATGCCCCACTGGGTGAGGTCATTGACGGTGGCGTTGGTGGTGCGGGCGGAGGAGCGCACGCCCTCGAGCATGAGCCAGAGGCCGGCGCTGACCACGAAGCCGGAGACGCCGAGGGCGATGAGGATTTCGGCCAGAGTGTAGCCGCGGCGGCGGCGGACGGTGCGTTGCGAACGGAGCATGCCCGAGGGCGATGGGAGGCGGGCGGTCGCGGAGGGGGACGTCATGGCGGGCTCAGATGGGGTTGAGGTTGGGAACGACGAGGCGGACGTTGCTGGTCTCCCAGGTCTCGTCGCCGGCGCCCGCGCGGCGCCATTTGAAGAGCAGGATAATTTCGAACACATCCATCTTGGTCCCGCTGGCGGCATAGTTGCGTTTGAGCACGAGGAAAAAACGCATCGGGAGCTGCGTGTTCGCATCGGGATCGACGGTGATCTGGGCGTCGGTCCAGGTGGAACTCAGTTCGACGTTGTCGCGCACATTGACGGGGAGAGTGAGATCGCGATAGCCGGAGGCCTGGGCCGGATCGGCGATGGTGACGGTGACCGCGCCGGAGACGCCGGCGTTGTAGACATCCGCCACTTCCGCGTATTGGCGGAAGCGAAGCTGCTCGAGGATGGAGAGGCTGGTGGTGATCGCCTGGCTGCGGTAGCCGAGGAAGTAGCTGAAGCGCTGGTTTTGCAGGAACACGCCGACCATCGTGGTGGCTACGAAGGCCAGGATCCCGGTGGCCATCATGACTTCCACCAAAGACATGCCAGCACGGGAAGATCTGCGACCGCGCCCCTTTTGGGAGTATGAAGGAGAGCCCATCGGGGCCCATATTACACCCTTACTAACCGGATACGAAAGGGCCTTTGAACCGAATAAAGGACCCTAGTTAAGTAGGTAAGAATGAACCTACCACGGGAGGCCGTCGTAGAGGGCTTGGTAGTCCGTGGGCGTCAGATCCGTGAAGTCGACGCGGCGGTAGGTGCGCACGCGCGGGGTCTGCGGAGGATAGCGGCCCTCGGCCAGAATGCTGTTGAATCCCCAGAAGCGAGCGGGCGGTTCGTAATAGCGGACGCTGAACGGTTCATCGGCGACGCGGCTTTCGAAAAGGGCGACCATTGAGCCCCGGATGGCGAGGGTGCCGGGCCAGCTTTCAAGAAAGCGGGGGAAGTTGTGGGCGCCGCCGCTTTGCTGGCCGGAACCGTTTTTGTTGGAAATCACCAGGCCGACGATGAAGGCGGCGGCGATTTCGGTGTCGGCGGCTTCGAGTTTGACCGTCTGGCTGGAGCCGGAGCTGCCCGCGACATTGCGGGTGGGATCGGAAGCGAGGCGGGTGCTGGTGGACACGCCGTCCACCTGATTGGTACCGCTGGGTTGGCTGGTGGCCCAGGAGCCGCTGAAGCCCGAGGTGGTGCGGCGGTGGCCACTCAACACGTCGTTCCAGCCGGCAGTCTGCTCGCCCCAGGCGTTGAAGACGGGTTGGGAAAGGATCGTCACGGCGTCGGCCGCAATGGCGGCCGGAACTTCCGCGGCGTTTTCGCCAAAGCGGGAACTGTTGGTGAGACTGGTATTGCCGGTGTCGATGACCCCATCGCAATTGAAGTGGCCGAGGACATAGGCGGCGTCATTGGTCGCGATGGTGAGGCCCTCGGTGGCCGAGCCCGTGGCCGTGCTGGCGATGCGTCCGCGGCCATTGATGAAGCGAACGCCCGAGTCCTTGCGGGTTTCGGCATCGACCGATTCGATGTAGACGCAGCCGTTCCAGTGACCGCTGGAAAAGTTGGTCATGTTGTTGGCGGCGGTAAGCGCGGTCGAAACCTGGCTCGTCGCCCGGTAGGTGGAGTCGGACGAGGCCGAATCGTAGGGATAGATGAGGCTGGCGCTGGCGCCGTTCACGGTCCAGTCGACCGCCTGCTTGAGCGCGGTCATGTCGACCTCGATGATATCGAGCACCTTCGGGTCGAAGGGATTGTAATAGGACCGGTTGGCGTTCCAGTTGAAGTTTGTGTAGCAGCGCAGGTCGGTCATGCCGTTGGCCTTGATCCGGATGATCGGGCGCCCCCCGGCCACCGGATGAGCCGTGCCGGCGGTGGCGGTGGTGGAACCCGGCAGGATGACCTCGGTGCCGTCCTGACGATAGGCGCGGTATTGACCGGCGGGTATGGAGACGGTGCTGCCGTCGGGTTTGCGGGCGATGCGGGCGGTGGAGCTGGGGTTGACTGCGATGTAGAGACCGGCCTTGCGGGAGAGCTTCTGGTTTTCGACTTCGGCGTCGTAGCCGCTGTCGGCATGGGTCAGGGGGCGTTCGATGATGGCACGGCCGGAGTTGACCGAATTATCGGTGCCGTTCGTCGGAGTCGGATCTGGCGTGTATTCGGCGAAGGCGACCGGTCGGTAGTTTTCGACCCCGTGCACACTGGTCTGAAGGTAGCCGTGATAGGTGTTGGCGGCAAAGGTACGGAAGGCGCGGCGGGTGGCGTCGGTTTCGGTCCCGGTGCCCATGTCGTGGTCGCGCCAGGCTCCGCTCGACGGGTCGCGCAGGCTGATCAGTGCGCCGCTCTTGTTCATGAACCGGACGGTGCCATCGCGATAGCTTTCGGTGCCGCCGCTGGCGGTGATGGGGTTGACGAGGTAACCGTAGTGAATGCCGGCGGCGGCCGTCACGGGGCCGATGAAGTCGAGGGTGTCCGTGCCGTAGGGGCCGATAAGCCAGAGGTCGCCGTTGGTGTGGACGGGACCGTAGATCTTCATGGTTGAGCCCGGGCTGATCTCCAGGTCCATGTTGAAGAACAGCGCATGGGCGAACATCGGGGCCTCGCGCATGGAAAGGGTCTGGCCGACATAGGCGGTGATTCCATCGGCGACGCTGGAGTCGCGGACCGTGGCCCGGGCGAGAATCAGGACGTCGCGTCGAAAGATGCGTTTGCCCTTCTGCGGGTCGAACTGGTTGTTGGGGTCGTTGGGGTCGACGTAGAAGTGGGTGGCGGAGAGGTCGTTGGTGATCGAGCGGATGATGCCCCCGGTGACGTGGACCGAAGCGACATCGACGTTGGTGCCGGCGAAGAGGCTGGAGGGAGGCGCGATCAGCGGGCTCAGTCCGGCCGGATCAAGCATGGTGGGCGTGAAGCTCGTCTGGTTGTCCATGCGATAGCGCACCTGGGCGAAAGCGTATTCGGCGGCGGCTTCTGCGGCATTGCGGGCCTCGAGGCGCAGGGCGTGACGTTGATTGAGACGGCGCTCGTTGAGCGACCAGCGCAGGATGCTGGCCACTGCAATCGCAAGTACGGCGGCGATCATGATCGTCATGACCATCATGGAACCGCGCTCGGTTGACCGCTGGGAAACGGAAGTCATAGGCCGAGCTTCATCCGCGCGGAGACACGGTGAAGTTGTAGGTGTTGGTCGCCCGTCGCATCAGGTTTCCGTCGTGGAAGATCTTGCCTTTCACCATGATGCTGCGGTCGCGGAAGTTGTAGAACAGCTTGCCGTCGGCCAGTCCCTGGGATAGCTCGATCACCTCCGGGTGGGTGTTGGCGGTCTCGAGGGCGGGCAACAGGTCCCAGATGTCTCCGGTCGCACCACCGGAAAAGTTGGTTTCGAAACGACGCACCGGTCCCTCGCTGGTCGGGTCGTCGGGATCGGCGGGAGCGCGGAAGTAGCCGACCAGCCGTTTGATCTGGTGACTGTCGTCCGGGTCGGTGAATACCAGCACGAGGAAATCCCCCGACATACCATCGTTGATCGAGGCATCCACCGTCACGGTTTCAAAGCCGCTCTCGGAGTCGCCGACCTCCACCGTCTGCGTGCGCTCGACGAAGGAGGGAAAGATCATGAAGTAGTTCGCATAGGCGGCGTTTTCGGTCATCTCGCTGGTGAAGGTGCGGATGTCACGGTTAACGAGGAGCTTGCCGATATCGTAGTGGTAGGTGTTGAGGCTCTGCAACAGGAAGGAGAGGGAGCCGAGAGCCACCACGGACGATAACGAGAGGGTGAACAAGACCTCGAACAGGGTGAAGCCGCGCCGCTCGGGCGTCCGGCCGCGGGGATGCTCGAAAGGAGGAAGATGGGGCGGACGCGAGTGCATGAGGTCAGCTAGAACGTCGGCACCACGGATCGGATGGTGGTGATGGAGTCGACGTTGGCACGGCTGATGCCTCCGTTGTTGAAACTCCACATGTAGACGATGCGAATGCAGCGCGTGGGCCCGATGCCCGACCCGGTATTGTCAAGCGGCGTGATCCAGACCCACAGGTGCATCTGCAGATCGTCTTCGGTGTTCGCCGGAGTATCGTTGATATCGATCAACTTGAAGTTGTCGACCAGGCCGGAAAGGGTGGGGACGACCCCCGGCGGAACGGACGACGGCAGGAGCGGGGCGCAGGAAGAAATGCGCAGGGTGTCGAGGGTGGCGGAGTCAAGCTGGGTGTAGATCGTCGGATCCGCGGTGGCGATCGAGCCACGCATCAGGGTGCTGCCCGCGTAGTAGGGGATCTCCCAAAAATCCATGTTCTTCATCTGCTCCAGGTAGCCCTGGATGACGGTCGTGGCCGAATTCTGGAAGACGCTCCCTTCGGTCATGCGGCGCGATTGGACGAAGGCGCCCAAGGTTCCGGCGAAGACGACCGACATCACGGTCAGGCTCAGCGCCAGCTCGATGAGAGTAGAGCCACGGACTTGTTTCTGCTGCCTGAAGCGGTCGTTCATGACACACACACAAGGGATGAACGAGTGAGGTATTATCCTCATGCATAAGGACAACTGAAGAAAAAATTTCTCAGTGTTAACTCGCCTCATGGCTGAGTAGAGCTACTTAAGCCCGATCGCGCACCTGCGACTGCGCGTAAAGCGCCGCTGCCTGGGTGCGGCGGGTCACGTGCAGCTTCTCAAAAACGGTACCGAGGTAGTTTTTCACGGTCTTCTCGGCCAAGCCCATTTCCACGGCGACTTCCTTGTTCGTTTTGCCCTCGGCGATCAGGGCGAGCACACGGCTTTCCTGGGCGGAGAGATTTTCGATCAGGCTGCGTGTGGAAGGCGTGTTGCCGCGCACCAGCGAAAGCACACGGGCAGTGATGGCGGGATCGAGAATGGATTTGCCGGCGGCGATATCGCGGATGGCGTCAATGAGCGCGTTGCCGTTGATCTCCTTGAGCAGGTAACCGTGGGCGCCGGCGCGGATGGCGTTGTCGACCATCTCTTCGTCGGCGACCGAGGTGAGGATGAGCACCCGGGTTTCGGAGGTGGAGCGGCAAATGCGCCGGCAGGCGTCGAACCCGGTGCCGTCGGGCAGGCGGATGTCGAGGATGACCACGTCGGGTTTGTGCTCCGCCACGGCTCGCAGGCCGGATGCCACGTCGCCCGCCTCGCCCAGCACTTCCACGGCTGGCGACGCGCTGAGCAGGGCCCCCAGTCCCGCGCGCACGACTTCGCTGTCGTCGACGATCACTACGGTGACCGGCCGGCCGGCCGGGTTGGGCGGAAAGGGAGTCATGAGTCGGAAACTGCGGGCCAGAGGATTCGGATCAGCGTGCCTTCGCCGGGGGCGCTGCGGAGCTGAAGCGAACCACCGGCACGATCAGCCCGCGCGCGCATATTGGCAAGTCCATGGCCACCCGGACGGGTCTGCTCCGCGTCGAACCCGGTGCCATCGTCCCGCAGCACCAGTTCGGCGCCCGCGGCGACCGGCGTCAGCCCAACAAAGAGCTTTTGCGCGCCGCCGTGCCGCAGGGCGTTGCTCACCGCTTCGCGCAGGATCTGCATCGTCTCCGCGATCTGCAGATCGGACAGCCCGGCCGCGGCCCCTTCATCGATTTTGAATTCCTGCTCGACGGGCCGGCCGGCGCGCAGCTCCTCCACGATATCGGCCATCGCCTGGGCCAGCGATTCGCGCCGCACCTGCCGCGGCGAGAGCCCGGCGATGTAGGCGCGGATGTCGGCAATGGTGCGATTGATGAGCTCGATGGCGCGCTGCAGACTGGCGGCCGATTTGGCTGGGTCGACCGACGCGAGTTGCTGGGCCGCCTGCAGGGTGAGTCCGGCGGCGTAGAGGGATTGGATGACACCGTCGTGCAGATCGCGGCCGATGCGAATCTTCTCCTCGAGGGCGCGATTGAGGAGTTGGAGACGCTGGCGGGCGTCGGCCTCGGCGCGGAGGCGTTCGTCGCGCTCCTGGTCCAACTCCGCCTGCTGGCGCACCGTATTGCGCGCCAGGAGCGAAACGGTGCGCAGGTCGCGCTCGCGAGCCACGAAGGGCGAGCGCGTGTCGCGGTCGCGCAGCGGCCGCACGCCGAGCGCGAAGACCATGGCCACGATCAGCACCAGGGCGAAGAGCCCCAGCGCCAGCAGCACGCGTTGGGTGAGCCGGTGGATGCGCGCCCCCGCCGGCGCTGGGTGGGCGGCGACGAGCCAGCGGCCATCGGGCAAGGGGCGCTGCAATTGAAAGGGGCCGAACAAATCTTCTTCCGGTGGCGGCTGGGCGAGAATATCGAGATCGGCGCCCGTCACTGCCGAAAGGCGCTGCAGGCGCTCCTCCGGCCAGGACGCCGCCTCGCCGCCGGTCAACCCGATGCCGGCCTCCAATTGCTCGGCGAGATCGGCCTGGGCGGCGCGGATGATGTGTGCCTCCTGCCGGCGCAGCCAGGTCTGCGCGCCGAGCCCGACACTGATGAGCACCAGCAGGACAACAAAGGAGAATGCGAGCAGGCGGGTGAGGGCGGACATGAAACGGAGTGAAATCGCGGCGCCGGTTGCAAAGCTCCGCGCCGGGGCCGTCCTATCTCCTGGCAGCCCCGGAATGGGTCGTCAAAACCTTCGACAAGCGCGCTTTGGCGCCTTTCGTTGTCGGACTCTCCGCATGAAGACCTTCTACATCACGACCGCGATCGACTACGTGAACGGTTCGCCGCACCTCGGCCACGCTTACGAAAAGGTGCTGACGGACGTTATTGCCCGGTTTCGTCGCCTGATGGGAGACGAGGTTTATTTCCTCACCGGCACCGACGAGCACGGTCAGAAGATCCAGCAAAGCGCCCGTGCCAAGGGAGTCGAACCGCAGGCCTTCGTCGACTCCATCGCTCCGCAATTCGTCGAGATGTGTGCGCGTCTCGAGATATCCAACGACGACTTCATCCGCACCACCGAGCCGCGGCACAAGCAGGTCGTCTGCGACCTCCTGCAGAAGCTTCACGACCAGGGCGAGATCTACAAAGCCGAATACCAGGGTTACTACTCGACCCGGCAGGAGCAGTTTCTCCAGGAAAAGGACCGCAATCCCGACGGGTCCTGGCCGGAGATTTTTGGGGAGGTCAATGAGATCACCGAGTCCAACTACTTCTTCAAGTTGGGCCGGTATCAGCAGTGGCTCATCGAGCACATCAAGTCGCACCCCGATTTCATCTTCCCGCGCTACCGGGCCAAGCAGGTGCTCGAGTTCCTCTCCGAGCCGCTCAACGACCTGTGCATCTCCCGGCCGCGCGAGCGCCTCGCCTGGGGCATTCCGCTGCCCTTCGACCCGGACTTCGTGACCTACGTCTGGTTCGACGCGCTCACCAACTACTACTCCGCCGTCGCCGACAAGCCGGACATCTGGCCCGCCACCTTCCACGTGATTGGCAAGGACATCCTCGTGCCGCCCCACGCCGTCTACTGGCCCATCATGCTGCAGGCGGCCGGACTGCCGATCCCGCAGTCCATCCTGGCTCACGGCTGGTGGTCGATCAACGGCTCCAAGATGTCCAAGAGCACCGGCAACTTCGTCGAGCCCATCGAGTTCGTCGACACCTACGGCGTCGACGCGCTGCGCTACTTCCTCATCCGCGAGATGAGCGTCGGGCAGGACAGCGACTTCTCGCTCGACCAGTTCCTCGTGCGCTATAACAGCGAACTCGCCAACAACCTCGGAAACCTCGTCAACCGCACGCTCAACATGACCAACCGCTTTGCCGAAGGCGTCATCCCCGCGGCGGGCGACCTGGGCGAACCCGAGCAGGCCCTGCGCACCCTCTGGCCGAAGACCCGCGACGAGGTCATCAGCCTCTTCGAGGAGTTCCAGTTCAACATGGGCCTCGAGCGCGCCTTTGCCTTCATCACCGCGACCAACGCCTACATCGAACAGCGCGCTCCCTGGAAACTCGGCAAATCGGACGACCCGGCCGACCAGGCGCTCCTGCGCACCGCGCTCGCCACCATGGCCGAAGCGCTGCGCCTCGGCGCCACCCTCCTGCAGGCCGTCATTCCCGGTTCGGTCGCCAAGATCCACGGCGTGCTGGGCACCACCTCTGCCGCCCACTGGCGCGGTGAACTCGACTGGGACGAACGCCTCACCGGCCGCACGGTCGAGAAGACCTGCATCCTGTTCCCGCGCCCCGAGAAAAAGGCCTGAGTTCACCCGCGCCCGCGCGATGAAAGTCCTGCCGCTTCAGCCCGCCGACCACGCGACTCCGGAAGCCCTGCAGGCCTTCCTCGCGCAGTGCCAGGCCGCCGCCCGTGCCGATGGTCGCGAGCGGCTGGTGAGCATCAGCATCACCGTCGGCGCGCTCGATCCCCTCGCCGTGCTCGAGGCGATCTACGAGCCCGGCCAGCTGCATTTCTACGCCGAACATCCGTCCGACGCGACGGCCATCGCCGGCGCCGAAACCGCCGCGTACTTTTCCGCCAGCGGCACCGATCGTTTTGCCGGCCTGCAAAAATGGACCGACGCGCTTTTCGATCGCACCATCGCCGTCGGCCCGGTGGAAGCACCTTTCGGCGGACCGCATGTCTTCGTCGCCGCCGCCTTTCAACCGCACACCGAGTCCGGTGAGCCCTTTCCGCCACTCACCGCCTTCGTGCCCCGCTGGCAGGTGGCCCGGGCCGGCGACGTCACGACCGCCGTTGCCAACGTCCCGGTCACGCCCGACGCCGATCTCGCCGCGCTGACCGAGCGGGTCTGGCGCGCCCACGCGCGCTTCGGTCGCTTCAGCTTCGCCGGCGCCCAGACGACCCCGCCGCGCGAGCCGCGCCACTGGACCCGCGGCGAATCCTCCGACTACCGCGGCGCCGTATCCGCCGCGCTGCGACGCATCGAGGCCGGCGAGTTCCAGAAGATCGTGCTCGCCCGCGCGCTCGATCTGCAGGCCGACACCGCCCTGCATCCGCTGCAGGTGCTCGACGCCCTGCGCCAGCGCTTTCCCGACTGCTTCGCCTTCTCCGTCGCCAACGGACGCGGGGAGAGCTTCATCGGCGCCAGCCCGGAGCGTCTCGTGCGCGTGAGTCGCGGCGTCCTCGAGGCCGACGTGCTCGCCGGCACGATCCGCCGCGGCCGCGGTGCCGTCGACGACGCCGCGGCCGCGGCGAGCCTGCTGGCCAGCGAGAAGGACCGGCACGAACACCAGGTCGTGCTCGACTCCGTGAAACGCCGGCTCGAGTCGCTCGGCCTCGCCATCGAACATCCCGGCGCCCCGGGCCTGCGCAAGCTGGCCAACCTGCAGCACCTGCACACGCCGGTGCGGGCGACGCTGCCGGAGGGTATCCGCTTATTGGATGCGGTGGCGCAGCTGCATCCCACGCCGGCGGTCGGCGGTTCGCCGCGCGAGGCGGCGGTCGCGGCGATCCGCGACCTCGAGGGCTTTCCGCGCGGTCTCTACGCCGGCGCCATCGGCTGGATGAACGCAAAGGGTGGGGGAGAGTTCCTCGTCGGCATCCGCTCCGCCCTCGTGCACGGCGACCGCGCGCGGCTTTATGCCGGTGCCGGCATCGTGGCGGGCTCGACGCCCGACAAGGAGTTTGCCGAAACCGAGCTCAAGGCCCAGGCCATGCTCAACGCCCTCCAGCCGCCCCGATGAACCCGCTCGATTTTCGCAACACCAACAGCCTCTGGTGCTCCGTGCTGGTGGAGACGCTGGTGCGCTGCGGTCTGCGTTCGGCGGTGATCTCGCCCGGCTCGCGCTCGACGCCGCTGACGATCGCGCTCGCGGCGCATCCGGAGATCGACGCCGTGCCGGTGCTGGACGAGCGCAGCGCCGCCTTCTTCGCTCTTGGCCACGCGCGCCGGCAGCAGAGCCCGGTCGTGCTGGTCTGCACCAGTGGCAGCGCCGCGGCGCATTATTTGCCGGCGATCATCGAGGCGCATGAAAACGGCGTGCCGCTCCTCGTGATCACGGCCGATCGTCCGCCCGAGTTGCGGGATTGCGCGGCGGGACAGACGATCGATCAGCAAAAGCTCTACGGTTCCTTCGTGCGCTGGTATCACGAGCTGGCCGTGCCGGAGCCGCGGCTCGAGTTGCTGCGCTACCTGCGTCAGATGGCGCGCCAGGCCTGGAGCCGGGCGGCCGGCGGCGGTCCGGTGCACCTCAACGCGCCGTTTCGCGATCCGCTCCCGCCGGTGGCCGATGACGGTCAGGCAAAGGGGCTGCGGGCGCAGGTCGGCGAAGATTTCTTCGCGCAGCCTCCGGCGCCCGTATGGCGGCCAGCCGGACTGGTGTTGCATCAGCGCGGCACGCCGGCGCGCGGAGTGATCGTGGCCGGGCCGGCCATGCCCGCCGATCCGGTCGCCTACGTCGACGCGGTGGCCTCGCTCGCGCGGCGCACGGGCTGGCCGATTCTGGCCGACGCCTTGTCACCGCTGCGGCACTACGCCCCGGCCGATGTCGTGGTGGTTTCGGCGTATCACGCCATTCTCAGCAACGCCCGCCTCGCCCGCGAGTTGACGCCGCGCATGGTGATCGGCCTCGAAGCCTGGCCGACGAGCAAAGTGCTGCGTTCCTGGCTGGAGGCATCGCAGGCCGAGATGCTCATGGTGTCGCCCCGGGCCGGAAGCCACGACGCGGTGCATGGCAAGACCCGCGAGATCGAGGCGCCGGCGACCGCGCTGCAGATCGACGGGAATCCGCCGGTCGATCCGGCCTACGGTACCGCCTGGCGGGAGGCGGAACAGGCGATGGGCGCAGCCTTGGCTCGCTGGTTCGGCGAAGCCCGGGAGACGATCTTTGAAGGCGAAGTGACGTGGCGCTTGGGGCAGAGCCTGCCCGCCGGCACCGCACTCTGTGTGGCGAGCAGCATGCCCGTGCGCGATCTCGAGTATTTTTGGCCGGCGAACGATCGTCGCGTGCGCGTGTTCGCCAGCCGTGGCGCCAACGGAATCGATGGCACGATTTCGACTGCGTTGGGCGTGGCACACCGCTCTGAGGAGCCGGTCGTGCTGCTCACCGGCGACCTGGCCTTCCTGCACGACAGTAACGGCCTCCAGATCGCCCATGAGCTGCGTGGCAGCCTCACGATCATTGTCATCAACAACAATGGCGGCGGCATCTTCGGGCACTTGCCGGTGGCGGAATTCGAACCGCCCTTCGAACGCTACTTCGCCACGCCGCCGCAGGTGGACCTCGCGGCCCTGTGTGCCGGCCATCGCGTGCCACATCGGCTGATCGCGGATGGTGACGAACTCGCGGCAACCGTGAGCAGCTTGCCCGAGCAGGGTGTTCGGGTCATAGAGCTGCGCACCGACCGCCGGGCCGACGTCGCGACGCGCAAACGGATCTTCCGCGAGTTGCCGCAAACCTTGTAGGGGCGCCGCTTGCCGGCGCGCCGCGGTGGATCGGCTGGTCGACGCCCGCGGCGGTCGGATGCGAGCGGTCGCATGGACCGGGCGGCGGGTGCGGCACGGCGGCGAGGCCGGCCCTACCGCCCGCTTTGCGCAGGTTCCTGCTACGGCTTCCAATGATACGCGCGCACCACGTTGTCCTTCATCAACGGGATCAGCAGCAGGCGCTGGTCGATGATGTATTCGTGGTCCGCGGTGCCTTGGGCGAGCGTCATGATCGACGTGGGCTCTCCGTCGGCGGTGACGTGTTTCACGTCGCCGGTCAACCAATCGGTCACCGTGTAGCCGCCGCGTCCGTCGGGTTCGATGCCGTCGATATGGGCGATGGGCGTGTCGCCAAGGCGACCGATGGCCTTGTCGGCGTAGCGCACGGTCGACAGATGGCCGAGCTGTTCCTGTCCGGCGGCGTCGCGCACCGACCAGCCGCCGAGAAGCAGGCGCTCGGCTTCGGCGCGCAGGCCGTTGAGTCCGCCGGTGACCGTGGTGTCGATCTGTACCCACGGTTCAAAACGACCGCCGCTCAGGCGGTAGATCTTTTTGGCCGGCGAGCTGAAGACGTACACGTTCCCGTCGGGATCGGCGGTGCAGTCGTTGAAGCCGGCCTGGTCGCCGTTGGTCGGCGCGTGACGGGCGCTGATATCGCCCTGGGCGAGGTCGATCTCGACCATGGCCGTGTCGTCGCCGACGTAGAGTTTGCCGTTGGCGATCGCGAGCCCCTTGGGGTTGTCGAGGCCCGTCACCCATTCGAGGTCGAGCAGCTTGCCCTGCGCGGACACGCGACTGACGAAGCCGTCGTGCGGCGTCTGGCCCTCGCCCCACGTGCCCATGTTGGAGACGTAGAAAACGTCCCGCTGATGGTCGTAAACGATCGATTCCGGGCCGGCAAAACCGCTCGTCTCCCAGACGAGTTCGGGTGGCGCGCAAAACGCAAGGGTGGCGGCAGAGGTGAGCGCGAGAGAGGAGCGGACAAATGGGTTCATGGGGCGGTGGGTTGGGGCGGGGGCAATTCCCTTTGCAGTACGACCAAGTCGCCGCGGTCCCGCCAGCGGGTCGAGTGCCAGAATGCTTTACCTTCATCGTTGTCGGCGAAGAGGTGGATCGTGACGCGAGTGAGGCGCAGCCGGGCAAAGCGCGCCAGGCATTCGGCCACGAGTTGCGAGCCGATGCCGCGTCCCCGATACGGCGCGGCCACGGCGAGGTGGTAGAGAAAAGCGCGCCGACCGTCATGACCGCCCAGCACGGCGCCGATCAGGCGGCCGTCCCTGATGGCGACGAAACTGCAGCCGGGATTGCGCAACAGAAACTCGCGGAGCGCGTCGGGTGAGTCGGAGTCGTTCAAGCCAATGCCGGTGCAGCTTTGCCAAAGGGCGAGCGCGGCGGGGATGTCGGCGGAAACGAAGGGGCGCAGTGCGGGGGTCTCCATGCCGGTTAAACGGCCGGCCGGTCCACGCGCGCAAGAGGGGGGGAGCCGGCGGAGCGCTACAACTGGACCGGCAGGCCGATCTCGATGATCTGCGTCGGCAGGATCTGGTAGTAATCCTTCACCGGGCGCGCATTGCGGCTGAGGAAGGAGTAAAGCGCCTTTTGCCATTCGAACATGCGGGCATTGCCGCCACCGATGATCATCTCGCGATTGAAGTAGAAGGTCGTGGTCTGTGTGCTCACATCGACGCCCTGGGCGCGGATGCGCTCGCAGAGGTTGGCCACATTGGGCGACTCCATGTAGCCGTAGCGGCCTATCGCACGCCAGACCCCCTGGCCTTTGTGCTCGAGCGTCATGCGCTCCTCGTCTTCGACGGTCGGCACCTCCTCGGTGAGAATGGTGAGCAGGACGACGGTTTCCTGCAGGCACTTGTTGGCCTTCAAGTGATGGAGCAGGGCCAGAGGCGTACCGCGCGGGGTGCCGACCATGAAAACCGCACTGCCGGGCACGCGCACAATGTGGCTGCTCTTGGCGATTTCGCTGAGTTCGATGCCGTGAATGGCTTCGCCGTAGACCTTGTCCTGGATCTCCAATCGGCCGCTTTTCCAGGTAATCATGATCGCCAGCAGGCTCAGACCGAGGGCGATGGGGAGCCAGCCGCCGTCGAAAAACTTGGGCAGGTTGGCGAAAAAGAAACCGAGATCGATCACCCAAAAGGCCAGGCACATGGCGACCGCCGGCAACGCGCGCCATTTCCAGTTGCGGATGGCGACGAAGAACAGCGCAAAGGTGGTCACGGCCATGGTACCCGTAACGGCGATGCCATAGGCGGCCGCCAGGGCGGAGGACGACTTGAAGAGCAGGACCGTTGCGATGCTGCCGGCGGCCAGCGCGAAGTTGGCCAAGGGCACGTAGATCTGGCCGCGCAGCTCGGCGCTGGTGTGCTGCACCTTCAGACGCGGGAAGTAGCCCAACTGGATGGCCTGGCGGATGAGGGAGAAGGTGCCTGAGATCAGCGCCTGGCTGGCGATGATCGCCGCGAAAAGCGAAAGCACCAGCAGCGCACCGCGCAGGATGCCTTCCGGGGCGAGCGCGAGGAAGGGATTGTGAGTGTCGGCCGGGTGCGCGAGCACGTAGGCGCCCTGGCCGAAGTAGTTCAAGGTGAGGCCCGGCAGCACGAAGCCATACCAGGCCCGGAGGATGGCCTTGCGGCCGAAGTGCCCCATGTCGGCGTAGAACGCCTCGACCCCCGTGATGGCCAGGACCACCGAGCCCAGGATCTTGGTGACCAGCTCCGGATGGTGCGAAAACAGCGCGATGCCGTGCAGGGGATTGAGCGAGCCCAGTACCTGTGGTGCATCAAAAATGTGCACCAAGCCGAGGATCCCGAGGGTGCCGAACCACACCAGCATCACCGGTCCAAACATGGCGCCGATCGTGTGCGTGCCGCGTTGTTGCACCCAGAAAAGTCCCAACAGAATCGCCACGCAGATCGGAATCACATAATCGGCCGCCGCCGGCATGATGACCTTGAGGCCCTCGGTGGCGCTGAGCACCGAGATGGCCGGGGTGATCACGCCTTCGCCGCAGATCATGGCGGCGCCGATCAGGGTGATCATGACGGCGGGCGTGATGCGCTTGCGGGCCTGTGGCGTGCGATCCATCCCACCCAGGGCGAGCAAGGCGAAGATACCGCCTTCGCCGCGGTTGTCGGCCCGCATCACCACCGTCGCGTATTTCACGCTGACGACCAGGATCAGTGACCAGAAGATGAGCGACAGCACGCCCAGCACGCCCGCCGCGCGTTCATCAACCGGCAGGTGTTCGATCGATTCGCGCAAGGCGTAGAGCGGACTCGTGCCGATGTCCCCAAACACGACCCCCAGAGCGCCAATGGATAGTCCGATGCGAAGACCCTGTCCGGGGCCGGTGGGCGAATGCGCGGAACTCATGCAGAGCCGCATGCATGGACCATCTCGCGCATCCCTCCAAGCGGAATTTCGCCCCCGCCCGCGGCGAGACCATCGTGCCGGTTGACGCGTGGCGGCGCACGCCCACTGTGAGCGCCATGAGTCTCCCCAACTGGCAGGTCGTCAAAGACTACACCGACATCCTCTATCACAAGGCGGACGGGATCGCGAAGATCACCCTCAACCGGCCGCACAAGCGCAACGCCTTCCGGCCGGAGACGGTTTTCGAGCTGCACGAAGCCTTGCTCGATGCGCGCGAGGACACCTCCGTCGGCGTGGTGCTGCTCACCGGCGCCGGCCCGCACACCGATGGGAAATACGCCTTCTGCGCCGGTGGCGACCAAAGCGTGCGCGGCCACGCCGGGTATGTCGGCGCCGACGGCATTCCGCGGCTCAACATTCTCGATGTGCAGAAACTCATCCGCTCGATGCCCAAGGTCGTGATCGCCCTGGTGGCCGGCTACGCCATCGGCGGCGGCCACGTGCTGCATCTGGTCTGCGATCTTACCATCGCGGCCGACAACGCCATCTGCGGCCAGGTCGGCCCCAGGATGGGCAGCTTCGACGGCGGTTTCGGGTCCAGCTACCTCGCCCGCATCGTCGGCCAGAAGAAGGCCCGGGAAATCTGGTATCTGTGCCGCCAATACAACGCCGCCCAGGCGCTCGAGATGGGGCTGGTCAACACCGTCGTCCCGGTGAACGAACTCGAGGCCGAGGGCGTGAAGTGGGCCCGCGAAATCCTCGGTCACAGTCCGCTGGCCATCCGTTGCCTCAAGGCCGCCTTCAATGCCGATGTCGACGGCCAGTCCGGCCTGCAGGAACTCGCCGGCAACGCCACGCTGCTCTACTACATGAGCGAGGAGGC
>CBFGUO010000043.1:0-48977 GCA_965652375.1 uncultured Opitutus sp.
GTGGGGGCGAACGATTGCGCGGCATCGATGATGCCGGGCCTTCAGCCCTGAGGTTTGGCCAAACTCCCGACCTGGGCCGTTGGCCCAGGCTATCATGGAACGGGCCTTTGGCCCTCGGGTCACGAGGGCTCTCAAACGGCCAAACGCCAGACCTGTTTCAACCGAAGCGGAACCGGATCGATCCCCAGCCCAGCGCCAACGGCGCGACCTCATCACAGCCTGGGCCAACGGCCCAGGATTGTCGTCCAGGTGGGGGCGAACGATTGCGCGGCATCGATGATGCCGGGCCTTCAGCCCTGAGGTTTGTGCAAACAAAATCCTGGGCCGTTGGCCCAGGCTTTTATGGAACGGGCCTTTGGCCCTCAGGCCCCGACCGTTTTCGGAGGGCCATGCTCCAAACCTGCTTCGTCCGAAGCGGAACGGCATACCGCAAAGCGCCAACGGCGCGGCCTCATCACAGCCTGGGCCAACGGCCCAGGAACATCGTCCAGCGAAGTCCAAGGGCTGAAGGCCCGATTCATCTTACCACCTACGGCGATCACTCCACCTCGTACGCTTCGACCAGCACGTTGCCGGTGCCGCCGGACGCGCCTTCGACGACCACGGTGTAGCCGCCCGGCGGGAGGCGCACGAGGACAGCGGCATCGAGGGAGTTGTCGGCCGTGAAGGCGAACGCGCCGACGGTCATGAACGCTGTCTTCAGCTCCGCCGTTCCTCCCCAATTGTCGTTGCTGCCCACCGTGATCGACTGACCCAGCGGCACGATGCGCAGACGCGGATCAGCCATGCGGCTGCCCACGTTGTACGGCTCCAACGACGGGCCGACCACGCGGACGAGCATCGTCTTCGCGCCCGTGCCTTCGATGACGAAGCCCGGCACCAAGGCATCGATGCCCGCGCCGGAGAAACCGAGCGCCGAGACATTGACCAGGCGCTTGGACGAACCTAGCGGCTCGGGATCATAGACCTCGGCCAGCGCAATCCCGGTCGCCGTGCTACTGGTCGACTTGATGCTCACCGTGTAGCCGCGGTTGCCTCGGGAGTTGGGCAGCACGACGTCGCCCAACACCGCGGCGTCGAGCGAACCCGCGTTCAAGTCGAACGCGCCGAGAGTCTTGCTGGTGAGGCGCAGGGTTTCGGCATTGGCGGCGTCGCCCCAATTGTTGTTGCTGATCAAGGGGACGGTACCGCCGAGAGGAATGATGTCCATCGTGGGGTCGGCGAGATCGGCTCCCCCCAAGGCCGCCGAGAGGGTCGGTCCCACCGCCCGCACCACGAGCGGCTTATCACCGTCGCCGCTGAGCACGAAACCCGGCGTGAGCGAACCGCCGGCGTTCACGCGTCCGCGAGTGGAGAGGTTGGCCAGGCGGCTGGTGCCGCCGGTGAGGGTGATAAAGGCCGCATTGGACTCGAGCGTCGTGTCGCCGTTGGTCACCCGCACGAAGTAGGCCCCCATGTCGGCGGCCTGCACGTTGCTGTCGGTATAGCTCGCCGCGGTCGCGCCCGCAATCGCCTCGGGGGCGCCCATGCCGGAGCGATAAAAGTACCACTGGTAGGTCGTCGTTCCCGAAGCGGCCGGGGCCTCGACCGTGAGCGAGGCGGAGGCGCCGGCGGCGACATCCTGGCTTTGCGGCTGAGTCGCGATCACCAAGCCGCCGGTCGCAAAGACGAAGGTAGCCTCGACGCGGTCCTCGTTGATCGTTTCGGCCGCAACCGTAACGGTCGCCTCACCGGCCGTTGCGCCAGGGGTCAGCGTGAGCGTGGACCCGGAAACGGTGGCCTGGACGACCGAAGGGTTGGAACTCGT
Organism: uncultured Opitutus sp.; assembly: GCA_965652375.1. Lineage (GTDB taxonomy): Bacteria > Verrucomicrobiota > Verrucomicrobiia > Opitutales > Opitutaceae > Actomonas. The sequence goes on from CBFGUO010000043.1 coordinate 1,808, forward strand.
CGCAGTGAAGGTGAGGACCGCCTCGTCGTCATTGGAGTCCGGATACAGCGGGACTTCGTAGACCTGGAAGACCTTGACGAAGTTCTCGGTGGTGAGGCTGGTGCCGTTGAAGAAGCGAAGCGGAATGTTGGCAAGGCTGAGGCCGCTTCCGACGCTCACGGAAAACGTGTTCACCAGCGCGACGGTGTCGGGGACGATCATGCCGGAGCCCACGACCTGGCCATAAACCGTATAGCCCGTATTGGCATTACCCGTGTTCGGGCCGAGACTGGCGGAGTTATCGGTGACGTTGAAATACCAGCTGCTGGTTGCCGAATTGGGGTCGTCCGTCCGCGCGGCTGCCAGCGTCCCGCGCTCGTTGGGGACGCTATACTCCAGCACGACCGGATCAAAGGTTTCGATATCCGGCGCAAGGGTCGCCACGTTCGGTAGAATCCCGCCTTGAACGATATTGGGGGCCGTGTCCTCGTCGGTTGCGAAGTCGGCCGAACGATGGATGATCGTATTGTCGTAGCGCTGTGCTTCGACGTATTTCAGAAAGTTCGCCACATTCAGCGGCGCGTGGTCGGGGAGCAATTCGACGTCGAATTTGCCGAAGGTCATGTCGAAGCGCACGAAGGTGTCCCGACTGGTATTGAGCCCGAGGTGATTGCGCAGGTCCACGCTCACGGCGCTGCCACCCACCTGCCCCGCCTGATCGGCCAGGGGCGTGGTCACGACCGGCACGGCGCCGGTGGGGTAGTCATCCTGGGCCGAGAGGATCGTGCAGGCGGCAAACCCGAGGGCGGCAAGAAGGGAGAGGAATCGGGGAAAGGTCATGAAGCGCAAAAGGGACCACCGTTGGCGCCGTTGGTGCCGCCGCAAGGTCTCTTTTGCGCAAACTGACAGACCTCGCGCGGCCGGGAGCGGAACCCGGCGAACGCTAGAGGAGCTGCCCCGACTGGTTCCTCAGTCCATCTCGTAGGCCTCGACCAGCACCTGTCCGGTGCCATCTGCGACGTCCTCCACCACGACCGTGTAACCGCCCGGGGGCAGCCGGACGAGGACGGCGGCGTCGAGGGAGTCGTCGCTCGAGAGGTCGAACGCGCCGGCAGTCTCAAAGGCCGCCTTCAACTCCGCCGTGCCGCCCCAGTCGTCGTTCTCCGCGATCGCATAATCCTGGCCCAGCGGCACCACCGAAAGGCGGGGATTGGCCATCAGACCGGGCACGCCGAATCGTGCCAGCGACGGCGCCACGACGCGAATGAGCATCGTCTTGGCCGCCGCACCAGAGATGACGAACCCGGGCGTGAGCGCGTTGGTGCCCGTGCCGGCAAAGCCCCGGGCGGACACGTTGACCAGCCGCTGGGAGGTGCTCAGGTCCGGGTCGTAAACTTCAGCCAACGCAATCCCCGACGCCGTCGCCGAGGTGGATGAGATTTGCACCGTGTAGCCGCGGGTGTCGGAGCCACTGGCCAAACGGTAGGGCAGGACGACATCGGTCAAAACCGCGGCATCGAGCGAACCTTCGTTGAGCGGAAAGGCGCCCACGGCGGCCATCGCGGTGCGAGTGTCATCGAAGTTGGCGGCGTCGCCCCAGTTGTCGTTGCTCACCACCACTTCGTCCAGAGTGCCGCTCAGCGGAATCAGGTCCATCCTGGTGTCCTCCAATCCGACGGTGAGACCCAGATCGATGAGCTCGGGCCCGACCGCGCGCACGACCAGTTCCTTCGTGCCGTCACCCGCGAGGACAAAGCCGGGCGTGAGCGAGCCGCCGGCACTGATGAAGCCGCGGGTCGAGAGGTTGGCGAGCCGGCTGAATCCGCCGGTGGTGGTGAGGATGGCGGCCGCCGTGTCGGCCGTCTCACCGTCGCCCGTCACCCGCGCAAAGTAATAGCCCATGTCGCCCGCCTGCACGTTGTTGATGGTGTGGGAGGCATTGGTTGCGCCGGGTATGGGCGCCGGATCCTCGTCTCCCGCGAAGTCCCGGTACCACTGAAAGGTCACGGCGCCACTGGCAGTGGCGGCGGCCGTGAAGGTGACATTGCCGCCGGCCGCGACATTGGCGCTCGTGGGATGCTGGGTGATCGTCAGGCCTTCGCCCCCGCCACCCGCGTTGACGGTCAGCACGGCCGCGCTGCTTGTCACACTGCCCTCACTGTTGCTCACGACGACCGTGTAACTCCCGGCGTCGGTGGCCGCGACGTTGTTGACACTGAACGAGGCCGCGGTCGCGCCGCCGATATTCGTGCCGTCCTTGCGCCACTGATACGTGGGCGCCGGATCACCCGTGGCCGTGACGGTGAACGTGACGTTGGCGCCGACGTTCACGGTCTGCGAAGCCGGCTGCGTGCCTATCGTCGGGGCCGTGCCGGTATCGGCCGCGGCAATACTGATCGTGTAGGTGAAGGTAGGCGACCCGCCGAGGTCGGTTTTATTGGCTCCCTTCCATGCCTTTACGCTGAGGTCGAAGTCGCCGGCCTGGGTGGGCGTGCCGGTGATGGTGACGACGCTGGCGTTGACCGTGTCTCCGTTCAGTCCTGAAACAGTCAAACCACCCGGGATGGTGCCCTTCACCTCATACGATGCCGCCGTGGCCGGCGCGCCCACAATGGCAAAGCCGCCAGTGAAGGGTTCGCCCACCTTGCCCAGCGCCGGATTACCTTCCGAGCCCGGCGCCGGGTCGATGGCCGTCGCGCCCGCCACGGTCTGCACGGCACCGAGGGCGGCCACGGCACTGAGCGCCCCCTTGAGTACTGTGCTCATCGTCGAGGAGATGACGTATTCGGTCGAGATGACCGCCCGCAACATCGGCGCCCGCTGCAGGAGGAACATGAGGAGGACGCCGGGCAGGTGCAGCCAGCGGAAACGCAGATAGGCTTGGGTAAGGGTGGTCATGGGCAGGGGGGACCAGATTTTGGATTCTCGATTCTCGATTCTCGATTTTGGATTCTGGATAAAGGGTCAGTTGCAGCCGCAACCCGAGGCGCCGACGCCGCGGCCGCCGGACGAGGCTTCACGCGAGAAATAGATGTGCTCCGACATGGCGTCGTGCAGCGTGTCGCGATCGGGCCGCATGGTGTAGTCGGCCAGCAATTCGCGCTCCCAGGGCTGCACGGTCTGGCAACCGGAGAAACCGAGACCGAGGAGACATAGGAGCGCCCCCGCCCAAGGAAGGCTTGGCCCCGACGGGAAGCAACGGCCACCCGTTCGGAGTCCCGCCTTCAGGCGGAAAATCCCGCACCGGATTCCGCCTGAAGGCGGCACTCCAAACAAGGCACTGCATCCTGACAGGGCGGTGACGCACCGGAGACGGAGGTTTTTCATGATGAAGAATCGTTGAGCAGACGGGTGATTTCGGCGCGCAGTTCGTCGATGGTCTTGTCGCCATGGAAACCGCTGTGCATGGAGCGGAGTCGGCCATCGCGGCCGAAGAGATAACTCGTGGGCATGGCCGGCGGGGCGAGTTCGGCCACAAGGCGCTGGCCGGAGTCGAGCACCGTGGCGAAACCGGGCTGGTGGCTCTCGACGAACCGCATGTAGGCCGATTCCTTGCGGTCGACGCTCACGGCGAGAATCACGAAACCCTCGTCAACCAGCTCGGCCTGCAGCGCGCTGAAAGCCGGGAACGAGGCTTTGCACGGCGCACACCAGGAAGCCCAGACGTCGACCAGCACGACCTTGCCCGCGAGGTTCGGGATGTCACCAGTGAGTTGATACGCGGCGAGGTTCGGCAGCGGGTCACCGGGCGCGATGGCCGCGCGGGCGGGAGCGGCGAGCAGGAAGACCGCGGCAAAGCAAACTTGTAGGGCTGCCGCTCGTCGGCACGCCGCAGGCTTGCCTGTCCTTTGGCATGGCTGAAGGTTTCCGGGAGGCAACTGCGGTCCCGCAGCCGCGGGGACAAGCGGCAGCCCTACAGCGCGAAGCAGGCGAACAAAGGCGCGGCCGCCGGGAGTTCGGTTGCGATGAATGGATCGTTCAGGTGACGACATGGTGGAAAAATCCCCGGGTTTGGTGTTTGGCGTGGGCCGAAACCATGCAGCCTTCGGCGCCCATCGTTTCCTGGATCAACTCCAGTCCGCGGTCGGGTCCTTCAACAAAGGCGGCCGTGGCCAGCATGCCGGCCTGCAGGCAACTGGGCGCCACGACCGTGACCTGGCGCAGCCCGTTGGCGACCGGGCGGCCGCTGCGCGGATCGAGGATGTGGCCGTAGCGTTGCCCATCGATGACAAAGCCCCGTTGATAATCGCCCGAACTGGCCACCGCTTGATTGGTAAGTCCGATACTGCCCCACATCGTCCCGGGCTGGGCGGGATCCTCCAATCCCACGTGCCAGGCCGGACGGCCGGGCGGCGTGCCGAGCACGCGAATGTCGTGACCAAAGTCGACCAGCACGTTGGTGATGCCGTGCTCGACGGCGAGTTGCACCGCGGTGTCGACCGCCAGTTCCTTGCCCCAGCCGCCGAAGTCGAGCGACATGCCTGCACGCGGGAGGCGTACCCGGCCGGGCTCGCGCTCAACCTTGCTCCAGCCCACGAGCGCCCTTGCCTCCTCCACCGCCGCGGGCGACGGCAGCACGGGATGTGGCTGGTGATAATCCCACAGGCGGGCCAGCGGCCCCGCCGTCGAATCGACGATGCCGCGGGTCATGAAAAACACCATGCCCGCCATCTCGAGCATGCGCTCCATTTCGGCGTCGATCTCGATCCATTGGCCGCTGCCCGCCGCGGCGTTGATGCGGCCCACGATGCTGTCGTCGCGAAAGCGAGTGTAGCGCGCTTCGAAGGTCTGCACCCAAGCCTGCACCGCCCTCTCGTAGACGCCGCCGGCCGTCGCGTCGGTCGTGGCGTATTGCACGAAGCAGCGCGTGCCCATGGCGCGAAACTCGAGGCGCCGCATCGGCACGTCGCCCGGGGTCATGGTGACGGGCGCGGAGGGCGCGCCGTCCTGCCGGCCGGCGGGTTGGATCATCGCCATAACCGTACCCCCACCGTAAATACGTCCGCATCGGCATAGGCGCTGTCGGACGTCCTGCCATCGCGACCTTCCATCAGGTAACGCTCGGCGGTCGCGTCGATCTCGCACCAGTCACTAACCTGCCACACCAGTTTCACCCCGAGCATCCAGGTGCGCATCGTCGAAAGCCGGTAGTCGGCCGAGTAATACGGCGCCTGGCCGGTCGCGACGTTGGGCGGCGTGATCGACGTGCCGTTGAGATCGACCCGATAAAAATCGGCCTCGCTCTGTTCATAGAAACGCACCGCCGGTCGCACCACGAGCCACTCGCCGAAGCGTTGGTACCATGCCGCCTCCAGCGTGTGACTGGTGATGCCGTAGGTGTCGTCCAGCAACCGGTAGGAGGCCTCCAGCGCGCCGTTCAGTTTCTCGATCGAGTGGTTCACCCGCAGGTAGCCGATCCACTTTTCCTTCGTGGAGGGCCGGTTCTCCGGAAAGGTGAGATTGAGAAACAGGCCCGGCAGTACCTCGGTGCGTTTTTGCACGATTTTGTAGGGGTCGGACAAATACCCCTCGGCCCGGCCATAGCTGAGGTTGGCCGTAAGCACGGTGCGCGCGCTCAGCACCTGGGTAAGGCCGACGATGGCGTCCTCCACGAGTTTGTCGCGGGGACCGGGCAGCACGGCGGCCGTGACCTCGTCGTCGGCCCGCGCGTAGCCCAGCAACAGCGTCGTGTTCTTCTGAAAAAAATCCCACTGCGAGTTGAGCGACCAGACGTCGGAAATGTAGTCGCTCTCCACGCTGCGGCCGTACCCGGCGGTGAGGGTCACGGCTTCGAAGGGATGGCTGACCTCGATCTGACCCGCCTCGCGCCGGTCGGTGAGGGTCGAGAGCGGCACCTGATCGCTCCCTGTCGGCGCCGGCTGACCCGAGGGCGTCGCGCCGGTGATGGTGTCGACCAGCCCGACCAGCTTGAGCTTGGTTTCGGTCGAAAGCGTCGCCTCCCCCTGCGCATAGTGGGCGTCCACCCGCACGCGGCCGTCGTCCTCCTGCCAGGTCTGAAACTTGTAGGTGAAACTGTCCTCGGCCCGGGCCGACCGCTGCGGCGACAGCAGCCACAGCAGTCCGGCCAAAATCGCCAGGCGCACGCGACCGTTCAGCGCCGCCACATACGAGGAAGGGGTAATCATAAGCACTTGGGAACCGGGGATGAGCAAAGCGTGCATCTGCCCTTATCGAGCTGGGGAACTGCACCAATATCGGAAGAAGAGACAGCTCTTCACGAAAAAGTTCCCGTGCTTTCGTCCCGAGATTAGGGGACTTGCGCCACACCCCGGCCGATCCGAAGCGGCATCGGACATTTCAAGTCGTTGTTGGTTCGGAGTCCCGCTTTCAGGCGGCCATCGCGACGTCCTGCCCGTCCAAGCCAACCGCGTAAACGCGGAACTCCGAACTTCCATGCTTCGGAGCCCCACTTAAGGCGGCCATACGGGCCGCTCTCGGCGCTCGGGAGTCCCCAGTGCCCGACGGGCGCTGCTGCATTCCCCGATCAGCCCGTCAACCGATGAAAGCTTTCCTGGCTCGTGCGCAGCAATCCGACAAAGCCTTCCTCGCCCAGGGCCGTCTGCAGGCGGTGCTGCGCCCGCTCCCAATACGGTGTCCCGTCCGCCAGCAGTTGCATGCCGGCCAGGGTGATCGTCACTTCGCGGCGACGACGGTCCTGCCCCACACTGATCTTGAGCAGCTTGCGGTTCACCAGCGGGCGGAGCGAACGGGAGAGCGCGGACCGATCGAGCGACACGGCCTCAGCCAGTTCCTGCATCGTGGCCGAACCCAGGATGCGGGCGGTCAGCAGAATCACGAACTGCCCCGAACTCACCTTCACGCCCGCGAGCGCCTCATCGTAGACCTGGGTCACCAGGCGCGCCGTGCGCCGGACGTTGAAACAAGCGCATACTTCGGCCGCAGCACGGCACTGCGAAACGGTGGGGGAAAGATCTTCTGCGATGGCAGATGAATCAGGCATGAAGAGAGTCGAATAAAGGACGGATGGAGGGGCTCGGGTCAGAGCCGCAATGAAACCGGTCACGCCAAGGGAAAACGAGGCGCGCAAACGCTCAAGGCGCGGATATTTCCACGGACGAAACCAACAACTGGGCGTTCATCAAGGACGTATCGCTGCGCACCGAATACAGGCGAAAACGCTCGATGCTGATGTAGGGGGCGCGCTGGGACAGAGCGTCGTAAAACTGCAGCAGATTGGTCCACGGCACGCGGGTCAGCGTGAGTTCCACCTGATGCACGGAGAACTGGGCCGTCTGCAGGGTGCCGACGGCGTTGCTGCGCAGCGTGTTGGCGATACCGGCCTGCTGCGCCAGCGTGCTGATTTCGGCGGAGAGGCGCACGCTGTTGAAGGTGCGCGAGCTGTCGAGGTCGTCGACCGCGGCGCGCGCTTCGGCTTCGATGCGTTCGCGGTCGGCCAGCCAGCGGGACTGCACCTCGAGTTGGCCGCTGGTGAGTTGCACCTCGTCCACCGTCGTGCGGAGGCGATCCACCAGGTCGCTGGACCACAGCACCGCGGCCCCGACGAGGAAGGCGAGCAACAGGAGTTTCTCCCGCGCGACTTTACCCATGAACCAGGCTCTCATGATGACACCTCCTCGGAACTCTCGGCGGCCGCCATCGATTCCACCGGTGCCGGCTGGGCGCTGGTGTCGAAGGCTTCCGGCGAGAACGTGACCATAAGTGTGAGCGTGGTAAGGGACCCGCGGGTGTTGAGGCCGAGGGACTCGACCCGCTCCGTGCCCTCGAGTTCCTGCAGGGCGTTGATGTAGACGTTCACGTCGGCCTGATTCTCCGTTTCTGCCTCGATCTTCATGGTGTAGAGGCCGGTGGCCTCGGTCTCGATGAATACGATCGACTCGGGCCGCGGACCGTCGACCAACGCGATCATTTCGAAGGGTCGCAGGCGCTGCGTGCGCAATTCCTCAATGCGACTCGCCAGTCGCTGGGCGGTCTCGATCTCATTCACCACCGGGGTCTGTGCGGCGATGCGGGCGCGGCGTCCTTGCTGCCACCATTCGAGGCCGAACAGCGTCACCTCCCCGAGCAGCGACAACAGGAGGATCGCAGCCGCGGCGACGAGCGTGCGCCACATCCAGGTATCGCGCACCCGGGCGCGACGGCGCGCGGTCAGGGCGTCCTGATCGCGCACGTCGAGACGCTGGGCGTCGTCCAAATCGAGATTCGTCGTCGAATCGCCGTGGCGCACCACCAAGGCGTCGTCGCCCGGCTGGCCCGGATCGACCGCGAGGTGCTCGACCTCCTGCACGGTGCGGCTGCCGCCGCCAGCCTTGATGAGCCGCTCCCGGGCGGCCGCAATCTCGGTCTCGTCCGCTTCCTCCGACAGCTCGGCGGAAAGAACCTGGGCCGGCACGCCGCTCGCATCGGCGAAGTACAGCGCGGTCAGTCCCTCATCATTGCGCAGGATCCAGGTCGTCGCCGGTGCCGGGGCGCTGCCGGCCAGCAGGGCGGCGAAGCGCGGGGCCACCCACTCGGCCTCCGCCCAATCCTCCGTGGCTTCCGCCAGAAAACGCTTCTTGTAGGCGGCGAAGACCAGGGCCCGGTCGCAATCCGGCCGTGTCCAGAAACCCCAGTAAAGTTGCGCGAGCGGAAAGGGTGCCATGGCTTCAAGCGCCAGCTCGATCTGTTCGCGCTCCCCCGCGGCTTCGGGATCGCGCGCCAGCGGCACCGAGCGCACAAAAAAGCGGTGGTCGGGCAGGAGCACGACCGTGCGCGGTCGCGTCTTGAATACCGAAAGGCGTGAGGAAAGTGAGGGCATGTCGTCAGGTCTCCGGGGAGAGCGAAGTTTCCGCCAGGCGCGGCGGGGCATCAATCTCGCGAATCTCCAGCAGTGTAAAGGGATACTCGATATCGGGAATTTTCGAGTCGTCACCCTCCGCCGCCGCAAGTGCCGCCGGGGAATGACGTTGGGCCGCGCCTCCCCCTTCGGCCCCGCCGGAATCGTTCCCGCTCGCCGCGGCGGCCGGGTCGTCAGTCGCCCCGCCGGAGCGTCCGGTGTTGCCTTCCTTGCGGGGCAGCGGATCGCCCCCGGCCACGCGCGCGCCGCCGCCCGGCGAAATCACCACGTTGAGCCGGTAGGAGGACTGGCCCTGGCGCACCGTCACCGCCACGCGCAGCGCCTGGATCTCGACCCCGAAACCGTTGGCGCCAGCCGCTTCGCCCAACACGCCGCGGAGTTCGTCCTGCGACGTGAAGTAGCCTTGCCCGCGCCCGCGGTAGATGCCGTCGCCGCGCCGATAATCCTCCATCAGGTCCTGCTGGTTCTGGTCGTAGCGTCCGATCGCCGACAGCACCTGACCCGAGGCGGCGTTGACGTTGGTCTTCTGAAAATCGAACAACGAAACCGCCGCCATGAAACGTCGCGCGAACTCGTTGGGATGGCCGTCCTCGTCGAACCAGTCTTCGCGGATCACATCGATCGCCCGCAGTTCGGCAAACGACCGCAGGGGGCGGCCCGGCGGCGCAAAGGGCAACGTGTCCCGCTCGTAGTCCGCCGGTTCCGGAGCATTGAACGAGCGCGGCTCATACTCCTCACTCATCCAGCCCATGATAGCGTCGGCCCAGAGTTCGGCTTCGTCCTCGGTCCGTTCCCAGCCGATGAACAGATCGTAGAGGGTCTGAAAATCCACCCGGGCGATCGAGATCTTGCCGCTCTCGTCCTCAAAATGCACCTCCACCGCCATGCCATCGGCGGGTTCGTAACCGATCCACTCCAAGGGTTCGGCCCAGCCTTCCGCCGGACTGTGCAGCCCGCCCAGCACTTCCTCAAAATCCACCAGCACCGCCAGGGTCGTCTCCAACGCCGAGTAGGCCTCCTGGCGCAGGCGCAGCCGGTCGGCATCGCGCACGTGCACCATGAGATCGGTGCTCGCCCGCTCCATGAAGACCAGCAGCGCCGTCGTGGCGAAGACGATGGTCACCAGCACGATGACCAGGACCGACCCGCGCCGGCGCCGGGGCGACGAAACGCCGGCGCGCGTCCGCGAATGGACGCGGACGGCAGAGGCTGCAGGAGAAGGTACGCGTGACATCGGTTGATTAAAAGGCGGGCAGACCCTCGTCGACCACCGGGAGGCGCACGACGGTTTCGACGGTATGGTCGCGGTAAGTGAACGTGAGCCGCAGGCGCGACGGCGTTTCGAGTTCGGTGTCCTCCCCGCGCTTCAACTCCTCCTCGGTTTCCCAGCGGTTGAACTCCGGATCGTAGTAATCGTAGGCGAGCTTCGTCACCAACGGCGTCAGCAACAACTCGCGCGGCGCCTCGGTATCGAAGTCCTCCTCGAGCGCCGATTGCCAATAGAGCACCAGCCCCTGGTCGCGACGCACCTCCAAGGCGCACCACACGTCGGGCAAGGGCCGGTCCGGCCACTCGAGCAGGCGGCTGCCTTCGCGCAGGCCGAAGGTCACGAGGTTGGCCCGGCGACCGAACTCCACCTCCACCTCCGCCGCCTCGATGGCCGACTGACCCGGTGCGGTGGCGGGCGGCAGGGAGGCCCCGCGCAGCTCCAACTCCAGAAACCTTGTGACCGCCCGCACGTGTTGGTCGAACAGACGCCACTCGCGGCCGCGCCCCCACAACTCGGTCATCGAAAACACGAACGTGTTGAGCCCGATGATCACCAGCGAAACCAGCGCCAGCGCAACCATCAGCTCGATGAGGGTCATGCCGCGACGGGCCGAAGATCGTCTCATCATCCGGGTCATTGCCTCGCCTCCCGGTCCCGCACGTATTCCTCGATGCGCCGGCGCGACTCCTCGCGCAGCTTGTCGCGCTCGTCGTCCTCCGACCAAGTCGGACGCAGCAGGCGGAACTGTTCGCGCACCACCTCGTCATCGTGGTTTTGGTCACCCTCGATAAAGACTTCGAAATTCACGGAGAACAGGTCGGCCACGTCCGTCGGCTCGACGGTCGCCTTCCACTCCACCGTACGCCCGTCGGTCGTCTCGAAATCGCCGCCTTCCTCAACCTCTTCGAGGTCGGCGATGTGAAAGAGGATGTCGCGGGCAAAGGCCACATCGACGTTGGTACGGGTGGCGCGCGCCGCGTGCTGGTAGCCCGAAAGGACATTCACGTAAGCGCCGCCCAGCACCACGGCCGCGAGCGTCACAATCACGAGCGACGCCAGTACCTCGATGAGGGTGAAGGCCGCGTTCACCGCGGACCGCCGATCGCCGGGCCGTCTCATCGCCCCTCCTCGCCGCGCAGCACCGGCGCACAGGTCCAGGGATCGACCTCGAGCACGATCGGCTGCTGCCCCGGCTCGGTGAGCTGCGCGCGGAAAGGAACACACGTACCGTCGCCAAAAAAACGCACCCCCTTCAACTCCCCCGCTTCCAGCAGGGTGCCGCCGATCATGATGGTGCGGTTGCCCTTGCTCATGCCGAGAAACTCCAACTCGAAATCGACCCCTTCCGGCACGGGAAAGGTCTGGCTGCCCAGGGCCGTGGAGGCGTGAAAAACGTTCTCCTGGTTGTCGTAGCTCAACCACACCTCGGTCTCGTGCAGCAGGGCGAACCTGCGCGCCTCACCGATGGCCGACCACACGATGTCTTCCGGCAGCTCCTTGCGGTCGCGCATCAACTGCGAAGCCCCGACCGACAGCACGCCGGCCAGCAGCCCGATGAGGGCGATCACCACCATGAGCTCGAGCAAGGTGAAGGCGAGACGACGGTGATCCGCGGAACGGGAGGAGGCCTGTGGACGGTGCGGCATGCAGACAGCGTCAATCAACCGGGACGGGCACCGGGCAAAACCGTGGAAAACAGACAGGGCGGATCATGCGGCGAGCAGTAAGTTTCGGGCGTTGGCAGGTGTCGAGACAACCCTCCACCTGCAACCCGGACTACGACGTTCGGGGGACACCGAAGTTTCATGCAGACCCGCCCGGGCTGCATTTGGTTCGTCCGGCGCCGGACGGGGCTTGCCGCCTAAATGCGGTACCGGGCAAAGCGACATCGGACACTCCGAACCCAGCCCGAGTCCCGCGCCCCCGTTTGGAGTTCCGCCTTCAGGCGGTCTGCAGCATGTAACCTTGCCCCGAGTCCCGCGCCCCCATTTGGAGTGTACGATGTCGCTTCGCGCGGTACCGCCTGGAGGCGGCTCCGCGCTTCACCTCCCGCCCCCTCCCCTCAGCGCAGCTGCAGCACCTGCGAACCCGCCGCCAGAAAAGCACCGGCGCCGTACTCCTGCCAGGTGGTGGCGTCATACTGGTCGGGCGCGAAGCCGATCGGCTGCACCCAGCCGAGCTTGCCGCTCTCGTCGACGCAGGCGAGCAACGCGGCCCAGGCGCGGTCGACCACCGGGCGATAGTCCTCCGCCGACAGATACCCGTGATTGATGCCCCACGCCAAGGCATAGCAGAAAAACGCGCTGCCGCTCGCCTCCCCATGCGGCGCCTCGGGACGCAGCAGGTTGGCCCGCCACAATCCATCGCCGGGCTGCAGCGCCGCCAACCGGGCCGCCATTTCCCGGTAAAGCTCCAGATAGCGCTCCCGCGTTGGATGATCGGAGGGCAACACATCGAGCAGGCGCGCCAAGCCCGCGATCACCCAGCCGTTGCCCCGGCTCCAGAAAATCTTCTGACCGTCCGCCGGATCCAGGAAGCGCTTGTCGCGATAGAACAGCGCCTCCGCCGAATCGTATAAGAAGGCATGCGTGTCCCAGTACCACGCGTCCAGCGCAGCCCAATACTTCGAATCGCCGGTCACCACGGCCAGCTTGGCCAGCGTGGGAGGCGCCATGTAGAGCGCATCGCACCACCACCACAGGTCACGACCGGGCGCGGGCTCGCGCAGTAAGGCGTCGTATGTTTCCTGGATCGCCCGCCACTTTGCGGGATCGGGGTCGAGCGCGTTCAATTCCAGATAAGTCTGCCCGATCACATGGTCGTCGGCGTGCTCCAACCTTGGCCCGAGTTGCCAGTCGTTGGCTTCCGCCCGCTGCTGCGCGTAGCCCAGATAGGCGGTGTCACCCGTCGCTCGATAAGCCTCCATCACGCCGGTCAAAAACGCGCCGTGCACCCACCCACGCGGACTCCACCGGTGCTCCATCGACTGCTGCGTGCTCCACAGGTTGTTCACCTGCCAGTCGAAGACCCGGCGCATCGTCGACTCCACCGATTCAGCCTTCGCCACGGAAATCATGGCGAGGGAAATGACGCAAAGGCGGACCAGGAGCGAGTGGCGATTCATAATTAGCAAATTTCAGATTTGAACCGTTGATTCAATTAAGAATTTATGGGTTCCTACGAATCTGACCCACGTCGGGCGCCTTTGGCTCCCCGTTTCTTCTTATAGTTATGATAACCCCGCTTCATTCCGCTGTCCATTTTTCTATCCGGCGCTTCCTTTTTCTTCGTCGCTGTGGCGCCGGTCTGGCGCTCGGGGCGCTACTGGGCGCCATCCTGTCCGCCCACGCGACTCCGCCGGCCGCCACGCCGCCGCGCGATTGGGCGGAGCAGACCACGCTCACCACAGGTTGGGAGTTCGCCCGCGGCGACCTCGGCGGCGTGTGGGAAACCCTGCGCAGTGACAGCCGCGCCCTCGACCTGCCGGTCTGGTCGACCGTCACCCTGCCCCACTGCTACAACGCCACCGACGCGGTCGCGCCCGACGTGCCCTACTACCAGGGCCCGGCATGGTACCGCACCACGCTCGACCTCGCCAACCCCCATCCCGGCGGCCGCACGCTGCTGCACTTCGAGGGCGTCGGCCAGCGCGCGCAGATCTGGATCGGCGACCAACTCGTCGACTGCCACGAGGGCGGTTACGATGAGTTCGTCGTCGACATCACCGACGCGGTCACCGCCTACCGCGCCTCGCCCCTGCCCGATCTCCCGGCCGCGGAGTACCGTGTGCCCGCCGGCCGCATCCCGCTGGCCATCCGAGCCGACAATTCCCGCCAGCTCGAGGCCATCCCTTCCGACCTCAGCGACTTCAATCTCTACGGCGGCATCTATCGCCCGGTGCATCTCGTTTACCTGCCGCCCGGCGGTCTCCTGCGCGTCCACGCCCTGCCCCGTCTGCGCGACGACGGCCACTGGGAGGTGACACTGAAGGCTCGCTTTGCCGGCGGCGCCACTGCCGCCGAAGGTCACGTTTTCGGGTTTCGTATCGTCGCTCCCGATGGCAGCGAAGTTGCCGCGGGCGAAGGCGGCTGCCTTGCCCTGGCCGATCAGGCCAACGGCTTCACGGTCGTGTTCCCCGGCGGCCAACTCTGGTCGCCCGATAGCCCCCACCTCTACGGCGTCGAGGTGACCACCCGCGCGCCCGATGGCGCCACCAGCCGCGTCTGGACCCGCTTCGGCCTGCGCACCTTCGAATTCGTCGAAAAAGGCCCCTTCAAGCTCAACGGCGAGCGCCTCCTCCTGCGCGGCACTCACCGCCACGAAGACCATGCCGGACTCGCCGGCGCCATGACCGATGAACTCATGGAGCGTGAGATGCGCCTGATGAAGGCGATGGGCGTGAACTTCATCCGTCTCGGCCACTACCAGCAGTCGCGCCGCATCCTCGAACTCTGCGACGAACTCGGCCTCATCGTCTGGGAGGAGATTCCCTGGTGCCGCGGCGGTCTCGGCGGCGAGGCCTACCAGGCGCAGGCCAAGGCCATGCTGCGCGCCATGATCGACCAACACTTCAACCACCCGAGCGTCATCCTCTGGGGCCTGGGCAACGAAAACGACTGGCCCGGCGACTTCGCCGAGTTCGACCAGGATAAGATCCGCGCCTTCATGCGCGAGTTGCACGACCTGTCCCACGAACTCGACCCCTCACGCGTAACCGCCATCCGCCGCTGCGACTTCTGCAGGGACATCGTCGATGTCTACTCCCCGTCGATCTGGGCCGGCTGGTATCGCGGCAAGTTCACCGAATACCAGGAGGTCTCGCGCAAGGAGATGGAGCGCGTGAAACACTTCCTCCACGTCGAGTGGGGCGGAGACAGTCACGCCGGTCGCCACGCCGAGGATCCCTACATCCCGCTGCGCGATCTCACCACCGCCGGCGCCGCCGATGAGCGCGGCCTCGACTTCCTGAGCGTCGGCGGCCAGGCCCGCGCCTCGCGCGACGGCGACTGGTCCGAAACCTACATCGCCGACCTCGTCGACTGGCACCTCAAGGAGCAGGAAAACATGCCCTGGCTCACCGGCACCGCGATGTGGCCGTTCAAGGATTTTTCAACGCCGCTGCGCCCCGACAATCCCGTGCCCTTCGTCAACCAGAAGGGCGCCGTCGAACGCGACCTCACGCCCAAGGAAGTCTATTACGTCTACCAATCCTACTGGGCCGCCGAACCCATGCTCCGCATCTACGGCCACTCCTGGCCTGTCCGCTGGGGCAAGGCCAACAGCGAGCGCTGGCTCAAGGTCTACTCCAACTGCGCCGAGGTGGAACTCTGGCTCAACGGCACCTCCCTCGGCAAACGTACCCGCGACAGCCAGGACTATCCCGCCGCCGGCCTGCGCTGGTCGGCGAAGTTCCGCGAAGGCATGAACCATGTGCGCGCCGTCGGCACCACCGCCGACGGTGTCACCCGCAGCGATGAGATCAGCTTCCGCTACGAAACCCGCCCGTGGGGTGCCCCGCATCACCTGCGCCTGCAGGAACTCCCCGCCACCGCGCCCGGCCGCGCCCGCGTGCAGGTGGAGTTGCTCGATGCCAACGGCGTCGTGTGCCTCGACAATCGCGCCTTCGTGCGCTGGGGCCACGCCGGCGACGGCCGTCTCATCGCCGACCTCGGCCTCGCCCGCGCCGCCCGCCGCGTGCAGTTCACCAACGGCCGCGCCGAAATCGAAATCGAACTCCCCGCCGGCGGTCGCGCCGTCGTGAGCGCCGCCGCCGAAATCGACGGCGTGCCCAGTTCCCTGATACAACTCGCCGCCTCTCCGACCAGCGCGGCCGCGCCGCTGTCCACCGCCGAGGCCCGCGATTTCGTCGCGACCGTCGACCGCGAGCGCATCCTCCGCCTGGCCGAGACCGCCCTCGCGGCCGCGCCGGTCAACTTCCGTTCCGTCGCGCTGCCCGATCATGCCGTAACGGCCGGCGCCGAGCCCGGCGACTTCCTCTCCATGGGCGACTACTGGTGGCCCAATCCCGACACGGCCGACGGCCTGCCCTACGTGCGTCGCGATGGCGAGAGCAACCCCGACGCCTTCTTCGCCCATCGGCTCATGATGCGTGAAATGCGCGATCACGTCACCCGGCTCGCCGCCGCCTTCATGCTCACGGGCGAAGACCGCTACGCCACCGCCGCCACGCGGCACCTGCGGGCGTTCTTCGTCGATCCCGCAACCCGCATGAACCCGCATCTCGAGTTCGCCCAGGCCATTCCGGGCGTCACGCCGGGCCGTGGTATCGGAATCATCGATACGCTCCACCTGGCCGAGGTCGCCCTCGCCGCCCGCGCCGTCGCCCGCAGCCCCGCCGCCGATCCCGCCACGTTCGACGCCACCCGCGCCTGGTTTGCCGACTACCTCGCGTGGATGCTCACCTCAGCCAACGGCCGCGATGAAGCCGCGACGCTCAACAACCACAGCGTGGCCTACTGGCTGCAGGTCGCGGCCTTCGCGCGCTTCGCCGGCGACGAGACCGCACTCGAGCGGGCGCGTACCGAATTCACGAAAGTGCTCCTGCCCGGCCAGCTTGCACCCGACGGATCCTTCCCGCGCGAACTCGTGCGCACCAAACCCTACGGCTACGCCATCTTCCAATTGGACAACGTGACCCTGCTCGCGGAACTGCTCTCCACCGACGGCCACGACCTGTGGCAGTGGTCCCTGCCTGACGGCCGCAACCTCGCCCAAGCCGTAGCTTTCCTCTTTCCCTACCTGAGCGACCGCGACACTTGGCCCTATGCGGCCGACATCGCCTACTTCGAGGAATGGCCCGTGCGCCAGCCCGCCCTCCTGCTCGCCGGCTACCGGTTGGGCCGCCGTGACTATCTCGATCTCTGGCAGGAGCTCGAACCCGATCCCTCAAACCTCGAAGTCCGCCGCAACATGGCCGTCACCCAGCCCCTCCTCTGGCTGCAGCCCTGAGCGTCGCCCCCGCAGCATAGACATTCCTGTCTGTGCCCTTTCCCCACGGCCCCAGCCCGCCCCAGCACCCAGTCCCCAACACCCAGCCTTTCAGCTTTTCCGTTTTCAGCTTTTCAGCGTTTTGACGGCGCCCCGCGCCGCCCCCCGGCCCCTACTCCCAATTACCGATGTCGTCCTCGGTGCCCGCGGTCTTGTCCCGGCCCTTGGAGAACAGATCGTAGCCACTCTTGTTGTGGGTGCCCGGATAACGATATTCGTAGGGCTGCTGCCAGGGATCCATCGGCAGCTTGCCGTCGTTGGATTCGTAATACGGCCCGCGCCAGCGATTCACGCCCTGCGGTTTGGTGACGAGGGCCTGCAGTCCCTGGGCGGTGGTCGGATAATCACCGGTGTCGATGCGGAATGAGGTGAGCGGCGAGGCGAGGGTTGATTTCACGAACAGGCTGGCGGCCGATTCTTCACCGCGGGTCAGGTCACCTGACACGTTCTTCACCAGCACCGCGACCAGCAGCCCCAGGATGGCGAGCACCACCATGATCTCGAGCAGGGTGAAACCTTTGCGAGCAGCGCTCAGCGCACGGGAGGAACGATCGGAGAAAGTCATAATTCAGGAGTTAGAAAGGCTAAGCACGGATGTCGAGTCGCGCCTCGAACAAGGCGTATTCCTCGTTGTGACGGTGCTTCATGGCCGAAGTTACCCTGAAACAGCGTTCCTTCCTGGTTGCGGGCTGGCCATCAATTGCCGCCCCTACGCCCATCGGCCTCCCCTCCCGGCTCGTGGATGGCGAAAAGAACAAACAGGTCGTTGGCCATCACCGGCTCCAAGTTCCCCTCCAGTGCCGCCGCTGCGCCCTGATCCCGGAGAAAATCGAAGGTGATCGTGGAGCGCTTCACCAGCACGTGGGTGAAGCCCAGGCCACGCAGCCGGCGGGCGGCCTCCGGATCCCGCGGTTCCGTGAACAGCCATGTCACGTCCGGACTCCAAAACGGTGAGTAACTCCGCTCGTGAGCTGCAAAAAACCGCCGCAGTCCCGCCGTGTCGCAAAGGGTGCGCCCGGTTACCGTGGCCGCCACGGCTTCGAGAAAGGGACGCTGGTCGCGCTCAAAATCGTGCCGCAACTGGTCGCCCACCCGCAGCCAGTCACCGGCCGACACCGTGTACGGACTGACCGGGATCGTCAGGGCCCGCAACGACGCATCGAGGGCGAACAGCCCCAGCCCCAGAACCAGCCCCAACAGATGACGCCGATCCGGTACCAAATGAGCCAGCCCCGCGCCCCCCGCCGCACAACCAAGTACCAACACCGGACTCAGCACCCGCATCGAATAAAAAAGGCCGCCCGCAGTGGAAGAAATCGACGCCACCCAGCCGACTCCGAAGCCGGCCGCTACCACCAGACCCAAACCCCATCCCACCCGGCGGCGCCCCGCCCATGATCCCGCCACCAAACCCATCAACGCCGGCAACGCAGTCAGCGCGAGCAACCGCGCCAATTCGCGCCAGCCGGCCAGATCCCGCAAGGGATCTGCATAGATGGAGCGGTAGTGCCCCATCCACGCCGCAAACACCGGATTACTGGGCAATCCCCCGAGATCGTGGGCGTAAACCGGATTGCCCGTGATCCAGGCCACCCGCAGGTGCCACCACCCCGGGAAAACAGCCGCCAGAGCGACGAATCCGGTCACCACGCGGACCGGCGTCCGCTGAGCGATCAACCACCCGTTCCGGCGAGCATCGCGACCAGCCCGTATTCACGGGCGCAGGCCGCCAGCGCCGCGCCCGCCGCAGCCGGAATCAGGCCGCTGAACCGCGGAGCGTTCCGCCACGCCAGCAGGTAGTACACCATGACGCCGGCGCCCAGCGCCGTGAGCCCGGTCTCCTGCCCGAGATTCACCGAAAACTGCAACAGCATCGTTCCGCCGGCCAACGCCAGCGCAAAGGCGCCTCCCCGCGCGCCGCCCCAGTGTTGTCCCAAGAGACGGATGACCGCCAGCAACGCCACGATCTGGGCCAACACGACGGGAGCTGACCACACCGGCTCCGTGCTCTCCGCGACCAGGAAGGCCCATGCGTAAAGGCTCGAAACCAAGGGAGCGATCCCGTCCGCCCAAAAGTAGAGCATGAAGTCCGCGGAGCTGGTCGCCGGATAGAACCGCAGATGACCGAACTCCACCATCAGCTCGGCCAGGAGGCTCCAGCGAAAGCCGGTGTCCGGCCCCGACAGCGGCTGGGCCAGCGCCCGCCAGACCGCCACCAGGACGAGCGGCAGCACCGGCAGCGCCAGCAGCCACGGAACCTTCTCCGGCTCCGGTTCACTCCTCATGCCCGGCGCCCGGGCGCAGGCGCTCCGCGAGCTCCACCAAAGCCACCATCCCGGGAGCCCGACCAACAAAAGTCCGCCCCCGAGTGTGACCGCCGCGATCGGCAGGCCGAGCGCGTTGTGCAGCAGCACCAATCCGAAGATCGCCAACGCCGAGACGATCCCGCCGGCCAGCCAGGGCTGGGGCCATCGGGCGGCGAGCGCCCAGCCCGCGCCGGGCAGGACCAGCCCGGCCACGATCAGGACGGTGCGTATCAACGGTTCCATTACGTGGGCGGATCACCCGCCGGCGGCGGCCGCCGCTGCCACAGACTGAAGTAGGCGTCGAAGAGCAGGAAGTCGCGACCGGGCAGCCACCCGATCGCGTTCACCTCTTCGCGTTTGTCGTGCAGCGACACGAGCCGGTAGTCCTCCTCGAAACGGGCGCGCGCTGCCGGTTCAAAAGCGGCGAATTCACTCACCCGCAGCACCACCCAGTCGGGCCGCAGACGGCCGATCAAACCCGGCATGGCTGTGATGCCTTCGTGCCGCCAGGCCACCACCTCCGGCGCGCACAGCCCCGGCGTGTCCCGCATGGCCAGACCGGAGAAGAACCCGATGTAACCCAGCGGCTCGAGAAAGACCGTATCGTCCGGACCGACCGCCCGCGCCCGCAATTCCCGGCCCAGCGGTGCCCGCACGCCCCACTCGATCAGCGTCTGCTGGACCTGAAGTTGACGGGTTACCGCACTCAATAGCCAAAGCTGCGCGGCCGGCAGCGCGACCGCCAAGCCCAGCACGGCCCACCGTCCGGGCGACGCCGCTCCGCGTGTGCCCGGCAGCAATCGCCCGAGCAGATCGCCGAGCGCGAGATAAGCCAGCACCGCCCAACCCGGGTAATACCACGGAGCCTGCGTCGTGATCGAGAGGTAGGCCCCGCCCCCGACGAAGCCAAACGCCGCGATCCGCGCCGGCCGGGAACCTCCTGGCAGGAACGCGACCGCGGCCGTCAGCAGCACCGCCAGCGCACCCACCCACCGCACCACAACCGGCCAGGGCCCAAAAAAGAAATAGGGCGGCAAGAACG
Organism: uncultured Opitutus sp.; assembly: GCA_965652375.1. Taxonomy (GTDB): domain Bacteria; phylum Verrucomicrobiota; class Verrucomicrobiia; order Opitutales; family Opitutaceae; genus Actomonas. Next base: position 22,249 of record CBFGUO010000043.1, read on the forward strand.
CACCGCCTGCTGCGCTTTGGCCCCGTATCAGGTCCCAGGGGTAACGGAACAAGCGAGCCAGCATCTCGTCCCCCGTGAGCATGGTGGTCTTGGCCTGAATCGTGTTGGGCACCGGCGAACCGTAGGTGCTCCAGGCCCAGATAAACCACGGTAGATACACCAGTCCGCCGATCACCCCGACCTGCCACCAGCCCCGCCAGCCCAGTCGTGTCTCCGCAGCGCCGAACAACAGCGCGCCGGCGGCAAGGGCGCCGAAGAAGATGAAGCCGTCGGGACGCGTCCACATCAGCCCGCCCAAGGCAAACCCCGCAAGTCGCGAACGACCGTCGACCAGCGCACGCCAGGCCAGGACCACGAAGAAGATCAGCAGACCCGTTTCCATGCCGTTGGTCGCAAATGCCGCGACCTTCGGATCGGTCGCCCACAACGCCCCCGCGAGGACAAGCGGCCACCCCGGGCGCAGTCGGGCGGCGGCCAGGAGCCAGGCCGCTCCCAGCGCCGCCACCGCCACCAACCGAAACGCCCACAGGATCACCAGCGGATCCTCCGTGCGCAGTCCCCAAGCCAGGCCGGCCGGGATCAGGACGCCAAGCGGGGAGGTGAAGACATGCACCGCCCGACCGGGCTCATACACCAGACCGTTACCACCCGCCAGATTCAGACTGCAGCGCAAGGTGATGAAAAAGTCCTCCCAAATGCTGCCGGTCACCATCGCAAAGGCGAGGGGCACCCCGACGATCAACAGTCCCAGCCACCATCGCAGGCGCAGTTCGGCGGAAGGGAGCGATGCAGGGGCCGCGTGCATGAGGGAGGTCCCTAAATCTCTGGAGGGGTCTGCGCGACCGGGAAAGTACTTTTCTCCGTGGTCGCGAGGTCTAGCGTCACGACGCGCCCCCTCATGTACTGCCGCCCGCCTGCCGCCACACCCCGTTCGGATCCTGACCCGGAAGTCCACGCGTGCTTGGTTATCTGATCCGCTTCTTCATTTTTGTCGGGCGGGCCCTGCTGCTGGTGGCCCCCCAGACGATCTTGAGCCTGATGGCGATGCAGGCCTACGTGCGCGCAGGCATCTTCCCCGTCTCCGGAGTCCCGTTGCACCTGAGCGTGATTCTCGCGGGAGAACTGATTTTTTTCGGACTCTGGGCCCTCGCCCCCCAAGCAGGCCGACGGACTCAGTCTCCTTGGTTCCGGTGGGCGTTCGCTTTCTCGCTGCTGGTCAAATACCTCGTGCTGAACGCGACCTACGTCACCAGCTATGCCAGCTATCAGCTGTGGAGCGCCTACATCACCTGGCAGAACTTGACGGCGCTCCTTCCCCATCTGGAAGGATTTCATGCCGCTCTCGGTTCGGCCTTCAGCATCGCCCTCGTCCTCATCTTCGGCGGACTGCTGAGCCTCGGCGCCTTGTTCTACCGGCTGAGCCCGCGCGGGCTGCGATGGTTGCGGTGGACGTACCATGACCCTTGCTCGGGCCGCTTCGGCGCCGCCTCCGCCGCGCTCGTCACACTAGTCGCGGCCTATCTCGCCTTCACCACGGTCAATCTCCAGCACCTCCGCGATCGCGATCCGCTCCTCGCCTTCTGGCAAAGCGCCGCCGGCCGCGAACCCGCTCTCACTCCCGCGATGCTCGCCGACCGTGCGGATGCAGTCCGTTACGTTCCGCCCTCCGCCTTTGACCGTCGGAACGTCATCGTCTTCGTCGTGGACTGCCTGCGCGCCGACCACCTTTCCTTTCTGGGATACCACCGCGAAACCACGCCGTTCCTGACCTCGCTGGCACGCGCCGGCCGTATTCAAAATGTGGATTTCGCGATGGCAAACGGCAACGACTCCCCCCAGGGCATCCGCACCGTGCTCGGGTCCCGCTATCCGCAGCACCACAACATCTACAATTTCAAGCTGCACGATGTCCTGAAACGGGCCGGCTACCACACCCACGTCATCGCCACCGGTGACCATACGACACTCGGCGACATGCGCCGGCACTATGGGCCCAATCTCGACGTGTTTGCCGACGGCCTCACCTCGATCACCCACTCGGTCAATGACGACGGCGGTCTGATCGAGGCACTGGATCGGATTCCCTCATCCAACGGCGAACCGGCCTTTTTCTTTTTTCACCTCATGTCCCCCCACACCCTGGGTGTGCGCGATCCGGCGTTCCAGCGATGGAACCCGTCCCTGCTCAAGATGGACTGGAGCGGAATGATCACCGGCACTTACAGCCCGGAGCTGATGACCAACACCTACGACAACGGCATCTACCAGGCCGACGACTTCGTGCGGCGAATCATGTCCGGCCTGGAGGCCAAGGGCTACCTGCGCGACTACATCGGCGTCCTCACGGGTGACCATGGCGAGGGCCTCGGTGAGCGCGGCAACTTCGGGCACACCCGTTTTCTTTTTATGGAAGACATCCGGGTTCCGATCCTCTTCTTCGAATCCATACCCGTTGATTACGGCCCGCTGCCCTTTGGCAGCCACGTCGATATCGCCCCTACCCTGCTCGATCGCCTCGGACTTCCGGCCCCCGCCCGCTGGGAGGGCCGATCCCTGTTTCGCGCCGCCCCGCCGACGGTGACTTTTGCCGTCGGCAGCCGGCGCCATACCTGGCAGGCGGTCGTGCTGCGCGACGACACCGGCACGATCTGGAAATACCTGACCCATGTCTCCCGCGTCGGCGAATTCGGTGAATATTTGTTTAATCTCGATCACGATCCCGGCGAACGGACCAATCTGCTGGCCAACGACCCGGAGCTTTCCTTGGCTGATCGAATGCGTCGGCACGCAGCCGAACAATTCGACCTACCGAACTTCGCTTCCCCTTCCCGTGCCCCCCGCCAGTGACTTCACACTCAAGCCCGACGCCCGGTTAATCGCCGGAGCCCCGCGGAAACCGCTGACGCTCCAAAAGGTCCGCTCGGCCTATGAACGTTGGGCACCGGTCTACGACCAGGTGTTCGGGGCTTGCTTCCGCCCGGGTCAACAGGCTGCCGTCGCCGCGCTGTCCGGCGCTCTCGGCGAGCGCATTCTCGAAGCCGGAGTCGGTACGGGACTGGCGCTGCCCCTCTGGCCTCGCCACGCCCATGTCACCGGCATCGATATATCCGAGCGCATGCTGCGCCGCGCCGCTCGCCAACTTCAACGGCACCGGCTCGATCACGTCGAATTACGTCTGCTCGACGCGCAAGCCACCGGTTTTCCCGATAACCATTTCGACAAGGTCGCCGCAATGTATGTGGTGTCGGTGGTTCCCGACGTTCCCGCCCTACTGACTGAATTGTGCCGCGTCTGCAAACCCGGCGGCCGCATTGCCATCGTCAACCATTTCGCACAGGCCCACCCCCTGCTCCGCCACCTGGAGCGTTGCCTGGCTGATCATGCGGCCTTGCTCGGCTTCAACACCGCACTGCCCGCCGAAGTGGTGACCCAGTTTGCCAGTCTCCGCATACTTGCTGTCCGTCCGGTGAACTGGGGCGGCTACTGGACGCTCATCGAAGCCGAGAACCTGAAATAACCGCCATGCCCCCGGCCGAGGCGAATGCCCTGCCCTCCCGCCGTAGCCGTCGGATCCCCCGGACCGTTCCCGCGCTCGTCGCGCTGGTGTTGACCGCCCTGGCGTTGACCGCGCTGGTGCTGGTGCCCGAGCCCGGCCTGCAGCAGGGGTACGACTGGGTACGAATGCATGTCTTTTACAAGGCGTACTTCCGGGAAAGCCTGCTGTCCGGTTCCCTTCCGCTGTGGAACCCCTACTCCGCGCTCGGCCGCCCGTTCCTCGCCGACATCGAGACGGCCACTTTCTATCCGCCCAATCTCCTTTACCTCGCAGGGACCGGCCTCGGCCTGACCACGAATCTCGCACTCCACTTCCTGCTCGCCCTGTCGGGCATGATCGCGCTCGGACGGCGGCTCGGTTGCCGGGACCGGGTGGCGTGGTTTGGCGCCCTGGGTTTTGCCTTGAGCGCACCGGTGCTCGGCCGGCTGCAAAGCGGACAACTCCAGGTCTTTTGCGCGCTGTGCTGGCTGCCGGTCGTACTCGCGACCGCGCTGGCGCTACGCGAACGCCCCGCCGCGCGCCCCGCCGTGCGACTGGCAGTGACGCTCGCGTTGACCTTCCTGGCGGGCAGCCCGCCCATGTTCTGGCTCGCCGCCTGGGCCACCGCCACCGTGCTTGTACTGGGCCTGCTCTCCCCGGGAAACGCCCCTCCGATCAGACCAACCCTCGGCTGGCTGGCCGTTGCGGGCGGACTCGCGGCCGCTCTGGTCGCGGTGCAGGCCCTGCCCTTTGCCGAACTGGTTTATCACGGCAACCGCAACGCCCTGCCGACCGACTACGCCCTCGCCTACGGCATGGCCGGCCCGAGCTGGTGGTCGCTTCTGCACTCCCGTCCCCCGGGTGCGTATTATTATTGGGAATACAACCTCTACGCCGGCCTCCCGCTCATGCTGGCCGCCGCGGCAGTTCCGGCGCTCTGGCGATCGCCCTCGGTCCGACGATGGATTCTGCTCGCCCTCATCTTCGCAGTGCTCGCCCTGGGGGCCGCCACCCCCGTCCTGCCCTGGCTCGTGCAGCACCTGCCGGGCTGGGACGCCCTCCGCTACCCGTCCCGCTACGCGATCGTTACCCTGCTCGCCTGCGCCCTGCTCGCGTCGTGTGTCCTCGAACAGACCTGCCGGATTCTCGACGCCCGCGGACACGCCCGCGCCGCCGGTTGGCTGTGCGGCGCCCTGCTCATGCTCAACGCCGCCGACTGCGCGCGGGCGTATTTCGAACGGGCCCCGGTCTACGCCCGCCCGGCCGATACCACTCAGGAAAAAATCCTCGTCGAGCGACTGCGCTCGACCGGTCTTCTCGGTACGGGGCAACCACCACCCCGCGTCGTCGCGCACCCGGCGATTGTCCGGGAAAACTCCGGTCTGCTCCATGGCTACGGCACCCTGAGCGGCTTCGGAAATCCCTTCCTCGGCAATGTGTGGACGGAGATTCATACCCGGCTTGGGCTCGCCCCGGAGGCCAAAGATCCGGTCAATCTGCCGCCGGAAGCCTACCACGCTCCGACGGAAACCTACGCCGGCCTGGACATCGCGGCGAGATGGGATCCGGCATCCGGGCGCTTCGAAGTCGATTCCGCGCGGTCAGGACGTGCCCGGTTGGACACCACTGGCCGCGCCGCGGTGACGGATTTTCGTCCAGACCACATCCTGGTGCATACGTCGGCTCCGGTCCCGCACCGCTTGTTTCTGGCCGAACCCTGGTACCCCGGCTGGTCGGCCGAAGTGGACAGCGTCGCTCGACCCGTCGTATCCGCCGGGTGGATGCGCGCCGTCGACCTCCCGGCCGGCGAGCACCTTGTCGAGTTTTCCTACCGCTCCCGTTGGCTCCCGCTCGGCGCCGCCCTCTCCCTCCTCGCCCTTCTGACTGCGCTGGCACTGTGGCGCGCCGGTAAACCGGCTCTTCAATAACACCCCCGCAAAGCCGCGACGCGCTCGACCAAGCCCTGCAGACACGAACAGGTCTGCGCTGCGCCGAAAAGGCGAAGGTCAGGCAGCAGTGGGCGCATATGACGTCAGGGGGCGCAGGTTCGACGACCTGAGAAAAAACCAATCGGCCAGCGTTCATGCCGGCCAGTCTCAACAGCTCCGCAATTACCCCGCATCCTCATTCAAATGCGTCACACCTGTTTCCCTGCCCAGCTCACTGATCCTTGGTCACTTAGAAAATCTGAACGGGCGCATAACTGGACAGTAGTGGGCTCTAACTATGGCTTCGGGAACGGATCGTACTTCAGTTTCGTTTCAACTTCCGACGGCTTTACGAGCCCAACACGTCCCCATATAAACCCTCGTAAGTCCTTTCGCTTCCGAATAGTCGTATGCGCATTGTTCGAAAGCACAGGTTCAGGCTCGTTTGAACCAACAATACAGGTAGCTTCACCGATTCTCGCTTCATCTGCGGCATCTATAAAACGACGAATGTCTTTGTCCTTGATGTGCACGAACCCAAAACTGGAGAATCCGCAAAGCGGACACTTTTGCGCGCCCACCTTCACTCCAAGAATGGGCCTCACGGGAGTCCATTCAATCTTCGCACTCTTCGCCAATACCTCAAAATATGTCTCACCTCGCTCATCCACAACCGGTGCGAGGTCTGCACGATTCAATCCAGTTTCAATCAAGACATCCGCCATCGCGCTGGAGAAAACGTGCGTCAAGATCGGCCCGCTAAACGTGAACGCAACATCACCCCTGATCTTGCCGATCACACGCCGCACAATACCCACTTTACGCGCCCCCTGACCGATGCCACATCGCACACAAAGTCCGTTCGAGAACAGCTCGTCGAGGTTTCTCGTAGCAACCTTTTCATTTGACCGAAATACCCAACGGATCGATGAGCCATTCGCCTCGGAGTCCTCCAGATAGTCTAGAACCGGCTCACCGTCGCCAAACTTAGCGGCGATCTTATCGAGTAGCGCTTTTTCAGCCAGATCACGAGATTTCCCTAAAACGTTGACGGCCGGATAGTCCTTCAACGTTAATTTAAACGCCCCCCGTAGCGGGTGGCGAATTACGCGATATATTTGGTGTTCCATGGTTGTTAACCGCCGCGAATCCAGCGCTTCTCATTCCTTTTGATGTAGGTTTCAAGATTCAAACCCTTCGGAAGGCTACATTTCTTGTCAATCACCCGAGCCGCCTTTTTGAGGATTTGAAGCGCCGATTTTTTAAGCGTGGGATTTTTTTTGAAGGCTTCCTCCCAATCTCCGGCAGGTGACGAATTATGCAAGCCCAACGCCTTGAAGGTAGAGTCATTTTTCAGAAATACGTCGTAGATGAAATGAAATGCTCGGTGCGTGTTCGCCGGCAAAAATAGTAAAGCTTGGTCAGCGGCCCCACCGTGCGACTTCGGTATCGGATGGTGCCCATGCACGCTGAACTCCGAGTCAAGCCATCGTTCAGCTCCCGCAATGCCAACAACACACGCTAATTTCTTAACTCCCTTTCTCCTGACGTAGGCTCCAGTCGGCACCGAAATGGTATTCTTTATTCCGTCGATGATCTGCGTCAGGCTGATCTCGAACAATGTCCAGTACCCACTCGGATCGCTACCATTGACCGGATCGCTGTTTGCATATACGTATTTATGCAGCGACATCGGGTCGGTCGCTCCACCCTCGTAGCTATCCATCGACCAGAACCGCCCTGACTCAGGGTTCATGAACCGAGCCCGCAGGAAGTAGAGGCCCAGCTCCACGTCCCACTGCTCGCCGCGGTAGAGGTATGCGTTTTCGGTGACTCCAGTTGAGACGACGGCTACACCGAAGGCATCGTAAACGTAAGTGTCGGTGATCGCGCCGGTTTCGTCGGTCAGCTCGCGAACGCTGCCGCCACCATCGTAGACGTAGTAGTGTGTCGTTGGGGCCGGCGAAGGGGTCAATGCTATAATCTTGCGGCCGAGCCAAATCAAAGCCCGTGCCCGTCAAAGGCCTCGAATTAAAACCGCAAAGATATAGCATTGACCCCTTCTCCTGACCTCTACCGTGTCCTCCGTCTTGGTCCGCCGTCGCCTCAGCGAAGGAGGAAGCCAAGGCGACGGGGGGCGATGCGATTTACAATCATTCCTACGACGCGAAAAAAACCGTCACAGCTACTCCACAGAGAGGCCAACTATGTCAGTAAGCCTATGAACAACCGTCGAGAATAGCGACGCCACTCTCACAGCTGCTTCACTCTCCACCAGATTCCATTCTCCAAACCCCAGGCCAAGTAAACTCTCGTATTGATCCGGAAACCCCACCAATGGGCGCAAGTCCAAATCATAATAATTTACATTATAAATAAATCCATACTTGATTGAAAAATCAACCTGAACAGCTGCGACCAGATTGCGCATTGCAATCCTGCCCTCCAGCATCTTGTAACTTGAATTATATTTACCTTCAAATTGATACTCATGACGCGCGCCAAAAACTTCGATCATTTCGCGGGCGAGCCTTGCCCTATTTGGCGGCTTGGCATCCAAGGCACTCTCGATACATTTCGCATTTATACCATATATATTCCCATATTTGTGCTGAACAAATTCGTGAAAATCGAGGGACCGGGACAATTTAAAATCGTTCACTATCCTCTTAGATAGTGAGATTCGCTCCTCCATTCCCATGCCGTTCCAGCTTCGAATATGCCTTTGGAGGGCATCATCTCGCATGTTACGAAGTTCATCGACGTTGCCCCATGGGTATACAATGCTACTATCAAAACTGGAGAAAAACGAAGAAAAATGAATCTTAAAGATCTCCATCCACGCCTCAAATCCCAATACCCCTCGCGCATCGTTCAAAATCGAACTTGCCGGAATTTCCTCCCAAAACGAAGGACTACCGCCGTAACGATTATACTCTTCCACACAATTATTATACAAACTTTCGTAGGAAATTCTCATGCTTTCCTTTTCTATATTTTTCCGCCCGTTGCCAAGGAAAATGCGAGCCTTGTCTGAATGCCTGCGTACGCACCCACCCTGGCTTTTGTCTGCAGAGCAATCAATGACTGGACGACTGCAAAAGACACGGCCACAACAGTGACATCTTGCGCAATCTTTCTGCCCGAGCAACCAACAACATACGTAATAACCCCCGCGGCGTCTGGACGACTAATTCTCACCGGAGATCCGTCAGAGGATACAAACGAAGTAGGAATAGTACTGTACTCAAGAGATCTTCCTTCCCTCCAAGCTCCTTGACTATAATAATTTAATGACGCGAGGTATCCGGCAATCTGAGATGCCCCGTTTAGCTTCTGCAGGATCGGCTTAATCTCATATATTGAACGTAAGTTCAGATCGAACAGATCCACCCGCTGACGCAGGCTGTAACCCTCCCTGCCACTGAACCTCCTTTTGCGATCTGCCTCCCTATTAAGAATAGTAGATATTGCACGCTCACCATCCCTACGAGGCCCCGAGAGTCGAAAATGGCTTTGTATGAATTTATGAACCTCAATACCGATTCGCGAATATTCCCACAAGTTATGAATTATTGAAAGTGCACAGTATCCACTACTATCAAAATATTGTATCGGATCAACGTTGGCGTAATTGTATTTGTGCAGAGATATCGGGTCGGTCGGCGCTCCCTCATATCTATCCAGATTCCAGAATCGCCCTGACTCCGGGTTCATGAACCGTGCCCGCAGGAAGTAGAGACCCAGGTCAGCGTCCCACTGCTCGCCGCGGTAGAGGTATGCGTTTTCGGTGACTCCAGTTGAGACGACGGCTACACCGAAGGCATCGTAAACGTAAGTGTCGGTGATTGCGCCGGTTTCGTCGGTCAGCTCACGCACCGAGCTTCCTCCGTCATAGGCGCAGTAGTGCGTTGCTGGATCAGGGTTCGTAGTCGATGACTCGTGGAATGCGATCAGGTCACTGCCGTAGGTGTAGACTTTGGTGGTCGTGCCAGCGGCGTCGGAGGTGCGTTCTTCGAAGACCTGCGCGTAACCCGTCAGGTTGTTGGTGTCGACGAGGTAGGAGGTCGTGCTCTCGACGGTGCCGACACCGTTGATGACGATCTTCTGGCGGCGGATACCATCGGCGTCGTAGGCGAGGTTCACGGTCGAACCGTCGCTGCGGGTGCGGAGGATCAGACGATCCTCGAAGTCGTAGGTGTCGTTCCCTCCGTCGCTGAAGCTTTGGAGGGCGTTCGCTCCGCGAACGGTGTTGCCGTTGGCGTCGTAGGTGTCGGTGTCGAGCCAGTCGCGGACGTTGTACGTGCGGGTCTGGTCGGTGACGGCATCGATCGACGACAGGCGGGTGAGGCGGTTGCCGACCTTGTCGAGGTCGTAGGAGATGGTTCCGAGTTCGGCGGCAGTGGCAGCACCGGTCACCTTTTCCCCCGTGAGGCGGTAGAGGTCGTCGTAGGCGTAGGTGGTGACCTTGAAGGGGCCGGCTGAGCTTGGTCCCTCGGTGACCGTTTCCCGGTGGCCGCTGGCGCGCAGGGCGTAGGTGTAGTGATGGAGGCTGCCCGCGGTCACGTGCGTCACGTTGAGGGTGCGCAAGCGGTTGAGGGTGTCGTAGGTGTAGGTGTACGTGACGCCGCTGGGGGTGGCGACCGTTTCCAGGCTGCCGTTGTCGTTGTAGGTGTAGCCGGTCGTCTGCACCGGCAGGCCCGTGGAGGCGTCGTCAACGTAAGCCAGGCGGTTGGCTTCGTCGTAGCGGTAGCCGAGGTTCACGCCGTCGGCGTTGGACGAGACGACATCCTCCAGGAGGTTGTTGGCATGGTAGCCGTAATCGAGTCGGCCGGCGGCGGTATCCTTGTAGTCGAGACGGCCGCGTTCGTCGCGGGGGGTCGCCTCGGTGTAGAGTTCAGCGTTGGAGGCGTTGAAGGTCCGCGCGGCGATGCGGGCGCCGTTGTCGTCGTAGTCGTATTCGATCCGCGCGATGGCGTGGGCGTGGATGAGGGAGGGATGCGATGGGTCGGCGGTCTTGGACTCGAGGCGATTGAGTTCGTCGTAAGCGAAGGTCGTGGTGTGACCGGCGAAGTCGGTGCGGTGCCAAAGGTTGCCCCATTCATCGTAATCGAGCACTTCGCTCACTTCGGCCACGCCGTTGGCGGGGTCCGATGGCAGGGTGCGCGTGAGGCGGCGACCGAGGGCGTCAGTGGTGTAACTCGTCACCCGGCCGAGGGCGTCGGTCTGGGTTTGTTGGTTGCCCGCTTCGTCGTAGCTGTAGGTCGTGGAGACGACGCCGGCCGTTGTAGAATCGAGGGCGAAATCGGCATCCGAAGCAGCCAGGGATTGGTCGAGGTATTGGCGGACTTCGACGAGGCGGCCGAGGCCGTCGTAGCGGTAGCGAGTCAATTTCCCTTCTTGATCGCTCATCGCGACGCGGCGGCCGAGGACATCATAGACGGTCTCGGTTTCCGTGATCGGGTGCTCGTCGGTCGCCGGATGGATCACGAGATAGGGACGTCCCTGGTGATCGTAGCGGGTCTCGGTGGTGTTGCCGCGCGGGTCGGTGACGTGGGTCACGTTGCCGGCCTTGTCGTATTGGTAGCTGGTCGTGAGATGGCCGGTAACAAGGTGCTGGATACTTTGCTTGCGGCGCAGGTAGCAGGAGCAGCCGTCCTCGTAGATGAATTCCGTGCGGTGGCCCAACTCGTCGTAGGTGTCGGTGACGCGGCCGACGAGATCGTAGACGGTTTCGCTGCGCGGGTTGTCGGCGAGACGCGGATCGCCGGTTGAGACGGGCGCGGCGTCCCCCACCCCGTCATTGTCGTCGGGATGGATCGTGAAACGCTGACGGCCGAGGGCGTCATAAACCATGAAGGTCCGGTAGCCGCGGCGATCCTGGGTCCAGGTTTTTCGATTCTCCGAATCGAAAAACCTTAGTTCCGACGTTCCGTCGGCGTACGTAGTGGAAGTTTCATTACCCCGGCTGTCATAGCTGTGGCTCGTGATCCGCGCGTTTGCATCGTCACCGGCTTCATAGTCGGCCACGCTCTTCCACAGCACCGTGGCTTCCTCCGCGCCGAAGGATGTGTAGCGGGTCTCCGTCACGCGTCCGTCCGGCAGGATCGTGGCGACGAGACGGTTTTCGGCATCGTAACGATAGGAGGTGACGATGTCCTCAGTGGTGCCTTCGGGGAGGGTTCGAGTGATAATCGACGCGAGTTGGTTTTGCTGGGCGTCGAGGATCGCCCGGGTCGATCGCAGGACGGTACCTCCGGCGTCGGTCACGGTGGTGGTGACGAGCTGGGTCGCCGTGGGATAAACGGCGTCGGAATAGGCGTAGTCGTAATCGGTGTCCGTGACCGTGAGCGTGGCATCGGTGATGGTATCGAGCGTGCCGTCGGTGTTGTAGGTGTAGGTGGTGGTGGCGGCGTCCGCGGTGCCCTCGGCGATGGTGTGGGTGAGCAGGTTGTTGCTGTCGGGATCGTAGGTGAACGACTGCACGCGACCGTCGGGATCGGTGATCGAGAGCGGCGCACTGCGGCTGTTGTAGGTCGTGCGGGTGGTGTAGCCGATGGTGGGCGAGGCGGGATCTTCGGTGGCATCGGCGCCGATGGTTTCGACGGTGATATTGCCGCGCTCGTCATAGACCATCGACTTCACGTTGCCGTAGTGATCGATCTCGAGGCGCACGCGATCGGTGTCGGGGTAATAAGTGTAGTCGGTCTGCGCGCCGAGGGCGTCGAACTTCGTCGTGATGTTTCCGCGGTCGTCGTAGTAGTAGGTCGTCGGGTTTCCGAGCCGGTCGGTGATGGTTTCGAAGCGGCCGGTGGTATCGATGCCGCGGTCGAAGTTCGTTTCGTTGCCGTCGGCGTCGATCTGTTTGATGAGGCGGCCATCGGGATCGTATTCGGAGCGCAAGGCCGGGACGCCTCGCGGATCGAGAATGCGCGTGAGATAGGTCGGGAACGCCGGATTCTCGTAGAAGAACTGAGTCGTGTTGAGTTCCCGGTCGGTAACCGACTGCAGCCGACCCTCCGGATCGTAGAGGTAATCGATCTGGTTGCCGACGAGATCCTGAATGTAGTCCACGCGGCCCGTCGCGTCGCGCACGATGGAAACCACGCGATCGATCGGCGCGCCTTCCGTCACCTGGGTGGACGTGATCGTGTCGATGCGATGGCTGGCATCGCGCCCGATAGCTAGCGTGTTGCCCGTCAGATCATGCACCTCGAGCAGGCCGAGTTGCTCATCGAGGATCATCACCGTGCCGTCGCTCGTGGTGAGACGGAAGCAGGTCGGGTTGTAGGGGATGAAGTCGAAGTCGCCGTATTGGCCGAGGAAGAGGTCCTGGTCGCCGGTGCCTTCGATCCAGAACTGGTCGGCGAGGGCGCCGGTGGCGTCGATGGGCTCGAGTGTGGCGGTGGTGTCGCCGACCGGGTAGAATTTGTAGAGGCCTTCCCGCACGACCACGCCGAAGGAGCGGTAGTCGGGATCGCCCGGACGGTTCTTCACGTAGGCGCCGGCCCGGAAGCGGTGGGTCTCACCGTCGGGCAGGGCGACCGTGACGATGCGGTCGTCGATCGGCAGGACGTCGTAGAACTGGATGCCGTCGCCGGACTGCGGGGTCTGCCACCAGGCGGTACCGAGGTTGCGGTTTTTCTGCACACGCACGTTGCCGACCGCGATCCACCAACCGGGACCGAAGTCCCCTACCCGCTGGTCACGGCTGTCGTAGGTGCGAGTGATGGAGATCGGAATGCCCGGGGTCGGAACCGAAAGGTCTTCGAAGGCCACCGAGAAGGCGCCGATCTTCATGTTGCCGTCGACGACCACCGTGATGGGCCCGTAGGTCGTCGTGCCTCCGGCCGTGACGACGTTCAGGCGCAGCTCATAAATGCCGTTGAGCAACAAGGTGGGGTCGAAGCTCGCGATCACCGCGGGAACCGCCGGTGTGTCGGTGGACGCCGGCGTGCCCACCGGATCGGTGCCGGAGGCAAAGGTGATCCAGGGTTCGGTCGAACCCGCGGTGTCGTCGCCGGCCGGGCGAAGGCGGTATTCAAGATTCCATGACTGAAGCGATCCGGATGCGATGACGCCGGTCACTTTGGTCGGCGCGGAGATGCGGCTATCCTCGCCCGGGGAGGCGATGAAAACGCCCGCCCCGATCACGTCGGGATCATCCGACACGGTGATGGCTATCTCCGGTGAGGTGGTGGTCAGGCCACTGCTGTCGGTCGCCACCGCGGTGAAGGTGTATCTGCCGACGGGCAGACCGCTGGTGAGCGGCCAGAAATAGACATCGGGCTCGTCGGCGGACGGCAGGGTTTGTTCACCCAGTTTCTCTGTCCCGCTAAAGAACTCGACCTTCGCGATGGCGACGTCATCGGTCGCGATCGCCGCGATCTCAAAGTAGGTATCGGCGAGCAGAATGTCGCCATCGCCCGGTTCAACGATCGTGATCGACGGCGGGGTGCCGTCGGGCGCTTCGCTCACCTCGACCGTCACCTCGTCGAAGGCCGTCAGCTCGCCATCGTCGACGGTGAGGCGCAGCACGTGAGTGCCGGCGGTATCAAAGGTGAAGGTCGGCGAAAGGGCCGCCGGGTCACTTACCGCGACCGCCCCCGGCCCGCTTTGCCTGGTCCAAACGTAGGTGAGCGCAGCCGGCGGATCGGGCAGTCCGTCGTCGGTGACGGTGCCGGAAAGCGTCACTGGCACGCCGACGAAGACCGCTCCGGCTTCCATGGTAGTGACCTCAGGTGGCGTGTTAACCGCCGACGGTACTTTGCCGGCCGCACCGGCGGCATAGGTGGCTTGAATCTCGGCTTGGCCGAGTGCTCGACCGTAGATGCTCAATTCATCGATCTCGCCTCGGAAATAGCCGCCATAACCGTCCCGGCCACGGGCCAGCCAGAGCGGCAGATCGGTGCGTAACCGCACATTGCCGATGTTCTTTTCCGCCCGGATCACGGCGTTGCGCCAAAACCGCGCAACACCGGTGTGTCGGTCGTATGTGAGGGTGAAGAATTCCCAATTGTTCACACTGCCGATATCGCCGATGATATCATGGAGCTGCCCGGTATCGTCGCGCAATTGCCACCGAAGTTGATGAAAGGAGCCGGATGCCAGGAACATGCCGATGTCATCTCCGTCGGCCAGCTGAAGATAAACCTGACCGGAAGCCACATCGGTGCGCGCCCAAAACTCGTAGGTGAACCCGTCCATCGAACTTCCGACGTCCAATGCGTCATGAGGCTCGACACGGCCGTAGTCGTTCCAGCCGTCGAAGTGAAAGGCCTGCAGGACCTGGCCGGTGGCATACCCGACACCATTGGCGAGTTCGATGTCATGCACGGCATTGAGCGCTTCGTGCGGATGACCGTTGGCTGTCCACCACAGTCGCAGTGCGGCATCTGCTTCGACCGCATCGGGGCCAATTCGCACCTCCACAAAATCAGCCACCGGAGAAAATACCCCGTCATAGGCCGACAACTGAAGCAGGTAGGTTCCATCGCGTTCGAAGGTCGCCGGCGTTTGCGGCGCAGTGGCGTCCCCGAGCGTAACGCTGCCGGGCCCGGTCACCAACGACCATGCCGTCTCCAGGTGGTCGATCGGTAAGCGGTCATCGATTGCGTAGCCGTTCAGATCCGTCACCCGCGTCCCCGACACCAGCGTCACATCGTCACCGGCCGAGACGACAGGGGGAGCTCCGATACTAGGAGGTGCCTTGCCGTCCGCCCCCGACCAGTAGATCGATCGCACCTCGGCGATCGTGAGAGCCCGATCATAGAACGCCAACTCGTCAAGCGAGCCCTGGAAATGCCGCCCATCGCTCAAAGCCGGACTCCCGACCGACAGCTTCATCCCGGCGACCGGTTGGAATATACCGAGGTTCTTTTCTGCCTGGATCGATCCATTGCGAAAAATTCGAGCCACTCCCGTATGGCGGTCATAGCTCAGCACCCAATGCGACCACTCACCGACGACGAACTGCCCGCTTATGCCGATCCCGTGACTTTGATTGGCGGTATCGACGATGCTCCAGTTGAGCGAATTGAATCCATCATTGGTCACCTGCATGCCCATCTGGGATCCCGACCAGGTTTGCAGCAGAGTCTGGTTACCCGTGCGTGAGGGGAGCGCCCAGAACTCGATGGAGATTCCATCGGAACTCACATCAACGCCAGGATGCGCCGAAACCCGGGCAAAGTCGCTGGAGCCGTTGAACTGAAACGCCTGCGCGACTCGCCCGGAGCCAAATCCAGGCCCATCGATGAAGGCCATGTCCGGACCATTCCCCATCACTTCATGAACGTGCCCATTTCCGGGCCACCATAGTTGCAGGCCGGCAGTCGCGGGGGGAAGGCCCACACCCACCCGCACCTCGAGCCGATCCTCCTTCGGCTGACCGTAACCGTCGGTCGCACTGAGCTTGAGTTGGTAAGTGCCCGGAATCTCGAAGCGGGCAGTGGTCGAGGGGGTCGCCTCGTCGCCGAAAATCACGTTCCCCGGTCCCGCCTCGACACTCCAGGCGGACGTGAGCAGGCCCACCGGCTTGCCGTCATCGGTCACGCTGCCGACCAGCGTTGCGGTCTCGAGGCTTGACGCCAGGTAGAAATCGGATCCCGCGTTGACGGACGGGCGTTCGTTATCATCGAGCGGCATCTTGCCATCGGCGCCAGCAGCGTAGATCGATCGAATCTCGGTGGCATCCAACGGCCGATCCCAGAGCGAAAACTCATCGAGCGCCCCCTGGTAGGCCCGACCGTCGCGCAGGGATAGCCCAAACGTAAGCGGCAACGTTGAATCCGCGCGCAACGTTCCGATTCCCTGCTCCCGCACGAGCCGGCCGTTGCGATAGACCCGCCCCAAGCCTGTGGTGGGATCGTAGGTGATGGCAACGTGGCGCCAGACTCCGGTTTCCAGTACGCCGTCCACCACCATGCTCGCACTGGCTCCACCGGCGGCGATCAGATGGACTTCCACCCGACGGGTGTTCTGTCGCACGATCAAACCGTCCGCCGATGGAGTTCCCCATGACGCGATTTCGGCCAATTGCAGCCGGCCCGGCCTCGCCCAGAACTCGATGGTGAACCCCGCCTCGGCGCTTCCGATATCCAACTGGTCGTGCGCCGCCACCCTGGCGTGGTCGTTGACGCCATCCAGGTTGAGGGCCGAAGAAACGTATCCATTTCCAAATGACGCCCCGCTCTGAAGCTCGGCGTGGTTGACGCCCTGAACATGCTCCACGCCCGTCTCGTTGAACGGCCACCAAGCCACCAGTCCGGCCGCGACATCCGCCGCCCGCGACTCGACCCGTACCTCCGTCAAATCGCTCACCGGCGCGAAGAGCCCGTCGGTCACCGCCAAACGCAATACGTAGAGTCCGGGCGAGTCGAAGACCGCCGTGGTCGAGACGGCATGTTCGTCGCTAAAGCTCACGGTTCCCGGACCCGCCTCCACACTCCAAGTCGCACGCAGCACATTTCCCGCGGGCAGCCCGTCGTCAGCCACCACGCCGGCCAGGGCCACGACATCGCCCGCCGCCGCCGCCACCTGAGAATCCCCTGCATCGACCGTCGGCGGCATTCCGAATGCCGGCGCTGACTTACCCCCTGCGCCCGCCGCGTGAATCGCAGCCAGCTCCGTTGTCGACAACGCCCGATCGTAGAGTGTGATTTCGTCCAGCTCCCCGGAGAATCGAACCCCGTTTGAATCCCGGACGGCGCCCCAGGCAAAACCGTACTCGGTCCGCGGCGTGAACGAACCCAGCGAAACTTCGCGCAGCAATGCGCCGTTCCTGACCATCCGGGCAGTCCCAGTGGCACGATCGTAGCTTATCGCAAAGTGCTGCCAGACCCCGGGGGTGACGGCGGAATCCACCTGAAACGAACGTGCGGTACCATCCTGCCCCCAGATTTCAACCGCGAGCCTCCAGCCGAAAAAATAGGTCATCGCCACCGATAAACCCGGTTCGCCGGCCGCACTGCGGGAGCTGATAAATTCGGCAAAACCGGAGGGCACCTCGCCTGGTCGAAGCCAGAACTCGATGGTCATTCCCTCCCAGTCCGTCTGATCAAACCGATCCGTCGGCGCGACTTCCACCCTGCTGTTGCCGGTGAAGCTGAAGGCGCCGGCCACCTGTCCGGCGGTATAAACCGGTGCATTGATCCATGAGCCGTGACTTCCCTCCACGACGTCCCTGGGGTTGGAATTGCCCGGCCACCACGCGACGACTCCGGCGGGGAGCGGTGTCTTTTGCTGAAGCACCGTCACCTCCAGCGTGTCGGTCGCGATGCGCCCCCCGTCGTCGGCGCGAAGTTCAAGAACGTAAATTCCTTCCGCCGGGAACGAGACCTGCGTAGTCAGCGCCGAAGCATCGGTAAACGTCGCAGCGGCCGGACCGGAGATCACCCGCCACGCCGTCGCAACGATACCGCCGGCCGGATTACCGTCATCGAGCACCGAGCCTTCGATCGACAATTGGGTATCGAGCGAGGCGACAAAGGCGTCTTCTCCGGCATCCACCACCGGTACGGCGTTGTTGTCGAACGGCACTTTGCCGAGCCGGTCCGCCGCGAACAAAGCATGGGCCTCGGCCCCGGTCAGGGCCTGCGAGTAAAGGCTCAATTCATCAATCCGGCCCGCGAACGAAACATTGTTCTCATGTGGCGGATGGTTGATGAACAAATCGTAGCTGGTCTGGGGAACGAAGCTGCCAAGCAACTGTTCGTGCCGCAACCGACCGTCCCGATACACGCGCAGGCGACCGCTGCTGCGTTCGTAGCTGATCACAACGTGCTGCCATACCCCGACGGTCGGGAAATCCGGGATGATCACCTGGTGTCCCTGCCCCGCCGTGTCGTTGAGGGTCAGCACCATCCGGTTGGTCCCTTGATAGACCCCGAGCTCTATCGAGACCCCCATCGCTCCGGCAATTGTGCGCCAGTGCATCAGCCGTCCCGCGCTCGCATCGGGCTGCATCCAAAACTCGATCGCGAAACCGTCTCCGAGGCCCACATCGAGATTGGGGTGGGCCGGAACTCGCCAAAAATCGTCAATCCCGTCGAACGCAAACGCCGCTCCGACTTTTCCGTCGGTGTAGGCGGTGCCCTTGCCCAAGGTGGCCACCAAGCCGCCAGCTGCGTCCTCCGGCGTCTGGTTCGCGGTCCACCATGCCACCAGGCCATCGGGCCGATTGTCGGGGCTGGATAGCCCAACCCGCACTTCCGTCAGGTCAGATGCGACCTCAGCGCCATCGCTCGCTTCGATCCGCATTACGTAAAGGCCGGCCGTATCGAACATCGCGATACCATTCGCATCACTCGGATCGCTGAACACCACGTCGCCCGGTCCGGCAAGGACGCTCCAATGTACGTCCAGTCCCTCCGGTAATCCATCGTCGGTGGCCGTGCCCTCCAAGGGTATTGCCGCGCCCACCCGACCACCGCGATCCGATCCCGCACTCACCTCGGGAGGCTGATGCGCCCAGACCTCAACGGTGTCGGTTGCGACCAGATCGCCATCGTCGGCGGAGAGCGCAAACGTGTAGATGCCGGGCACCTCATAGTGGATCCGAGTCAACAACTCATTCGGCGCGGCGATCTGCACCGGCCCCGGACCGCTGAGCAAGGTCCACTGCAGGTTCGGAGCATCCGCCGGCCCGTCCTCATCCGACACCTCACCCTTCAAGAAAAAGCCGTCATTCGATTCGCCGCCGTCGTAGACTCCCAGCAGCCCGGCGCCTTGGTATCGCCAGATGATCGCCGTCTTCGCAGCGTTCGTACCGGTGAGATACACGTTGTTGCCATTGCCGTTGTTGAGATATTCGACGCCGCTCAGCAGCGGATGATCGGAATAGGTTACCGGAAGCCGTCCGTTGTGGCTGTTGTAGCCGACCGCGTAGGCCAGGCCGAAGTGGTTCAGGAATTCTCCCCACCAAAGTACGCCTTCATTCGGGATGTCGCCCGACCAGCGCGTGCCGGAACCGACAAAGACGCAGCCACCGGCCTCCACGTAGGCGATCAAATCGGCATTGTTCACCTCGTTGGCCGCCAAAAAAACCCCGTCGAACTGCAGCATGCGCTCCAGCGTCAACTGGGGTTCGTAGCTCACTTCGTGGTGGTGGCCCAAGGCCGCCATTTGCTCGATGAATGACGATTCGGTATAGGAGAACTCCACCGAGCCCGGAATCGTTTTGGCGTATCCCAGAAACCGACCAGGGCGCCCGTCGACAAACCAGCGCGTCAGATTTCTCAAAAGGTTCTCGGTGTCCGGTCGGGACGTTTCGTAACCGGCATCCGTGAATGCCCACTCGTCGTTGTGCACGACAATACGACCAGGCAACGCTCCAGCCGGGGCTCCGCCGAAACGCACCACCTGATTGTCGCCAGCGTCGACAAGGGGAGCCAGATTCGTGACCAGGACTTCGATCGTGACGGTCGTCGCGGGCGACGCGAGTTGCCCGTCGCTGGCGAGGTAGGTGAAGGAATCCGAACCCACATAGCCCACCTCCGGCGTGTAGATGAGATGCGGGGCAGTGCCGCTCAAAGCACCGTGCTGCGGC
Organism: uncultured Opitutus sp.; assembly: GCA_965652375.1. GTDB lineage: Bacteria > Verrucomicrobiota > Verrucomicrobiia > Opitutales > Opitutaceae > Actomonas. The sequence continues at coordinate 42,260 of CBFGUO010000043.1, forward strand.
GGGGCCACGATCGAAAAGGTGAGTGCGTCACCGTCAACATCGGCGCCGGACAGCGTGGCGGCGACAGGGAGGTTCCGATCCGTCGTTATCGCCTGCGCTTCCGCTGTCGGCGCATCGTTGACCGCGATTACGCTGATGACCACTGGTGCCGTGGTGGCGAGTTGACCGTCGCTGGCCGCAAACTCGAAGATGTCCCCGCCGTTGAAATTCGGTCCCGGCGTGTAGACGAGCGCGGGCGGCGCGCCCGAAAGGGTGCCGAACTGCGGCATGAGCGTGATCGCGTATGTCAGCGCATCCCCTTCAATGTCACTGCCGGCCAGTTCGATGGCCACCGGCACGTCTTCGAGAGTCTGCAGCTCGGCCGGGACGGCGACGGGCGCGTCATTCTGCGGGCTGATTGAGAGGGAGACGGTGGCGGTTGCTGAGTTCGTCGCGGCGTCGCTGACGAAGTAGCTGAATTCGTCGGAGCCGTTGTAATTCGCCTCCGGCGTGTAGGTGAGGTCGGGCGCAGTGCCGCTGAGCACACCGTGCGCCGGGTGGGTAGCGATCGTGTAGGTGAGCGGGTCGCCGTCGGCATCGCTGGCCGGCAGCGTCACGAGCGCCGGCTGGTCTTCGTCCAACGCCAGCGCGATCGCCTCGGCCACTGGAGCGCGGTTGGTCGCGATGATGGTGATCGATACCGCGGCGAGGTTGGAGGTGAGGCTTCCATCCGTCGCCGTGAAGGTGAAACTGTCCGGGCCGGCAAAGTCGAAGGTGGGCGTGTAAGTGAGGTTGGGAAGGTCACCGGTGAGCGTGCCCTGCTGTGGCGCCGCCACGATCTGATAAGTCAGCTCGTCACCATCCACGTCGGTTGCCGCCAGGGCGAGATCGACCGCGACGTTGCGATCGGTGACGACTGACTCATCGACTGCTACCGGCGCGTCGTTTACTGCGGCGATCTGGAGCGTGATTAACGTCGGCACCGAGTCGAGTTCGCCGTCGCTGGCCACGAGCGTGAAGCTGTCGTCGCCATTTTCGTTGGCGTAGGGCGTGAAGACGAAGTTCCCCTCCGAACCTGCGCTCAATTCACCCTTCAGCGGAGGGACGGTGATTTCCACGGTGACCGGATCACCGTCGACGTCGATGACCGTCAGGTCAAAGGACACCGCCGTATCTTCATTCGTCGCGACCACGACGGACTCGATCACCGGCCGGTCGTTCTTCGGTGTGAGATGAATCGTGATCGCAGCCGGTTCGGAAAACGCTTCGCCGTCAAAGGTGCGGAACGTGAAGGCATCGTCGCCGTGGTAGTCGGCGGCCGGCGTGTAGGTCCGCGCGGCGCCGCTGCCCGACAGGCCGCCGTGCGCCGGCGCCGTGACGATCTCGAAACTGAGCACATCACCGTCGACGTCGGTGCCCACGAGACTGATCTCCGTCACCGCATCCTCGTCGATCGTGATCTCATCACTCACCGCGAGCGGCGCGTCATTGCGCGGCGCCACGGCGATGGCCACCGCGACCGGCGCGGAATCGAACTCCCCGTCGTTGACCGAAAACAGAAACTCGTCGTCGCCGTGGAAGTCCGCCGCCGGCTCGTAGATCAGATTGGGCGCGGCCCCGGTGAGGGTGCCGTGCGACGGCGCCACCGTGATCGTGAAGTTCAACCCGTCGCCATCCGGATCGCTGCCGGTGAGCGTGATCGCCAGCGGTTCGTCCTCGGCCGTCGCGAGCGACTGCGATGCAGCCTGCGGCGGATCGTTGAGGTTGGTTACCTGGATCGTGATCGTGCCGACGGCCGAATAGGTTGCGCCGTCGAAGGCGCGGAACGTCACGGTGTCGACGTCGTCAAAATTGGCCGGGGGCGTGTAGGTGAGCGTCGGGACCGTGCCACTGAGGTTTCCGTGCGTCGGTCCGCTCAACACCTCGTACGTGAGGATATCGCCGTCGATGTCGGTGGCGACGAGGTCGACCGGAATCGTGGCGCCTTCATCGACCGCGAGTGATCGATCTTGGGCAAGCGGTGCGTCGTTGCGGGCCTGCACCTCGACCACGACCTCGGCTTCGACGGACGTAAGGGAGCCATCGTTCGCGGTGAAGCGAAGGGTATCGGTGCCGAAGAAATTGGCGTTCGGCATATAGGTCGCCTCAGCGCCCACCAGCGTCACGCTGCCATGGGCTGGCGCGGCGGTGATCGCGAACGTGAGGTCGGTGTCCTCGACATCGGAGCCCGCCAGCGTGACGACCAGCGGCTCGTCCTCGGGCACCATTGCCGTCTGCGACGCGGCGATCGGCGCGTCGTTCACCGGCACCACGTCGAAGCTCACCGTCGCGACGGCGGAGGCGGCCACCCCGTCCGATACCTGAAAGGTCAGCGCATCGTCGCCGTCGAAATCGGGTGCGGGTGTGTAGGTGAGCGCGGGGAGAGAGCCGGTGAGCGTGCCATGGGAGGGACCGGACAGGATCGTGTAGGTCAGTGGATCGCCGTCCGGATCGTTGGCCGCCAGCGTGAAGGCGACCGCCGCGTCCTCGTCGACCTGCTCCACCGTGTCGGTGGCCACGGGCGACTGGTTGGGCGCCTCAAACGCGCGCAGCCGCAGCACGCCGCCGCCGTTGACAGTGAGGCGGTCGGCAGCGACGCCGCCGGTGAACTCGCCATTAATGTGGACGTTGCCATTGGGCGCGACGAGAAAGCCCCACATGTGACCGTCGCCGTTCACGGTGAGGCCACCGGAGTAGACGCGCAGGGTGAGCCACGAGGGGTGCGCCGCATCGCCGACTTCACCATTGAGGTTGAGTCCATAGGCGACCGTGATCTGCACGGGACCGACCACCTCGAGCCGCGTGTCCCCATTCAAGGTGAGCCGCTGGAAATGATAGACCGCGGGCACCTGGGCCCCGACCACGCCGAGCGTGAAGCCGCTGCCGCCATTGGCGGTGAAGTCGCCGTAGGCGCCGGCCGGCACGGCGAACTGCCCTACCCCGCCGTTGAGGGTGAGGTTGCGCAGGGTCGAAAAATCGCCGGGCGATTCAGATGCGTGATTGATGTTTACGTGACGATTCCCCCCCGGTGCGACCGGCGCCGTCACCACCGGCAGGGCCTCCGGATCGACCCGCCGCACCACGCGCCCCAACGTGGCGTTGCCGTTGAGGGTGATCTGGTAGTTGGACGGATTTACGGCACCAGCTTCGTCGACCACCCCGCCGAAATGGGGTTTGCCATTCTTGCGGATCGTGGGCGAGCCCGGCACCCGCAGATCCTCCGTGACGATGGCACCGCCGTTCAGGGTGAGTCCCTCCCCTGTCGTCTGTTGGATCGATCCTTCAACAAACCCATTCACCTGGGGCGCATGTCGCACCAGCGCAGTGCCGGTCTGGACCTGAGCCCACGAGTTCGTGAGCACGCAAAGGGTGAGGAAAAACGAAACGCGGCGTAAAGCGACGCCGCACGAAGGCAGGACTGGCTCGGAGGTCATGGGGAGATTCGGGGTTGTCCCGGCAGCCCGGCCAGTGGCTTCGCGGAAGAGCCCTTTTCCTCATGCTGATGCAAACAATAGTCAAGAAACCGCAGGCGGGTATTAAGAGAATTTCCTAACGGATCAGCCGGGCATCACGAAAAGCACTGAAGATACGGCGTTTATCCCACATATCGGTCAAAACGACCCGCGGGATACACCCTACCCGCCGACAGGAGGCGACCGACTCGGCAACCGGAAACCGGGTCGGTCGGCGGGCGCTCCGCAACCGCGGGCGGCGTGTGTTGTTATGGGAGACTCGCTTCAGTTTCGCAGCGATCGGCGATTCGCTCGCCCAGCGCGCCCCCCGCCGCATGATTGAGGCGGCTTCGGTTCATTTCGGCCAAAACACCCCGGCCAATCTCGCCCGGAGCTTTGTGAGCCTGGACTGAGCCTGCATATTTCACCCTCCGCGCGTAAAGCACCTGCACGTTCGGCATGACAGGGCTGCCGCTTGCGGGATGCCGCAGGCTTGCCAGCCTCCGGCACGGCTGACGGTCGACTGAGAGGCAAGTGCGGCATGCCGCAAGCGGCAGCCCTACAGTGTGAAATCGACAGGCTGGCGACGTTCGCTGCAGTGACTGGAGTTCAGTTGCCGTCCGCCGGCTTCTGCGGCACCTTTCCGCGTGCCCATTTATCGAATACGCGGATGACCGGAAGGGCGTTGCCTTCGTCGTCGAACATCCCGCGGTGGCGCAGGCCGCCGCCGCGGCCGGGCCGCTGGGCGACCATGGGCTCCCACCAGAATATGCCGGTGCCAAGCCCGCCCGGCACCTGCAGCAGGATTTGGAACCAAGCCGGGAGGCATGACAATCGGGGGGGTTGGGGGATCGGTTGCGGTTGGGGGTGAAAAAACCGGGTATTCAGGGCCGTTGGTCGTCGCCGGTCAGGTTTTTGACTTCGATCGTCCAGTGGGGGTCGCGGTTCAGCACGCTGTCCTCGCCCAGGAACATCCCGGCCGCAGCTTCGTCGCCCTTCAGCTGCCAATCCAGCCAGGCCAGCGCGACGGGGGAATACTCGCCGCCATGCGGACGGGCGTAGGTCCCGCCGTGGCCGACATCGAGGTTCGTCATCACGATCGGCACATGATCCACCCGGTCAAAGTCGTCCATCGCGTTCTGGTAGGCGATGTCCGAGGGACCACCCATGAGATAGAGCACCGGACCGTGCAGATCGAGCAGGGCCTCCTTCGTCAGCGCCGGCATGCCGCGCATGGGCGAGGGCGACGCCAGCACGCCGCTGTTGCAGACCACCGTGGTACGGATGCGCGGATCGGCCGAGATCTCGATTGCCTGCAAGCCGCCGCAGGACATGCCCATCGCGGCGACCCGCTCCGGATCGACCTTGCCGTGGAACACGCTCGTGGGTGAGGCGTTCTCCGCCAGGATCCAATCGAGGGCTTCGAGGAGCTGACTCGATCGGGTCTTCTCATTGGAGACGTCGTCGCGCAGCTCCAACCGATCGTAGCGACCGGCCCCGAGGATGAGATAACCATGGGAGGCAATCTCGTTCAGAAACAACTTGTGCTCCTCGGTGGTGTTGGCGCACGCGCCGTTGCCCCAAAGCAGGATCGGCAACCTGGCCTCCGACTCGCCGAAGGGACCCAGATCCGCCGGCCGATAGATCGTCATCCCCGGCAGCGAGCCGTCTTCGGTCACGATCGCGGGGAACGGTCCGCGACCGCCGTCCTCAAGGATCGTCCGAGCCGCCGCGGCATCCGCCGCCGGCGAGTCGAACAAGCGATACGCCTGCTCGAGAAACGCGGGATACATCGGCGCCGGATTGTACATGTTCATGTAGAACAGGGCGATCAGGTCCTTGTCCGGATCGATGATGTAGCCGGTGCCGAAAAGGCCGCCCCAGGCGAAGGCGGAGTCCGAGACCGCAGGCGCCGGTTTCTTTTCACGGTGCAGTTCGAAACCGAGGCCAAACTGGAAACCCGGATCGGCGCCGCTGTCCGGCGGCAGGCGGTTGATGGTGGTCATCAGCTCGATTGTCTCCGGTTTCAGGATACGGTGGCCGTTGAACTCCCCCTGATTCAGCAGCATCTGGCAGAACTTGGCGTAATCCTCGATCGGTCCGTTCAGACCGATGGCGCCTTCGGCGTAGGTCTGCTGCTCGCTCACCGTGCCGTCGCTGTAGAGTGTCGGACCGGGCTCCAGCTTGCCATCAACCACGCGGTAGGGCCTGACGAAACGGTCCCGCGCTTCCGGCGCGTAGTACCAGTCGGTATCGTCCATGCCCAGGGGAGCCAGCACCGTCTGCTTGACGTAGTCGCGCAGCGACTGACCGGAGATGCGCTCGATCAGGTAGCCGAGCATATTGGTGCTCACGTGATAGTTCCACGTTGTTCCCGGGTCAAAGCCCAGCGGGTATTTGGCCAGGGCGAGCATTTCCTCTTCGAGAAACTTGGCCTCGGGATTGCCGCCGCCGCTGTGCTGTCCGCTCGGCGTTTTGCGCGGCACCTCACCCCCGAAACCCATCGGGGCACCGTCGGCCTTGCGCTCCGCCCGGCGGATTTCGCGGACGAGGCCCGCACCGAGTCCCGAAGTGTGGCTCATCAAATGCACGAAGGTCATCGGCGTCGTAACCGGTCGTGTCTCGTAGCTGCCGTCCTCGTTGACCTTGGTGACCACGCGATCGGGGATCTCCGGAAAATACTTCGAGACCGGATCGTCGATCGCGACCAGTCCCTGCTCGACCAGGGTCATGAAGGCCACGGTCGTTACCGCCTTCGTTTGCGAGAAGAGCACGTAGTAGTCGTCGACACTCGCCGGGATGCGGTTCTCTGCGTCCTTCCAGCCAAACGCCCCGTTGTAGACGACGTTGCCGCCCTTGGCGATAAAACCGACCACGCTGGCCAGCTTCTGATCGTCGACGAAGGACTGCAGCAACGCATCCATCTGTTCGACCTGACGGGCATCGACGCCGACGGCATCGAGTTCGACCTCATACTCGAAGTTCTGGGGAGCGGCGGCCAGGCCTTCGGCGACGCCGGCGACCAGCACCGTCCATACGATCAAGGCGGGGGCGATTCTGAAACGTGGGTTCATCTTTGTTGTCATAACCATGGGTTCATCCGGCGCGATTCAGGACAATCTTTTGCGCCGGAACTCTCTTCGGTCAGTACATAACTTCCTGGCTTGTCTGAGCCGCCGGTCGTGGCAGCCTCGGGCCCTCTGTCCGTCCCTGTAGTTCAATGGATAGAACCGCGGTTTCCTAAACCG